>NZ_CAKP01000107.1 GCF_000297115.1 Caloramator australicus RC3 | reverse complement strand
TATAGATTCAACCCACATCAAAGCAAATGCTAACAAGAAAAAATATGAGAAAGTATTTGTAGAAGAACAAACAAAAACATACAAGGAAGCATTAGAAAAAGAAATAAACGAAGATAGAGAAAATCATGGGTTAAAGCCATTGGATTTTGAAAATGAAAATGTAAAAATGAAAGAAGTAAAGAGGAGCACAACAGATCCAGATAGCGGAATGATAAATAAAAATGAAAAGGAGCATCAATTTGGTTTTTCCCTACATACAGCCTGCGACAAAAATGGAATGATATTAGGGACTATATTAACAGCTGCAAATGTTCATGATAGTGTAATGTTTGTGGACATATTAAACGAAGTAGAAAAGAATGTAGGGAGACCAAGAGCAGTAGCAGTAGATGCAGGCTACAAGACTCCTCATATATGCAAAGAATTATTAGATAGGAATATATTACCATCCATGCCATACAAGAGGCCACAACATAAGGAGGGATATTTTCCAAAGAAAGAATTTGTTTATGATGAATACTATGATTGCTATATATGTCCCAACAATCAAATATTAGAATACGCAACAACAAACAGAGATGGATATAGGGTATACAAATCAAATCCGGAAGTATGCAAGAACTGCCCATATTTAAGCATGTGCACAAGCAGTAAAAATCACACAAAAATAGTCAATCGACATATATGGGAAGGATATCTAGAAGAAGTAGAACATTTGAGACATACATACGAATGCAAAGAACTATATAAAGATAGAAGCAAAACCATAGAGAGGGTATTTGCCGACTTGAAGGAGAAGCATGGTTTGCGATGGACAACACTAAGAGGGATAGAAAAAGTGTCCATGCAAGCGATGCTTGTTTGTGCTTGCTTTAATTTAAAGAAGATGGCAAATTGGATGTG
>NZ_CAKP01000108.1 GCF_000297115.1 Caloramator australicus RC3 | reverse complement strand
GTGCAAACACTTCTTTCGGTATTCTTTTTATTGTCCCATGAACGTTTGCATTGCATGTTCTATCGAGCCATTCTAAGCAGGATTTATTAAATGAATCTATATCTTCAAAAAT
>NZ_CAKP01000109.1 GCF_000297115.1 Caloramator australicus RC3 | reverse complement strand
TCGGTAAGATAATTTGTTGACAGATACAAATTTAGGGTAAATGTTAGCTTTTGATAATAGGACTGTTAGTCGGGTGATGTCAAGGCACCGTGGAAGTAAATGGGAGGGGCCCACTTGTGGGAGGGTGCCCGTTTATGCCGCGAAAGGCCTTGACATCAGGCGGCATAGTATCCTATTGCCTTTTAGGGGCAGTTTAATCTGCCCCTCTGCCTTCCGGCGAGGATGGGGGTTCTAGGGGGCAAAGCCCCCTAATTTTTACCCATCTAAATGACATTTTCATACGATAATTAACTTTATTTTAAATTATTTTTAGGTGACATTTTCAAAAGATATTGACATAACAATTTTTGTAAGCTTATGCCTTTTCTTCTTCTATCTTATTTATTTCTTGGTTTATTTCCCTTGTTATTTTTTCTTTAGCCAATTTATATAATTCAAGGGCATCTTTTGCCTCGGATGGATATTCGGATATTCCAATATACCACTTTCCAATAAGATATTCCTTTATCCTATCGATTACCACCTGTGCTCCATTTAACCCGGTAAAGAGCAATATCGCACAAAAAGTTGAAGTTCCAAGTTCAAGAACGGTGTCTACTTTCCTTAACCTGTTTGATATATCATTTATGATTTCATTAATCTTTATATCCTTTTCGCTTTCGCAGCTAGCAATAATCAAAGTTAAATTATAATTCCCTCTTTTAGCCCTTTCTATTTCATTTTGTAGAGCATCAATTAACTTTTTATAATTTGTTTCTTTTTATCTAATATTAATTTTTCCACCCTCTTTAAAATTTCAGATGTTTTAAAGGGTTTATTAAGGTAATCATTAACTCCCTTTTCTATAGCCTTCTTAACCGTAACCATTGTAGCATCAGAAGTTAACATCATAATTGGAACATTCTTATAATTTTTAAACTCTTCATCTTTCCTTAACAGTTCTACCAAATAAAATCCATCTTTATTGGGAAGATGAACGTCAAGAATAATAAGATGAAACTCGCCATTTTTTCTTTTTATCGCAGCTATAGCTTCATCCACACTTGAAGCTAACTCAACGGAATATCCTTCCATTTGAAGAATTTCTTTTAAAGAAACTTGTATTAAGTTTGAGTCATCTACCAATAAAACATCCTTAGCTTTTGATTTTTCAATTATCATAATAGTCTTCCCCTCAACCTTTTAAAAATTGTTTAAGTTGTCCCACATATGATATAATATTGGAAAATACAAAAAATTTCAATAAATTTAGGGGGATAAAGATGAAGAAAAAGGATTTTCTATGGCTTACCGCTCTTTTATTAGTTATTTTTATTCTAATCTACAAACCAACTCATGTTGCTTTTGTTACTCTTACAAAGTCCCACCCTTATATTATGGGATTTATAAAGGTATCCATCCTTGCTACAATGGGAGAACTTTTAGCCATAAGACTTCAAACGGGGGACTATAAAAAACCCCATGGATTAATTTATAGGTTTATAATCTGGGGCTTTTTAGGAATGGTCTTTGCCCTTGTTTTTGATCTATTTTCTTCCGGAGTTAGTGCTTGCATAGAAAAAAGCTTATTGCCTAAGAGTAGTTTAAGGTTCTGGCCGGCATTTTATACAAGTGCACTTATGAACCTTATTTTTGCACCAACCTTTATGGCCCTCCACAGAATAACCGATACCTTTATAGACCTTGGAGAGGGTAAACTTAATAAAATATTAAAGGTTAAACTTAATGATGTTATATCAAAAATAGATTGGAATACCTTTATTAGTTTTGTAGTTTTAAAAACCATCCCGTTCTTTTGGATTCCTGCTCATACAATAACCTTTTTACTTCCATCTGAATACAGAGTATTAATGGCATCCTTTTTATCGATAGCCCTAGGTGCTATTTTATCTTTAGCAAAACGTAAAAAGTAATCTATACAACGGGTGTTAAAGGCTTCTGACCCTTTAATACCCTTATTATATTTTCTGCAGCAAGGCGAGCCATCTCATTTCTTGTATTTATTGTTGCACTGCCTATATGAGGTAAAAGTATAACATTATCCATACTTTTAAGTTCCTCTTCAATTTGAGGTTCAAATTCATAAACATCAAGACCTGCGCCAAATATTCTTCTATTCTTTAACGCCTTTACAAGAGCCTTTTCATCAACAAGAGGTCCCCTTGCAGTGTTTATAAGAATTGCAGTTTCTTTCATCATATCAAAATCTTTTTCAGATATAATATGATAGGTTTCATCTGTTAAAGGTGCATGTAGTGAGATAAAATCAGATTCCTTTATTAAAGTTTCTTTATCTACATAAACTGCGTTAAAATCCCTTTCGAATTCTAAATCCCTTCTCCTGTTATGGTATATTATTTTCATGTCAAATCCCATACTTCTTTTAGCAAAGGCTTTACCAATCCTTCCTGCGCCAATTATGCCTAAGGTTTTACCTTTTATATCACAACCTAAAAATAAATTAGGTTCCCACCCTGTAAATTTACCTTCCCTTGTAAATTTATCCGCCTCAACTATTCTCCTTGCAACAGAAAGCAATAGAGTAAAGGCAAGGTCAGCAGTTGCATCTGTCAAAACATCCGGCGTATTTGTAACGATAATCCCCCTCTTTTTAGCCTCTAAAACATCTATGTTATTAAAGCCTACCGCATAGTTTGCAAAAATCTTTATCCTTTTAGCATTATCCATAACTTCTGCATCGATAGTATTATTTAAAAGACATAATACTCCATCTGCATCCTTTATTTTTTCTATAAGTTCCTTCTTGCTTAAATGCTTTCCTCTATTTACCTCAACTTCAAAGTGCTCCTTTAATAATCTTACTGCAATTTCTGGGATCTGGTAGGTAATATATACCTTCATACTATTCCTCCTTTAAATATATAAAAAAATCCGGCAAAAGCCGGACATTGGCGGAGAGAGTGGGATTCGAACCCACGGTGGAGTTGCCCCCACGCTTGATTTCGAGTCAAGTGCCTTAGACCTCTCGGCCATCTCTCCATACTAAATATATATTACAATTTTTATATAAAATTATCAATCCTTTTTTCTTTTGCTTTTAAAAAACTCTTTTAAGAGTTTACTACACTCATCCTGTAAAACTCCCTCAATGATTTCTATTCTGTGATTGAGCCTTTCATCTGCTACAATGTTATATAAGCTTCCACAGGCCCCTCCCTTAGGATCCCTAGTCCCAAAAATCAAAGTTTTTATTCTAGAATTTACAAGGGCTCCTGCACACATCGGACAAGGTTCTAGGGTTACATACATAGTGCAGTCTAAAAGGCGCCATCCCCCTAATGCCATGCATGCCTCATTGATTGCAAGGATTTCAGCATGAGCTGTGGCATCCCTTAAGGTTTCCCTTAAATTATGAGCCCTTGCTATTATTTTCCCATCCTTAACTATTATAGCTCCAACGGGAACCTCATCTAAAAAAAGGCACTTTTTGGCTTCTTCGATGGCTATTTTCATAAAATATTCATGATTCATAAAATCACCACTTAAAAATAAAAAATCAAGCCCGAAGGCTTGATCTGGTGCACCCGAGAGGATTCGAACCTCCGGCACACGGTTTAGGAAACCGTTGCTCTATCCTGCTGAGCTACGGGTGCATAATGTTTACAATTTTATTATAATTGATTATTTTAATTTGTCAATTACATTATATAGAAGGACAAACAAAAATAGGGGCTATCCCCTATTTATTTTCGTTTGCCTTTTTTGATATTTTGCGATAAACTTATCCAATAATTGGCTTAACTTAACTATCTCATCATCAACAATAAAATTTTTTTCTTCTAATCTTCTATCCATCTTCCTTCTTAAGTATTCAATTTTTTCGCGCAAAATCCTCATGGCATTCCACCTCTTTTTTTTTAACCTGGTTTCCCAAGTTAAAGAGGTCTGCCTGTTAAATTCAGTAATCTTTTTTTAATTATAACACAAATAATAAATATTTCAAAAGGTTATTTATCGACAAAAAAATCCATCTTATTTCTTAATCGACTTTTTTTGTTAATAATAAATAACTTTTTTGAATATAATAAATATTTTATATATTATTTGAACAATATATAATATAAGTTAGATTTTAATAACGGGGGTGTAATTAATGTCGCAAATCAAAAAAATTGCTATTTTAACTGGTGGTGGAGATTGCCCTGGCTTGAATGCAGTAATAAGAGCTGTAACAAGAACTGCAATTTTAAAATACGGCTATGAAGTTATTGGCTACAAATACGGTTATAGGGGGCTTTATCTAAACGATTTTATTCCTCTTACTTTAGATAGTGTAACTGGGCTTATTCACAAAGGAGGAACAATACTTTATACCTCAAATAAAGATAACCTTTTCGACTACCAAGTTGAAGAAAATGGTCAAATTGTTAAAAAGGACGTTTCCGACGTTGCAATTGAAAACATGAAAAAGGAAGGCGTTGATGCCTTAGTTGTTGTTGGTGGGGATGGAACTTTAACAAGTGCAAGGGATTTTTCAAGAAAGGGAGTTAAGGTTGTTGGAGTTCCTAAAACAATCGACAACGACCTTGGTGGAACTGACTACACATTTGGTTTTAACACTGCAATTGAAGTTGTTACTGAAGCCCTAGATAGACTACATACCACAGCTGAATCCCATCATAGAATTATGATACTTGAAGTTATGGGAAGAAATGCAGGTTGGATTGCTCTACATGCAGGAATTGCAGGTTCAGCTGATGTTATACTAATTCCTGAAATACCATTTGATTTAGATAAAGTAGTTGAAAAAATAGAAGAAAGAAGAAAAATGGGAAGATTGTTTAGCATAATTGTTGTGGCTGAAGGCGCAAAGCCAAAAGGAGGAGAAGTTGTAGTCAGCAAGATAGTAAAGGACAGCCCAGACCCAATAAGACTTGGAGGTATTGCCCATAAACTTGCAAATGAACTTGAACAAAGAATAAAAACTCATGAAATAAGAGCAACTATTTTGGGCCATGTTCAAAGAGGAGGTTCACCTTCAACATACGACAGAATACTCTCAACAAGATATGGAGTTAAAGCCGTTGACCTTATAGCAGAAGGAAAATTCGGCAACATGGTATGTCTAAAGGGAGACGACATATCATATGTTCCACTTGAGGACGTTATAGGAAAAGAAAAATACGTTGATCCAAATGGAGAACTTGTTCAGGTTGCAAGAAGCGTTGGAATATCCTTTGGAGACTAATAAAGCAGGCATCTGCCTGCTTTTTATATGTTTATAAAATTATATAGCATCCTTAAAGCAACTAAAATAGACATCGTTACAAATATAGGTTTTATAAATTTAGATCCCTTAAAAAGTGCTGCTTTAGTTCCAAGGCGCGCTCCTATAATCATAAATAGAGCAACTGGAATTGCTATCTTATAATCCACCATTCCTTTGTAGGCAAAAACTATTAAAGAAGCAATATTGCTCAAAAAATTCAAAAACCTCGCATTTCCTGCAGCATTTAAAAAATTAAAACCATAAATATTTATAAGCCCAAAAATCAAAAAGGAGCCTGTCCCAGGTCCAAAGAAGCCATCATACCCACCTATAAATAATGCTAAGATCATACCCAATAATAGGTTTCTTCTATTTAAACCATTAAAATTATCCTCTTGACCAATCGTTTTTGAAAAAAGCGTATATATACCAACAAAAAGAACAAGGATTAAAACCATAGCATAAAGATACCTTTGGTTTATTTTTAAAACTAAGTTTACGCCAATGACAGCTCCAATAAAGGTCATAGGCGATAAATATTTAAGTAATTCTTTATTTGTAGTTCCTGATTTTATGTATTTGATTGAACTTGTTAAAGATGCCGTCGTAGCAGAGAATTTGTTTGTTCCAAGAACCATATGTGTTGGTAAACCATAGAGCATAAAGGCTGGAACAGAAATAAGTCCCCCACCACCTGCAATGGAATCCACAAAGGCTGCAACAAACCCTACTATGCATAAAAGTAAAAGTTTCATATTATCCCCCTGTTATTTAGCCTTTCTTCTTGATGATTTTCCACCCTCTATAACTTGAATTTTAATATCATGCCTATCAACTTTTTCAGAAAGCTCGTCAACCTTTGCTTCCAATCTTTTTATGGCTTCTGTGTTCTGCACATAACCATCAAACAAAGTCTTTTTCATCTCTTTTAGTTCATTTTCCATAGTCACTTGATTGTTTTCTACCTTATTTAGTCTTTCTTCTACTCCGTCTAGTCTTTTTTCTACCCTATCTAGCCTTTCTTCTACCCTGTCTAGCCTTTCTTCTACCCTGTCTAGCCTTTCTTCTACCCTGTCTAGTCTTTCTTCTACCCTGTCTAGTCTATTATTAACTTCTTTAAAACCGTTCTGCATTTCGCTATACAATTTGGTTAGAAGATCAAAAACCTTATCGTTTTCCATGACAATCCCTCCATGAAACATTATAACACTATTATATAAATGAAAACAACAAAATTCTATTTTCATTTTTTGGCAAAAATATATTAAAATTATTATTAAGAAATAAAAGTAGGAGGTGCTAAAATGTATTTTGAAACCGCAGGAAGGCACAATACAGCAAAAACCATAGAACTTGCCCTAAAGGTTGCAGAAGAAAAGGGCATAGATTATATCGTCGTTGCATCCTGTTCAGGATATACTGCAAAGTTTTTAGCTGGTAGTGGCAAAAATATTATAGTTATAACCCATGTAAATGGTTTTGAAGAACCTGGAGTTATGGAAATAGATGAAAAAACAATAGAAGATCTTAAAAAGCTTGGATTTAAAGTTTATACGGGAACCCATGTTTTGTCTGGTGCAGAAAGGGGAATATCAAAAAAATTTGCTGGCATATATCCTGTTGAAATTATGGCCCATACACTTAGAATGCTCGGACAAGGTGTTAAAGTTGCTGTAGAAATTTCAGTTATGGCCCTTGACGCTGGGCTAATTCCTTATGGAGAAGATATAATAGCAATAGGAGGAACAGGAGAAGGCGCTGATACTGCCGTTGTGATAAGGCCTTCCCATGCAGCATCAATATTTGAAACTAAAATCAAAGAGATAATTTGTAAACCATATGAATTTTAGGAGGGTTGTTATGCAATATAGAAAATTCGCAAAGGACCTTGAGGTTTCTGCTTTAGGTTTTGGAATGATGAGACTTCCAATTTTAAATGGTGATGAGGGGCAAATAGATAAGGAAAAGGCATTTAAAATGGTAAGATATGCAATTGATAATGGAGTTAATTACATAGATACAGCATATCCTTATCATAAGGGAAATAGTGAAATATTTACTGCTGAAGTTTTAAAGGGAGGTTATAGAAAAAAAGTTTTACTTGCCACTAAAATGCCCGTTTGGCTTGTAAATGAAAAGGATGATTTTGAAAGATTATTAAATGAACAGCTAAATAAATTAGAAACTAACCATATAGACTGCTATCTTCTTCATGCCCTTTCAAAAAATTCATGGGAAAAGGTATATAACCTTGGAGTTTTAGATTTTTTAGTAAAGGCAAAAAATGAAGGTAAAATTAAAAAAATTGGTTTTTCTTTTCACGATGAATTCAATGTTTTTAAAGATATAATAGATGCCTTTGAATGGGACTTTTCACAAATCCAATTCAACTATCTTGATGAAGATGAACAGGCAGGATTAAGAGGACTAAAATATGCCCATTCTAAAGGAATTTCTATAATAGTCATGGAACCATTAAAAGGAGGGAAACTTGCTAAGGAGCCTCCAGAAAAAGTAAAGGATATTTGGAATTCACACAATGTTAAAAGAACACCTGCCGAATGGGCATTAAGATATGTCCTAAACTTTGAAGAAGTATCTTTGTTACTTAGCGAAATGAGCACAATTGAACAGGTAGAGGAAAACTTAAAGGTTATCAATGATGCTTATCCTTATTCTCTAAATGAGGAGGAAATAAAATTAATTAAAAAGGTGAAGGAAACATATAAAAGCCTTAACCAAATTGGCTGCACAAGTTGCAAATACTGCATGCCTTGCCCCTTTGGTGTTGATATTCCAAGGAATTTTTCAGTTTACAACAGTGCCTTCATATACAACGATTTAGAGGGAAGCAGAAAAGTTTATAATAATTACATAAATAAAGAAAATAGAGCTGAAAACTGTAAAGAATGCGGAAAATGTGAAGATGTATGCCCACAAAAGCTTCCTATAAGGAGTCTTTTAAAGGATGTTCATAAAACACTTGCAGAATAATCAAGGGCCAATTTAGGCCCTTCTTCTTTTAACTATATAGAAGATTAATATAATAATAAAACCTATGACTGCAACCGTTGCAAATGGGTTAAAGAAATACTTAACCACTACATAAATAAAAGGCATCTTTAACCAATCGACAACTGTAAATTTTTCCTTTTCACCAATTGCAAGGGAATATTTTCCCTTTTCGCCATCTGAAAAGACTGCAACATAATATTCTCCATCCTCAGGAATTTCTCCCCTTATAGTTTGCCTTATATAGTATTTAGTCTGGGTAAATTTTTCATAAAAGTATTCCTTAGGTGAAGGCTTTATTACTAAACTTCCATACCCTTCAGGAATATCAAAGGGTAGCTTATCCCTCTGCTTTATGCCCTTTCCGATAATAGCAAAGGAGGGGCTAAAATCCTCATTGCCTTTAATGATTGGAATTGTCATTTGGACAAACAAAGGATCCTTATTTTTTGCCTCAAATTTTACAAAATCTACGTCATCGATTTTATCAAGGCTTCCATAAATTGCATAACTTATAGTGTGGTCCTTTACAACAATTGGTTTTTCAAAGGTAGTATCCCTTGTTTCAAATATAGGCTTGTGAGCAAAAACAACAGATGTAAAAAGAACAAGAAAAATTAAAGAAAGAAAAATAGTTCTTTTCATAGCAACCCTTCCAAAACATAATTCAATACATTATATGATTTATTTTATCCAATTTTTCAAATAATATTCTTACCCCTAATATACATTTTTTCATAAATATCGTCAGGAACAAATATTCCTCCTGTAGCCCAGGCTATATGAATTGCATTTTGGGATGCTTCTAAAAGTAGTGGACCCTTTAATGAAGCCGCCGCTGATGGCTCAATCTTAATATCTTCACTATCCTTTAAAAGGACAAGAAGTTTAAAAAGTTCATCATCTTCAATTGTATAGATACCATCAATTAAAATCTCTGCTATTTTTGATACAAGCTTTGAGGGCGATCCAACTGCAAGACCATCTGCTTCCGTCTTATTATCAATTCCATAATCATTAACATGCACCTTTTCATGTTTCCCTGTTACAAGGCCTAAAAGCATGCAGGGTGAATGGGTTGGCTCTACAAAGTAGCAGAAAACATCATCCTTAAATACATGTTTGAGCCCAAATGTTATTCCACCTGGTGCTCCTCCAACCCCACAGGGCAAATATACAAATAAAGGATTATCCTTATTTATTTTTATTCCTAACTCTTCAAGCTGCCTTTTAAGCCTTAGGGCTGCTACAGAATATCCCAAAAAAAGGTGCTTTGAATTTTCATCATCCACAAAATAAGCATTTTTATCACCTTCACACTGCCTTCTTCCCTCTTCAACTGCCTTTGTATAATCCTCCTTGTATTCAATAACATTGCATCCCCTATCCCTTAGGATCTTTTTCTTCCATTCCTTAGCATCATGGGACATATGAATATCCACTTTAAAACCTAAAGCCGAAGCCATAATACCTATAGATAAACCTAAATTCCCGGTAGAACCTACAGCAATTTTATAATTTGAGAAAAATTTTTTAAAGGATTCCTCAGATAACTTTGAATAATCATCATCCTTTGATAACAATCTATTTTCCATTGCTAGGTCCTCGGCATGTTTTAAAACCTCATAAATTCCTCCCCTTGCCTTTATGGAACCTGCAACCTTTAAATAATTATCGCACTTTAAAAATAGTTTTCCATTTATTTTCTTTTTGTATTTATTTTCCAGTTCCAATTTCATATTTTTTATCTCAACCAAAGGTGATTCAATAATCCCATCCTCCGTTTCAGGAAATAATTTTTTTATTAAAGGTGCAAACCTTTTAAGCCTATCCTCAGCCTCAAGGATATCCTCATAAGTTAAATCTATTTTCTTTAATGCATCATCGGCATTTAATTTTTTTGGATTTTCCCAAAAGATTGGCTGCAAACCCTTTATCTTATCTAAAACTTCCATAATACTCCCCCCAAATTTTTATAAAGGCCTGATAAATTATCAGGCCCTATATACTGTATACACATTCCCCATCTATATAAACCTTTTCCGCCCTTGCCCTTAAGTCAAAGGGATGGTGGCTCCAAATTACTATATCAGCATCCTTTCCTTCTTCAATACTACCTATCCTATCCTCCAAGCCAAGGATCCTTGCTCCGTTTATGGTAAGCATTTTAATTAGATCCTCCTCCTTTGCACCATACCTTAAGGCAACACCTGCATGAATATTAGCATGTTCTAAGTGGATTACAGGATGATCACACATTATTGAAATTAAGACGCCCTTTTCGTTTAAAATCTTAATAGCCTCATAGGTTTTATCCTTCAGCTCAAGCTTTGTGTTAAATCCAAATAACGGTCCAACGACAACAGGAACGTTTTCTTTCTTTAAATAATCAGCAATCTTATATCCTTCTGTTCCATGTTCTAAAACAAACTTAAAGCCAAATTCCTCAGCTATCCTTATAGCTGTTAATATATCATCCTTCCTATGGCAGTGTATTCTTGCTGGAATCTCACCCTTTAAAACCCTTTCTCCTATTTCAAGCTTTATATCCCTTTCTGTAAATTCCTTTCCCTCTTTTTGTGCGTTTTCCTTTTTCTTTATATAATCCTGAACCTTCATAAAATATCCTCTTATAACTGCTGCTGTCCCAAGCCTTGTGGAAGGGGTTTGATTTTTACCTCCATAAACCCTTTTAGGATTTTCCCCAAAGGCCATCTTTAAACCTGCTGGTTCCTTTATAATCATCTCATCAACTATTTTGCTTCTTAATTTTAATATTGCCCCTTGACCTCCGATTGGATTTGCACTTCCAGGAAGAATCATAACAGTAGTTACTCCCCCACTTAAGGCCCTTTCAATTGCACTGTCATCGGGATTAAATGCATCTATTACCCTTACATGGGCAGTTACAGGATCCGTTGCTTCGTTTCCATCCTGATAGATAGATCCTACCCCCTCTTCAAATAATCCAAGGTGGCTGTGGGCATCGACAAACCCTGGAAATACGAATTTCCCAGAAGCATCGATAATTTCGCAGTCCTCTTCAATGTTCTCTGCAAGTTTTTTAATTTTCCCATCCTCAATTAATACATCCCCCCTAAAGGGTTGTCCAACAGCAGGGTATATAAATCCCCCTTTAATAATCCTTTTCAAATTAATCCCCCCAAATCGTAATAAGTTATTATATAAGGCTAATCCAAAATAGCTAGCCTATTGGCTCCTCAGGAATAACAATCCAGCAAATAATATAGGCAAGTATTCCAGAACCTCCAAGCATTACAATAAGCACCCATAAAAGCCTTACAATTGTTGGGTCCATATCAAAATACTTTGCAATACCTCCACATACTCCAGCTATCATCCTATCGGTTCTTGACCTGTATAATCTTTTTTCCATAAAAATTCCCCCTAAAAATTTCTAAGGTTATATACTATTTTTTCCTTTGATAAATATTATATATTATTTTCATCAATAAGTAAGCTCATTTAATATCCACATTTATATGCTTTAACCATAATAATTTAGAAAGGTACACATTTATTTCCCTGTTATTCTCTATGTTTTTGCTTGTATAAATTATTATATTTTCAATTTTATGCATTTGATATTTACTTAATTCCTTGGGTTTTCCAATATAAATATATGGCATAGGAACACTTCCACCGCAGCATCCACCAACGTTTCCTAAAAAAACATATGCTTCTTTACCATTTTGTTCGATATATTCTATTGCATCTTTAGATATCTTTATTTCCATTTACTATCACCTCACAAATTATTTGTTAAATGTATAGAAGAATTATAATCGGAAAACTAACATTGGGAAAATTTTAAAAGGAGGTTTTACAATGGGAGTAGTTACTCAATTAACTAACAAATATCAATCTTGCATTGATATTTGTGTAAAATGTGCTCAGGCATGTTTTGAATGCTTTAAAGCTTGTTTGAATGAGCCTGATGTATCTGCCAGGAAAAATTGCATAAGTATCCTTCTTGAATGTGCATTAATTTGTCAACAAGCAGTTGCTTTTATGTCAATAGATTCACAATTTTCAAAAGATATGTGTAAACTATGTGCTACAATTTGTAATAAATGCGCTCAAGAATGTAGCATGTTCAAAGATGAGCATTGCCAAAAATGTTCAGACATATGCAAAAGTTGTTCTGATGAATGTAGAAAAATGGCTAACATGTAATAATTTCAAGACTCAATAGTAATATTACTATTGAGTCTACAGACTGTTGACAAAGTATAATTTTTTAAAGAGAATCCATCGCAAAAAAAGGATTCTCTTTTTTTATGTCGAAATATAATAATATACGAAGTAATAAAGGAGGATAAGTATGCTAACAATCAACAAAGATAAAACTCGTAGAGAACAAGTAGAATTTATCTCTGTTGATCAATTGGTTCCAGAAGATCATTTAGTTAGAAAAATAGAAAAAGTTATCAATTTTGATTTTATATATGATCTTGTAAAGGACATGTATTGCTTAGATAATGGAAGACCAAGCATAGATCCTGTTGTATTAATTAAAATAGTTTTAATTCAATATATGTTTGGTATAAAATCTATGCGTCAAACAATAAAAGAAATAGAAACAAATGTTGCATACAGATGGTTTCTAGGATTTGGTCTTACTGACAACATTCCCCACTTTAGCACATTTAGCAAAAATTATGAGCGTAGGTTCAAAGGAACAGATTTGTTTGAAAAAATATTTAAGAAAATATTACAACAGGCAATTG
>NZ_CAKP01000110.1 GCF_000297115.1 Caloramator australicus RC3 | reverse complement strand
AAAACAGAGTAAGAAGGTAAAGGTTTAAGAATATCAAAGCCACAAAGTTTAGCAATGATTAAATTGTTTTCTWGAAAAATCTTTGAGATCAGTAATTTGAGCAAATTTCTCACATTTCATAACGATGAAGGCTCTAAAGAGAGCATGGCGAGAATAACCGGTAGGACCGTATTTAGAGGGGAGCCTATCAGGTAAAGGAGATAAATCAAGATTTTCAAATAGTTTTGTATAGAAATTAATAAGTTTTTGAGAAGTAAAGAGTTCAATAATGTTAAAAATTTCTTGACGTTGATACATAGAGATTTCCTCCTTTTTGTTGCTAAGTTTATGTTGATATATAAATATAATTCGGCAAAAATGGAGGAAATCCTATGAAATATATTTGAGTGATAAAAAAAATTTAGTCCTAACGGGCTAGTAGTTTCAAGGTCTTTAAATTATGCTCAAGGCTATTAACGAATTAAATACGGGGGTGATTTAATGGCAAAAAAAATAGTGATCCTGGGTGCCGGGTATGGAGGTGTTAGGGCTGCAAAATTGTTAAATAAAAGACTAAAAAAACATGATGTAGAGATTAATCTCATAGATAAAAATCCATACCATACCCTTATGACTGAACTTCATGAGGTTGCTGGAGGAAGGGTTGAAGAGGATGCTGTAAAAGTGGAGCTAAAAAGATTGTTCCATAGGAGCAAGGTTAATGTTATTGTTGATCAAATAATTGATGTTGATTTTAAAAACAGGAGATTGACATCAAAGGAAGCAATTTATGAATATGATTATTTGATATTAAACATAGGAAGTGAACCTGCTTTCTTTGGAGTTAAAGGTGTTCAAGAATACGGTTTTACATTATGGTCTTTAGAGGATGCTAAAAATATTAGAAGACATATTGAAGACATGTTTGAAGAAGCTTCAAAAACCACAAGCAGCGAAGAAAGAAGAAAATTATTAACCTTTGTAGTAGCAGGTGCAGGCTTTACAGGAGTTGAAATGGCAGGGGAACTTGCAGAATTTAAAAAAGAATTGTGCTATAAATATAATATAGATGAAAAAGAAGTTAGAGTAATGATAGTTGAGGCTTTAGATACCATACTGCCTACTTTGAACGAAAAACTTATTAAAAAGGCAAGATATTATATCAACAAGTTAAACATAGAGCTAAGAACCTCATCTCCTATTGTTGAAGTTTCCGAGGATAAGGTTGTCCTTAAAAATGGAGATGTAATTAATACTAAAACCCTTATTTGGACATGCGGGGTTCAAGGTAATTCATTTGCTTCTAAGTTAGATATAACTTTGGGTAAAAGAGGAAGAATTTTAACGAATGAATATATGCAAAGCGTTGATTATGACAATGTTTATGTTATTGGCGATATAACATATTTTGAAGAAGATCAAAAACCGGTTCTTCAGGTTGTTGAAACTGCTCTTCAAACTGCGGATGTTGCAGCTGAAAATATAGTTGCAGATATCAAAGGCAGTGAAAAGAAAAGGTTCAAATCAAACTATCATGGCTTTATGGTATCTATAGGTTCTAGATACTGCGTTGCAACCTTGATGAATAAAAATGTTACAGGATTTTTTGCAATGGCAGCAAAACATCTTGTAAATATGCATTATTTATTTGGAATCGGCGGATTTTTATTGATATGGGACTATTTTAAACATCATTTTATGGACATTAAAAATAATAAATCTATGGTTGGAGGACATTTTGCTTCTAAAACGCCTACTTTCTGGCTTGTTCCTTTAAGATTATTTATAGGAATAATGTGGTTGATAGAAGGATTGGGCAAAGTAAAACAAGGCTGGCTAAGTCCAGATAAAATATTTATTGTAACAGCTTCAAGTGTTTCTGGAGCATCCCAAGCAACAGAGGCTGTTGCTTCGGCATCCCAGGCAGTAAGCCAGGCTGTTCCACTTTTAAAGCAGCCACCTGAATTTTATCAACAATTTATGCATATATTTGTTGAGCCCTTTGCTTATTATTTTCAAGTGATGGTAGTATTAGCTGAGATAGGAATAGGTTTAGCATTGATAGCAGGTCTTTTTACAGCATTAGCATCATTAGCATCGATTTTCTTGTGCTTTAACTTTATATTGTCTGCTATGGCAGGTAAGGAAATACTCTGGTATATATTTGGCGCTATAGCCCTTTTAGGAGGAGCTGGACGTTCCTTTGGACTTGATTATTATGTAGTTCCATGGTTCTATAAATGGTGGGAAAAGACTTTTAGAGGTAAATTAAACTTTAAATCTAAAAAGAGGGGAATATATGAAAAAGCATGACATATATATAATAGTTATTACACTCATAATAGCTCTTTCCATCCAAGGATTTTACATGTTTAGCAAAAAAGGAAAAGGTGAATACGTTCACATATATAAGGGAGGAAAATTATATAAAAGCTTAAAGTTAAGTGAGAATAATAAAGTTGTAATTACGGATGGGAAAGATATCAATATAATCGTAATAGAGAATGGATGCGTTTACATGAAGGAAGCAAATTGCCATGACGGGCTATGTGTAAAGATGGGTAAAATCTCAGGGGCAGGGGAAAGCATTGTTTGCCTGCCCCATAAAATTGTTGTTGAGATAGAAGGAGAAAAAAAGGATATAGATGATTCTACGTATTGAGGTGGCATCATGAAAACTAGAAGACTTGTATTTAGTTCAGTTTTAATTTCAATTGCACTTTGTCTTTATATAATTGAAATGTATATTCAATTACCATTTACCTTTCCAGGTGCAAAAATAGGTCTTGCTAATATTGTTACTGTTATCTCTTTATATATTTTAACTCCATACGAAACACTTTTAATTGTTATAATAAGAGTAGTATTGGGTTCTATTTTTAGCGGAAATTTATCTTCTTTTTTGTTTAGCGTATCTGGTGCTATCCTGAGTTTTATTATGATGCTAACTTTACTTAAAATTAGCAAAAATATATCCCCAGTTGGAATAAGTATGGTTGGAGGAATATTTCATAATGTTGGACAAGTTCTAGTTGCTATGTTTATATTAAACAATATCAATATTTTTTGGTATTTGCCATTTTTATTAGTTACAGGGCTTGTTACAGGAATATTTATAGGATATGCAGCAAACTTTTCTATTGAACATCTTAGAAGAATACAATTTAAGATAGAAAGGTGATCAAATGTCAGGATTTTGGGATAATATTGATTTTGTGAGGGATGAACTTCAGAAGGTAAATAAAATAATTAAAAGAAAAGTAAGGTGCAGCGAAAAAACGATAGAAAGTGCGTTGATAGATATATTTGACAATAACGGAAAAATGCTAAGACCTGGATTTGTTATCTTGGCTGCGTCATTTGGGGAATATGATTCCGACAAGATGACTCAAATTGCTGCAGCTGTTGAAATGTTTCATAACGCAACTTTAATTCATGATGATATACTGGATGATTCTAAGATTAGGAGAAACATGAAAACTGTTCAAGAAAAATATGGAAAAGAGGCTGCCGTTCTAATAGGGGATTTTCTCCTTTCAAGGTGTATGAGTTTATTGACGGTTTGCGATCAGGTTGATACTATAAAGGGCGTTATAAGAAGCATGGAAAGGCTAAGCGTTGGAGAGATAAATCAAATGATGACAAAGAAAAGAACGGATGTTTCTATAAATTCTTATCTAAAAAGGATTGCTGCAAAAACAGCAATATTGTTTTCCCTTAGCTTTTTTATAGGAGCTGTGGAGTCTAGGTGTTCAAAGGATATTGCTAATAGATTAAAAAAAATAGGATTTGATCTTGGAATGGCTTTTCAAATAAAGGATGATATATTGGACTTGATAGGAGATAGGACTTTTGGAAAAAGCATTGGACATGATCTAATGGAGGGAATTTATACTCTTCCAGTTATTTATGCATTAAGACATGATAAAGAGCTAGAAGAAATTTTAAGCAGCGATAAGATTGAAGACTTAAATTATTTGATCGACAGAATAATTAAGAACGGTGGAATAGAGTATTCTGAAGGACTAGCAAAAAGATATACAAGTAAAGCTTTAAAAAATATAGAGACTCTTCCTAATAATAGCTCTAAATTGGTTTTAAAAGAAATAGCATTACAACTTGCTGAAAGGAAATATTAAGATAATTAAAGGATTTTAATTTTTCTTGGCAAATAACAAACAAATAAGACTAAAATAGTAGTTTTAAGAGCTTTTAATTTTCAGAATTTGGAAGTATAATAAAAAAAACATATAAGGGGGTTTATTTGTTTGTTATATGTTTGGATTATAATAGCACTTTTAGGAATATTGACAGATATCCTGACAAGTGCTTATCTATTTTTTGCCTTCACGATAGGGGCTATTTTTGCCATTGTAGCTTTAATTTTTAATGCCTCAAATTTAATTCAGATTATAATTTTTTCAATTGTCAGTGCTTTAACTTTAGGAATAAGCTATCCTTTTATCAAAGAGACCTTAAAAAAGACTGTAAAGAGGACCTTGAGGATGGAAGAGGAATATATAGGAATGGAACTTACGGCAGAAGAGGATATAATTGATAAGGCTCATATTAAAATTAACGGAATTTATTGGCTTGCTAAAAATACTGGGGAGATAATAAAAAGGGGAGAAAGGTTTAAGATCATAGGCATAGAAGGAAGTAAGTTTTTAATCCAAAAAAGTAAGGGGGAAAAAATATGAATATCATAGCTAATGTTTTTTTGGTGTTAATTGTATTTATAGTTTTAATTGTTGTAATTTCGTCAATTAGGATTGTTAATACTGGTTATTTATACGTGGTTGAAAGGTTCGGTCAGTTTCACAGGATATTGGAGCCTGGGTGGCACTTTATAGTTCCAATTGCTGATTTTGTTAGGGCAAAGGTTTCGACAAAGCAACAAATACTTGACATTGAACCACAATCGGTTATCACTAAAGATAATGTAAAAATTTCTATAGACAACGTAATTTTTTATAAAGTAATGGATGCAAGGGCAGCAATTTATAATATTGAAAATTACAAAGCGGGTATAATTTATTCTACAATAACTAATATGAGAAATATCGTAGGAAATATGACCCTTGATGAGGTATTATCAGGTAGGGATAAAATTAACAATGAACTTTTAAGGGTTGTTGATGAAATTACAGATGCTTACGGTATTAAAATACTTTCTGTTGAGATTAAAAACATAATTCCTCCAGCGGAAATTCAACAGGCAATGGAAAAGCAGATGAAGGCAGAAAGAGATAAAAGAGCAGCAATACTTCAAGCAGAAGGTGAAAAACAAAGCGCCATTGCAAAGGCAGAAGGGTTAAAGCAGGCTAAAATTCTAGAGGCAGAAGCAGAAAGAGAAGCAAATATAAGAAGAGCAGAAGGTCAAAGAGAAGCACAGCTTCTTGAAGCAGAAGGTAGGGCTATGGCAATAAGAAAGATCGCAGAAGCTCAGGCAGAAGCCATTAATCTTGTAAACAAGGCAATAATTGAATCGGGAACAAATGAAGTAGTTATAGCACTAAAGCAGGTTGAAGCACTACAAGAGATGGCTAAAAATCCAGCAAATAAAATCATACTTCCCAATGAAGCTATATCAAGCCTTGGCAACATTGCAGCAATTGGAGAAATGCTTAAAAAATAAAGGGATGCTCAGCATCCCTTTATATATTTTGCTTCGAATTCTTCCTTAGGCAAAGGTTTATCTATAAGATATCCCTGAATTTTTTCAACATTAAGTTCCTTTAAAATCTCAAGTTGCAATTTGTTTTCAATACCTTCAACAATTACACTTAATTTTAATGAGTTTGCCATTGAAATAATGGCCTTTATTATTTCGATATTTTTTTCATCTTTTATGTTATTTATAAGGGATCTATCTATCTTTAATATATCTATAGGGAGTCTAGCTATATAATTTAGAGAGGAATAACCTGTTCCGAAATCATCTATTGCAATTTTTACACCTAATTCCTTTAATTTATTTAATATTTCTGCTACCCTTTCTAAATCTTCTAAAGCTTCTTCTTCAGTGATTTCAAGAATTACATTCTGAGGGGAAAAAGTAAACTTTGTGATAGTGTCTTTAATGAACTCTACAAAGTTTTCATCTATAATTTGTTTAAAAGAGGTATTAATTGAAATTGAAAAATTTTCCACACCTGAATCCATCCAAATTTTACATTGTTTAATTGAATTAGTTAAGACAAAGTTATCTATCTCGGGAAGTAATCCTAATTCCCTTGCAATTGGAATAAACTGATTAGGTGGGATAATCTTATTATCTAAACTTAATCTAACTAAAGCTTCTGCACTACAAACTTTATTTTCCTTTAAACTATAAATAGGTTGATAGAATATAATAAATTCATTATTTTCTATACATTGTTTTAATTTGTTGCTTAAAGTTAAAGTGGTTAAAGCCTTTTCATTTAGTGCAGGATTGAAATATTGATATTTTAATTTTTTCTTTTTACATTCATACATGGCTATCTCAACGTTTTTTAGTAAACTTTTAAGAGTAGAACCATCCTTTGGAAATTCGGCTATTCCTATGGATGCTTCAATGTATAATTTGTCTGATTTTAAATGCAAAGGTTTGGATAATAGGTTAATAATATCATTAACTATATTTTGAATTTGAAAAGTGCCGCTCAGGTTTTCAAGGATGATTAAAAATTCGTCGCCCCCTATTCTTGCTATAAATTTATTCTTTTTTATATTATTTTGTAATTTCTTTGATAAAAACTTTAAAACTGCATCGCCTAAATCATGTCCATACATATCGTTTATATTTTTGAAATTATCTATATCAAGCAAAATAGCGTAAAAGGGTCTCTTAGCATTTATCAATTCTTCAATGTGTTTTACGGCTTTTAGCCTATTTGGAAGTTGAGTTAAACTATCATGATATGCAAGATAGTAAATATCATCAAGGCTTTCCTTTAATCGTTTTGACGTTAGTTTAAATTTATCCAGCATAGAATTAATGTCCCTTGATAAAATATCAATCTCATCATCACCGTCAATAGGTAGGCGAAGTTCAAGATTTGATGTTTTTTCAATAGTATTAATTATATCCTTAATCAGCATTATCCTGTTGAGGATGGATTTTCTTAATCTAAAAACAAATATCAAGATGGATGTAAGAACTAATAACAGAGAAGTAAGGGAAAAAAACATGATGTTTTTTATAGCTTCACGATAAAAAATCCTTTCAAATCTAATTGTAAAGGACACCGAGGGAAGATTAAAAATATTTTTAAAAGTGGTTTTAGCATAAATTAAATTATCATTGAGTTTTAAAGATCGATCAAGAAAGTTAGTTTTTTCTATAGAGTCTATATTAACTGTCAGATCATTATCTATTTCACGAATTTCTTCCTTGTTTAAATATTTACCAACTATAAAATACCCTTTTGGCGGAGATGATGCATTGCTGTCTTGAATTGTTTGAATGCTTAATAAAACTGGTGTGTTATAAAGGTTTTCTACGCCTAAAGTATCTTTACCAATTGATAATATATATTTGTTTATTAAAGGAAGTATACTTGTTTTTATCTTTTTGTTTAAAAATTCATCATCATAACTATTTTGGTTATATCTTTCATATATAATGTTCCCACTTTTATCGGTAATAAATAAAAAGTTTACGCCGTTTTTATCAAAGGAAATATCGTAGTTGAAATTTGAATTTATATATTCGGAATTTTTTGTTTCTACAAATTTATAAGTTTCATCCCACTTTGAATAATCAAGGGATAGGCTATATAACATATGAGCTTGTTTGTTTATATAGATTTCTAAGCGATTTATTTTATCATAAGCTATTTGTTTCTCAAAAGTTGTTACAGGATCAAAAATATATTTTTTAAAAATAAAAAAAGTTAAGACAAGCACTATTAAAGCCACTATACTAATATCTTTTGTCAATCGATTCTGTATCTTCATGCCTTATCCTCCAAAAGTTAGTATTAAGTAATATTATACAATAAACAAAAATTTATGAAAATATTAATTTTGTGAAAATACAGATATTGAATTTTACTAAAAATTATGATATTATTTTTTTAAGGAAACGTTTCCAAGGAGTGATTTTATGTCAGTTACAATAAAGGACGTAGCAAAAAAAGCAGGTGTAGGCCTAGGAACCGTGTCAAGAGTTTTAAACAATCATCCTTCGGTCTCTGAGGAAACAAGGAAAAAAGTTTTAGATGCTATCAAGGAGCTTGATTATAATCCAAATGCAATAGCAAGAAGCTTAAAAGTAAAATCTACAAAGTCTATTGGTGTTATGATTCCTGATATATCCAGTGCCTTTTATCCTGATATAGTAAGGGGCATAGAAGATATAGCAAATGAGTATAAATATAACATAATACTTTTAAATACAGACCTTAAAAGGGAGAAGGAAAAGGAAGCCCTTATAATGCTCAAAGAAAAAAAGGCAGATGGAATTTTGTTTATTAGTAATACAATAAGCGAAAAATTAAAAAGGGATTTTAAGAAGGTAAACATACCTATAGTTTTGATAGCCACAAAAGATGATGAAAGTGAATTTTACAGCGTTACCATAGATAACGAAAGGGCAGCCTATGAGGCTACAAAGTATTTAATTAAATTAGGCCACAAAAGGATTGCCATGATTGCAGGGAAAAAGGAAGACCCTAATGCTGGAATTCCAAGAATAAACGGATACAAAAGGGCACTTGAAGAAAGCGGCTTAAAATTAGATGAAAACATCATATTTTACGGTGATTATAAATTTAAAAGTGGATATCAAAATATGCTAAAAGTTCTAAAGCTTAAGGACAAGCCAACTGCAATTTTTTCAGCTTCAGATACCATGGCTGTTGGTGCTGCATCTTGTGCGATGCAACATGGCTTTAAAGTCCCTGATGATTTTTCAATTATAGGTTTTGACGGAGTAGAACTTGCAGAATACTTTTATCCTCCTATAACTACTGTAAAGCAGCCAAGATATGAAATGGGAGCAAAGGGGATGGAGATGCTTATAAAAATACTCCAAGGAGAAGATGTAGAAAGGGAAGTTCAACTTGATTTTGAATTAATTGAAAGAAGCTCTTGCAAAGTAAAGGGGGAAAGTTGATGAAATTTATTAAAAAGTATTATTTTGAACTTCTTTTAATTTTACCGCTGGCTTTATATATCCTTGGCTTTACTATTTTTCCTATTTTAAAAACCATTTTGTTAAGTTTTCAAGATAAAGATACAGGGGCATTAGGTTTTTCAACTTATCAGTATCTTTTTGCTAAAAAGGATTTTAATATGGCAATATTCAACACGATTGCAGTTACATTGGTAGGGCTTACATTTCAATTAGTTGTAGGTTTATTTATTGCAATGGCTCTAAAGTATGATTTCAAAGGAAAAGGATTAGTAAGGTCCCTGGTTTTACTTCCAATGGGGGTGCCAACACTTGTATCAGGTGTTACATTGCTTTATATATTTGGAACGCAAGGATATTTAAACGAATTGTTATACAGGCTCGGTATAATAACAAAGCCAATTGCGTGGACATCAGGAGGTATAAAAAATATATTCGTCATAGCCTTTGCGGATTCTTGGAAGGTATTGCCGGTTGTAGTATTACTTCTTTTAGCCGGTTTGGAATCGATTCCAAACGATGTTTATGAAGCAAGTGCAATTGATGGTGCATCAAAAACCCAAACATTTTTCTATGTTACATTGCCTCTTTTGAAACCCTCCATCACAATGACTATGATACTAAGGGCTGTAGATTCATTTAGAATATTTGAACTTCCAAAGATTTTAGCAGGTAGAGTTACTCCATTCCTTGCAACCTATGCCTATGATGAATATTCCTACAACAACCTAAATGCATCAGCAGCAGCATCGACGATATTGCTACTTATCATAATAATATTCATGGTATTATACTTTAGATTTGTGGATAGAGGGGAGGGAGTAAAAGGTGCAAAGTAAAAAAATCATTAGCAAATTTTTCTTCTACCTTGGAATAATACTTATAGTGCTGTTTATGACAGTGCCTGTTTATATACTTTTTAGAGTTTCCTTTGCTGTGCCTGAGGATGTTTTAACATCTCATCCGAAGTTTTTAATTACAAGGTTTGAGTTTAAACATTGGGAGCAGGTGTTTAAATCAGGGAATCTTTGGCCTCCCCTCTATAAGAGTTTTATAGTTGCGACACTTACTATGATTTTAGCTTTGATTATTGCTGCACCTGCTTCCTATGCAATTTCTAGATTTGATAGGAAGATAAAATATGCAATAATTCTAACTTTGTTCTTTACGAGGATGTTCCCAAATGTAGGTATAGCACTGCCAATATCTGTTACCTTTTTAAAGTGGAACCTTATGGATACAAACTTAGGACTTGTTATGGCACACCTAATAGAGCAGCTCCCGTTTATTGCGTGGATATTGGTTTCAACCTTTGAAACGATTCCGATTGATCTTGAAGAGGCAGCATCAATTGATGGTGCAGGTAGAATAAGAACTCTACTTAAAATAGTTCTTCCAGTTGCAGCACCAGGGCTTGCAGTTGCAGCTATGTTTACATGGCTTAATTCATGGAACGAGTTTACTTATGCCCTTTATTTATCTCTTACAACAAAGACATTACCGCTACAAATTTATTACTACGTTTTAAGAGGTGGTTTCTTCCAACAGGCAGCCTACTCAACGATACTTACAATACCAGTATTGATTATTACATTTGCCCTCCAAAGATATATAAGATCAGATTACCTTGGGGGAGCTATAAAGGGTTAATGACTGCCTAAGGCAGTTAATATAATCATATAAAAAGGGGGAATCTTGATGAAATTTAAAAAACTTGTAGCACTTGCTTTATCTTTATTTGTTGTTTCAGGTTTCTTTGCAGGCTGTGCTAAAAAGGAAGCTCAGCAGCCTACAACATTAAGAGTTACAATGGGTCTTGGTGAAGAAGAATGGAAGGTTATGAGGGAGGAGATTTTCCCAGCCTTCGAACAAGCAAACAATTGTAAAATTGAAGCTATTCAAGTTGAATCAGGGGACGTTGTAAAGAAATTAGAAGCAATGAAACAGGCAGGAAAGATGGAAATTGATCTTATTGCACAGGATAACATGGCTCTTGCGCCACTTGTAGAAAAGGGACTTGTTGAAGATATTTCAGAATTTAGAAGCAAAATTCCAGCTGAAATAATTCCTTCACTTGTTACAGTTGGTGAATTTGATGGAAAGCTTTATTTCTTCCCATTCAGACCAAATGTTGAAATCAATTTCTACAATGAAGCTAAGTTCAATCAATATGGATTAAAGCCACCAACAAACTGGGACGAATTATTACAAGTTGCAAAAACATTAAAGGAAAAAGAAGGCGTTGGTAAGGTAGGTATTAAGGCTGTATTTGACGGAAATACAACTGTTCAATTATTCGAATTCATAAGACAAGCTGGTGGAGACCCACTTGTTCTTAATGATGAAGGAAGCATTAAGGCTTATACATTCTTGAAGGAACTTTGGCCATACCTTTCACCAGACTCATTAAAGGCTGACTGGAACACAACAAATAGGTTTATCGCTGAAGAATCAATGTATCTTGCAGCTAACTGGCCTTTTGGTGTTAACGTAATTGTTAAGGATGGCGGAAAGAAGGAAATAAAGGCTTATGGTGGATTCTCAGGACCAGTTAAGGCTTCAAAGGTCCTTGGTGGAGACGTTCTTGGTATTCCAGTTGGATCACCAAACAAGGAACTTGCTCTTAAGTTCATCGAATACTTAATGTCAAAGGAAGTTCAAGAAAAACTTGCTTCAAAGCTCGGCTGGCCATCAGCAAGAACAGATGCTTATGGTCAAGTTGAAGATTGGCAAAAGCCATATTTTGATGCTATAAACGAAGCTATGAAGGTTGCTGAACCAAGACCAAACCTTGTTTACTGGGCAGATGTTGATAAGGCTCTTAACGATGCATTAAAGGAAATAGTTATCGACGGTAAGGATGTTAAGGCTACATTAGACAAGTATCATCAAAAGATTGAAGAAGCAAAGCAAAAAGCAGGTAAGTAATAATTTGGCATGCCCTAAGGCATGCCAAATTTTAATAGAAAGGAGATGTTGCAATGAATGAAATAAAGAACGATCTTTTAATAGATGAATGGAAAATAGTTGAGAAAAATTTTAATCTAGAGGGCAGCAAAAAAAATGAGACAATTTTCTCAATTGGCAACGGTTATATTGGAATGAGGGGAAATTTTGAAGAAGGCTTAAAGGATAAAAAATATACAGTAGAAGGCACATATTTAAACGGTTTTTATGAAACCCATGAAATAAAATATGGAGAAAAGGCCTATGCCTTCCCAGAGATAGGTCAGACTATGTTAAACGTCATAAATTCAAAGATTATAAAAATTTATGTTGATGATGAAGAATTTAATATGATGGATTCAGAAATTTTAGATTATGAAAGGGTTTTGGATCTTAAGGAAGGAGTTTTAAAAAGAAAAGCTGTATGGAGAACTAAAACAGGTAAAGAATTGGAATTAAATTTTGAAAGATTGGCAAGTTTCGATGATAAGCACCTTGCAGCAGTAAAAGTTTCAATTATACCTTTAAATTTTAGTGGAAAAATTAAATTGGTTTCGTTAATAGATGGAAACGTAAAGAATCTTACTGCTGAGGATGATCCAAGAGTAGGTTCGGGACTTTCTGGAAGATCCCTTGAAATAATAGAAAAAAATATTGAAGATGACGAAATTTCAATCCTTTCAAAAACAAAGAATTCTAACTTTAAACTTTTATGTGCAGCCAAAAATTTATTTACAACAGAACAAGATTATACAGTAAAGAGCATTGAGGATGAATATATAGTTGGAATTGAATACGAAATAAATGGGGTTGAAAAGAAAAAATAGAATTTATTAAATATATATCCTACACAACAACAAGGGACTATGATGATGAAATTTTTAATGTGAAGGATAGGGTGCTAAAAAGGGCAGTTAAGATGGGTTATGAGAATATCAAGAAAAATCAAATAGAGTATATGAAAAGATTTTGGGAAAGTGCAGATGTTGAGATCGAAGGGGATGCTAAACTTCAGCAGGGGATAAGATTTAATATGTTCCATATTCTTCAATCAACAGGTAAGGATTCAAAAACAAATATAGGAGCAAAAGGCCTGACTGGAGAAGGATATGAAGGACATTATTTTTGGGATACAGAAATGTATATTATCCCAATGTTTATATATACAAAGCCTGAGGTAGCCAGAAAATTATTAGAATATAGATATAATACCTTGGACAAAGCGAGGGAAAGGGCGAGACAAATGTCTCATGAAAAAGGTGCTCTTTTCCCATGGAGAACAATAAACGGTGAAGAATGTTCGGCTTACTTTCCAGCTTCAACTGCACAATATCATATAAATGCTGATATAGCATATGCTATTAAGAAATATTATGAGGCAACTTTAGACGAAGAGTTTTTAATAAAGTATGGGGCAGAGATACTATTTGAAACTGCAAGGATTTTTGAGGATCTTGGTCATTATGTTGAAGGCAAGGGCTTTTGTATAGATGGAGTTACAGGTCCAGATGAATATACAGCAATCGTTAACAACAACGCATATACAAACCTAATGGCAAAGGATCATTTGAGTTTTGCAGCCTATGTAGCAGAATATATAAAGAAAAATTTTAATGATGAATACCAAAGGATAAAAGGGAAAATAGAACTTGATGAAGAGGAAATAGTAAGATGGAAAAAAGCAGCCGACAATATGTATATTCCATATGATGAAAAATTAAAGATCCATCCGCAGGATGATAGCTTCCTTAGCAAGAAAATTTGGGACTTTGAAAATACCCCAAAGGAAAATTACCCTCTACTTTTACACTACCATCCTCTTGTAATTTACAGACATCAGGTATGCAAACAGGCTGACTGGGTTTTAGCCCTATATTTACACAGCGATAAATTTACTAAAGAACAAAAAATTAGGGATTTTGAATACTATGAGAAAGTAACAACCCATGATTCTTCATTATCACCCTGCATATTTAGTATTGTTGCCTGTGATATAGGATATATAGATAAGGCTTATGATTACTTTATGAGAACGGCAAGAATGGACCTTGATGACCATCATGGAAATACAAAGGATGGAATCCATGCAGCTAATATGGCAGGGTCATGGTTGGGTATTGTGGCTGGTTTTGGAGGATTTAGAGCCTTTGGAGATGAAATTTTATTTAGCCCAAGGATCCCACAAAATTGGAATAGATATTCATTTAAGATAAACTATAGACAAAGACTTATAAAAGTTGATGTAAATAAAGAAAAAGTAACATTACAATTAATAAAGGGAAGCCTTATTAAAGTTAAGTTGTATGATGAAGAAGTTCAGCTAGAGGATAAAATCGAAAGAAATTTAGCGAATTAAAATAGCCTTTAGACTGCTTATGATAAGAAAAATCAGGCTGATTATCCCATAAAGAGGATAAATTAGTCTTATAAGACTAGAAAAAGTAATAAAAGCGAAGGGAATTGAAACTGATATTATTATAATTGCTGTCTGGCTATAATTAAGCTTTAAAAGATGTTTTAGTCTGTTTGAAAGGGAATAGATATCGCTAATTTCAGTTGAAATCATTTCAAGCCAAATAGCAATCAAAAGATTAATAGGGAGTATTTCACCGTAGAATCTTGCAATGTATATATTTGGAACTTCCTTGCTAAAACTTTGAGGATAATAGCACAAAAGGGAGTAGTTTATTATAAGTGCTATAAAGGTTAATATGAAACTTCCTAATATGGAGCCTTTAATAAAGGCTCCTTTATTTTTTATTTCCTCCATCATTGGTGTAAATACTCCAACTAAAGACATAATATTGAAGGAGGCATATATTACTGAAGAAGCTATCCAATTGGTTTTAAAGGGTTTGTAGATATCAATGATATGATAAAATGTGTCCTTTTCTGAGAAAAAGACTAAGATACCAAGTATTATTATGTTAATTGTTGAAAAGGGAACAACTAAGGAGTTAAATTCAATAATACCCTTTGTTGAAAAGAGGGAGATTAAAAGCACAACTATACAAACCAATATTACAGCAAATCTTTTATCGATATGGAAATATTCATAGAGCATCGTCGCAGAACCTGAAATCATAATAACATTGCTGGAAAACACAAAAAAAGTATAAATAAAATCGCTCAAGAATGAAAATTTCCCAAATACAAAATCTAAAAAGTCCTTATATGATTTAAATTTATATTTATTAGATAATTCGATGATTATTATTGAAAAAAACATATATAAAAATAAACATAAAAATATTCCCCAAAAACCATCGACTCCATAAACAGTAAAAAATTGCAGTATCTCCTGACCGGATGCAAGGCCAGCACCTATAATTGTTCCTACAAACACAAAGGCGATCTTTAATATGTTCATTTTATCACCTTAATATTATTACAAAACTATATTTATGAAAAAAACCTAATAATAATGAATCCTTTGAGGAAAAATAAATAAAAAAGGTAGGTGATGATATGAAAAGGATTATAGCGATATTTTTACTATTGTCCATATTTTTTCTAGCTGGATGCCCTGATAAGAATGAGAAGTCCGATACTAATAAAACTGAAGTAAAAAGTGATAAACTGGACAAAAAAAGTGCAGAGGAGTTTTTAAATAATTACATGTTCCACGCAATGCAAAGAGATATAAATGCAATGATATCCTACTATAGTCCTAAGCTTAGGGAAAACTATAAAGAACTTCCTAAACAGGAAAATCCAAGACCAGTTGCTTATAAAATAGAAAAGGAAGGCTTTAATGAAGATGAGTTTACAGTCCATATATTTAGTTCTTATTATAACTTTCCTTACTTTTCTGAGGATGTTATCAAATATAAAATAATTACTAAGGATAGCAAACTTATGATAGATGAAATTAAAAAGGATAAATCTACTGAGTATTTTGCAAAGGGAAATATTCTTTATAAAAAAGAAGATGAAAAGTCTAAGGCTGAAGCTATTATCTCCCTTGAGGATTTACCCAATTTTACATCTGCTCAAAACATGCTAACTCCTGAACAAAAGTTTAAAGTTCCTAAAAAAAGATTTGGCCCTTGTGCATCTTCCCCTGAAGGGGACATGATTGTCATATCAAGCATTGATAAGGATTCTTTTTTGGGGATGGTAAAACTTGAGGAGGAAACCTTTAAGGTATCTCAAGGAGGTGGGCAGGGTCAACAGGAGGGGCAAGCTGCCCAGCAGACACAACAGGAAGGACAGCAGGAGGAGGGAAAAAGGGAGGTAAAAATAAAGTCCATAGATTATTTCCTTGGTAAGGTAATAAATTTAATAGCCTTTTCACCGGATGGTAAAAAGTTTTTAGTTGAGATTGAGGATGAAAAGGGAAAAAGGGAAATAAAAGCATATAATGGTGAAGATGGTTCAAGTATCGATATGCCCTTAAATTCTCAATTTAAAGGTGATGTTTTTTCTTTAAGGGACCCCTTTTTTATATCTGAAAAGGAATTTGCCTTTAGCGTTGATGTAAAAGCTAATGCAACGGATGAGGAAAAAAGACTTAAGGGAGACTGGATTTTTGACATTGAAAATAAAAAATTCAGACAAATCAAACAATTTTGATTGGAATTTTAATAATTTCAAAGTATAATATAAATAAAGAAAAAAATTGGGGTGGGTTTATGAATAGGGGGAAAGAAGTTAAAATTATTAATTTCAAATGGTTAAGATTTAAAAAGAAGCTTAAAAATTTTTTTAGTTTTTTTGTGCCGTTAAAAAATTGTGATAAAGCAAAACAGAAGAATTCCCAAAGGATTCATAAGGTAATATAACTTTGTTTAAATTGCATATTTTATTCATATACCTTATATATTTAAGGTCCTTTTTTTGTATGCTATGATGTAATTAAAGTCTTATATTTAAGGGGGATCTTTATGGCTAAAGTTGTATTAAAGAATGTTTATAAAGTTTATCCAGGTAATGTCACTGCAGTTAAAGATTGTAATTTGGAAATTGAAGATAAGGAATTCGTAGTTCTTGTTGGACCTTCAGGATGTGGAAAATCAACAACTTTAAGAATGATTGCAGGCCTTGAAGAAATTTCATCAGGTGAGCTTTACATTGGAGACAAGCTAATGAACGATGTTGCACCAAAGGATAGAGATATTGCAATGGTTTTCCAAAACTATGCTCTTTATCCACATATGACTGTTTATGAAAACATGGCCTTTGGATTAAAGTTAAGGAAAGTTCCCAAGGATGTAATCGATAAAAAGGTTAGAGAAGCTGCAAGAATACTTGATATTGAACATCTTTTAGATAGAAAGCCAAAGGCTCTATCAGGTGGACAAAGACAAAGAGTTGCCCTTGGAAGAGCAATAGTTAGAGAGCCTAAGGTATTCTTAATGGATGAGCCTCTATCAAACCTTGATGCAAAATTAAGAGTTCAAATGAGAACAGAAATTTCAAAGCTTCATAAGAGATTAAATACTACATTTATATATGTTACCCATGACCAAACAGAAGCTATGACAATGGGAACAAAGATAGTTGTAATGAAGGATGGAGTAATTCAGCAAATTGCTGCACCACAGGACATTTATGAACATCCTGCAAACCTATTTGTTGCCGGATTTATTGGAAGCCCACAGATGAACTTTATCGATGCAAAGATTGTTAAAGAAGGAGATAATTTATTCATTGTATTTGGCAATGTAAAGCTCCCTATTCCACAGGATAAGGCAAAGGTTATTGAAGAAAAGGGCTATATTGGTAAGGAAGTAATCTTTGGTATAAGACCAGAACATATAGATGATAGCACAGATTTCATAACTGCACATAAGGAAAGCATAATTGAAGCTAAGGTAGAGGTTATTGAGCACATGGGTGCTGAAACATATCTTTATGTTGTATGCGAAGGCAAGAATATAACAGCAAGAGTTGAGCCAACAAGCAAGGCAAAGGTTGATGAAACTATAAAACTTGCTATAGATATGAACAAGATGCACGTTTTTGACAAAGAAACTGAACTTGCTATTTGCTAAGGAGGATAACTATGTCATTCTGCGATGATTTACATTTAGCCTTAGGATATGAAATTGGGTTATACGATATAAATGGCAATCTCAAAGAAGGAAAAGATATAGGGTTTAAGGACGTTGATGGTATAGAAATCGGTGACTTTACCTTTATTAGGATAGGCGATAATATATTATCAATTAAAGGCAAATTATCGCAGGATGCCTGTAACCTTGTAAAGCTTTATTTTAGTTTTTATAAAAATAAAGAGGCTGCAGATGTTCTGCAGCCTCTTGAATATATTCTAAAAAACGATGTTTCTAAAGAAAAGCTAATAGGAAAGTTTTTAAATAAAACGACGATGTATATAATGTGCCCTATTAAGTATTTTAATATATTAGAAAGTATTTACGATGGTTACGAGGCAGAACTTGTAAAGGATGATGAGGGCATTTATATAGTAAAAGAAATTGAAAATTTTGAAGAGGAAGCAGAATCCATTCTTGAGGAGTTAAAGCAGGAAGGTGCTAATAATGTAATAATAGGCTCAGGAAGACAAGTAAAGGGTGATTATACTATAAAAAATTCAGCTATTCATGCTAAAACATCCTGTCTTCTTGCCAAAAATTTAGGATATAATGAAGGAATATTCCATATTGATAAAATGATTCTTTATGGTATAATTTCTGAGGGTGATATGGCTAAAATAGATTTTTATCTAAATGGCGGGTATGAAAATTTTTATGATGTATATAGAGATAAAGAGCTTATAAATACAGCAGAAGAGCTCTTTAGGTGCCATCTTAATATTAGTGAAGCATCCAGAAGATTGTATCTTCATAGAAATACGCTCCTTTATAGAATTGAAAAGATTAAGGCTATAACAGGACTTGATATTAAAAAATTTGAAGAGGCTGTTGTATTTAGGACCGTTATTTCTATTTTTAAATTAAAAAGAAAGTAGGGGGAAGGTAATGGTTACAATAAAGGATGTAGCAGAAAAAGCTGGAGTATCCCCATCGACGGTATCAAGAGTAATATCGGACAGTCCAAGGATAAGTGAAAAAACTAAGGAAAAGGTAAGGCTGGCGATGAAGGAATTAGGATATCATCCTAATGCTATAGCCAGAAGCCTTGTAAACAAGACGACAAAAACTATAGGAATAGTTATGCCACGTTCTGCTGAACATGTCTTTTTGAATCCCTTCTTTCCAGAGGCGCTAAGAGGCATTGCAAAGTGTGCCCATGATGAAGAATATTGCTTGCTTCTTACTACAGGCAATACAGAAAAGGAACAGATGGAATCTTTAAATTCCATTGTTTTTGGTGGAAGAGTAGATGGGCTTATTTTGATGTATTCGAGGGTAAACGATGCTATATTAAACAAAGTTATGGAGCTTAACCTTCCTTTTTCGATGATAGGAAGGCCCTATAATGATGAAAATATAAATTTTGTAGATAATGATAATGTTAAATCTGCCTATGAAGCAACAAACTTTTTAATAAAAAAGGGACATAGAAGGATTGGGCTTATTAACGGTTCTTTAAATCTTGTCGTTTCATTAGACCGATTTGAAGGCTATAAAAAGGCATTAATTGAGAATAAAATAGAACTTGATGAAAGTTTATTGACCTCCAGCGATTTTGTTCAGCAGGGTGGATATGATTGTATGAAGATAATTCTATCAAGTCCTAAACCACCTACAGCTGTTCTCGTTACAGACGATTTAATGGCCTTTGGTGCTATAAGGGCTGCAAGAGAACTTAGCTTTAAGGTTCCTCAGGATATATCTATATTGAGCTTTAACAATATACCCCTTGCAGAACATGCAACTCCGCCATTAAGTTCCGTTGATATCAATGCATATAAGTTAGGATTCGAAGCAGCAAGGCTTGTTATCGATGAAATAATGGGAAGAAATGAAGAAAAACAAAAAATTATAGTTGAAACAAAACTAATATCAAGAAAAACAGTAGCAAATTATAAGGCAAAATAATGTAACCCCTTTAAAGGGGTTTCAGACTGTTGAAAAAGTTGTTTTTTGATAAGTCCCGTGAAGGATTTCCCTGGCATTTGCTCATTTCGCTAAGCAATTCTAAGCTTTTCTTTGTTTTCAAAAGTCCTACCCTCGTGAGCCGACATCCGTGTCGGCCACTCGGCTCTGCACGTCCGTGTGCAGAATTACGGACTTTTGAAAAGTCGAAAAGCAAGAATTGCTAGAGCTTATGAGAGATGCCTTTTCTAATCCTTCCGGGGCTCTTGCAAAATTTCAACACCAAAGATGGTTTGTCTACAATCTGTAACCCCTTTAAATGGGTTTTTGCTTATTTTAAGGAGATGATAATGTGAATATCGCGTTGTTTCCTTCCGTAAACGATGTTGATAAGGAATTTTTAAGGGATAAAGATGTAATTGTAATAGACGTTTTAAGAGCTACATCGGTTATTACAACAGCTATATATAACGGTGCAACTGTTTTTCCAGTATTAGAGGTGGAGGATGCATTAAAGTTTAAGGAAGAAGGATATCTTTTAGGTGGAGAAAGAAGGGGACTTAAAATCGATGGTTTTGATTTTGGAAATTCACCCTTAGAATATAAAAGGGAATTTGTTGAGGGGAAGAATATTGTTTTTACGACCTCAAATGGAACAAGAGCGATATATAAATCCTTTAATGCTAAAAATATCTATATTGGGTGTATGCTGAATGGAAAGGCTCTTGTAAAAAAAGTATTAGAGGATAAAAGGGATATTGCCATTGTTTGTGCAGGAACTTATGGTAAGCTTTCTTTAGATGATTTTATATGTGCAGGGAAAATAATATATGAATTATTAAAACTTGGGAATTGCAATATTGATGATATATCAACTGCTGCTTATATTGCCTATAGGGATTATAAAGGGAAAATATTAGAATATGTAAAATATGCGGGACATTATAATTATTTGATTTCTATAGGTTGCAAAGAGGATATAGAATATTGCTTTATGGAAGATATATTGGATGTGGTTCCTGTTTTTAAGGATGGAAGGATAGTAAAAATATAAGGCTGCATTGTATGCAGCCTCCAGACTGTTGACAAAGTATAATTTTTTAAAGAGAATCCATCGCAAAAAAAGGATTCTCTTTTTTTATGTCGAAATATAATAATATACGAAGTAATAAAGGAGGATAAGTATGCTAACAATCAACAAAGATAAAACTCGTAGAGAACAAGTAGAATTTATCTCTGTTGATCAATTGGTTCCAGAAGATCATTTAGTTAGAAAAATAGAAAAAGTTATCAATTTTGATTTTATATATGATCTTGTAAAGGACATGTATTGCTTAGATAATGGAAGACCAAGCATAGATCCTGTTGTATTAATTAAAATAGTTTTAATTCAATATATGTTTGGTATAAAATCTATGCGTCAAACAATAAAAGAAATAGAAACAAATGTTGCATACAGATGGTT
>NZ_CAKP01000111.1 GCF_000297115.1 Caloramator australicus RC3 | reverse complement strand
TTAAAAAATACCACGATAAATATATTAAGCAAGCACCTATAATAATGATCCAAATCCAAAAAGGTATAATAACAGCCAATAGCATCCCAAATCCAATGCCAAGTATTATAATGGCTAAAACATCGATTATTTTTAGTTTTATTTTGTCTTTTAGCATACTTTCCTCCATTAACTATTACTAAAGAAAAAAAGGCCAGAATATATCAGGCCTATTCCAAGTAAAACAAGCCAAATCCACACCGGCATCCAAGCAATAATTATGATCGTTCCAATTAAAATCAATAATATCCCCAATATTTTTGATTTTTCCCTTTCATTTTTTATCATATGATCACCATTTTTATTTTATATATTCATTATATGTAAATCCTAATAAAGTTGATACTGCTTATATCTTTTTAAATATCAATACTTCTCCATCTCCAACCTTAATTTCGCATTGCCTATCGATCATTACATTTGATATACCTAGTGGTCTTCCAAAATCAATAGTTGTATTCTCTAATCTATACATTAGCCCCTTAGAATACAGACCCTTTACAGACTTATATATAGGAATAATTGATAAAGTATCACCAATTTCTCCTTCTATTTTTATAAAATCTTTGCACAAATAAATATAAAAATCATCAGTAACGATATAACCCTTTGCATTATTTTCATATATATAGTGTAGAAGATATAAATTTGCCAATGTGTGATCAATCCTTCCGCCTACCCCTCCTAGTATACATATTTCATCGCATCCTTGTTCGATAGCTTTATTTATACAAAGCTCAGTATCAGTATAATCCTTTTCTTTTGGATATCTAATAACTTCCACACCTATGTCGATAAAATAATTTAAAACTTCAGTTTCAATGGAATCAAAGTCCCCAATTAAAAAATTAGGAATAATGCCTAACTCATAGGCATAATTCCCTCCTCCATCAGCACATAATATAATACTTGCTCCCTGAATTTCTTTTTGTAATAAAGTAGTATTCTTTATCCTACCAAAGTTAAAAATTAATGCTTTTTTCATCCTAACCACCGATTTCCTTAAATTTCCTAACTGTTTTTTCTACATCATCTGAACAAAAAATAGCAGAGCCAGCAACAATCACATTGGCACCTGAATTAACAACATCTCTCAAATTATTTAAATTTATACCACCATCAACTTCAATATCGATATTTAACTTCCTTTTTTCTATCATTTGTTTTAAATTTTTAATCTTACTTATGGCATAAGGTATAAATTTTTGACCTCCAAATCCAGGATTAACGCTCATTATGAGAACCATATCAAGATTTTCTAAAACATAGTCTAAAACTTCCAATGGGGTCGCTGGATTTATTGCAACACCAGCTCTTTTCCCAAAAGATTTAATTAAATTAACAGTTCTATCAAGATGAATACATGCTTCCTGATGAACTGTAATTATATCTGCTCCAGCTTTTACAAAATCCTCTATATACTTATCTGGATTTTCGATCATCAAGTGCACATCAAATATTAAACTCGTTAATGGTCTTATGGCTTCAACTACAAGTGGACCAATTGTTATATTAGGAACAAAATGACCATCCATAACATCTATATGAACATAATCAGCTCCAGCCCTTTCAATTCTTTTAATTTCTTCTCCCAATCTGCTAAAATTTGCTGAAAGTATTGAAGGTGCTAGCTTCATCATCTAGTGTTCCTCCTATTTTCAAGTATTTCATTTAGAAAATCTAAATAATTATTATATCTAATTCTACATATGTTTCCTTCTTCTACATTTTCTATTATAGCACAATCCTTTTCTTTTACATGTAAACAGCTTGAAAACTTACATTGACCAATAAAATTTCTGAATTCTTTAAAATAATACTGCAAATCGTTTGGTTCTATAAATGACAAATCTAAGGTGGAAAAGCCCGGTGTATCTACTAAATATGTCTCATCATCTATTCTGATTAGCTGTGCATGCCTTGTAGTATGTTTTCCTCTCCCTATTTTCTCGCTTATTACTCCCGTTTCCATCTTGACCTTATCTTGTAGAGAATTAAAAAGCGAAGATTTTCCAACTCCTGACGGCCCTGCAAATGCGGTTATTTTACCTTTTAAGAAGGCTTTTAACTCATCTAAACCTTCTTTTTTTAAAGCATTTGTTTTTATCACTTTATATCCTGCTTCTGTGTAAATCGAATACACCTTTTCAAATTTGCCATCTTCATCTAAATCAGATTTATTAAGGCAAATGAGACAATCTAAATCCTTTTCTTCAACATGAACCAATAATCTATCTAAAAGTGTAAAACTTATATCAGGATCCTTAAGAGCAAATACAACAACTACTTGATCTACATTAGCAACTGGTGGCCTTATAAGTTGGGATTTTCTTTCTTTAATTTCTTTAATAAGGCCCTGCGAATTATTGATTTTTTCAATATAAACCCTATCACCAACTAAAGGAGTTATATTATCTTTTCTAAATTTTCCTCTTGCTTTGCACTCAATTAATTCTCCATTCTGCAATTCAACATAGTAGAATCCACCTATACCTTTTACAATGATACCCTCCTGCATAATTTCCTCCTTTATTATTGGTTGTCATTTTCCTGTTGTTGAAGATTATCATCTAATTTATTTACAGTAACATTTATTAAAGTTCCCTGTCTAACTTCAACACCATCCACTACACTTTGCAATATAATTTCTCCGTCTTTATAGTTAGGATCATATCCATAGTTTACAATTCCAAGGTTTAATCCAGACAATTTTAATGTTTGTTTTGCCTGCTCCAAACTCATACCAAGTAGGTTGGGAACTTTAACTATTTTAATTTGTGGCCCATCGCTTAAAATTACATCAATTGCAGTTCCTTCTTTAACTTCAGAACCTGATAATGGATTTTGATCAATAATAAATCCTTTTTGTACTTCATCACTATATTGTTTTTCAATATTACCTAAAGTTAATTTGTATTTCCTTAACAGAGTTTCTGCATAGGTTAAATCTAATCCTTTAAGATCCGGAACAGCTACCATCTTCGGGCCCGAACTTACAATAACCTTAACAACAGAATTTTCTTTAACCGTGGTTCCTTCTTCAGGAATGGTAGATATAACCGTCCCTTCTGGCAAATCACTGCTTTGTGTTCCTTCTATTTCCATAATCAATTTATTACTTTCAAATATTTTGCGTGCATCTTCTTCACTTAATCCCACTACATTAGGCACTTTTACATCTTTTATAACAAAATACTTATTAAAAACAAAATATCCTAACGCTGTTATGGATAAGAATAATATAATAACTATAGATATAATTAAAGGCTTCTTATTTCTTTTACCTTTGGCTTTATTTTTATTTAATTCATCTTCTATGCTTTCTTGGGAAATTATTCTAGTTTTTTCTATGTCATCACCTTTATTTAACAGGGAAATTCCAGGATTATTGATTGCTCTATTGATATCCATAATAATTTCTTTTGCATTTTGATATCTTCTTGTCATATCCTTTTGCATCATTTTAACGACAATATCATTTACTGCTATTGGAATATTGGGATCAACCTTTATAGGCTCCTCTATTTCATCCTGTATATGTTTTATTGCTATAGTTATTGGACTTTCTGCATCATAAGGAGGTCTTCCAATAAGCATTTCATAAAATACAACCCCAAGGGAATAAATATCAGTTCTATGGTCGCTATATACACCCCTTGCCTGCTCTGGTGATAAATAATGGACAGACCCCATAACCTTTCCAGTATTTGTTACTGTATTAAAGGTTGACGCCCTAGCAATACCAAAATCGGTAACTTTTATAATGTTATCTTCTGTTATTAAAATATTATGTGGCTTTACATCCCTATGGACAACACCATTTTTATGTGCATGATCAAGGGCTTGGGAAATTTGTAAAATAATCCTTAATGCTTCATCATATTTAATTTTACCCTTTTCTTTGATATAATCCTTTAACGTTTTTCCCTTTATATACTCCATAACAATATAATTTAATCCATCATTTTCGCCAACATCAAATATGCTAACTATATTAGGATGGGATAAGCTTGCTGCGGCCATAGATTCTCTTTTGAATTTGCTTAAAAATTCTGTATCGTTTGCAAATTCTGGTCGTAATATTTTTACTGCTACAAATCTATTTAATAAAGTATCCTTTGCCTTAAAAACTAAAGCCATTCCTCCGTCGCCAACTTTTTCAAGAAGGATATATCTATTGTTAAGTATCTTGCCACTTAATTCCTTCATCTCCCATCCTCCTTTCTTGCAATAACCACAGAAATGTTGTCAGATCCTCCCCTATCATTTGCAATTTCAATTAGCATTTCTACTGCATCTTCTTTTTTGTCATTAACAATTTCAAATATCTCTTCCTTTGATAGATAGGAAGTCAAACCATCGGTGCATAATAAAATTAAATCGTCTTTATTAAAATCTACTACGATAACGTCAACAATTACATTTCTCTCTAATCCTATAGCCCTTGTTATTAGATTTTTCTTTGGATGATTTTCTGCCTCAATTTCTGTAATTGTTCCATTTTTAACCAGTTGCTGAACAAAAGAATGATCCTCAGTAAGTTTTCTAATACCATCTTTGTTTATTAAATAAGCTCTGCTATCTCCAACATGGCCGATATAAGCCTTGTCAAAAACCATCAAACAACATGTTAGTGTTGTTCCCATGCCACTTAACTGATTTGCATCTTTGGATTTCTCATAAACTCTTAAATTAGCCTCAAGCATAGCATCTCTTATCAATTCTGTTTTATCGTTATATTTATTGAAATTATTAAAGACAAAATCTCTAAGAGCTAATGAAGCTAATTTACTTGCTACCTCTCCTGCATTATGCCCTCCCATTCCATCTGCAACAGCAACAAGTGCATAGCTGTTGGATCTTAACATAATAACATAGTCTTCGTTTAGCTCCCTTGCCTTACCAATATCAGTTTTGCATTTGATATACACACAACCACCCCTTAAGTTATAAACCTTCTTCTTAGTTGCCCACATGCAGCATCGATATCATTTCCAAGCTCCCTTCTTATAGTTGTATTAATACCGTGGGATTCTAAAATATCCCTAAAATTTTCTATCCTTTTTCTATCAGGTCTTTCAAAATTTCTTTCGCTAACTGGATTAACTGGAATCAAATTCACATGACATAAAAGTCCTTCTAATCTTTTAGATAACTCTTTTGCATCCTCAATTGAATCGTTGATATCCTTAATCAACGCATATTCAAAGGTTATTCTTCTATTGGTTTTTTCAACATAATATCTGCAAGCTTCTAACAATTCGTTCATACTATACCTATTTGCAATCGGCATGATTTTCTTTCTTTTGTCATTGTTTGGAGCATGTAAAGATATGGCTAATGTAAGTTGTAATCTCAAATCAGCTAAACGTTTTATTTCAGGAACTAAACCGCATGTCGATAACGTTATATGTCGCATTCCAATATTTAAACCTTCTTTGGAATTAATAAGTTCTAAAAATTTTAAAACATTATCAAAATTATCTAAAGGCTCTCCTGTTCCCATTAAGACAATATTTGAAATCCTGATATTTTGGTCCTTAGAAATTGCTAAAACTTCCCCAAGCATTTCACCAGGTGATAAATCTCTAATTTTCCCACCAATAGTAGATGCACAAAAGGAACATCCCATGTTGCAACCTGCTTGTGTTGAAATACATACCGAATTCCCATAGGAATATCTCATTAAAACAGCTTCAATAAGATTACCATCCTTCAATCTTAATAGGTATTTAACTGTGCCATCTGACGATTCTTGCTTAGCTTCTATAAAAATATTCTTAATTATAAAGTTCTCCTTTAACTTATCCCTAAGTTTTTTAGGAATATCTGTCATTTCGTCAAAATCCTCTATCCCATTATTTATCCATTTAAAAATCTGCTTAGCCCTAAATTTAGGTTCCCCTAAAGAAACAATAAATTCTTCGATTTCCTTTAATGATAAATCCCTGATATCATACATTGTAATCACCATAACCTTTTTAATTTGCAAATAAAAAATCCATCAGTATTATTTATATTGGGATATAATCTTAAATAAGTTCCATCGATTAGGCTGTTTTTAAATTCAATAGGAACTAATTCACTAATATTCACTAATTCAAAATTAGTGTTTTCATTTAGAAACTTTTCAATAATTTGCTCATTTTCATCCTTTGTAATTGTGCAAGTACTATATAGGATCTCTCCATTAATCTTAACATATTTAGATGCATTCTTTAACAATATAGATTGAATTTTAGTAAGATCCTTTATATTCTTCAAACTTACATTCCATCTAATTTCAGGCTTTTTTCTAATAAGCCCCAAGCCAGAACAAGGGGCATCTAAAAGGATCTTGTCAAAGTTATTTTCAAATTCTTTATAAAAACCAGTTGCATCTTTTAACATCGGCTTTATAATACCTATTCCAAGTCTTTTTGAATTTTCATTAATGAGATCTATTTTATGTTCATGGACATCAAAGGCAATTATTTCTCCCGTGTTTTCCATAAGCTCTGCCATGTGGGTTGCTTTACCTCCAGGTGCAGCACACATATCAAGAACCTTTTCTCCTGGTTTTGGGTTTAAAATTATCGAAGCCATCATAGAGCTTTGATCTTGGACATAAAAGAGTCCATCTAAAAACTCCTGCATCTTTTCTATTTGGCCTACTTCCTCTATTATCAGTGATTCCTTTAGTTGTCCATCTTTAACTTTTATTCCTCTACTTATAATTTTTGCCTTTAAGTTTTCTTTTGAAGATTTTAATGTGTTTACCCTAACTGTCAATTCAGGTGCTTGATTGTTTGCATCCATTAAATCGATTAAAAATTTTTCATCAAAATATTTAATGAAATAATCTATAAACCATTTAGGATGTGAATACTTAATGGACAAAAATTTAGTTTTATCTTTTTCGTTTATAATGTCAAATTCCTGTTTATTTCTTATAATGTTTCTTAAAATACCATTAACAAAACCGGATAATCTTGGTGCTTTTAATTTGCATAAAACAACAGATTGATTTACTGCTGCAAATTCAGGAACTTTATCCATTAAAAATATCTGATATACTCCAATCCTAATGCAATTTAATGCCCATACATTTAAATCCTTTAAGTCTTTTTTGCAAAATTTTTGAATTAAATAATCTATCTTAAGCTTCCATCTTAAAGTTCCATATACGATCTCTGTTGCAAAAGCTCTATCTAATGATGATAAATTGTATTTCTTAAAATATTGATTAATCCTTATATTTGAAAAGACTTTCTTTTCATCTATTTCACTTAATATCTTTAGAGCTACATACCTAGCTTTGTCCTCCATATTTTCCTCCTAATCTCTGTCCCTTGTAATAAAAATCAATCTTAGAAGTTGAGAAATTGCCATTAATGTTGCAGCAACATAAGTAAGTGCAGCTGCATTTAGAACCTTTTTTGCGCCTTTTAGTTCATTTTCAAAAAGGAGTCCATTGCTGTCTAGTTCAATTAAAGCCCTTGAACTAGCATTGAATTCAACAGGTAAAGTAATAATTTGAAAGGCTACAACAGCTGTAAACAATAAAACACCTAACCTTGCAAGTCCCATAGCCCCCATGAATAAACCTAATAATATTAATATCCATGACAAATTAGAACCTATATTTGCTACAGGAACTAAGGAATTCCTTATCAATAATGGAACATATCCTTTATTATGCTGAATTGCATGCCCTGCCTCATGTGCTGCAACTCCAATAGATGCTATTGATGTGCTGTAGTAAACATCCTCTGACAGCCTTAAAACTCTTTGGGAAGGATCATAATGATCGGTTAATCTCCCTGGAATAACAACTATAGGAATATCATAAAGTCCATTTCTATCCAATATTATCCTGGCTGCCTCAGCTCCTGTTAATCCTCTTATTGAAGCAACTTTTAAATATTTAGAAAATGTCATTTGAATTTTACTTTGAGCATAAAAAGCTAAAAGCAAAGCCGGAACTAAAAATATAAACGTAGGATCATAATAACCATAATACATACATATCCCCCTTTACTCTACGATACTTCCAATTTCTATTTGATGTCCATTCAAATAAGAGTCTACAGACATGCGTTTGCCGCCCATCTCCTGCAGCTCAGTTATAATTATTGAGCCTTCTTTACAAGCGATTTCAATGCCGTCCCTTGTAACATTAAGTATCTTACCTGGAATATCGCTAATATTATTATTTCCAATTTTAGCTTTCCATATTTTTATCATATTGTTTTTATAATAGAAATAAGCCCCTGGCCAAGGTAATAATCCCCTAATAAGATTATAGATTTTATTGTTATCCTCATTCCATTTTACATGTCCCATTTCCTTAGTAAGCATTGGTGCATAACTTGATAGGGAATCCTCCTGTTTTTGAGGGACAATGCTTCCCTCTTCAATTTTTTTCAAAGTTTCAATAATCAAATCTGCACCAATGATCATCATTCTATCGTGCAATTCTCCTGCTGTTTCATCATCTTTTATCTCGATTTCCTTTTTTAAAAGCATATCACCAGTATCTAAACCTACATCCATAAGCATCGTAGTAACTCCAGTTGTTTTAAATCCGTTTATTATAGCCCAATTAATAGGTGCAGCACCTCTTAACTTTGGGAGCAACGATGCATGGACATTAATACACCCATATTTAGGAATTTCAAGTATCTCTTTTGGTAAAATCTGTCCGTATGCAACTACAACGATAACATCTGGATTTAATTTTTTAATTAAATCAATTACTTCATCGTTATTTCTTAATTTTTGTGGTTGATATACTGGAATATTATTTTTAAGTGCAACCTCCTTTACAGGTGGAGGTTGCATTTTTTGTCCCCTTCCTTTAGGTTTATCCGGTTGAGTAAACACTGCCAATACTTCATGATTTTTAATCAAATTATTCAAAGTTGGCACAGCAAAGTCAGGAGTTCCCATGAAAATTGTCCTCATTAGATCACCTCATCACTCTCTATTCTATCTATATAAAGCACTCCGTTTAAATGGTCGATCTCATGGCATATTGCTCTTGCAAAAAGATCTTCTGCATCTAAAATTACTTCCTCTCCTCTTTCGTTCAATGCTTTAACTTTAACTTTTTTAGGACGTTTTACAGTTCCACTTCTGTTTGGAATACTTAAGCATCCCTCTTCGTCCACTTGTTCTCCTTCCTCAAAAACAATTTCTGGGTTGATAAGTTTATAAAGTCCTTCACCAACATCAACAACTATTATTCGTTTTAAAATTCCAACTTGAGGTGCTGCAAGTCCAACTCCATTTGCTTCATACATGGTATCCACCATGTCATCTATTAAAGTCAAAATTTTATTGTCGATTTTTTCAACAGGTTTGCTTATCTTCCTTAGAACATCATCCCCAATTGTTCTTATCCTTCTTATTGCCATATAATTACCTCCTATCAAAGCATATTGTTTGGATTAATATCCATCGAAAAAGAAATCGGACTATTTCCTAATTCATTATACAATATTTTGTTTATTTTATAATAATATTCTACCACTTTACCTTTAAAAATCATATTCCATCTAAAAGTATTCTTTATTTTAGAAATATGACAAGGCGATGGTCCTAAAATTTTTACATCTTCGTGTTTTAGGGCTTCTTCAAAAATATATCGCAATTTATTTGAAGTCTTTATTAGCTCATTTTCATTTTGAGATGTTAGTAAAACATATATTATATCGGTAAAGGGAGGGTTATTCATAATTTGTCTCATTTTTATTTCATACTCATAAAAATTTTTAAAATCATGCTGACTTGCAAATTGAATTATAGGATTTTCTGGGTCATACGTTTGAATAATAACTTTACCTAATTTATCTCCTCTACCTGCCCTTCCCGAAACCTGGGATATAAGTTGAAATGTCCTCTCTGCTGATTTATAATCTGGCAAATTAAGAATGGTATCTGCTGTGATAATGCCAACTAAAGTAACGTTTTTAAAATCCATTCCTTTAGCAATCATCTGGGTCCCAATTAATATATCCGCTTCACCATTTTTAAAGGCTTTATAAATTTTTTCATGGGCGCCTTTATATTTTGTTGTATCCATGTCCATTCTTAATACGCGTGCATCTGGAAAGTATTTTAATATTTCGTTTTCTATCTTTTCTGTTCCGGCTCCAAAGTATTTAATATATTTGCTTCCGCATTTAGGACATACATTAGGAATATTATAATCCTTACCGCAATAATGGCAATTTAAGGTATTATTATAATAGTGATATGTTAATGTTATATCACAATCGGAGCACTTAGCAACATATCCGCAGGATCTACAGGAAACGAAGGTCGAATAACCTCTCCTGTTTATAAATAGAATCGTTTGATTTCTTTCTTGTAAATTAATAGAGATTTCTTCTAAAAGTTTTTTACTAAAAACACTTCTATTACCATTTTTTAATTCTTTTTTCATGTCGACTATGGTAACTTCTGGGAGAATGTTGCTATTTGCCCTTTTTAATATTTCAATTAGATGATATTTGCCATTTTTAGCATTATAGTAACTTTCTAACGATGGTGTTGCAGAACCTAATATTAATAAACCATTGGTTGCCTCAATTCTTAGTTTTGCTACATATCTTGCATCATATTTAGGAGTTATTTCAGATTTGTAAGTATGTTCGTGTTCTTCATCAATAATAATCAGTTTTAAATTTTTTACTGGAGCAAAAACTGCAGACCTTGCTCCAATAACCAAACTTACTTCTCCATTATAAATTCTTCTCCATTCATCAAAGCGTTCTCCTTCAGAAAGCCTACTATGTATAATTGCTACATTTGAACCGAACCTTCCTTTAAATCTTTCCACCGTTTGAGGAGTCAGAGAAATCTCTGGGACTAAAACTATTGCCCCATAACCATTTTTTAGAAATCTTTCTATCAAAGAAAGATAAATTTCTGTTTTTCCTGAACCAGTAACCCCATAAATTAGTGAGGTATTCTTTCCATTATTATAAGCAGCTAAAATCTCATCTATTGCTTTTTTTTGTTCTAAATTTAATTCGATTTTATTATATTTATACTCTTCATTATATGGGTTTCTAAAAACCTCAACATATTCCTTTTTAATTAATCCCCTATTAATTAATGTATTTAATACTGAGGAAGAACAGTTATTACTACTTTTCAACACTCTTGATGATAAAGAACCATTATTATTTATTAATTGATTTAAAGTCCAGATATGTTTTTCATACCTTTTAGAATTTTTATTTACTTCTATAAAATTATAAGCATCATTTATATCAACTAAACTGTATATAAGTTCCTTTTTAGGTTTTACCATTAAATCTATAGTTTCTTTAATTTCAATTAAGCCTTTTTTATAAAGATTTAAAAGCTGCGTCCTTTTAATGCTGTATCCAATTGATTTTTCTATTTTTTCTAAAGGAAGAAATTCATTCTCAATATATCTTAAGAATTCATATCTTTGTTCATACTTTTCGTCAAAATTAAATCTTTTAACATAAATTTTTGTTTTAACATTATTGGGAGGCAAGAACAATTTAATAGCTTCAAACAAAGTGCAAAGATAACGTTCTTTAATTTTTATTGCTATTTCGATCGTTTTATCATCAATAATTATATTTTCATCTAATATATCGTATATTTTTTTGAGTTCATTCTCAACACCTGAATATTCCTTTATATTTAATACTAAACCCTCTACTAATTTATTTCCTAATCCAAAGGGAACTATAACTCTTTTCCCTCTTTCAACTAAATCATCAAACTCTTCAGGCACTATGTAATCAAACTCTTTATCAAGTTCTTTAAGATTTGTATTTAATATAATAGAGGCTATTTTCATGCAAACCCTCCTAAAAGAAATAAAAAGCGCCTTAGCGCTTAACTTTTAATTCCAAGATATAATTTAATATAATGTTTGCTAGTTCCTCCTTTAACATATTAGGAAGCTGAATAATTTGTCCATCATTCTTAATAATCTTAACAGTATTTGTATCATGATCAAAACCTGAATTTTCTTCTGTTACATCATTAGCAATTATCATATCTAAATTTTTTCCTTCTAATTTAAGCTTTGCATTTTTAATTAAATCGTTTGTCTCTGCTGCAAATCCAACAAGTATCTGCTTAGATTTTGCTTTTCCCATCTCCTGTAAAATATCTTTATTTTTTATTAACTTTAATTCAAAGGAATCCTCTGTTTTCTTTATCTTAACCTTGCTTGTGCCTTCAACTTTATAGTCGGCAACTGCAGCTGCCTTTATAGCAATATCAACTTCTGGATAATATTTCATTACTTCTTTAAACATTTCCTCTGCTGTCTTTACTCTGATGACTTTTACACCCACCGGGGGTGCTAAATTAGTAGGTCCTGTAATTAAGATTACCTCTGCACCTCTGTTTCTAGCTGCTCTTGCAATTGCATACCCCATTTTTCCTGATGACCTGTTAGATATAAATCTTACAGGATCAATATATTCAACAGTTGGACCTGCAGTCACAAGAACCCTTTTGCCTAAATAGTCTTTTTTCTTTTCAAGAAGCATTTCAATATAATCAAATATCAAATCAATATCATTTAACTTGCCCTTTCCAACATATCCACAGGCAAGCCTTCCTTCTATCGGTTCTATAATATGATAACCGTATTGTTTTAATATTTGGATATTCCTTTGAACTATAGGGTTTTCATACATATTAACATTCATTGCAGGTGCTATTAAAACAGGTGCCTTTGTTGCCATGACTGTTGTAGTAAGCATATCATCGGCTATACCATTAGCAATTTTACCTATAACATTTGCAGTGGCAGGAACAATTGCTAAAACATCCGCCTTATCAGCCAATGAGATATGTTGTATTTCCCAGCTCTTTGGCTCTAAAAACATGTCAACTATAACCTGGTTTTGACTTAAAGACTGAAAACTTAACGGAGTTACAAACTTTGTAGCCGATTCTGTCATTATCACATCAACATTAATATCCTTTTTCCTAAGTTTACTTACTAAGTCAAGTGCTTTGTATGCGGCTATACCTCCCGTCACACCCAAAACAACATTTTTAGACATACTAACACCTCAACATTACTTAATTCCGGTTTTAACAGCGTGATATTTGATTTTCCCCTTATTGATTTCATGAATTGCAATTGTAACAGGTTGATTAGAATCAACCTTAACTAAAGGTTCTTCCCCTGCAACTAATTGTCTTGCTCTTTTTGCAGTAACAACAACCAAAGAGTATCTGTTATCTATTTTTTCTAAAAGCGATAATATAGGTGGATTAATCATTGAGCTTTCTTTACTAATATGCATACATTATCCCTCCTGCTCAAAATATCCTGCTCTTAACATTCTATTGCACTTGCATTTTTCTGCAACAATTATACATTCAATCTTTTTAACAGCCTCATCAACATAGTCATTAACAACGGCATAATCATATTTAGACATATATTTTATTTCTTCAAATGCCGCTGTAAATCTTGTATTTAAAGAATCTTCTGTTTCAGATCCACGTTTTATTATTCTGTTTTTTAGTTCCTCCATAGATGGTGGTAAAATAAATATAAACACTCCTTCTGGATATCTTTCTTTAACCATTAGAGCCCCTTGAATGTCAATTTCCAATATAACATCATTACCCTTTTTAAGTTCCTCTTCCACATATTTTCTGGGAGTTCCATAATAGTTACCATATACAGTAGCATATTCTAAAAACTCATTTTTTTCTATCATATCTTCAAATTTTTCCTTTGATACAAAATAATAGTTAATACCTTCCCTTTCACCTTCTCTTGGTGATCTTGTGGTGCATGAAACAGATATCTTTAAATCCTTATTCTTTTGTAACAAAGCTTTACATATTGTTCCCTTCCCCGCACCTGATGGACCTGAAATTACTATTAATAATCCTTGCCTTTGCATCATATACTCCTTTCTTTATTATTCTTCATCATCTTCAGTATCTTCTATATCCTCCTCAACATCCTTTGATGTTAGTCTATGAGCCACAGTTTCAGGTTGAACAGCTGACAAAATAATGTGGTCACTATCTGTAATTATAACAGCCCTTGTTCTTCTACCGTACGTTGCATCAATAAGCATACCTCTATCCCTTGCTTCTTGTATTATTCTTTTTATTGGTGCAGATTCTGGGCTTACAATGGCCACAAGCCTGTTGGCGGAAACTATATTTCCAAAGCCTATATTTATTAGTTTTATACCCATACTTTAACCTCCTAATTATTCTATATTTTGAACTTGTTCCCTAATTTTTTCTAATTCACTTTTTATATCTATAACTAAATTTGCTATACTTAAGTCATTTGCCTTTGATCCTATAGTATTTGTTTCTCTATTCATTTCTTGTATTAAAAAATCCAGTTTTCTTCCGACAGCTTCATCGCTTTCTAAGGATAATCGTAATTGTTCAATATGGCTTTTTAATCTCGTTATTTCTTCATCAATATTAACTTTATCAGCAAAAAATGCTACTTCATTTAACAACCTAGACTCATCTATTTCTACATCCTTTAAAAACTCAGAAACCCTTAATTTTATCTTTTCTCTATACTCATCAATTATACTAGGACTTCTTTTTTCTATCAAATTCACCTTTTCACTTATGATCATACATCTTTCTAAAATATCTTGTTTTAATTTTAAACCTTCTTTAGTTCTCATGTCAATAAATACAGATAAAGCTTCATCTAAAGCTTTTTTCATAGTATCCCAAACTGTTTCGACATCATCCTCATTTTTTTCGATAATAATTACGTCAGGTGCCTTAGCAAGAAGTGAAAGAGTAATCTCCTCTTGAAGATTGAATTTCTTTTTAAGCTCAGAATAAACATTATAATAATAACTTGCTACCTGTTCATCTAAAACAACTTTTATATCGTCATCACTAAATTTTTCTTGACTTACAAAGACATCTATTTTCCCTCTAGATACCCTTGAAGATATGTATTTTCTTATGTTATCCTCTAAAGATATTAAATGTTTTGGTAGCCTTATGTTAATATCTAAATATCTATTGTTTACTGATTTTAACTCAATTACAAATCGTCTATTATTTTCTTCACATTCTCCTCTTCCATAGCCAGTCATACTTTTTATCATATTTTTCACCTGCCGTTAGTATATAAATATATTACATTCTTCCTAATTATACATAATAATATATCATTTTTTCAAGTTCAAATTAAAATTTAAATTGGACATGCAATGCATGCCCTAAATAATTTTTATAATTCTTTCTGCTGCTGATTTTAAAATATTTGTTTGAAGGGTCAATGAAATCCTACAAAATCCCTCTCCCATATCTCCAAAGGCATTACCAGGAGTAATCATAACTTGTGCCTTTTTTAAAATTATTTCACAAAATTCCTCTGAGGAATAACCATCAGGAACTTTAAACCATACATAAAATGTTCCTTTACTATCATAGATATCAAAATTCCCTTGTTTTAATATGCTATTAACAATTTTTCGCCTTTCCCCGTAAACACTATTCATATAACTTATAAAATAATCACCATAATCAAGGGCTTTTGACGCAGCTAATTGAATAGGCAAAAACTGACCAGAATCAATATTTGATTTTATAATTGATAGTCTTTTTATTATCTCCTTATTACCTACAATATATCCTATTCTCCAACCAGTCATATTATAACTCTTTGACAAACTTCCAATTTCAACAGCTATTTTTTTAGCCCCTTCAACTTGTAATATGCTATTTTTATATCTTTCTTCCGCTACTAAATTTACATAAGCTGCGTCATTCACTATTGCTATATCATTTTTAATTCCAAAATTAATTAACTCAGAAAAAACCTCTAAATTTCCACAAGCTCCTGTAGGATTATTAGGATAATTAACTATTAATATTTTAGCTTTTCTTACTACCTCATTATGGATCCCATATAAATTAGGCATATAGTCCCTTTCTCGTTGTAAATATATCTTATAAGGAATGCATCCAGCAATTAATGATGAATAAAAATAAACAGGATAACCCGGATCAGGGATTATACAGTAATCTCCTGGGTCTGTTAGTGCCATTATTAAATGTGCTATCCCTTCCTTAGCTCCAATTAGTATTCCAACTTCATTTTCATAGTCTAAATCAACATCAAAATGTCTTTTATAAAAGTTTGCAATTGATTTTTTTAGCTCATTAGTTCCACTATAGGGCGGATATTTATAAAAATCTTTTCTATTAAGGACATGAATTAATTCATCAACTATAAACTGAGGTGTTTTTATATCCGGATCCCCTATGCTTAAATCGATTATTTTAATATCATTTTTTTCAAATTCCTTTTTATATTCTTCTAATCTTGCAAAAACATAATGTGGAATTTCTGATATCCTATTTGATAATTTCAAAAAAAATCCCTCCAGAAATTTACTAATATTATAATATTCCGGAGGTTTTCAGAGGTTACTCAAAAAAATTCCCTTCACATATAAATTCAGCAGGACCTTCCATATAAACATCATCATTATACTCTATAAATAAGCTTCCAGCTTCAAGTTCTACCTCAACTAAATTGTTTGTTAAGCCATTTAAGTATGCTGCAACCACTGAAGCACAGGATCCTGTCCCACAAGCAAGTGTAAGTCCAGCTCCCCTTTCCCAAGTTTTTACCTTAATTTTTTTATTGCTTATCACTTTTACAAAATTAACATTTGTCTTATAAGGATAAAAATCCAATTTTTCAATTTGAGGTCCAAAAATTAAAATATCATCATCTTTAATATCTTCAGTATATATTATCGTATGGGGAACTCCCATCAATAAAGTTGAAGCGATGAATTTTTTTTCATTTAAATTTATTTCATAATTTAAATTGTCTACCTTTAAATTGAAAATACTTTCGATATTATTAATTTGAGGTTTTCCCATATTAATTTTAACAAAATTAACTAAAGAATTATTAATTTTTAGTTCCGCAACCATAATTCCTGCTAAAGTTTCAATAATCATTTTTTCTTTTTTTAGTATCTCTTTTTCAAACACATATTTTGCAAAACATCTTATTCCATTCCCACACATTTCAGCTTGACTACCATCGCTGTTAAATATGAGCATCTTTATATCTGCAATCTTTGACTTTTCTACTACTAAAAGGCCATCAGCACCAATACCAAAATGCCTATCGCATATTTTTCTTGCCAAATTTGAATAGTCAATATTTCTACCGTCTAAATTATTTATTACAATAAAATCATTACCTAATCCATGCATTTTTGCAAAATACATATTATGACCTCCTTTTACATTTATAAGTTAAATGCTATAATCAATTATGACTTTAAGAAAGGGGGAACATTCATGCCATTTGACGGTGCTTTTACTCGAGCCATAGTAAAGGAAATATCTAATTTAAAAGGTGCAAGAGTTGATAAAATTCATCAACCCACTAAAGATGATTTAATAATAAATCTTAAAAAGGATAAAATCAATTATAAATTACTTCTATCTTCTAATCCATCCTATCCGAGAATTCAAATAACTAATATTAACAAAGAAAATCCCCAGACTGCACCCAATTTTGTAATGGTATTAAGGAAATATTTACAAAACTCTCGCTTGGAAGATATAAAACAGATAAATTTTGACAGAATTGTTGAAATTAAATTTGAAGGTAAGGATGAACTAGGCTATTCTTCATATTATTATATTATTATAGAGATAATGGGAAAACATAGCAATATAATACTTCTCGATGAAAAATATAAAATTATCGATGCTATTAAACACCTTGGTAGTGATATGAATAGATATAGACTTGTTCTCCCGGGAGTGGATTATGTTTTTCCACCAAATCAAGGGAGGATAAATCCACTTGAAATAGATGCACAAACTTTCGAAAATTTAATAGTAAAAAATCCTTCTAAAAAATTAATTAATTTTTTTTCCGAAACATTTTTAGGCCTTAGCAAACAATTAAGTGCTGAAATATGTAAAAGTTTTGAGGATAAAAATATAAAAGATTTATCCGATAATGATAAACTTATTATTAAAAATAATTTCTTCTATTATTTAGCAAAGATAAAAAGTAATGATTTTCTATATATTTTATATTCTCAAGACAATAGACTAATAGACTATTACATTTTTGACCTTGAAAATTATAAAAATTATCAAAAAGAAATACTAAATTCTCCCTCAGAATTACTGGATAAATTTTATAATCAAAAGGATATCCAAGATACCCTTAAACATAAATATAGCGATCTCATAAAATTAATTAAAACTTTATTAGAAAAAAACATAAAAAAAATCGAAGCTTACAATAACAAAATATCCGAATGCCAAGGATATGAAAATTTTAAAATTTATGCAGATATATTGATGGCAAATCAATATAGCATTAAGTCTAATCAAAAAGAAATTAGTTTACCAAATTTTTATGATAAAGATTTAACCCTTATTAACATACCTCTAAATGAAAACCTTAATGCAGTTGAAAATGCTCAAGAATACTATAAAAAATATGCCAAATACAAAGCAACAACCGAAATATTAGAAAAGCAATTAAAAGAAGCCCTTCAAGAAAAAGAATACTTAGAAGGCATCTTATATAGTATAGAAAACGCTAACGATATTGATACATTAGAAGAAATTAAACATGAACTAATGTCTTCTGGTTATTTAAAACAAAGGAAAAATACAAAAAAACAAATTAAATCAGCCCCACATCATTATATTTCAAGCGACGGCTTTGATATTTATGTAGGTAAAAACAATATCCAAAATGATTATTTAACTTTAAAATTTGCAAATAAAGATGACATTTGGTTACATACAAAAAATATCCCAGGATCCCACGTAATAATTAAATCAAGATCGGGCTTTGTGAGCGAACAGGCTTTATTAGAAGCTGCCTACCTTGCAGCATATTATAGCAAAGGTAAAAATTCAACCAATGTCCCCGTCGACTGGACTTCTATAAAAAATGTAAAAAAACCCTCCGGCGCAAAGCCCGGAATGGTAATATATTATACCAATAGAACTATCTATGTTACTCCAGATGAACTAAAAATAAAAATTTAAAAAGATTGAATAATTAAAATAGGGGCTACATGCTGTAGCCCCAGACTGTTGACAAAGTATAATTTTTTAAAGAGAATCCATCGCAAAAAAAGGATTCTCTTTTTTTATGTCGAAATATAATAATATACGAAGTAATAAAGGAGGATAAGTATGCTAACAATCAACAAAGATAAAACTCGTAGAGAACAAGTAGAATTTATCTCTGTTGATCAATTGGTTCCAGAAGATCATTTAGTTAGAAAAATAGAAAAAGTTATCAATTTTGATTTTATATATGATCTTGTAAAGGACATGTATTGCTTAGATAATGGAAGACCAAGCATAGATCCTGTTGTATTAATTAAAATAGTTTTAATTCAATATATGTTTGGTATAAAATCTATGCGTCAAACAATAAAAGAAATAGAAACAAATGTTGCATACAGATGGTTTCTAGGATTTGGTCTTACTGACAACATTCCCCACTTTAGCACATTTAGCAA
>NZ_CAKP01000112.1 GCF_000297115.1 Caloramator australicus RC3 | reverse complement strand
GACAGGAAGAGTAGAAAGAGGAGTATTGAAGGTAGGAGACGAAGTAGAAATCGTAGGATTAACAGATGAAAAGAAGAAGACAGTAGTAACAGGAGTAGAAATGTTCAGAAAGGTTCTTGACATGGCAGAAGCAGGAGACAACATAGGAGCACTATTAAGAGGAGTAAACAGAGACGAAATTGAAAGAGGTCAAGTTCTTGCGAAGCCAGGTTCAGTAAATCCACACAAGAAGTTTGAAGGTCAAGTATACGTATTAAAGAAGGAAGAAGGAGGAAGACATACTCCATTCTTCAATGGATACAGACCACAATTCTACTTCAGAACAACAGACGTAACAGGAACAATCAAGTTACCAGAAGGAGTAGAAATGTGCATGCCAGGCGACCACATCAACATGGAAGTTGAACTTATAACACCAATCGCGATGGAAGAAGGATTAAGATTCGCCATCAGAGAAGGTGGAAGAACAGTAGGCGCTGGTGTTGTTGCTAAGATTTTTGAATAATAATTAGTCGGAGGTCGAAGGTCGGAAGTCACCCTTTCGATGGCGACTTCCGCTTTTATTTGTAATGATATTGACAGGGAATTGCATTTATGATAATGTAAAAAAGAAGTGTGCAATTTAGTTGCAGCATTCCGTCGAAATTAGGAGGTGTAAGCAGTGAGGGTAAAAGTTACACTTGCATGCCAAGAATGCAAACAAAGAAATTACCATACAACAAAAAATAAAAAGAACGACCCAGACAGATTAGAGTTCAGAAAGTATTGCAGATTCTGCAGAAAGCATACAGTTCATAAAGAAACAAAATAATAAAGTAAATTTAAACAAGGGTGTGAAATTTATGTCTGCAGAGGTTAAAGTTAATAAAGTTGGGGAAAATAAAGTAATGAAGTATTTTAGAGAGTTAAAGGCTGAGTTTAAGAAGATTACTTGGCCAGAAAGAAAAGAAGTTGTAAATACGACTGGAATAGTATTAGGCACCCTAGCAATATTTACACTTATGATTTGGATAATGGATTCAGTATTCGGGACTTTGCTTAGAAAGATATTAGAATATATTAGATAAAGGAGGGAGGGACCCTCTGGTCCCTTAGAGTATGGCGGACAAAGCAAAGTGGTATGTAGTTCACACATATTCTGGATATGAAAACAAAGTAAAGGCTAACCTTGAGAAAACCATAGATAATAGAAATCTTCATCATCTTATACTTGATGTTCAGATTCCTATGGAGGAAGTTATAGAAGAAAAAAATGGCAAAACCAAGGTTGTTCAAAGAAAAAAATATCCAGGATATGTCTTAGTTAAAATGATTATGACTGACGACTCTTGGTATGTAGTAAGAAACACAAGAGGTGTTACAGGTTTTGTCGGACCAGGCTCTAAACCAGTTCCTTTGACCGATGAAGAGGTTGAAGCAATGGGTATAGTTGAGCCAATTGTTGATATTGATATTGAAGTTGGAGAAAATGTAAAGATAGTTAAAGGTCCGCTAGTAAACTTTATTGCTCAGGTTCAAGAAATTAACATGGAAAAGAAAAAGATTAAAGCTCTGGTTAACATGTTCGGAAGGGAAACTCCTGTCGAACTTGATTTCAACCAGGTTGAAAAAATACTATAATGTTCATTCTAAGGAGGTGCTAGAACATGGCAAAGAAAGTAGTAGGTATTGTTAAACTTCAATTGCCAGCAGGAAAAGCTACGCCAGCTCCACCAGTTGGTCCAGCTTTCGGTCCATATGGTATAAATATCATGCAATTCTGTAAAGAATTCAATGCAAAGACAGAAAAGCAAGCAGGTCTTATTATACCTGTTGTGTGCACAATCTATGCTGATAGATCATTTAGCTTTGTATTAAAGACACCACCAGCATCAGTATTGTTAAAGAAGGCTGCTGGAATTGAAAGCGGTTCACCTGTTCCAAACAAGCAAAAGGTTGGAAAGGTAACTATGGCTAAGGTTAGAGAAATAGCTGAACTTAAGATGCCTGACTTAAATGCAGCATCATTAGAAGCAGCTATTAGCATGATTAAAGGAACAGCAAGAAGTATGGGTATTGAAATCGTAGAATAATTCACGCTAAGGCGTGGGAGGTAAAAACCGTTAAAACCACGAGGAGGGATAGAAATGAAAAGAGGTAAGAACTATTTAGAAGCTGCAAAGCTTGTAGATAGAAATACGCTTTACTCACCAAAAGAAGCTTTAGATCTTGCTATTAAGACTGCAAGAGCGAAATTCGATGAAACAATAGAAGTTCACGTAAGACTTGGTGTTGACCCAAGACACGCTGATCAACAAGTTAGAGGAGCAGTTGTTTTACCACACGGAACTGGTAAGACTGTTAGAGTGCTTGTATTTGCTAAGGGAGAAAAGGCAAAGGAAGCAGAAGCTGCAGGCGCAGATTATGTAGGTGCAGAAGAGCTTGTTGATAAGATTCAAAAGGAAAATTGGTTTGACTATGATGTAGTTGTTGCTACTCCAGATATGATGGGTGTAGTAGGTAGACTTGGTAAGATCCTTGGACCAAAGGGATTAATGCCAAACCCAAAATCAGGAACAGTTACATTTGATGTTGCAAAGGCAATTGCTGAAATAAAGGCTGGTAAGGTTGAATATAGAGTTGATAAAACAGCAATTATCCACGTTCCAATCGGAAAGAAGTCCTTTGGTGTAGAAAAGCTTTCTGACAACTTCCATACTTTAATGGAAGCAATAATAAAGGCAAAACCAGCTGCAGCAAAGGGACAATATATAAAGAGCGTTGTTGTTTCAAGCACGATGGGACCTGGAATTAAGATAAATCCTGTAAAAGTTTTAGAATAATATTGACATCATCGATAAATGATGTTAAACTATAAATGTTGTGTTCTGAATAAGGAAACAAACCGTAGACAGTAGGTGCCTTTGGGCGTAACGGGGCTTCCCAACCTACCGAGGTTTTAGATAGGATATTTAGGCCTCTCTATGTCTACGGAGAGGCCTTTTGTATTTCAAAAGGCCTCACAAATAAAGGGCAAGGAGGTGCACAAAGTGGGCAACAGAGAAATCAAAGAAGCAAAAGTAAAAGAGCTAGTTGAAAGGTTTCAAAGAGCTCAAGCTATTATTTTGACATCATATAAGGGAATTACAGTTGCAGAGGATACTGAGCTTCGTAGAAAGATGAGGGAAGCTGGCGTTGAATACAAGGTAGTTAAGAACACATTAACTTTAAGAGCAGCAAAGGAAGTTGGTTTTGAAGGTTTAGACAGCTACCTTGAAGGACCAGTTGCTCTTGCAATCAGCTATGATGATCCAACTGCACCAGCAAGATTGCTTGCGGAATTTGCAGAAAACCACAAGGCAATCGAACTTAAGGCAGGTATCGTTCAAGGACAACTATTCGATACTGCTAAGGTTAAGGAACTTTCAAAGATACCACCAAGAGAAGTTCTACTTGCAAAATTCCTTGGAAGTATCAAATCACCAGTTGCGAAGTTTGTTTATGTGCTTGATGCTATTAGAAAGCAAAAAGAAGAAGCTAATGCATAATTAATAAAATTCTATGGAGGTGTATGTAAAATGACAATACAAGAAATTATTCAAGCTATAAAAAATATGACTGTTCTTGAATTAAATGAATTAGTAAAGGCATGCGAAGAAGAATTTGGTGTTAGCGCTGCAGCTCCAGTTGCAGTAGCAGGTGCAGCAGCAGGTGCAGCAGCTCCAGCAGCTGAAGAAAAGACTGAATTCGATGTAATCCTTGCAAATGCAGGTGCTGAAAAGGTTAAGGTTATCAAGGTTGTAAGAGAAATCACAGGACTTGGATTAAAGGAAGCAAAGGACCTTGTAGATGGTGCACCAAAGACATTAAAGGAAGGCGTAAGCAAGGAAGAAGCAGAACAAATCAAAGCAAAGCTTGCTGAAGTTGGAGCAACAGTTGAAATTAAGTAATTGAGCTAAAATGATAAGCGCTGGATTAATCCGGCGCTTTATATTTTTTTGTATAAATTTATTACTATTTCCTTGACAGCCTAATGATGTTATGATAATATATTAAAATGCATGAATAATGGGATATTATTGTTTTTTTGGGCAACATCTAATTTGACTTGTATAATTTGTATACATTGTGTAAAAAATATTAAAATAGAGTCTTATCGTCGTTGGATTTATTTTAAGTAAGGGGTGAGATTTAATGGTACATCCTGTTAAAGTGGGCAGAAGAACCCGAATGAGCTTTTCAAAGATCAAAGAAGTAATCGACATGCCACTTCTCATCGAGGTGCAACTCAATTCCTACAAATGGTTTTTAGAGGAAGGACTAAAAGAAGTTTTCGAAGATGTCAACCCGATTACTGACTATACGGGGAACCTAGTCCTTGAGTTTATTGACTATAGATTGGACTATGACAATATTAAGTATTCCGTTGAAGAATGCAAAGAAAGGGATGCTACATACGCAGCACCATTAAAAGTAAAGGTAAGATTAGTTAATAAGGAAACAGGGGAAGTTAAGGATCAGGAAGTTTATATGGGAGATTTCCCATTAATGACCGAACAGGGAACATTTGTAATAAATGGAGCAGAAAGAGTTATCGTAAGTCAGCTCGTAAGGTCACCTGGGGTATATTATGCTGAAGCTATTGACAGATCTGGTAAAAAGCTTTACTCATCTACGGTAATTCCCAATAGAGGTGCTTGGATAGAATACGAAACAGATTCTAACGATATACTATACGTTAGATTGGATAGAACAAGAAAGCTACCTCTTACAGTGTTTATAAGATCATTAATGGAAAGTGGTTCAGACCATGAAATAATAAATTACTTTGGTGAAGAAGAACATCTAAGGGCAACAATAGAGAAGGACAGCACAAAGACAAAGGAAGAAGCTCTATTAGAAATTTATAAAAGATTAAGACCAGGCGAACCACCGACTGTTGAAAGTGCAAAGGCTCTTTTGGATTCTCTTTTCTTTGATCCAAAGAGATATGATTTGTCAAAGGTTGGTAGATATAAGTTTAATAAAAAACTCTCTCTTGCAAATAGAATAGTTAATCAAGTAGCTGCACATACCATTGCTCACCCTCTTACTGGTGAAATATTAATCGAGGAAGGAAAAAGAATAGACAGGGAGACAGCCCAAAAGATTCAACACAGCGGTGTAAATGTTGTTGAAGTATTAATTGAAGGCAAACCAGTAAGAGTCATAGGAAATAACTTTGTTGATATTACAAAGCTTGGATTACCATATGATTTTAGTGACCTTAACATTAAGGAATTAGTTCATTTCCCAACTCTTAAGGAAATTATCGATGAATTTGATAATGAAGATGACATAAAGGATGCAATAAGACAAAGAATAAATCAGCTTATTCCAAAGCATATTATTAAAGACGACATATTTGCATCAATTAATTATTGCTTAAATCTATCCTATGGAATAGGATATGTTGATGATATAGATCACCTTGGAAATAGAAGATTAAGATCCGTTGGAGAGCTTTTACAAAATCAATTCAGAATAGGGCTTTCCAGAATGGAAAGGGTAATAAAAGAAAGGATGACAATACAGGATCTTGATGCTGTTACACCACAGCAGCTTATCAATACAAGACCTGTAGTTGCTGCGATTAAGGAATTCTTTGGTTCGTCACAGCTCTCACAATTTATGGATCAGACAAACCCACTTTCAGAATTAACTCACAAGAGACGTCTTTCCGCATTAGGTCCTGGTGGGCTTTCAAGGGAAAGAGCAGGCTTTGAAGTAAGAGACGTTCACCACTCCCATTATGGTAGAATGTGCCCTATAGAAACACCAGAAGGACCAAACATAGGTCTTATAAACTCACTTGCAACATACGCAAGGGTTAATGAATATGGCTTTATAGAAGCTCCATATAGAATTGTTGATAAGGAAGCAGGAAGAGTTACAGATAAAGTTGTATATTTAACTGCTGATGAGGAAGACCAATACATTATCGCTCAGGCTAATGAGCCTCTTGATGAAGAAGGAAGATTTATAGATAAGAGGGTTACAGCAAGAGCAAAGAAGGAAATAGTAGTAGTTTCGCCACATGATGTCGACCTAATGGACGTTTCACCAAAGCAGGTTGTATCTGTTGCTACTGCTATGATCCCGTTCCTTGAAAACGATGACGCAAACAGAGCTTTGATGGGATCCAACATGCAGCGTCAGGCAGTTCCGTTAATTAAAACTGAGGCACCAATAGTTGGAACAGGAATAGAATATAAAGCTGCAAAGGATTCAGGGATAATTCCTCTTGCAAAATCTGATGGAACAGTTGTGAAAGTTACTGCTGATATGATTCAAATTAAAAGGGACGAAGATGGTAAAATAGAAACATATAAGCTATTGAAATTTAAAAGATCCAACCAAGGAACTTGCATAAATCAAAGGCCGATAGTAAGCGAAGGCGATAGAGTAAAGGCAGGCGACATTATAGCAGACGGTCCATCTATTGACCAAGGTGAAATAGCCCTTGGAAAGAATATATTAATAGGATTTATGACTTGGGAAGGATATAACTATGAGGACGCAATACTTATTTCAGAAGAGCTGGTTATGAACGATGTCTTTACATCAATACACATAGAAGAATACGAGTGCGAAGCAAGGGATACTAAGCTTGGACCTGAAGAAATTACAAGGGATATACCAAATGTTGGTGAAGATGCATTAAGGGATCTTGATGAAAGAGGAATAATAAGAATAGGTGCTGAAGTAAGATCCGGCGATATATTAGTAGGTAAGGTAACTCCAAAGGGAGAAACAGAACTTACAGCAGAAGAAAGGCTCTTAAGGGCAATATTTGGTGAAAAGGCAAGGGAAGTTAGAGACACATCCCTTAGAGTTCCTCATGGTGAAGCAGGCATAATAGTTGATGTAAAAATATTTACAAGGGAAAATGGAGATGAGCTTCCACCAGGGGTAAATGAGCTTGTTAGAGTATATATCGCTCAAAAGAGAAAGATTTCTGTTGGTGACAAGATGGCGGGACGTCACGGTAACAAGGGTGTTATTTCAAGAGTTCTTCCTGTTGAAGATATGCCATACCTACCAGATGGGACACCGCTTCAAATAGTTCTTAATCCTCTTGGCGTTCCGTCACGTATGAACATCGGTCAGGTTCTTGAGGTTCACCTTGGGAGAGCAGCGAAAAAATTAGGATGGCATGTTGCTACACCGGTATTCGATGGTGCAACTGAAGAGGATATTCAAGAGTGCTTAATTAAAGCAGGGTATGATCCGGATGGAAAGACAGTTCTTTATGATGGAAGAACTGGAGAGCCTTTTGATAATAGAGTAACAGTTGGTTATATGTATATGCTAAAGCTTGCTCACCTTGTTGACGATAAGATACACGCGCGTTCAACAGGTCCATACTCATTAGTTACCCAACAGCCACTTGGTGGTAAGGCACAATTTGGTGGTCAAAGATTTGGTGAGATGGAAGTTTGGGCAATAGAAGCATATGGTGCAGCTCATACCCTACAAGAAATATTGACAGTTAAGTCTGACGACGTTGTAGGACGTGTTAAGACTTATGAAGCAATAGTTAAGGGAGAAAACATACCAGAACCGGGAGTTCCAGAATCATTTAAGGTTCTTATTAAAGAACTTCAATCCCTATGTCTTGATGTTAAGGTTCTTGGTGAAGATAAACAAGAAGTTGCTATTAAAGAGGATATAGACTACGATGAAGAATATGATGAATTACAAAATACAATGGAAATTAGAGACGATGTAGCACTAACACCTATGACAACAACAGAAGATGTAGATGATTACAGTGAAGAAGGATATAATGAAGATGATGATATAGGATTTGATGAATTCATTGATGAAAATATAGTAGATTTTGAATCAATAGATGACGATTTAAATTTTGACGACGAAGAATAAAATGAAGGGAGGCTGTCCCCTTGTTCGAGTTAAACAATTTTGACTCAATTCAAATTGGTCTTGCTTCTCCAGAAAAGATTAGGGAATGGTCAAAGGGAGAGGTAAAAAAGCCTGAAACTATTAACTACAGAACATTAAAACCTGAAAAGGATGGTCTTTTTTGTGAAAGAATTTTCGGACCTGTTAAGGACTGGGAATGTCATTGTGGAAAGTATAAAAGAGTAAGATACAAAGGAATTGTTTGTGACAGGTGTGGAGTTGAAGTTACTAAATCAAAGGTTAGACGTGAGAGAATGGGGCACATAGAGCTTGCTGCCCCTGTATCCCACATCTGGTATTTTAAAGGGATACCATCAAGAATGGGACTTATACTTGATATGTCCCCAAGATCCTTAGAAAAGGTTCTTTACTTTGCTTCGTATATAGTTATAGATCCAGGTGATACTGGCCTTGTTAAAAAACAACTTCTAACAGAAAAGGAATACAGAGAAGCAATAGAAAAGTATGGTGAAGGTTCCTTTAGAGCTGGAATGGGTGCTGAAGCCATTAGGGAACTTCTTCAGGAGATCGATCTTGATGCCCTCTCAAAGGAACTTAAGGCGGAACTTGAAAACAGCACAGGGCAAAAGAAGGTTAGAATAATAAGAAGACTTGAAGTTGTTGAAGCCTTTAGAAAATCAGGTAATAGACCAGAATGGATGATATTAGAAGTTTTACCTGTTATACCACCGGATTTAAGACCCATGGTTCAGCTTGATGGTGGAAGATTTGCGACTTCAGATCTTAACGACCTTTATAGAAGGGTTATAAATAGAAACAATAGATTAAAAAGGCTCCTAGATCTTGGAGCACCAGACATAATAGTTAGAAACGAAAAGAGAATGCTTCAAGAGGCTGTTGACGCCTTAATTGACAATGGAAGAAGAGGTAGACCAGTAACAGGTCCTGGAAATAGACCATTAAAATCCCTTTCAGATATGCTAAAGGGTAAACAGGGAAGATTCCGTCAAAACCTTCTTGGAAAGCGTGTTGACTATTCTGGACGTTCTGTTATAGTAGTTGGTCCTGAGCTTAAAATGTTCCAATGTGGTCTTCCAAAGGAAATGGCTCTTGAACTATTTAAGCCATTTGTAATGAAAAGACTCGTAGAAAAAGGAATAGCTCATAATATAAAGAACGCTAAAAAAATGGTAGAAAGAGTTAACAACCAGGTTTGGGATATACTTGAGGAAGTTATATTAGACCATCCGGTATTACTAAACCGTGCTCCAACCCTTCACAGACTAGGTATTCAAGCCTTCCAGCCTGTTCTTGTTGAAGGTAGAGCTATAAAGCTTCATCCACTTGTATGTACAGCATACAATGCAGACTTCGATGGTGACCAGATGGCGGTCCACGTTCCACTTTCTGTTGAGGCACAGTCAGAAGCAAGGTTCTTAATGCTTGCAGCCCATAATATATTAAAACCGTCCGATGGAAAGCCAGTTACAGTGCCAACCCAGGACATGGTTTTAGGTTCCTACTATTTAACAATAGAAAAGGAAGGAGAACCAGGAGAAGGAAAATACTTCTCATCACCAGAGGAAGCATTGCTTGCTTATCAATTAAAGGAAGTTGGATTACATGCAAGGATAAATGTAAGAGTTACTAAGGAAATTAATGGGCAAAGAGTTTCAAAGATAGTTCAGACTACACCTGGAAAGATTATATTCAACGAAGCAGTTCCACAGGATCTAGGATTTGTTGACAGAAATGATCCAGATAAGGCATGCGATTATGAAATAGATTTTCTTGTTGATAAGAAGGCGTTAAGTAAGATTGTTGAGAGGGTATATAAAAAGCACGGACCAACAAAGACTGCTATAACTCTTGATAAGATAAAGGCATTAGGATTCCACTTCTCAACAATAGGTGCCATTACGATATCAGTATCAGACATGATTATTCCAGAAGCTAAGGCAAAACTACTTGCTGAAGCGGATGCTGAAGTTGACAACATTCAAAGACTATTCAGAAGAGGATTTATATCAGAAGAGGAAAGATATCAAAAGGTTATCGATACTTGGACAAAGACAACAGAAAATGTAACAAATGCTCTCATGAATAATCTTGATAAATTCAATCCAATATTCATGATGGCAAACTCAGGAGCGAGAGGTTCTAAGAATCAGATAAGACAGCTTTGTGGTATGAGAGGTCTTATGGCTAATCCATCAGGTAAGATTATAGAATTGCCAATTAGATCCTCCTTCCGCGAAGGCCTTAACGTTCTTGAATTCTTCATATCAACCCACGGTGCAAGAAAAGGTCTTGCAGATACAGCGCTAAGAACAGCTGACTCAGGATATTTAACAAGAAGACTTGTTGATGTATCACAGGATACAGTAGTAAGAGAAGAAGATTGTGGAACAACAGAAGGCTTTTATGTAGAAGAAGTAAGGGATGGAAACGAGGTAATCGAAGCTCTTAAGGATAGACTAATAGGTAGATATACAGCAGAAGATATAATTCATCCAGAAACAGGAGAAGTTATCGTAAAGAGGAACGAATATATTACTGATGATATATATTCAAAGATTGAAAAGGCTGGTATAACAAGAGTTAAGATAAGAAGCGTGTTTACATGTAAGACTAGATATGGAGTTTGTGCAAAGTGCTATGGTATGAATATGGCAACTGGTGAAAGAGTAAACATAGGTGAAGCTGTAGGTATTATTGCAGCACAATCCATCGGTGAACCAGGAACTCAGCTTACAATGAGAACCTTCCATACTGGTGGTGTTGCTGGTGCCGACATCACACAAGGTCTTCCAAGAGTTGAAGAGCTCTTTGAAGCAAGAAAACCAAAGGGACTTGCAATTATTAGCGAAAAAGGTGGAGTTGTTAAAGTTACAGAAGATAGAAAGAGAAAGATTGTAACTATAATATCTGATGACGGAGAGGAAAAGGTTTATCCAATTCCTTATGGATCAAGGCTTAAAGTTTATGATGGCCAAAGAATTGAAGCAGGGGAAGTGTTAACAGAAGGTTCTGTAAATCCACATGATCTTCTAAGAATAAAGGGAGAAGATGCTGTAAGATCTTACCTTCTTGCTGAGGTTCAAAAGGTTTACAGATTGCAGGGTGTTGATATTAACGACAAACATCTTGAAATTATAATAAGACAGATGCTAAGAAAGGTTAAGATAGAAGATTCTGGAGATACAGATATGCTTCCAGGAAGCCTTATAGATAGGTTTGAATTTGATGAAGAAAATGAAAAGGCAATCAAGATGGGATTAAGACCTGCAGTTGGAAGAACAACGCTGCTTGGTATAACAAAGGCAGCCCTTGCAACAGATTCCTTCCTTTCAGCAGCATCCTTCCAAGAAACTACACGAGTTCTTACAGATGCGGCAATCAAGGGTAAGATTGATCCGCTTGTTGGATTGAAGGAAAATGTTATAATAGGTAAGTTAATACCTGCAGGAACAGGTATGGTAAGATACAGAAGCATAGAAATTTCACCTGAGGAAGATGCTGAATAATTTAAGGGGGGCCTACCCCCTTAAATAAAATTTTACTAGTATTGACAATGATATATTAAAATGTTAAAATTGATTTTGTGTGTTTTATGATTTCCTCAATGAAGGTGAAAGTAGAACTTTCACAAGGAGGGGGATTAGCATGATTGCAAAACTTACAGGCAAAAAAGTTGTTGGTGCAAAGCAAACTGCAAAGGCAATAAAAAGCGGCCAAGCAAAGATTGTTTACATCGCTGAGGATGCAGAAGCAAAGGTCACAGCACCTATATTAGAGCTTTGTAAACAAAACAACGTTGAGGTCGTTTTTGTTGAGACGATGAAAAAATTAGGAATGCTTTGCGGCATTGATGTAGGAGCAGCTACAGCATGTATTTTAAGTGAGTAATAAAGCATTATTTGCTTTATTATAGATGTGTCATTTTGGAAGGAGGTGCGCACAAATGCCAACAATGAACCAGCTTGTTAGAAAGGGTAGAGAAAAGGTTCAATACAAGTCAAAGTCACCAGCATTAAAGGGATGTCCACAAAAAAGAGGAGTTTGCACAGTTGTTAAGACTATGACTCCTAAGAAGCCAAACTCAGCGTTAAGAAAGATCGCAAGAGTAAGGCTAACAAATGGAATTGAAGTTACAGCATACATCCCAGGTGAAGGCCACAACCTACAAGAACACAGTGTTGTTCTTATAAGAGGTGGAAGAGTTAAGGACCTCCCAGGTGTTAGATATCACATCATAAGAGGTGCCCTTGACGCTGCTGGTGTTGCTAACAGAAAGCAACAAAGATCAAAATACGGTACTAAGAGACCAAAGAAGTAATGTTTTAATGGTGCTGTGTGCAATATAAACTCCTTCGGGTTTAAATAGATTGCATGGAGCACTTTACGGCAAATGCCGAGTACCGATGAACTTAAATTTAATGTTAAGGAGGGAAGGAAAGTGCCAAGAAAGGGTTATGTTCCAAAGAGAGATGTTCTTCCTGATCCAATATACAATAGCAAGGTTGTTACAAAGCTTATAAACAAAGTAATGTGGGACGGGAAGAAGGGTGTTGCACAAAAGGTTGTTTATGGTGCATTCGATATAATTAGAGAAAAAACTGGAAAGGACCCACTTGAAGTGTTTGAAGCTGCAATGAACAATGTAATGCCAGTTCTTGAAGTTAAGGCAAGAAGAATCGGTGGGGCAACATACCAAGTTCCAGTTGAAGTTAGACCAGACAGAAGACAAACTCTCGGTATCAGATGGATCGTTGAAGCAGCAAGAAATAGAGGAGATAGATACATGAGAGTTAAGCTTGCAAACGAAATATTAGATGCAGCTAACAATACAGGTGCAGCAGTTAAGAAGAAAGAAGATACTCATAAGATGGCTGAAGCTAACAGAGCATTCGCTCATTATAGATGGTAATTTATACTCCCCTAAATGTGCATAACATTTAGGGGTATAGTATTAATTAACATTTAAGTAAAATTTATGTTAAATTAGAGAAATGTTTGCAGAAAGAAAGGAGGAATATTTGTGCCAAGAACGTTCCCTTTAGAGAAGGTAAGAAACATAGGTATAATGGCACATATCGACGCCGGTAAAACAACTACAACAGAGCGTATTTTGTTCTACACTGGTAGAACACATAAACTTGGCGAAGTTCATGAAGGCGCTGCTACTATGGACTGGATGGTTCAAGAGCAAGAAAGAGGTATCACAATAACATCAGCAGCGACAACATGCCAATGGAAGGGCCACGTAATAAACATAATTGACACACCAGGTCACGTAGACTTTACAGTAGAAGTTGAAAGATCATTAAGAGTTCTTGACGGTGCTGTTGCGGTATTCTGTGCAAAGGGTGGTGTTGAACCACAGTCTGAAACTGTTTGGAGACAGGCAGATAAATACGGAGTGCCAAGAATAGCATATGTAAACAAGATGGATATAATGGGAGCTGACTTTTTCAATGTTATTCAAATGATGAAGGACAGATTAGGAACAAAGCCAGTTGCAATACAGCTTCCAATAGGAAAAGAGGATACATTCAAGGGTGTTATTGACCTTATAAAGAATGAAGCAATAATCTATGTAGATGACCTTGGAACACAAGCTGAAGAAACTGAAGTTCCAGAAGATATGAAGGATATCGTTGAAGAATACAGAACACATCTTATTGAAGCAGTTGCTGAAACTGATGAAGAACTAATGATGAAGTATCTTGAAGGAGAAGAGTTCACTGAAGAAGAAATAAAAGTTGCTTTAAGAAAGGCAACAATAAGTGGAGAACTTGTTCCTGTAGTTTGCGGTTCTTCATACAAGAACAAAGGTGTTCAGTTACTTCTTGATGCGGTTGTTGAATATCTTCCATCACCTGTTGACATTCCATCAGTTAAGGGTATAAATCCAGATTCAGGTGAAGAAGATGAAAGACATGCAAGCGATGATGAGCCACTTTCAGCTCTTGCTTTCAAGATAATGGCTGACCCATTTGTTGGAAAGCTTGCCTTCGTTAGAGTATACTCAGGTGTTCTTACAGCAGGAACATATGTATTAAATTCAACAAAGGGTAAGAAGGAAAGAATAGGAAGACTTGTTAAGATGCATGCTAACCACAGAGAAGATGTTGAAGAAATCAGAGCAGGAGACATTGGGGCATGCGTTGGTCTTAAGGAAGTAATAACTGGGGATACACTTTGCGATCCAGATAAGCCAATTATCCTTGAAAAGATGGAATTCCCAGAACCAGTTATCCACGTTGCCATAGAACCAAAGACAAAGGCTGGCCAAGAAAAGATGGCACTTGCATTACAAAAACTTTCAGAAGAAGACCCATCCTTCAAAACATATACTGACCAAGAAACAGGTCAAACTATAATTGCAGGTATGGGTGAATTGCACCTTGAAATTATCGTAGACAGACTCCAAAGAGAATTCAAGGTAGAATGCAACGTTGGTAAACCACAAGTTGCTTACAAAGAAACAGTTAGAAAGGCTGTTAAGGCTGAAGGTAAGTTCGTAAGACAATCAGGTGGTAGAGGACAATACGGCCACTGCTGGATTGAACTTATTCCACAAGAAAGAGGAAAGGGATACGAATTTGTTAACAACATTGTTGGTGGTGTAATACCAAAAGAATATATACCAGCAATCGACAATGGTATCCAAGAAGCTATGCTATCAGGTGTAGTTGCAGGATATCCAGTAATGGACGTTAAGGTAATCCTATTTGACGGTTCATACCACGAAGTTGACTCCTCAGAAATGGCCTTCAAGATTGCAGGTTCTATGGCCTTCAAGAATGCAATGCAAAAGGCGGACCCAGTTCTTCTTGAACCAATAATGAAGGTTGAAGTTGTTGTTCCAGAAGAATACATGGGAGACGTTATAGGAGATATAAACTCAAGAAGAGGAAGAATCGAAGGTATGGAACCAAGAGGTGGAGCTCAAGTTATAAGAGCATATGTTCCACTTGCTGAAATGTTTGGTTATGCAACTACATTAAGATCAAGAACACAAGGTAGAGGAACTTACGTAATGCAATTTGACCATTATGAAGAAGTTCCAGCAAGCATCCAAGCTCAAATTGTTGGAGCTAAGGAAAAGAATGCATAAGGAGGTAATCTAAATGGCAAAGGCACATTTTGAGAGAACCAAGCCACACGTAAACATAGGGACAATAGGACACGTTGACCATGGTAAGACAACATTAACAGCAGCGATAACATTTGTATTATCAAAGTATGGAAGAGCACAAGCAACAAGATACGACGAAATAGATAAGGCACCAGAAGAAAAGGAAAGAGGAATAACAATCAACACAGCACACGTTGAATACGAAACAGAAACAAGACACTATGCACACGTTGACTGTCCAGGTCACGCTGACTACGTAAAGAACATGATTACAGGGGCAGCGCAAATGGACGGAGCGATCTTAGTTGTAAGTGCAGCAGACGGTCCAATGCCACAGACAAGAGAACACATACTACTTGCAAGACAGGTAGGCGTTCCATACATTGTAGTATTCCTAAACAAGGCAGACATGGTAGACGACCCAG
>NZ_CAKP01000113.1 GCF_000297115.1 Caloramator australicus RC3 | reverse complement strand
AAGAGCATGGCGAGAAAACCCAGTAGGGCCGTATTTAGAGGGGACCTTATCTGGTAATGGAGATAAATCAAGATTTTCAAAGAGGGTTGTATAAAAATTGATAAGTTTTTGAGAAGTAAAAAATTCAATAATGTTAAAAATTTCTTGACGTTGATACATAGAGATTTCCTCCTTTTTGTTGTTAAATTGAATGTTGTTATATTAATATAATTCGACAAAAAAGGAGGAAATCCTATGAAATATATTTGTGAGTGATAAAAAAATTTAGCCATAGCAGGCTAGTAATTTCAAGGCTTTAAAATTATGCTCAAGGCTATTTATTATAGAAAAAAAATAATAAAAATATAATAATGTTTCTGCTTATATTAAGTGTATTAATACTTACAATATGTAGTGTTACGTACTTTTATTTAGATACAAGATTTACTTCATATTTATATAATAATTTATACGGTGGTGATTTAGTAAGGCTTGAATTAGCAAAACAGACGTTTAAATTAGCTAAAGATTCATTGTTTCTGGGTTTAGGCCCAGGACAGACTATAATTAATATAGGTGTTAATCCACACAATATATTTTTAGAAATAATGGCAGAATATGGAGTGTTTTTTTTAATGGGTGTTCTATTAATATATATTAAGATATTAATGATGTATAACAGCATAAATGAACCATTTATTTCTTCGCTAATACTATCATTTTCAATCTCTTTTTTATTTCTTACTGTTAGCTCTAGTAGTCTAACACGCATATATCCTGTATGGATAGTATTTGGATTATTGTTTTCTATTGGAAATATATATTCATTTAAAAAAAAGGTTAATAATCAAAAGAAAAAATGAAGCGCATATACGTTAGAATTATATTATTATTAAATTTTGATTGTTGAGTTTTATGCTATTTTATACATTTAGCCTATATTATAAAATAAAAGTGCCAATATGTTTTGATATAGCAAAGAAGTGAATTAATATATCTCTATAATTGAGACTGTATTATCATTTGAAAGGGTTAATTTTTCAATTTATATTTATAATGTTATTACAGATTCTAACAAAAAATTATAAAAAACAGAATTAAATAATACATTTATATTGTTAAAATATAAAAGGAGGGATAATTTGAAGATTTTTGTAATACCATCATGGTATCCATCAAATACTAAACCTAATAATGGTTCATTTTTCAGAGAACAGGCACAGACTCTTTTGGAGCTAGCAAATGATGTTGTTTTATTAAACGGTACCTTTCGTTCTAGGGAAGCTTATTTTTCTTCTGAGAATTTTAAACTAATAAAGTATTTTGATGAAGGATTGTTAACCTATCAGTTTGTAATACCAAATTTCATGTTAAGTAGGAACGCTTGGATGGGTATTTCTATGGCTAAATGGAGTATTAATAAAGTGTTTCATTCTGCAGTAGAAGATCACGGTTATCCGGATATTATACATGCACATTCTTTTTATCCAGCAGGATATGTTGCATGTTTATTAGGGAAAAAAACAAAATACCTGTTGTTGTTACTGAACATAGTAGTAGAGTTTTAACCAAATCTTTGTCAAAGCAACATATAAAATATTTATATAAAACTGTAGATATGTCAGATGCTTTTTTATGTGTTTCTCAAAAGTTGCTTGAAAGTGTCGAAGAATTAACAAAAATAAGTGGTAAAATACTAGTTTTTCCTAATATGGTCTCAGATAAGTTTATTTTATGCAATGATAAAAAGAAAAATGAAATATTTACATTTTTGTCTGTAGGAAATTTAGTTAAAAGCAAACGCCATGATATAGTAATTGATGCATTTTGTAAAGCGTTTACCATAAATGACAGAGTTCAATTGAGAATTATAGGTGATGGTGAAGAAAGAAAATTTCTGGAAAATAAAGTAATGAAATTAAATAGAGGCAATCAGGTTATTTTATTGGGTCATTTGTCACGTGAAGATGTATCAAAAGAGATGCAAAGATCAGATGCATTTGTCCTAGCAAGTGAATTTGAAACATTTGGTATTGTATATATAGAAGCAATGGCTTCTGGTAATCCTGTAATAACTTTTAAAAATGGTGGAAGTAATAATTTAATTAATAAGGAAAATGGTATCCTTTTAGAAGAGAATACTGTTGAGGCTTTCTCACATGCTATGAGATACATGTTTGAAAATAGGGAAAAATATAACAGTTATAACATTTCCTATAGTTGTATATCCAAATATGGTAAGAAAGCTTATAAAGAGAAATTATATGAGATATATAATGGTGTGATTTTAAAAAAGCAAGTAAGTGGTAATTAAAAGTAAAAGTATAATGAATGTTACTTATAGTGATAATACTCATATGTACATGTAACTTAACAAAAATGGTATTTTATAAAAATTTGTTAAAAATCCTAAAAATGTGTACTAAACGAATCTATAAATAACAATAAAATGGTTAACAGTTAATATTGTAATTGAGGAATTTGCACAATAAAAAATTTTAAATTAACTAAATGTGGATTACTTTAAAATATATAAAATTACTTTAATTATTGTGGATAATGTTTTTTAGTGTTTACAGCAATTGTTTCTGTAATTATTGTTATACAATTTAATAATGCCAAAGATTTAACCTTATGAAATCCAGATATAATAGCTTGGTGTAAATGCTGAACCATAGAATTCTTTAAGCTGTTTTATTAAAGGTATTGCTGCAATGCTATCATTTTTACTTGCAGGAGTAATAATTACATTGAGCGGAAGCTCGCTTTTGCAATCAGCAAGTATATGAGTCTTCCAGCCAAACCATTTAACATCATTGCCATCAGTATCCTTTTTTTTCAAATGAGGGGAAATACCATTGTTCTCAATTTTAGACTTAGGCTTTGGACTTTCGAAGGAATCCAATTTTGTAGAATCTATTGCTACTTCGGTTCCATCGATGATACTCAATTTCTTAGCTTTTAAAACTAAGTCTTTAAATTCCTCTTGCAAGTAATCAGATGAGGAAATTTTATCAAGAAACCTACTAAAGGTTGATTCAGAAGGTGCTTTTTTTAATATCTAAACCACAGGAATATCTTAAAACAGGATCTGAATTAAGTCTTTCTACGAGACTATGTGGATTTATGTCAATATAGTAGACACAAAAACACGAATTTTTTATGCTAATTTTTTAGCCCTATTCTAGCATTGCTGAGGGATAATATACCCTATGCTGCTATGGATCCTCTTTCTGTTATACCATGATTCTATATATTCAAATATTGCCAGCTTTGCAGCATTAAAATCATAGTAGGTTACTAGATTAACTTCTTCTTTTTTAGGGCAGCATGAAAAGACTCAATACAGGCGTTGTCATAGGGATTTCCCTTGCAACTGAATGAGCGAATGAATTTAATTTCTGATATATATTATGCAAATTTAGAGCTTGTATACTGTGATCCTAAATCACTGTGCACTGTGTAATATGACCTGTTCACCTGGTTTCTGACATTCATAAGCGTTTTTTACAGCTCTAATTGCTAAATCAGTATCCATAACCTTATCAAAGGCGTAGCCTATGATTTTTCTATTATGAAGGTCCATCACAGAAGCAAGGTAACACCATCCATCACGCAGAGTATGGATATATGTAATATCGGTAACCCATTTTTCGTTGATTATAGTTGTGGAAAAATCTCTTTTTAAGATGTTTTCCCTTTCTTCTAACTTGGTTTTAGATGAGTGGGGCTTATACTTCTTACAAACTATTGACTTTATCCCCAAATCATTCATGAACCTTTGAACTCTCTTTAAACTTATGAATTCTCCCTGATTTATTAGTATTTTATAGATCTTAGGAGCTCCATAACGTTTTTTATTATCATTATATATTTTAAGAATTTCTTCTTTTAATCTTTTATTCTCAATACTTCTTTTATTTTCAACATGCATAACTTCTTATGAAGATAAAAGATGTAAACATATTTATCACTTATATATACTTCAACATGAAGAAAGAGAAGAAATAGATTTTTAAATGATAATGGAGTTGCTACAGGTATTTATTATCCAGTTCCGCTTCATTTACAAAATGTATATAAATATTTAGAATATAAAGAAGGAGATTTATCTGTTTCAGAAAGATTGTCAAAAAGAACTTTTGCAATTCCTTTATATCCTGAAATTAAATTAGAACAACAAGAATGTTTTGCTTATTTGATAAGAAAATTTGACAACAAATAAACTAAAATTTAACTATATTATTTAATTTAATATATGGGAGGTTCTATTTATGTATTACAAAAATTCTTTATTAGAAAAAATTAAAAATAAAACAGCTATAATCGGTGTTGTTGGTTTAGGTTATGTTGGGCTGCCCCTTGCAGTTGAAAAGGCAAAGGCAGGTTACAAGGTAATAGGTTTTGATATTCAGCAAAAAAGATGCGATATGGTAAACGAAGGACACAACTACATAGGGGACGTTGTTGATGAGGAGCTTGCTGATCTTGTTAAAAAGGGAATGATCTATGCAACTACAGATTATTCAAAAATTGCAGAGGTTGACTGCGTTGCAATATGCGTTCCAACACCACTTGATAAGTATAAGCAGCCGGATATAACATATGTTGTAAATTCAACAGAGAGCATAGCAAAGTATCTTCATAAGGGAATGCTTGTAGTTTTAGAGTCAACAACATATCCAGGAACAACAGAGGAAGTTGTAAAGCCAATACTTGAAAAGACAGGATTAAAGTGTGGAGAGGACTTTTATCTTGCCTTCTCACCAGAGAGGGTTGACCCAGGTAACAAGTTCTTCAAGACAAAGAATACTCCAAAGGTAGTAGGTGGGGTTACTAAGGACTGCACAGAGATTGCAGCAACTTTATATAGAAACGTTTTAGAAGGAGAAATATTTACAGTATCATCACCAGCGGTTGCAGAGATGGAAAAGATACTTGAAAATACGTTTAGAAATATAAACGTAGCCCTTGTAAACGAAATGGCCATTCTTTGCGAAAGAATGGGAATAGACGTATGGGAAGTTATAGAAGCAGCAAAGACAAAGCCATACGGATTTATGGCATTCTATCCAGGACCAGGTCTTGGTGGTCACTGCATTCCAATAGACCCATTCTATTTAACATGGAAGGCAAGGGAATATGATTATCATACAAGACTAATTGAAATAGCAGGGGAAATAAACGACTACATGCCAGAGTTTGTTGTGGAAAAGGCATCACACATATTAAACGACTTTAAAAAGCCACTTAACGGTTCAAAGGTTTTACTTTTAGGTGCAGCGTATAAGAAGGATATAGATGATTTAAGAGAATCACCAGTATTAAAGGTTATTGAACATCTTGAAAAGAGAAATGCTAAAGTTTCATACAACGATCCATATATACCAGAGTTTACACACAACGGAAAGCATTATGTGTCAGTTGAACTTACAGAAGAAACTTTAAAGGATGCGGATATAGTAATAATAACAACAGACCATTCAAAGTATGATTATGATTTTATAGTAAAAAATGCAAAGGTTGTATTCGACACAAGAAATGCAACTAAAGAAGTTTTAGAAAACCGAGACAAGATAATAAAGTTATAAGGTGATAAAATGAATAAGAAATTGCTAAAAGGTTCGATAATTATAATTATTTTCACTATTCTAAGCAAACTTCTAGGGTTTCTTCGTGAAACCCTTCTTGCTTTTAGGTTTGGTGCATCTTATGATACGGATATATATACCTTTGCAATAGGGCTTGTTATGCTTATTTTTGGAAGCATTGGAAGTGGAATTGGAACAACTTTTATTCCAATTCTTACGGAGTTTATTGAAAAGAAAAGTAAAGAGGATAGGGTAAGGTTTGTTAACAATGTTATAAATATCGTTGGAATAATAGTAATTGGGTTTATTTTATTTGGAATCATTTTTTCAAAATATATTGTAATGCTATTTGCACCTGGGTTTAGAGGAGATTTGGTTGTTTTCAATAGGGCTGTTGCTGTATCAAAGATGATGTTTATTTCGATGATCTTTATTGCAATGCAAAGTATTTTTACAGGGATATTGCAGTCTCACAAGGAGTTTACAGCTCCTGCCTTTGTTGGAGTTTTGATGAATGTTGTTATAATTTCATATTTAGCCCTTTTGGCAGGTAAGTTTGGCATTTTGGGCTTAACTTTGGCAACTATATTGGCAAACTTTGTTCAGTTTGTATTTTTGGTTCCGAAGTTTAAAGGATTAGGATATAGGTATGAGTTTTATTTCAATTTTAAAGATGAAAACATATTAAGAATGGTTAAGCTTATGGTTCCTGTAATTATTGGAACATCGGTGTCTCAGGTTAATTTTTTAGTTGACAGAATGCTTGCAACAACTGTTGGAGAAGGTTCAATTGCAGTTTTGAATTTTGCAAATAAGCTTAATATGTTTGTTTATGGTATTTTTGCCGTTGCAATAACAACGGTTATATACCCAACCCTTTCTACATATTCTGCCCAAGAGAATTTAAAGGCATATAAGGATGCGCTAATTAAGGGGATAAACGTAATTTTACTTATTATGCTTCCTGCAACAATGTGGATGATGGTTTTAAGGCAGCCTATTGTTGATATTGTATTTAAAAGGGGAGCCTTTGATAATAATGCTGCCTATTTAACATCCCTTGCACTTCTATTCTATTCCCCAGGTATGATTTTTGTAGGCGTTAGGGATGTTATAGGAAGGGCCTTTTATTCCATTAAGGATACAAAAACTCCTATGATAAATGGTGTTGTAGGGGTTGTTTTGAATATAATTTTAAATATCGTTTTAGTTAAAATAATGGGGGTTTCAGGACTTGCCCTTGCAACATCGATTTCTGTAATTGTTGTTACATTGCTTTTAATAAGAAGTTTGAATAGGAAAATTGAGGATATAGGGATGAAAAAGCTTATAAGTTCCTTTAATAAGATGCTTTTATCTTCTCTTGTTATGGGGGCAGTTGTGTTTGTTTTAAATAAATTTTTGCAGCTTAAGTTTGGGACAGGCTTTAAGGGAGATGTGATTTCGGTATTTGGCTGTGCCTTTGTTGGGGCTTTGGTTTACTTTGGAATGATTCATATTTTTAAGCTTGAGGAATATGTGTATTTTGTAAATATTGTAAAGAAAAAGCTAAAAAAAGCTGCTTGATTTAATTATTGTTATTTAGGAGGACCAATATGCCAAATTTTCTTATTGATTGGGTTGATTTTTCGAAAGAACAAAGGAAAAGGGTTTTGGATGTTATCAATCTTTTAACTGAGCCTGGTGCTGTTGATGAACTTGGAGTTGGTGTTATTAGGGATGCCTTTTCAGATATATTTTTCCCAGGAACATCAACTATCCAAACAAGGGCTAAATATTTTTTGATTACAGGTTATATTTTAAAGGAAATAGAAAAATTAAATAGGATGACGCCTGAAAAATTTATTGAAAAACTTCATGATGAGGAGTTAAGTTTGATTGATGTTTTAAAAAGGAGTGGGGAAACAGGGGTTATAGGACAAGAGTCGGGAAAAAGGCTAAAAAGAAAGCCATCGGATATATATTGGAATGGTATTAAGACATATGGCATATTTACTGACAAAAAAATGTCTATATATGATTATGCTAAAGTTATATGCAGGTTAAATGAAAGGAAGGAAAAAACCAAGTCATTAGGGAAAAAGAAAAATGAAGATGATGAGGATGCAGATGATAAAGATGCTGAACTTACAGATGGCTATATTAAGTTTTGGAATTTGCCGTATTTTCCAGATAATTGGAGGGAAAATATTTTGATAAATTTAACTAAAGAGGAAGCAGAATTTTTAAAGGAAGCGATAATAAAAAGCTGCAGTGGAACTATGCTTGCCTATATATTAAAAAATGAAATAAAGGGAATTCTAGATATTAAAAGTTTCGATGAATTAGAGGGTATAATTAATTTGTTCCCGGATGATATAAAAAAAGACTTTTTTATGGCAAGAGATTTTGCAAATTTTATATATGGTGCCCATATTAGGTATAACGTAATCCTTTCAAATGGTGAGGATGAACGAGTTGATGATGAATGGGAAATATGGAAAGGAAATATTAAAAAATTTGCTGAAATAGATATAAATAGCGTTATTGCAAGGTGTAATGTTAAAAACAGAAGACTTGTTAATTTTCTTTATAATTTAAAAGATGCAATGCTTAATGAAGATATAGAAAAATTAGATAAGATTATAATTGAAAGGGAAAAGGATCTTAAAGGTCCAAAGAGGGCAAAACTTTTAAACAAGGAAAATTTTATTTATAAAGGATGGGTTGGCATTGATAAATTGCAGTATAGATTTCCAAATGCAAGGAGAATTATAGAAGATATATTTAATGGATTGGGTGGGGAAGATGTTTAAATTAACTTCAGATAGAATAGATTACAGCAGTATTTTATCAGCACCATTTGGGTATAGATTGGATTTTTGCGTAGGAACCACATATTCGCTGGAACTTGATGCTCTGATTGGGACTTCAATTAGCCTTGGATTATCAGAGGACATTGATGGTTATATAAAGGACAACCCAATTTATATGTTTGAGGCTCTTAGTAAAACAGCGGATAAAACAGCTGTTTTTTGTCAGGGGGGACAAATAAAGGCTCCTTTTAAAAGTAATACTTTATATATTTTGCTTGAAAAAATGGTTGCGGAAATAAATATGAAAAACAATAAATCCTTTCATCCTAAAACTTGGTTTATAAAATACACAAATGATAAAGATTCAATATATCGCTTTATTGTTTTAAGCAGAAATTTAACCTTTGACAATAGCTGGGATGTAGCAGTATGCCTTGAGGGAAGGATACAGGATAAAACGATAAAGGAAAAGAATAAGCCTATAAGGGATTTTTTATTAAGCCTAATTAATTTAGAAAATGGTGGTTTAAATATAAGCAAAAAAGAAAAATAAAAAGCTTAGCTGATGAGATTATGCAGGTTAACTTTGAAGTGGACAATAAACTTTTTAAGGATTTTTATTTTCATCCAATAGGAATAGAGGATTATTCGATTGAAGGTATAGATGCATTTAATAAAAGTTTTGATGAGATATTAGTTATATCACCTTTTTTAAGTGAAACGGTAATAAGGCAATTAAATGATTTGGCAAAAAGTAAAAATAATGTTTTGATTACACGAAAATCAGAACTTTCAAAACTAAAAATTAATTCTGCTTCTAATTTTGAAGTATATGCATTAAAGGATATTGTAATAGATGGAGAAAATGCTACAGTGGATTTAGAGAATAATAGGCAAGATATTCATTCGAAAATATATTTGATTGAAAAGGGAAATAAAAGTGAACTTATACTTGGTTCTCTTAATGCTTCTCACAGTGCATTTTATGGGAATATTGAGTTTGTTTTAAGATTAATTTCGAGCAAAAAAAATATAGATATAGCTAAGATAAAAAAAGAAATATTCGGCGAAAGTGAAAAAGAAAATCCCTTTGAAAGGGTTGAACTTGTTGATTTTAAAGAAAATGATTTTTCTTATAACAATCTTGAAAGGGTTATAAAAGAAATATGCAGATCGAAAGTAAGAGGTAAGGTTAAGGCTATAAAAGATAAATATTCTGTTGAAATAGAATTTGAAGGTGATTTTACTTTTGATAATTTAACAGTGACTATTTCACCCTTACTTAAAAATGTAGAAAAGATCATTTCAAAAAATATAGTTTTTGATAATTTAAATCTTCTTGAGCTTTCTGAGTTTTATTTAATTAAAGCTTTAGATGGTGAAGATGAAATAAGAAGGGTTATAAAAATATCATTAGAGGGTCTGCCTGAAAATAGAGAACGAGCTGTGGCCAATAATATAATAAGAGATAGGAATGTATTTGTTCAGTATGTAAACTTTTTATTAGGTGAAGACTATCTTTTATCGGCAGTAGAAAATGAAAACACATCTAATAGAGGATTTTCTCATAATAGCTCAGTTGCTTTGTCTGGGTTATATGAAAAGATGTTAAAGGCAGCGGTTTACTCTAAAGAAAAGTTTGAGGATATAAAACGATTAGTCGGGTTGATAACAGATAAAAATATAATACCAGAGGAATTTTACGAAATATTTAGTTTATTTGAGAAGGTGGTAAATAAATGAATTTGAGCTGCATTGAAGAAGAAGTTTTAAATAGCCTTAAGGATTTTCAAAGGGCTACAGTTGAGCATGTTTTTTCCCTCTTTATTAATGGACAAAATAGAGTTTTGGTTGCCGATGAGGTTGGCCTTGGTAAGACATTGATTGCAAAGGGAACTATTGCAAAACTTGCAAGGCATTATAAAGAAAAGTATAAAAAAGATATTTTTAAAGTAGTATATGTCTGCTCTAATTTAAATATAGCAAATCAAAATATAAGGAAATTGAAGGTTACAGATAATGATTATATAGATAATATATCTGATACAAGAATATCAATGCAGCATTTAAAGGTATTTGAGCAGGAAATAGAGCTTAAAAACAACGGAAACTATATTCAACTAATTCCAATAACGCCTTCAACATCATTTAATCTAATAAACGGTGGTTATGGCAATGCAGATGAGAGGGCTCTGATCTTTGTAATTCTTAAGGAAATGGGAATATTTAATGATTATTTAAAGGAATTAAATATTATCCTTACTGATACTGCAACATCAAGCTTTAATAACAAATTGTTAAAATACGAAGAAAGGGTAAAAAGGTGTAACGAAAAGACAAATGGTAAATATTTAAAAACGATCATTGAAAAAATTAAAAGCTATAGCAACTTTAAAGAAATATATGATGAAACAGTTAAAGTATGTTTAGATTTAAGAAATAATAAAATAGGTAAAAAAACAGTAATTTATAGGCTGATATCAAAATTAAGAATAATGTTTGCAAGTATTAGCCTTGATTTTTTAAATCCGGATTTAATAATAATGGATGAATTTCAGCGATTTAAATTTTTGATTAGTGAAGATAGTTCTACAGAAATCGGCCTTTTGGTCAGCAAATTTTTAAAGGGTAAAGAGGAAAAGGTGCTTCTTTTATCTGCAACTCCATATAAACTTTTTTCTACTATGGAGGAAATAAGCGAAATTAAACTTGATGAACATTATGTGGAATTTTTTGAAGTAATTAATTTTTTGTTTAATGATGAAATAAAACTTAAAGAATTTAAGGAAATTTGGAAGGATTATTCAATAAAGTTAAGGGAGTTAAATTTCGATTTTATATCCGTTATTGAGGCAAAAAATAACGCTGAAGATGCTCTATATAGGGCAGTCTGTAGAACAGAAAGAATATCTGCAATTGAAGAAGGGGACTTCGTTGATGATAGGGAAGCTAAAGAGACATTAAAAATCAGCGAAAAGGATATATTATCATATATAGAAGCTGAAAGTTTGATTAAGGAAATTGGTTTAAAATTTAGCGTTCCAGTTGATTATGTAAAATCATCGCCTTATATAATGTCCTTTATGAGGGAATATAAGCTTAAGGAATACATAGAAAAATATTTTAAAGATAATCCTCAGGATATACATCTTGCTGAAAAGAAATTATTGTGGATTGACGAGGATGCTGTAAGAAGATATGAAAAAATTGATATAACAAATTCTAGGCTTCAAAAACTTTTAGATGAAGCTTTTAAGAATAATTCACAGCTTCTTCTGTGGGTTCCACCTTCAAAGCCTTATTACGAATTTAAAGGATTCTTTAAAGGCAACGAAAATTTTTCAAAGATATTAGTTTTTTCATCATGGGAAATGGTCCCAAGAATGATAGCTTCATTAGTATCGTATGAATGTGAAAGAAGGACTATAGGGAAGCTTTTAGAAGTTTCTTCAAATAAGCAAAATGCAGATTATTTTGCGCCAAACAATAAAAGATTTCCTTATCCAAGATTGAGATTTAGCTTGCTTTTAGAAAGTCCCCAGGCTATGAGTTTATTCTGCCTTTTATATCCTTCTAAAACGCTAGCTAATCTATATGATCCAATAAAGTATCTTAACGAAAAAAAGACTTTGTCGGAAATTGAAAAGGATTTAAAAGAAAAAATAAATAAATTATTATCAAAACTAAAAATATACCAAGAAACCACCAGCAGAGAGGACGACAGATGGTATTATTTAACCCCACTGCTCTTAGATGATGGTGTTTATGTTGAAAATTGGTTTGATGCTTTAAATGGGGTAATAAAGGAGCTTGTGGATGATGAAAAAGGGGCAAAGGGATTTAAAGCCCATATTCAAAAATTAAAAGAATATTATGATTTAAAGTCTAAATTAAAATTAGGAAAAATGCCAAAGGATTTAGATGATGTGCTTGTTAATATGGCAATATCTTCACCAGCAGTTTGTTCATACAGGACATATGAAGGCAACAGTTTATATGCTACAAAATTTGCAAAGGCTGTTATGGACATGTTTAATAAACCAGAAGCTATAGCTGCAGTTGATTTATCCTTTAATGATGATGGCTTGAAAAAGGAAAAACAAAAAAATATTTTTGCAAGGTTATTAGAAAGAATAGGAGTTGAGAGTGAAGATAGGGCCTATTGGAAAAATGTTTTGCTTTACTGTAAACATGGTAACTTTCAAGCGCTATTGGATGAATATAAACATATGATAATTGACTTATACTCTATAAAAGATTCAAAAGATAAGATTAAAATCATAGGCGATACTATGATTGAAACAGTAAAAACTCATACTGCAAGTTATAAAGTTGATACCCTGAAAAGTTTTAAAGGAAGAATAAAAGGTGAAAAAACAGAGGATATTCAGATGCGCTCCCATTATGCAGTATCCTACCATAAAAGCGATGAGACCACTTCTGATACAAATAGAAAGGAAAGCATAAGAAAGGCATTTAATTCCCCATTTAGGCCCTTTGTTTTAGCAACTACATCTATTGGACAAGAGGGTTTGGACTTTCATTTATATTGCAGAAAAATAATGCATTGGAACCTTCCTTTAAATCCTATAGATTTAGAGCAGAGGGAGGGCAGGATAAATAGATATAAGTGCCTTGCGATAAGGCAGAATTTAGTTAAGAGGTATGGGGATAGAATTACTTTTAAAAATGATGTTTGGGATGAGATTTTTGATTATGCAACAAAAGAGCTTAAGAAGGATGAATCAGACTTAGTGCCATATTGGTGCATACCAGACAATCAAGAAATAAAGATTGAAAGATTTGTTCCTGCCTATCCGCTTAGTAAAGATGTTGAAAGGTATGAAAGGATAATTAAAATATTATCTCTTTATAGGTTAACTTTAGGACAGACAAGGCAAGAGGAGCTTTTAGAACACATTTTTGAAAAATATTGCGATGTAAAGGAATTAAAGAAGCTGTTTATAAATTTAAGTCCGTATTATAAGAATATTAAAAAATGAAATTTAAAGTAATAAATATATCAATACTTTAATAATAATGGTATAATATATATTAGAAGGTGGATTATGTATTAGAAAGGAGGATAACGATGGCGACATCATCTTTTAATAAAAACTTTATTCTAGACAGTGAAAAAGCTGTGGAATCCTTTACTAGGATAATATTAGAAAAACCACAACAACTTAAAATAGATAGAAGCTTAACATCACCTGAGAGACAAAAGGAAGGTGAAAACAAATTAAAACGAATGTTATCTCGCTAAAGAGTTTACTTGAATTAGCAGGTATAGAAAAAACGCAAGAGTTATTGACCAATTTTAAATGTAATATAGATTCAGATATTGAATTGTTTTTGAAGAATAGGGCTATAATGTTTGAAAAATTAGGCAAAAGTAGAACTTTTTTAATTTATAATGAAGATAAAGCAGAAATTGAATTTCAAATATTAGCATATTATACTTTGGCTTTACAAGTTTTAAAAGTAGATGAAAAGTTTTCAAATCGTAAAATAAAAGAATTTGATGGATTAAGTGCCAAAATACACGGAGAAAGGATCTTAGAATTTCCAGCAATATTAATAGGACAGCTAGGGAAAAATGATTTGTATAAAGATATTATTAAAGGCGATGAAATAATGAATTACTGTTTAAATACAATTTTAGATGGACAAATGTGCTTAGGTGGACGTCTGATAATGCTTGAGTGTAAAGATGTTCCATATTTAATTAAGTTCTATGAAAGTTATGGTTTTAGAAAAATTGAAAGAGATTATAAAGATAATGAATTATTGCAATTTGTAAAAATTCTAAATGAAAAGGACTTGGTTAATATTGAAAGTGCCGATTAACAAAGGCACTTTTTTAGTTGTAAAAATAAAAGTATTCGTATAAAATAGAAAATAATGCCGTTTTAAGGAGGGGTTTTTGATGGAATATATGGATATGTATAAAAAGTGGCTTGAGTTTGATGAGGATACGAGAAAAGAGCTTGAGGGACTTGATGAAAAGGAAATAATGGAAAGATTTTATAAAGAACTCGAATTTGGAACAGGAGGACTTAGGGGAATAATAGGTGCTGGGACTAATAGGATGAATGTTTACACTGTAAGAAAGGCAACACAGGGACTTGCAAATTATATAAAAAAGCAAGGAATTGAAAATCCTTCTGTTGCAATTGCATATGATTCAAGGCTTTATAGCGATAGATTTGCAAAGGAAGCTGCCCTTATATTAAATGCAAATGGAATAAAGACATATATGTATAAGGAATTAAGGCCAACGCCAATGCTCTCCTTTGCAGTTAGAAATTTAAAATCTACTGCAGGGATAGTTATAACCGCATCTCACAATCCAAAGCAGTATAATGGATACAAGGTTTATTGGTCAGATGGAGGGCAGGTTACAGAGGAACATGCAGAAGGTATCCTAAAGGAGATAACTTCAATTGATTATAGCGATATTAAGACTATGGAATTTGATAAGGCGGTTGATTTAGGCCTTTTTAACTACATAGATGATGAAGTGGAAAAGGATTATGTTGAGCTTGTAAAGGGACTTACTGTTAATTGGGATGTTGTTGAAAGGGTTAAAGATACTTTAAAGGTTATATATACACCACTTCACGGAACAGGAAACAAGCCTGTAAGAAGGGTTTTAGAAGAGATTGGGTATAAAAATGTTTATGTTGTAAAGGAGCAGGAAAATCCAGATCCAAACTTTTCAACGGTAAAGTATCCAAACCCAGAGGAGCATGAGGTTTTCACAAGGGCAATTGAAATGGCAAAGGAACTTGAGGCGGATTTGATTATAGGAACAGACCCAGATTGCGACAGAGTTGGGGTTGTTGTTAAAAACAAAGAGGGAGAGTATGTCGTTTTAACTGGAAACCAAACAGGTGCCCTTTTAACCCATTATATTTTAGAAAACCTTAAGGCAACAGGAAAGATGCCTGAAAATGGAGTGGTTATAAAAACAATTGTTACAACGGAAATGGCAAGAAAGATTGCAGAAAGCTTTGATGTTGAGATTATGGATGTTTTAACAGGGTTTAAATACATAGGGGAAAAGATTAAGGAATTTGAGGAAAAGAAGGATAGAAAATTTATATTTGGCTTTGAGGAGAGCTATGGATACCTTGCAGGGGATTTTGTAAGGGATAAGGATGGAGTTATAGCCTCAATGCTAATATGCGAGATGGCAGGATTCTACAAGCTAAAGGGAATGAGCCTTTATGAGGGATTAATGTCCTTATACGAAAAATATGGCTACTTTGTTGAGGATTTAAAATCGGTAACATTAGAAGGAATAGAAGGAAGTCAAAGGATTAAGGAAATAATGGAGATGCTAAGAATGGAGCCGCCAAGGGATATAGCAGGAATAAAGGTTAAGGAAGTTAAAGATTACCTAAAGGGAATCGGGGATTTACCAAAGTCAAACGTTGTTCAGATAATCCTTGAGGATGAGAGCATAATCACCGCAAGGCCATCAGGAACAGAGCCAAAGATTAAGTTCTATTTTGCGGTAAAGGGAAAGGATAATGCTGAAGCAAAGGATAAGGTAAAAAGGATTAAGGATGAGTTTTTAAAACATGTTAAATTATGATTAAGTGAATAAAATTATTTGAATATTGACTAAAGTTTTGTTATAATTTTAATTAAAAAGGAAGGGGGTAATATAATGAAAAGGGCAAAAAAGATAGCTGCATTTGTATTAACAGTTGCATTTCTAGTTGCATCATTTAATGTAGTTTCCTTTGCCGCAAAGGTTAAATATCCAAAGGTCAGCCTTGTAACTGAAGTTAAATCAAGCTACAATGTATTTGAATCTATCCCTGTTACTGTAAAAACAAATTATTCAGGAGATGTTCAATACAGAGCATACATAGTTGATGAAGCAACAAAGAAAATCTATGATATTTTCAGTGCAAACAAAGATGGATATTATAGAGCTGTTAAAGGTGATAAGGATTTTAATTTTAACGCAAAGATTGCAAAGCCAGGAAAGTATCATATAACTGTAATGGTTAAAAGAAATGGAGTAAAGGTTAATTATGATACTTATGTTAAAACAAAAACGTTCGTTGTAAAGGATGTTAAGTTTGCATTAAAGAGCATAAGCGTTAAATTAAATGGAAGCCAAGTTGTAAATGCGTCTTTAAGTGGAAACACATTTAGCTTTGATTTAACAGGAATGGAAGATAGCGATAGCTTAACTGATATTTTAATAGTTGCAAATAAAAATGCTGTTGTAAATATAGGTGGAAAAGTATTCCCATTAAGCGGAAATGTTTCAAGAAATATAACTCCAAAGATGCTTGGTGTTGACAAGAACCCACCAGAAGGAGTAACACTTGCATCAATGAGAGAAAAGGCTGACAGAAATGGATATTTAAAGGGAAGCATAAGCCTTGTTTCAGGAAAAGAAAAGTTAACTTATAACATTGTTGTAAAGGTTAAATAAGAGTCATCTTTTGATGACTCTTATATTTTAAGGAGGCAATATGAAAAGGATAGTTTATTTTCTGCTTTTAATATTTTTATTTTCTAATACTATTTATGCCAAAAGTAGCATAAGTTTAACTTTCTTGAAAAAGCCAAAGAGCGAGTATTATATCAATGAGCCTATATATATTTCTGTTAAACCAAATAAAATAACAGGGAATGTGGAATATAGGTTTGTTTTATATGATTTAACAACAAAAAAGAGCACAAGCTATTTTTCTAAAAGGGTAAGCTATAGGAATGCTTATAATTTTAAATTTAATATTAAAAATGAAGGAAAATATTACATAATTGTCTATGTTAAAAGGGCTGGGGCTAAAAATTATTTAGCCTCTCTAAAGAGCAGTGTTTTTACTGTTAAAAAGAAAGTTGAGCTAAAGTCGGTAGGCTTAAGTTTAGGAAACGGTGAGGAAAGAATAGGAGATTATAAAAATGATACATTTTATTTTGACCTGTCGGATTTATCTGATGGGGATTCGGTTGTAAGCTTTGATTTTGTGTTAAACGATGATGGATTTATAGTTTTTAACGATTCATATACCTTCGGTGCAAAGGCAAATGTTAAAAGAAGTATAAGGGTGCCAACGGATTTTGGATTTGAGGATGAAGGTGTTGAGGGAGTAACTTTAAAGACATTAAGAGATGCTGGTGAAGAAAGAAGTTTTAATTTTAGTGTTAAGAATAAATATGATTTAAGGGAATATAAAATCAATATAAGGTTTAAGTAATTTGAAGAAGGGGATAAAATGGCGAAGAAAATAGGATTTATTTTTGCTTTTATATTAATTTTTATAGGAATTTTATTTGGTCTTTCAACGGCAAAGTATAATCTTCCTGAGGCTAAAGCTTCAGATGAGCTTATTAAAGAGCTAAAGAGTAAGGCTATAAATGGTGGAGTAGTTTGTGTTGATAGTCAAAAGTTAAATGGAGCTATAAAATATTTAAATGTAGATGAGAAAAGCTTTAATGGAGCTTCAATCAAGGGGATTTGGATGGATATTTCAAAGGATGGTTTAATCGTTATTATACCAGTTAAGTATAAATCTTTAGAGGCCTATGTTTATGCAGACAATAAAATTTATGTAGAGGGCGACAAATTAATTCTTGAGCCTAAAAGTATAAAGATTGGGAAATTGCCCCTTCCTGTTTCATTGGTATTAAGAAAAGTCCCAAAGCTTGATGAGAATATAAGGATAAATGGAAATAGGGTTGAGATTGATAAAAAGATTATACCCTTTGATGTTGAAAAGTTAGAAATAAAGGATGGTGCGCTGGTCCTTTCTTTTAAGAAAAAGGTTTTGGAGCTTTTTGAAAAGAAGGATGTAGTGCTTGAAAAAAAGGATATAGTTGTTAAGAACAAGACTGTAACAAAAACTGTTAAAAGGTTTTCGAAGGAAGTTGAGGATTCTTTAAAGAGCGTTAGCCAAAGCCTAAACAGGGTATATGGAAATCTTAAGACGCCTGAAGAAAAGGCCATCGTTTCAACTATTCAGTCAACATTAAATAACTTATTGAAGGATCCCGATTATCCTTATAAAAAGTATGCTGAAAGCGTAAAGGCAAAGTATAAAAAGCTTCCGGATGAGTCAAAATCGAGAATAAAGTCAGCTTTGTTTTCTAATTTGGATCTTGGGGAAGTTATGAAGCTTGTATCTGTATTTGGAATGTAACCACTGCATTTTGCGGTGGTTTTTTGTTGTTTTATGGATAAAAATAGAATATAATGGATGTAAGGGGGTGAGGGGATGAAAAGGATTTTGTCTATTTTTTTGATAATTTCAATGCTTTTGTCCCCAATTAGTGCTTTTGCTAAATATCAGGAGGTCTATTTTCAGGATATTAAGATTGGGCTTGAGAGTATGGCAAGAAATGCTCTTTCTGTGTCTTTAAACGGAGATTATTTGGTAGATGGGGCTTTTTTTCCTTCTGGTTCTATTTTAAACCTATCTATTTCCAACGGATTAGTATCATTTAACGGAAAAACATATCAGGAGCTTTCTTTAGTTCCAGTAGGAGAGGGTTCTTGGATTCGGATAATCTCTGGAACAAAATCAGCAAAGTATCTTGGAAGGATGAGTTTTAAGGCTGTAAATAATTTAATTTTGCCAATCAATATTTTAAATATAGAGGATTATTTAAAGGGGGTTGTTCCAAGGGAGATGAGCGATTCATTCCCTTTAGAGGCCTTAAAAGCACAGGCGGTTGCTGCAAGGTGTTATGCACTTTCTAACATTGGAAAACATAGAATTGATGGGTATGATCTTTGTGATACTGTGCATTGTCAGGTTTATGGAGGATACGATGAAACAAAGGCAAACTCCATAAGGGCGGTAGAAGAAACAAAGGGAATAATTATGACCTACGGAGGAAGGATAATCTCGGCATATTTTTCGGCAAGCAACGGAGGTTGGACTGAGGCATCGGGAAATCCTTGGACAAGCCAATTGCCTTATTTGATTGCAAAGGAAGATACATTTGATACCTACATCTGGCCGGAAAATCCTGTGGTTTTAACTGTTATTGATATCGATTCAAGGTTAAAGGCAAAGAATATATTAGGCCCAAATGACAGATTTTTAAGAATAGATTTAAACTCGATTGTGAGAAACAATAGCGGAAGAATCGCAAGGATGGATGTTGTTTATTTAGACCAAAATGGATTAGAGGTCATAAAAACCTTAACAAAGGAGCAGCCAAGGACGGCATTTAGCTTTAGAAGTGCCCTTTATGATGTTACTTATGATGCAGCAACTGATACTTATACATTTATAGGAAAGGGCTATGGTCACGGCGTTGGAATGAGCCAAATCGGGGCAAGAAATAGAGCCCTTGCGGGGCAAAGGTTTGATGAAATTTTAAAGTTCTATTATGACGGTGCTCAGATTGAGTCTTTGAATTCTAAACTTATTTTACTTAACACGAATAAAGATAAATTTTTGATTGGGGAAGAAATAACGGCAAATCCTATTATTGAAAGTTCAAGCATAGACAATTTACTTTTTAAGTATGAGCTCTATAAGGGAGATACTCTTTTAATTGGGGGAGAATATTCTAAGAATATCGATTTTAAATATCAGCTTCAAGAAGAAGGGGAATACACATTAAAAGCATATATTAGAAATGTTTATTCATCTAAGGATTATGACGATTACAGGGAAGTTAAGTTTAATGTTTACAGGTCCATTAGCGGAGTAAACGTTATTTTAGACAAGAATACTGTTTATGAGAAAAAGCCTGTTAATATAAGCGTATTGACGGAGGGTGGAAGCGATAGGATAGCTTATAAGATAGAGGTTTATAAGGATGAGAACTTAGTTTATGGGCAGGATTTTAATTATGTAAATAGTATTGCCTTTGTTCCTCAGGAGATTGGGGAGTATGTTGTTAAGGCAGAGGTAAAGGATGAGCTGCAGCCTGAAAATGTGTTAAGTTATGAGTTAAAGTTTAATGTGGTTAAAGAGCCGGTATCAAGGGGAAGCTCCTTTAAATTAAAAAAGGGAATGAAGGATATAAGGATTAAAACTTTGCAAGGGGCATTGAATACACTTTTGTATAATATAGGAACACCAACGGGATATTTTGGGGATAAGACATACAATGCAGTTGTAGACTATCAAAAGAAAAAGGGACTAAAAGCGACTGGAATTGTAGATGAGAATTTATACAACATGATTTTAAAGGATGCAAAGACTTTTAATGCACTTAAGTTAACTTATAAGAGGGTATTGAGGTTAAATGTAAAGGGTGATGATGTAAAAAGGCTACAAAATGCGTTAAATAAGTTAGGTTATAATGTTCAAGTGAACGGGATTTTTGATGCTAAGACAGTATCTGTGGTTAAAAAGCTGCAGAAGGATAATAGAATGGTTATCGATGGGGTTGTAGGAAAGGCTGTGGTTAATAAGATCAATATCCTTCTTGCTGAAAAAATAAAGAGGGAAAAAGATGTTCCTAATGATAATAATGAAGGTGTTTCAAGAGGGAATTTATCTGAACAACAAGTTAACATTAGTAGAGTGCTAAAGAAGGGGATGGAAGGAAATGATGTTAAAGCCCTGCAAAGCGCCCTATTAAGATTAGGGTATCTGCAGCAGAGTGCAGTTACGGGATACTTTGGAAGTATTACCGAAACAGCTGTTAAAAGTTTTCAAAGGGATAAGGGGCTTTATGCAGATGGAATTGCAGGAAAAGCAACATTAGAAAAATTAGGATTTAAGTTTTAGGCAAGTAGGTTCTACTTGCCTTTTTGTGTAAATATATGTAAATTGCTATAAAAGCTGATTTGTGGTAAAATTTTAGTGGAGGTGCAGATGGTGGAGGAAAAGGTTTTAAAGCTTCTTGAGAATCTAACAGAAGGTGTCAATGGTTTAAGGGAGGATTTAAGGGAGACTAATAGAAAGTTAGACAGACTTGAGGAAAGAATGGATAAATTAGAATCTAGAATGGATAAATTAGAGAGTGAAGTGGGACTTATTAAAGAACAGGTAAAGGAAAACACAGAGATTTTAAGGGCTGTTGAACATGCAAGTGAAGTTCACAAGGCTGAGATAGATAAGCTTACATACGATGTTGCTGAAATGGCAGCTGATGTAAAGGCAATAAGAAAGGATTTTAGTTTAGTTGAGGAGATTACTGCAAAGAATTGGTATGAAATTATACAGATAAAGAAGAATATAAAAATGTAACGCCGCCTAAGTTTAGGGCGGTTTTTTAAAATCTTAAATCTTAAGTGCCTGGCACCTAAATTTAATAAAAAATTTAAAATTTAAGAAGGGTAAGAGGGGCAAAAACATTTTACTATTATTTGCAAATGGAGTATAATTATAAATGATTGTGTTAAAATTTTTCTAAAGATTGGGGAATATGATATGAAACGCAGGATAAAGGTGGCACTTTTAGTTTTAAGCGACATAATTTTTATAAACGCTGCGATTTTTTTAGGATACTTTTTTAGATTTTCCTGGAGGATACCTCCGGCATATCTTGAAAGATACAAAGAATCCTTTATTCCAATTTCAATATTGATGGTTATATCCTTTTACATATTTAAGCTGTATACAAGCATATGGAGATATGCAAGTATAGAGGAGCTCTTGTCGGTTATCGTTGCGGTATCGGTAGGAAGTGCTGTTTCTTTTATATATGGTGTTGTGATGAGAAATAGGCTTCCCCTTAGCGTTTATTTTGTTATGTGGGCCTTTACGATAATGGCAAGTGGAGGCCTTAGATTCCTAAGAAGGGTTATAATGCACTTTGAGGGGATGCAGGCCCTTTCAGGCAAAAAAGGAAAGAGAATTTTAATATTTGGCGCTGGGGATGCAGGGGCTATCGTTGCAAAGGAGATGAAAAAGCATCCGGAGCTTGGATACATTCCGGTTGCCTTTGTGGATGATGATAAGTCTAAAAAGGGAAAATACATTCAAGGAATTCCTATAGTTGGCGATAGAAATGACCTTGGGGATGTAGTAGAGGAGATGGCAATAGATGAGATTTTAATTGCCATTCCTTCGGCCGATAAGGAGGAGAGGGCAGAGATTATAAGGCTATGCAGCCAGACGGGATGCAAGCTAAAGACTTTGCCGGGGATATATGAGCTAATCGGCGGTAAGGTTACCATAAGCCAGATAAGAGACGTTGAAATAGAGGACCTTTTAGGAAGGGAGCCGGTGGAGCTCAATATCGACGAGATTGCCGACTATTTAAAGGATAAAGTTGTTTTGGTAACCGGCGGAGGAGGCTCAATTGGGTCAGAGCTATGTAGGCAGATTGCAAGGTTTAATCCTAAGAAACTTCTTATATTGGACATTTACGAAAACGGAGCCTACAACCTTTCGATGGAATTAAAATCTCAATATAAGGACCTTGACCAGGAGGTTATAATAGCTTCAATAAGGGAAAGGGAAAGATTAAGGGAGATATTTAAAAAATACAGGCCAAACGTTGTTTTCCATGCAGCAGCCCATAAGCACGTTCCTTTAATGGAGGCTAATCCTAAGGAGGCTATAAAAAACAATATATTAGGAACACTAAATGTAGTAAGGTGTGCTGATGAATTTGGCGTTGAAAAGTTTGTTTTAATCTCGACGGATAAGGCGGTTAATCCAACAAATATAATGGGGGCAACCAAAAGATTTGCCGAGATGATAATACAAGCCTATGATAAGGTAAGTAAAACCGAATACGTTGCTGTAAGATTTGGAAATGTGTTAGGCAGCAGCGGAAGTGTAATCCCTCTTTTTAAGGAGCAGATTAAAAAGGGAGGTCCGGTTACGGTAACCCATCCCGAGATAAACAGATACTTTATGACCATACCTGAGGCTGCACAGCTTGTAATTCAAGCAGGCGCAATGGCAGAGGGTGGAGAGATTTTTGTCCTTGATATGGGAAAACCTGTTAAAATTGTGGATCTTGCAAGGCAGTTAATAAGGCTCTCGGGATTCGAGCCGGATAAGGATATAAAGATTGAATTTACCGGGTTAAGACCTGGAGAAAAGCTCTATGAGGAGCTTTTGATGAATGAAGAGGGGCTTAAAAAGACAAAGCATAAGAAGATTTTTATCGGAAAGCCTGGGGAGTTTGATGTTGATAAGATCAATTCTATGATAGAGAGCCTTATTGATGCTTTAGATGATGAAGATGAAAAGATATTTAAACTTATGGAGGAATTTGTTCCAACATATAAAAGAAAGCAAGATTAAGCTTGGGAGGTTTAATTATGAACATTCAGCTTTTGGATCTTTTGGCACAGTATGAGACTATCAAAGATGAGATTAAAGAGGCTGTAATATCAACTATAGAGTCAGGACACTATATCTTAGGATCGCAGGTTAAAAAGCTTGAAGAGGATATTGCAAAATACTGCGGCGTAAAACATGGTATTGGTGTTGCTAATGGAACAGATGCCCTTTTATTAACACTTAAGGCCTTTGGGATAGGAGAAGGAGACGAGGTTATAACATCACCCTTTACCTTTTTTGCATCGGCAGAGACGATATCCCAGGCAGGGGCAAAGCCAGTCTTTGTTGATATAGACCCTGATACATACTGCATTGATGTAGATAGGATTGAGGAAAAAATCACTGAGAGGACAAAGGCCATAATCCCTGTCCACATCTTTGGCCAGATGGTGGATATGGATAGGATAATGGAGATTGCTAAAAAGCATAATCTTATAGTTATAGAGGATGCTTGCCAGGCAATTGGTGCTGAGTATAAGGGAAAAAAGGCGGGTTCAATAGGCCATGCAGCTTGTTTTTCCTTCTTCCCAACTAAAAATTTAGGCGGATACGGCGATGGAGGAATGGTTGTTACAAATGATGATGCTGTTGCTGAAAGGATTAGAATGCTAAGGTTCCACGGAAGCAAGGTAAAATATTATCATGAGATCTTAGGATATAACAGCAGACTCGATGAGCTTCAGGCGGCCATTTTAAATGTTAAGTTTAAGTATTTAGATGAATGGAACAGAAAAAGGGCAGAAAAGGCAGAAATTTATAACGAGCTTTTAAAGGACACAAGCTGTAAACTACCAGTTGCAAGGGATTATAATAAACATATATATCATTTATATATAATTCAACATGAAAAGAGGGATGAGCTAATAAAATACCTTAAGGACAATGGGGTAGCAACAGGAATATACTACCCGGTTCCACTGCATCTACAAAACGTATACAAGGACCTTGGATACAAGGAAGGGGACCTTCCAAATGCAGAATATGCAAGCAAAAGGACCTTTGCAATTCCACTATATCCAGAACTTACTTTAGAGCAGCAAAAATATGTTGCAGAAAAAATTAAGGAGTTCGAAAACTTAAAATAAGGTGCCAGGCACCAAAAGTTAAGTTGTAATGAGGATAATTTTAAGATAAAATTTAATTGTTAATGTTTTAACTATAAAAACGATACTTCAATGGAACTATATGGAAATGTCAAAATGTCAAAAAGTCAAGTGCCAGGCACTTAAGAAAAAGGAGGAAAATGTATGTCAACTAAAGAAATGCTCTTAGAAAAGATACAAAATAAAACAGCGGTAATTGGGGTTGTGGGCCTTGGTTATGTTGGGCTTCCCCTTGCAGTTGAAAAGGCAAAGGCAGGCTATAAGGTAATAGGCTTTGACATTCAGCAAAAAAGATGCGATATGGTAAACGAAGGACACAACTACATAGGGGACGTTGTTGATGAGGAACTTGCTGATCTTGTTAAAAAGGGAATGATCTATGCAACTACAGATTATTCAAGAATTGCAGAGGTTGACTGCGTTGCGATATGCGTTCCAACACCACTTGATAAGTATAAGCAGCCGGATATAACATATGTTGTTAATTCAACAGAGAGCATAGCAAAGTATCTTCATAAGGGAATGCTTGTAGTTTTAGAGTCAACAACATATCCAGGAACAACAGAGGAAGTTGTAAAGCCAATACTTGAAAAGACAGGATTAAAGTGCGGAGAGGATTTTTATCTTGCCTTCTCACCAGAGAGGGTTGACCCAGGTAACAAGTTCTTCAAGACAAAGAATACTCCAAAGGTAGTAGGTGGGGTTACTAAGGACTGCACAGAGATTGCAGCAACTTTATATAGAAACGTTTTAGAAGGAGAAATATTTACAGTATCATCACCAGCGGTAGCAGAGATGGAAAAGATACTTGAAAATACGTTTAGAAATATAAACGTAGCCCTTGTAAACGAAATGGCCATCCTTTGCGAAAGAATGGGAATAGACGTATGGGAAGTTATAGAAGCAGCAAAGACAAAGCCATATGGATTTATGGCATTCTATCCAGGGCCAGGTCTTGGTGGCCACTGCATTCCAATAGACCCATTCTATTTAACATGGAAGGCAAGGGAATATGATTATCATACAAGACTAATTGAAATAGCAGGGGAAATAAACGACTACATGCCAGAGTTTGTTGTGGAAAAGGCATCACATATATTAAACGACTTTAAAAAGCCACTTAATGGTTCAAAGGTTTTACTTTTAGGTGCAGCGTATAAGAAGGATATAGATGATTTAAGAGAATCACCAACTTTAAAGGTAATTGAACATCTTGAAAAGAGAAATGCTAAAGTTTCATACAACGATCCATATATACCAGAGTTTACACACAACGGAAAGCATTATGTGTCAGTTGAACTTACAGAAGAAACTTTAAAGGATGCGGATATAGTAATAATAACAACAGACCATTCAAAGTATGATTATGATTTTATAGTAAAAAATGCAAAGGTTGTATTCGACACAAGAAATGCAACTAAAGAAGTTTTAGAAAACCGAGACAAGATAATCAAGCTTTAATCCTTTAGGCACTTTTGCTTTTGCAAAAGTGCCTTTGTAAAAGGGACGGTTCATTACTTTTATAAACTTTAGGGGAAATAAAAGTATGGACTTAAAAATTCGAGACGATAATCAGGTTTAAATAAAAAATAAGTCCCAATAATAGAAAAAAGGGATAATGAGATTATTGGTTTTAAAAGCAAGTTACATTAAAATAGTGTGAAATAATTTTGCTAAGATGGCTAAAAATTTTATATGGAAAAATTTGAAAATGTCAAAAAGTCAAAAAGTCAAGAGGCAGGCACTCAAGGAGGTAATTTTATGAAGTTAAAGTTTGCGATAATTGGATGTGGAAGAATTTCATATAAGCATGTTGAGGCGATTGTAAATAATCATGATGAGGCAGAGCTTGTTGCAACCTGCGATGTTGATATAGAAAAGGCAAGGGCAAAGGCAAATGAATATATCAATAAAATAGAAGGTGCAAAGGTAAATGTTTACGCTGATTATAAAGAGATGATTGAAAAGGAAGATATAGATGTTGTAACTATTGCTACAGAAAGCGGATATCACCCAGAAATTGCAATTTACTGTATGGAAAAGGGAAAGCACGTTATAGTTGAAAAACCAATGGCCCTTTCAACAAAGGATGCAGATAAGATGATTGAAACTGCAAAGAGAAAAGGCGTTAAACTCTGCGTATGCCACCAAAACAGATTTAATAAGCCAATCCAAATGCTAAGAAGGGCCCTTGAGGAAGGAAGATTTGGAAAGCTAATCAACGGAATGGCAAGCATTAGATGGAATAGAAATATGAACTACTACAAGCAGGCACCCTGGAGGGGAACTTGGGAGCTCGATGGTGGAACATTGATGAATCAGTGCATACATGACATCGACCTTCTTCAATGGATGATGGGAGGAGAGATCGATTCCGTTTATGCCCAAACAGGGAACTTTATAAGGGATATCGAAGCGGAAGATTTTGGCGCTATTATAATTAGATTCAAAAACGGTGCAATTGGAATTGTGGAAGGAAGCGCTTGTGTATATCCAAAGAATTTAGAGGAGACATTAAGCATATTTGGTGAAAATGGCTCAGTTGTTATTGGAGGCCTTGCAGTAAATAGGATTGAAACTTGGAGATTTGCAGATGGTAAGGATTCAGAGGAAGAAATACTTAAGATGCAGGAAGGGGATCCTGATACAGTTTACGGATACGGGCACACACCTTTATTTAAGGACATGATAGATGCTATAAAGAGTAATAGGGAGCCACTTGTTAACGGCGAAGAAGGTAGAAAGGGAATGGAAATAATACTTGCAGCGTATAAGTCACAAAAAACAGGAATGCCTGTAAAATTCCCAATTGGAGATTTTTCAACCCTTGATATGAAGGATGCGGATATTAAAATTAAATAAATATCTATACGAAATTGATACTATAAAATAAGTTTAATTTATGTAAAACATATATGCATTTAATTAGTAGGGCATAAGGTAACGAAGGTGGGATGGATGAAGCGATTTTTTGAAAGAGTATATGCAGATTTTTTAAAAGAACCTAGATTTAAGGAATATGAGGATATAATTAGATTAGCTATTGAAAAGGGATACATCGTAACTTCTGTTATTGATTATTATAGAAATTATATGAATAAAGATGAAAAGGTATTAATTTTAAGACATGATATCGATGTTGACAAAAAAGGTGCAAGGATTTTCTTTGAAATAGAAAAAAGGTATAATGTTAAAGCATCATATTATTTTAGATTAAGCACTATTGATTATTCTTTAATGGACGACATAGTTAAATATAGCAGCGAAGTTGGATATCACTACGAAGAGCTTGCAACATATTGTAAAAGAATAAAATAAAAAGTAAACTTAGCATAATTGAAAAGGATTTGGAAAATATTTATGACGAATTTGTAAGTAACTTGAATACGTATTTTAAAGGCTATGACATAAAATCCATAGCAAGTCATGGAGATTTTTATAATAAGCATATAGGAGTTCCAAATCATTATTTGTTTGAAAAATATAGCTATGAAGACTTAGGAATAACAGTGGAAACATATAAAAAAGAGCTATTAGAAAGTTTGGATGCCTATGTTTCAGATGCAAGGTTAAAGCCCTTTTGGAGGGATGGATATTCAGTGGTTGATGCTATCAAAGAAAATAAGAAAAAGATACTGTTTTTAAGTCATCCTGCTAATTGGAATGGATTTACATTTGAAAATTTTAAAGAAAATATTAAAAGATTGTATGAAAGTTTTTATATGATTTAGCATTAGTAATGCTCAATTATTACTAAGGAGGATTTGTATGAATTATATTTCGGAGAGCGCAAAGCTTGGGGAAAATGTATCTGTTGGAAGGTTTAGCGTTATTGAAGATGATGTAGTTATAGGAAACAATTGCATAATCGGCAACAACGTTGTTATTCATAAAGGAACTGTTATCGGGGATAATGTAAGGATCGATGATAATACTGTTATAGGTAAAAAGCCAATGAGGGCGGTAAACAGCATATTTAAAGATGAAAAGGAGCTTCCGCCTGCAAAAATTTCAAGCGGATGTTTAATCGGTGCAGGGGTTGTTATTTACTGCGGCTGTGAAATAGGAGAAAACACATTGGTTGCAGACCTTGCAACAATTAGGGAAAATGTAACGATTGGTAGTAAAACGATTATAGGACGCGGCGTTGCAGTTGAAAATTTCTGCAAGGTTGGCTCCAACTGTAAACTTGAGACAAATGCCTATATTACAGCCTATTCAGAGCTTGAGGACTACGTATTTGTTGCACCAGGCGTTGTAACCTCTAACGATAATTTTGCAGCAAGGTCAAAGGAAAGATTTAAACATTTTAAGGGAGTTACAATAAAAAAAGGTGGAAGAATCGGTGCACAGGCAACTATATTGCCCGGGAAAACCATTTATGAGGATGGATTTGTGGCAGCAGGTGCAGTTGTTACAAAGGATGTAGAATCTGGAAAGATCGTTGCAGGAAATCCAGCAAAATACTTCAAGGATGTTCCAGAGGATCAGCTTTTAAAGAATCAATTTTAAGGAGGATTATATGAAAATACTAACGGTAATCGGAGCAAGGCCCCAGTTTATAAAGGCTGCTCCAGTATCAAGGGAGATTAGAAAACATTTTAAGGAAATAATAGTCCATACAGGACAACATTATGATGAAAATATGTCGAATATATTTTTTGAAGAGCTTAATATCCCAAAACCGGACTATAACCTTAATGTTGGATCGGGAAAACATGGAGAGCAGACGGGGAATATGCTAATAAAAATAGAAGAAGTAATTTTAAAAGAAAAACCTGATGCTGTATTAGTTTACGGCGATACAAATTCAACTTTGGCAGGTGCCCTTGCAGCAAGTAAGCTTCTTATCCCTGTTATTCACGTTGAAGCAGGATTAAGAAGCTTTAACAAGGCAATGCCAGAGGAGCAAAATAGGGTTTTAACAGATCACATTTCGGATTTATTGTTTTGCCCAACGGAAACAGCAGTAAAGAATTTAAAAAGTGAAGGAATTGAAAAGGGAGTTTACAACGTTGGGGATGTAATGTTCGACAGCATCCTTTATAACATTGAAATTGCAAAGAAAAAATCTAACATTTTAGAAAGATTAGGGCTTAAGGAAAAGGAATATATCCTTGTTACAATCCACAGGGCTGAAAATACAAATTATAAAGAAAAACTTATAAATATATTCAATGCCTTAAAGGATTCTAATGAAAAAATAGTTCTTCCCCTTCACCCAAGAACAAGAAAATTTATAAATGATTATGGCATAGAAGTTGGACAAAATATAGAGATTATAGAGCCCGTTGGTTACCTTGACATGATTATGCTTGAATTGTCTGCTAAAAAGATATTAACCGATAGCGGCGGAGTCCAAAAGGAAAGCTATTTCTTAGACGTTCCATGTATTACCATGAGGGAGGAGACCGAGTGGATTGAAACGGTTGAAGATGGATGGAATGTCCTTGTTGGAAGCGATTATGAGGCCATTTTAAATGCTATTAGATTCTTTATGCCAAAGGGTGAAAAACACGATTATTTTGGTAATGGGCATTCAAGCGAAAGAATTGTGGAAATCATAAACAGGACATTGCAAAAATAAATGCTGGACTGAGGTGTTGGTTTAATGAAAAGAATCTGGATAATGAACCACTACGCTGTTCCACCAACAATTGGCGGCGGGACAAGGCACTTTGATTTTGCAGAGGAACTTGTAAAAAGGGGATATGACGTTACAGTTATCGCCTCCAGCTTTGATTTAAAAACAAGAACTGAAAGGTTGAATGAAGGGGAAAAATATAGAATAGAAAATATTAATGGAGTTAAATTCCTTTGGATAAGAACTTTTCCATATAAAACAAACGATTATAAAAGATTTATCAATATGATTTCCTTTGCAATAAATTCATATAAACTTTTGAAAAAATTTGAAGGGCCGGATGTAATCATAGCATCATCCGTCCATCCCTTTACATGTATTGCAGGATACTACCTAGCAAGAAAATTTAATGCAAGGTATATAGCAGAGATTAGGGACCTTTGGCCGGAAACTTTAATCGACATGGGGGCTATGAGAAAGAATAGCCTTCCTGCAAAGGTATTTTATGCAATTGAAAAGTTTATTTATGATAGAGCAGAAAAGATAATAGTCCTTTTGCCCGGCGCAGGAGATTATATAAAATCTGTTGGAAACTATAAAGATAAGATAGTTTATATTCCAAATGGAGTATTAGTAAAAAGGTTTGATGATGTGTTAAATAAGGATATGAGTCAGGATGTTAAGAATATTTTAAAGGAGCATGAGGGTAAAATAAAGGCGGTTTACCTTGGAGCTATGGGACCTGCAAACGCCCTTCATGTAATCCTTGAGGCTGCAAATATAATTAAAGAGAAGGGGATAAACAATATAGATATCCTGCTAATTGGCGATGGCCCTGAGAAGGAAAGGCTAATTAAACTCAAAGAAGATATGCAGCTTGATAATGTTTATATATACGATCCAATCAAAAAGGTTGATGTTCCGCATATTCTTAAAAATATAGATATATGCTTATTTAACCTTAAAGACCTTGATGTTTTTAAATATGGAATTAGCCCTAACAAGATGTTCGATTATCTTTGCAGTGGAAATCCTATTTTATTCTCCTGCAGGGCAACAAACGATTTAGTTAAAGAATCCGGTGCAGGAATTTCAATAAACCCTGAATCGCCGGTTGAATTTGCAAATGCACTTGTTACACTTTCAAGAATGACAGAGGACGAAAGAAGGGCCCTTGGTGAAAAGGGAAGAAGATACGTCGAGGAAAACCACGATATATCAAAACTTGTTGATAGACTTGAGAGTTTGTTTTAAGGATGTGAGAGGATGAAGAAGTTACAGCTTTTTATAAAAAGGCTATTTGACTTTCTTTTAAGTCTAATCCTTCTTATTGTTTTATCCCCTCTGTTTTTAATAATCGCAATTCTTATTAAACTTGATTCAGAGGGAGAGGTATTCTTTAAGCAGGAAAGAGCAGGACTTAACGGAAAGCCATTTATGATATATAAATTTAGAACAATGGTTAAAAACGCTGAAAAGATTGGTGATGGCTATTATACAGGTGAAAATGACCCAAGAATTACAAGGATAGGAAGATTTTTAAGAAAAACAAGCCTTGATGAGCTTCCACAGCTTATAAACATTTTGAAGGGCGAGATGAGCATAATAGGTCCAAGGCCAACCCTTATGTATCAAGTTGAAAAATACGACGATTTTCAAAGAAAAAGGCTTTTAATGAAGCCTGGAGTTACAGGCCTTGCACAGGTTTACGGAAGAAACTCCCTATCCTGGCCTGAAAGGATAAAGTATGATGTTTATTATGTGGAAAACTGGAACCTTTGGATGGATATAAAGATTTTCTTTAAAACCTTTTTAGTGGTTTTAAAGGGTGAAGGTGTTTACGCTGAAAAGGAAAAGTTTATAATAAAAGATAAGGATGAGCTGTAGGTGATGGTATGGATGTTATAATAGTAGGTGCAGGAGGCCATGCAAGGGTTATCCTTGATATTCTCCTTGCGATGAAAAATATTAACAATATAAACATATTAGGCTTTATTGATGATAACAAAGAGGGAGAAATATTGGGCTATAAAATTTTAGGAAAGCTTGATGATATTAAAGCCCTAAAGGAGATTTATCCTAATTTAAAGGCTGTTCCTGCAATTGGCGATAATAAAATTAGAAAAAATATAGTTCAAAAACTCGATTCTTTTGGAGTAGAGCTTTTTACTGCAGTTCATCCAAGCGCTGTTATAGGAGGAAATGTTAAAATAGGCGAAGGAACTGTTGTAATGCCCATGGCGGTTATAAACAACAGTGCTAAAATTGGAAGGGCTGCCATTATAAATTCATCGGCAGTTGTTGAACACGATAACGTAATAGGGGATTTTGCCCATATATCCCCTGGAGCTCACCTTGCTGGCACGGTAAGGGTGGGGGATTTTACCCATGTAGGAACTGGCGCTAATGTTATTCCTGGGGTAAAGATTGGCAAAAACGTTACTATTGGAGCTGGGGCGACGGTTATTAAGGACATTGAAGACAATGCCGTTGCTGTTGGCGTGCCAGCTAAAGTTATAAAGTTTAAGGAGGATTTAGAATGAAAGTTCCATTGGCAAAACCGGATATCACCCAAAGGGAAATAGATGCCGTTGTGGAGGTTATGAAATCCGGCATTTTAAGCATAGGACCTAAAATAGAGGAATTTGAAAAAAAAGTTGCTGAATATGTGGGCGTAAAATATGCTGTTGCAGTAAACAGCGGAACAAGTGCCCTAAACCTTATCGTAAAGGCCCTTGGAATAGGAAAGGACGATGAGGTTATAACAACTCCCTTTAGCTTTGTTGCCTCTGTAAACTGCTTTTTAATGGAGGGGGCAAAGCCTGTATTTGTTGACATAGACCCTAAAACATTAAACATGAACATAGATGAAGTTGAAAAGCATATTACTCCAAAAACAAAGGCGATACTTGCAGTTGACGTTTTTGGTCAGCCTATAAATATGAAAAGACTAAGAGAAATTGCAGATAAACATAACCTTCATCTTATCGAGGATAGCTGCGAAGCACTAGGCTCAGTTTATGATGGCGTAAAGGCAGGAAAGCTTGCTGATGCAGCAGCCTTTGCCTTTTATCCAAACAAGCAGATTACAACCGGCGAAGGTGGAATAATTGTAACTGATAATAAAGAAATAGCAGAGCTTGCCCAAAGCTTAAGAAGTCAAGGCAGAGCCATAACCGGCTTTTGGCTTCATCACGAAAGATTAGGATATAACTATAGGATGAGCGAGCTAAATGCTGCATTAGGTTCTATTCAGATGGATAGGCTTGATGAAATAATTCAAAAGAGGCTAAAAGTAGCTAAAAGATATGATGAAATTTTAGGCAAAATCGAGGGCGTTGAAGTTCCATATATAGATCCAAAGGTTGATGTCATGAGCTACTTTGTTTATGTTGTTAAACTTTCTAAGGATGTTGACAGGGACAAGGTAATGGCATATCTTAAGGAAAATGGAGTAGGCTGTAGACCATACTTTACGCCAATTCATGTTCAGCCTTATATGGTTGAGATGTTTGGATACAAAGAAGAAGATTTTCCGGTAACTTCAGATGCAGGAAGAAGATGCGTTGCACTTCCATTCTACAATGATTTATCCGATGAAGAGGCAAATTATGTTGCAGAAAAACTTGAGGAAGCTGTTAAACTATTCAAAAGATAATGGAGGTTGTGATGGGAAGAGTTAATCTTGCAAAGGCTGCAGGGGTGGTAATTTTTATTACCATCCTTAGCAAAGTTTTTGGCTTTTTTAGGACCATCCTTATTGCAAGTAGTTTCGGAACTACTATTGAGAGCGATGCATATGTGGTGTCCCTTACGATTCCCCTTATTATTTATTCAGTAATAGGGGCTGCTGTAAACACTACGTTTATTCCCCTTTTGAGCAGAAACTTAACTCAAAAGGGAAAGGATGAGATGATAAGATTTGCAAATAACGTAATGAACATATTGTTTTTATTTTCAGTTGCCTTTTTCCTTTTAGGCTTTGTTTTATCGCCTCAGATAGTTAGAATTATTGCCCATGGATTTTACGGCGAAAAATATAATCTTACAATAAAGCTAACAAGAATAAGTATGTTCAATATATTAGCCCTTAGTATGACGGCGGCCTTTATGTCAATTCTTCAGACGCTTAATGAATTTAAAGCTCCTGCAATGGTGGGAATTGCCCTTGACCTTCCTATTATAATTTATTTAATCTTAGGAGCAAAGTTTGGAATAGTAGGGCTTTCAATTGCAACGCTTTTAGGATACACATTGCAATTTGTAATTCAAATTCCTTATCTTATAAAACATGGATATAAGTATAGCTTTAATATAGATTTTAAGGACCCGCAGGTTAAGGAAATGCTTTATTTGATTATGCCAATACTTATTGGGACAACGGTTAATCAAATAAACTCAATTGTTGATAAAACCATGGCATCCAGCCTTCCAACAGGCAATATTTCCGCCTACAATTTTGCAATAAACGTAAACAGTATGCTATATGGAGTATTTGTTGCATCTATTGTTATGGTAATATATCCTGCAATATCAAGGGAAGGTGCCAACAGGGCCTATGATAATATGAAAATTTTTATCCACAAGGGAATTGTAAGCATTCTTCTTATAATGGTTCCTGCTGCGGTAGGCCTATTTGTTCTTAAGGTTGATATTTTGACTTTATTTTTCAAAAGGGGTATGTTCAACGACAATTCCTTAAAGCTTACCGTCTATGCCCTTTCCTTTTTACTTTTAGGCCTTCCCTTTTATGGGGTAAGGGATGTATTTAATAGGGCATTTTATGGAATAAACGATACAAAAACTCCAATGCTAAATGGAATAGTTGGAGTGCTTTTAAATATAACTTTAAATTTAATTTTAGTGAGATTCCTTGGAATAGGTGGACTTGCTTTTGCAACATCCATCTCTGCTATAACAACAAGTATTCTACTTGGAATTGCTTTAAGCAAAAGAATTGGTGGAGTTGGAGGAAAGAGGATTTTTAAATCCTTTTCTAAAATAACTCTAGCAGCCATTATAATGGGCCTTTGTGTTTTGGCAGTGGATTCCCTTTTAAAGCTTTATCTTAAGGGATTTATTGGAATGGTTATAAATCTAATTCTATCTGTAATAACAGGAATTTTAGTTTATTTTATTGCCCTTAAAATATTAAAATTAGAAGAGCTTGATGATGCTTTAAAATTGGTTTTAAGAAAAAAATAGTTTGGTGGTGCAGTATGAGGATTTGCATGTTAACGTCCAGCCATAATGTATTTGATAATAGGATTTATTATAAGGAGATTTTGTCCCTTAAAAAGGTTTACGATGAAATATATTTGGTTGCCCCTGGGGATAAGGATTTTGTTACTGAGGATGGAATTATTGTAAGATGTTTTAAAAAAAGAAGGGCTTGGTATGACAGAATAAGGCCTATGAGGGATATGTATAAGATAGCTGCAGAGATAAATGCTGATGTTTACCATGCCCATGAGCCGGATTCCTTTCAAGTGGCGGTTAAACTTAAGAGAAATTTAAATAAAAAGATAATATATGATTCCCACGAATATTATCCTGAAGCCTTTGCTGAACACTTTAAAGGCCTTTATGATGTTGCAAAGAAATTCATTTATATATATGAGAAAAATCTTGCTAAAAGGGCGGATTATATCGTAACTGTTAACGACATTTTAGTTGATAAGTTCAAAAAATGGAATAAAAACGTTGAGCTTATTACAAACTATCCTGTTTTAGAGGGGGAACCAAAAAAGACTTTTAGCGAAAAGCCTATATTCGTCTATGCTGGAGGGCTCTCTGAGGATAGGGGTATTTTAAAGACTTTGGAGGCAATAAAGATAATTAAAGGCGATGCAAAATTCGTTTTTATTGGAAACTTTAGAGACAAAGAAACTGAAGATAAGATAATGAATTTTGCAAAGGAAAATTTAAAGGATAAAGATATAGAGTGGACTGGAAGGATAGGCCATAAGGAGGTTTTAGAATATTTAAATAGGGCCTTTGCTGGGTTTGTCCTTTTGCAGCCAAAGAATTGGAGGTATGTAAATTCTGAACCTATTAAGCTATTTGAATACATGATGTCTAAAACTGCGGTTATTGCAAGCGACTTTCCTATGATGAGAAATATAGTCGAAGGAGAAAACTGCGGCCTTTTGGTGGATCCTACTGATCCTGAAAAGGTTGCAGAGGCTATAGATTACCTTATTGAAAACAAGGAATCGGCTTATAAAATGGGTGAGAATGGATTTAGGGCAGTTTTTGAAAGGTATAATTGGGATGTTAATGAGAAAAAGCTTTTAAATATTTATAAGAAGTTAGAAGGTGATAAAATTGTTTAAGGAAAGGATAGATAACCTTTTTAAGAGTAGGATATTTAATGCCTTACTAATAATTTATGCCTTAATTTTTATAGTCAACGCTTCAATTACTATCATGTATCCAGAAAGGTTCCGTGCAAAGGCAAATTATGAAAATAAGATTGCAAAAAATGATGTTGCTGCTGATGACGGGTTAAACCCCATTATTTTTAAGGACAAAAATCTTGAAAGGACGATAAGATCCTACATCGGTAAAGGTGAAGGAGAAGTTTATGTTAAGGATGTTGCTGGGATTACGGAGCTGGATTTGAGGTTTCAGGGAATAGAATCCGTTGAGGATTTTAAATATTTTACTAGCTTAAAGAAATTAAATATTTCAAACAATAAAATTACGAATTTTAGGGGTTTTGAAAATTTAAAGGCTCTTGAGGAAATGAAGGCTTTTAACAACAATGTTCAAGATGTATCTGCCCTTGCTAATGTTAAATCATTAAAGTATTTGGATCTTGCCAACAATCAGATAAAAGATGCAAAGCCTTTAACTAATCTTATAAATTTAGAGGTTTTAAATCTATCTGCAAACAGAATAGAAAAAATAGATGGTTTTGAGAATCTTAAGAATTTAAAGGAGCTGGATTTGTCCCAAAACAGGATAAAGGATTTTACTCCAATAAGGGGGCTTAATATTAAACTTTTGTTTGACTGGGGGAACATATGATGTTTGAAAGGTTGATGGAGAGGAAAAGATTTATAATAAGCCTTGGAATATATTTTGTTCTTTTGTGCTATAGCTATTATTTTTACTTTTATATTTTTCAGGATTATACATACCAAGTAGGGTATGCACTTAATCTTAACTTTTTTAAGCTTATAGAAGCTATAATCTTTACGATATTACTTGGTCTTGTGTATTTTTATTATGATATTAATAAAAGCATATATTTAACCTACAGCTTTATTTTATACAATTTATTATTTGTTCCCTTATCGGTATTTTATTGGATGTCTGATAATGCAAGGCCTTATTTTTACATGGTTGTTATTTCTTTTTTAATTCTTGAGGGGATATTCCTATTTTACAGGGGATTTGCAAAAAGGGAAAGAAGATATCGTTCTAATGACCTTTATGTTTATCTTTTGGCTTTAACTTTATTTTTGTTTTTCGCAATAAATATTTATGCTTATATTAAGTATGGACATTCTTTATATTATCTTTTAAATTTAGAGAAGGTTTATGATATTAGATTTAAGGCAAGGGCTGTGATTCCAACCTACTTAAAATATATTCTTCAATGGTCAGCGCTTGTTGTTATTCCAACAAGCATCGCATATTTTGCAAAGATAAGAAGGTATTACCTTATTGTTATTCCTTTAATAGTTCAGGCATTAATCTTTACCATAAACGGTTCTAAGTTTTATCTTTTTTCACTGATTATAAACCTTTTTGTATTTTTAATTTATTCAGAAAAACTTATGTATTACATGCTTCCGGCATTGAATCTTTTTATAACTTCAGTTTTGCTTTTAAAGAATAATTTCATAATGTCGGTTGGTATAAGACGAGCCTTTTTCGTTCCGCAATCCTTAAGTTTTGTTTATTATGACTTTTTTACAAAGCATCCAAAACTTTATTTATCCAGCAGCATTTTAAAAAGATTTATTAAAAATATCTACAAAATCGACAGCCCATTTATTATAGGAAGATATGTATATCATGAACCTCAAATGTCTGCAAATGTAAACTATATTGCAAATGCCTATTCCCATATAGGGTTTGTTGGGATAATAATATTTACAATCCTTTTAGCATTAGTTTTACTTGGCTTTGAATATTTTAGCGAAAACAATAGAAATAGAAAATATATAGTTTTGATTTCCTTTAGTTCCTTTTTAGCTCTTGTTAATTCGTCACTTTTAACTACTTTAAAAACCCATGGGCTATTGATCGCACTTTTTATGAGCATTCTATTTTTGAAAAGCTTTAGGGAATAGAAGGTGTTAAGTATGTTTAAGCGGCTTTTTAATATATCTATATATGTATTTGTTATTTTAGTTCCAATTTTACCTTTAAAGATTAAATTAGGATTTTTGCCCCTTTCTGCGGATTTTATAATAGCATCTATTTTGATTTTCTTTGGTCTTTGCTACCTTTTATTTGAAGGTGGATTAAAGGAACTTTATAATTTAAAGGACAAGGGGCTTAGAAAATTAAACTTATTTATTGGTTTATTTGTTTTTTTAAATATAATTTCCTTTTTTATAGCTCCAAATAAAGGTGCTGCAATTAGTGAAAGCTTAAGATTTTTTGAGTATGTTTTTCTATTTTATTTTATAGTTCTTTTAGCTGATAAAAGGACTATAAAAAGGGCATTTATGTTGTTTTTTGCCTCGATGGTTGTAGCAGCCCTTTATGGGGTTATCCAGTTCATATTTGGATTATCACCTTATACGGTAAACAGGAATATTAGGCTAAATTCTACCTTTGTAAATCCAAACTATTGGGGAGCGGCAGTAAATATTGTTATATTTTACCCGATAGTTGACATGATAAAGGAAAGGAAAATAAAGATTTATAATGTTTTATTCTTAGCTTTATTCATATTTAACCTTCTGTTTAGCTTAAATAGAAGTTCTTGGCTTGCGTTTTTATTAGGTTTATTTGTAATACTTTTGATTGAAAACAAAAAATTTATAGCAATATTGCCTGCATTTATACTTCCGTTAATTGCCCACCCATTTACAAGAAAAAGGTTTATAACCCTTTTATCTATAGAAAAAATTACAAAGGATGCAAGGTTTAAACTATGGAAAACGGCCTATTTAATGTTTAAGGAGCACTTTGTTTTAGGCGTTGGCCATGGCAATTATAGGTATTTTTATGATGATTATATAAAAAGGTTTCCCGAGCTCTTTGTAAGGAAGGACCTTTGGAGTCCCCACAATTCTTTTTTAAAGATGTTTGCTGAGATGGGGATTTTTGGCGGGCTTAATTTTATGTTCATATATATAATGCTTTTTTATTTGGTTATTGTGGTTTATAATAAAACAAGGGAGTATAAGGTTATTGCCCTGAGTCTTATAGGCTTTTGGGTATCGTATCTTTTCCAAAACAATTTCAACAATCTGATGTTTATACCACAGTTAAATGTTTTTGCATGGCTTTTAACGGCTCTTTTATATAAGGCCTATGTTTTAGAAGCTGAGGAGGAATTTTAATGGATAATATAAAGGAAAGCTTAAGAAATGTTGCAGTTTTTGGACAAGGGTTTGTGGGACTTCCCCTTTCATTAAGTTTTGCAATGAGGGGATGCAATGTTTATGGAGTTGATGTTGTAGAAAACCTTGTTAAGGATATAAATAAAGGAATTACCCATCATAAGGAGGCCTTTGAGGGAAGGACTATTCAGGAGATCTTAAAGGAGCAGCTTGAAGAGAAAAGATACAGGGCAACGACCGATGGGGTTTTGGCTTTAAAGGAGTGCAATAACATCGTTGTTACCGTTGGGATACCGATAATAAACGGGCAGCACGATTTAACAGACCTTGTGGAATGCACAAGGCTTATAGGTAAAAATTTAAAAAGGGAAGATTTAGTGGTTATACGAAGCACTGTAATTCCGGGGACGACAGAGGAGATTTTACTTCCTATCCTTGAAGAAGAATCAGGAATGAAGGCAGGGATAGATTTTTATCTTGCCTATTCATCGGAAAGGATTGCGGAGGGTAAAGCCTTTGAAGAATTTGCATATATGCCAACGGTTGTTGCAGGTGTTAACGAAGAAAGTGCCAAAAGGGCAAAGGAGCTTTTAGAGATAGTTTGCAAGACGGATGTTTTAATTGCAAGCTCTATTAAAGTTGTTGAAACTGCAAAGGTTTTTGAAAATGTTCAAAGGGATGTAAATATTGCCATGGTGCAGGAGTTTGCAAGGTTTACAGAGGCCCTTGGAATCAATATATTTGAGGTTATAAAGGTTGCCAATACCCATAAAAGGGTAAATCTTTTAGTTCCAGGCCCAGGTGTTGGAGGATACTGCATTCCTAATGCATATCACTATTTAGAACCGAAGGCTAAGGAGCTTGGAGTTAACTTAGATATTTTGAAACTTTCAAGGGAGAAGAATGCAAAGCTTCCTGAGATAATGGTAAATATCATGGAAAAGCTTTTAAGGGGTGCTGGAAAGACAATAGAGGGGGCCAAAATAGGAGTCTTAGGTATTGCTATGAAGGATTATTCTAACGATGATAGAATAAGCCCTCCAATTGAGATAATTAAAATATTAAGAAAAAAGGGAGCGAAGGTCCTAGCCTATGATCCTGCTGTTGTTACGGAGTATCCCTTTAAGGTAAATAGCCTTGAGGAAGCTATAAAGGATGCAGAGGGCATAATGGTCCTTGCAAAACAGAAGGAGTTTGAGGATATAAAGATTGACGATATCATAGGAAGCCTTCAAAAGGGAGCTGTAATTTTTGATACAAAGAATTTGTTTGAGGGATTTAAAGATGTATTAAGAGATGCGGGGATTATATATAAAACTATTTAAGGACGGCTTGGGCCGTCCTTAAAATTTATTTGCTTAGTTGTTTTATATATGGTATAAATAATTTGTAGAATACTCATCTGATGAGGAGAGGTTTTATGAAGGTTTTACATATTATAAGCGGTGGTGAAGTTGGGGGCTCTAAACGGCATCTTTTAAGCCTTGCCGCAAATGCTAAATCCTTTAAAAATATAATAATCTGTCTTATGGATGGTGCCCTTTATAGGGAAGGACTAGAAATGGGACTTGACATTCGCCTTATCGAACAAAGGGGCAGGTTTGACCTTAGTATCCTTGATGAGATTAAAAAGGTTGCAGTTAAGGAAGAGGTTGATTTAATAAATTGTCACGGTGGAAGGGCAAACTTTTTAGGGATGTTTCTAAAAAAGATTATTAAAAAGCCCTTTGTAACTACTATTCACAGTGACTACCTTATGGACTATGAGGGAAATCCCTTTAAGACTCTCATATTTTCAAGGATTAATGCCTATGCCCTAAAGAGCTTTGATTACTATATTGCAGTTTCCAAGGATTTTAAGAAGATGTTAGTAGAAAGAGGATATGAAGAAGAAAAAATATTTGTAGTATATAACGGAATTGACTTTGACGAGGTCTATAATTTTGACTATGATGAAATAATAGAAAAATACGACCTTCCAAGGAACAAAAAGTTTGTAACTATGGTTGCAAGGCTTCATCCAATTAAGGGCCATAAGTTTTTCTTTGATGCGGCAAAAAAGGTTTTAAAGGAATGTCCTGATGCTATGTTTTTAATAGTAGGAGATGGACCAATTAGAGATCAGCTTGAGCGATATGTTGAAGAATATGATATTGCTGATAGTGTGGTATTTTTAGGTTTTCAAAGACCTGATGAGTTTTTATACATATCTAGGTTTACCTGCTTAACATCAAGGAGTGAAAGTTTTCCACTTAGCATATTAGAGTCGGCAAAATATAAAAAAACGGTTGTGTCTACTATGGTAGGAGGAATTTCTGACCTTGTTGAGGATGGAAACAACGGTTATTTAGTGGAATATGGGGATGTTGAGGATCTAACAGAAAAAATGTTAAATCTTTTAAGGGATGATTTAAAATGCATAGAATTTGGTAAAAGGCTTCATGATAAAGCAAGACAATTTTATTCCATTGAAAGATTTGTCGAAGGATATAAAGAAATATATGAGAAGATAATGGAGGATTAATATGGTAAAGGAAAGGTATCTTGGTGTCGATGTTTGTCCTCTTAATATGGGACAAGTTCTTTTGGAAGTCGATAGAATAATAATGGAAAGAAAACCCTCCTTTATTGTTGCTATAAATCCTGAAAAGATAATGAAGGCGCAGGAGGATGAAAGCTTAAAAAATCTATTAAACAGCGCAACAATTCAAATTGCCGATGGCGTTGGAGTTGTTATTGCTTCGATTTTAAACGGAGGAAGGATAAGATCAAGGGTTACAGGAATCGACCTTATGATAAATATTTGCAAAAGAGCAGCTGAAAGAGGATATAGGGTTTACATATTAGGTGCAAAACCAGGAGTTGCCGATGAGGCTGTTAAGGTTTTAAAGGAAAGGTTTCACGGCCTTAATGTTGTTGGAGTTAGGGACGGATATTTTAAGGATGAAGAGGAAGTTATTGAGGATATTAAGAGAAAAAATCCTGATATTTTATTTGTTGCAATGGGAAGTCCAAAGCAGGAGTATTGGATAACTAAGCATATGGAAAGACTACAAGTTCCCCTACTTATGGGAATTGGAGGTAGCCTTGATGTTATTTCAGGCAATATTAAAAGGGCTCCAAAGATTATGAGAAAATTAGGTCTTGAATGGCTTTATAGACTCATAAAGGAGCCATGGAGATATAGAAGGATGTCTGTTTTGCCTGTGTTTTTATGTAAGGTTTTAAGGGAGAGGTTTAAAAGATGAAGAGGGTTTGGATTTTAGTTTTATTTTTTTCCTTTTTTCCTTTAATGTTAATGCAGAGGAAGGCAAAAAAATTTATTATAAAGATAAAATTGCCGTTTTAACCTATCATAATGTAAGTCCTAAGCCTTTGACAAATCTTACAATAACTCCTGAGAGGTTTGAGAAGGATATTTTAACTTTAAAAAGGAGGGGCTTTAATTTTGTATCTTTACAGGATACCATTGCCTGCCTTGAGGGAAGAAAAAGGCCGCCTGTAAATGCAATTTTAATAACTTTTGATGATGGATTAAAGGGATTTTATAGATATGCCTTTCCAATTTTAAAAAAGTATAACATTCCTTCTGTAAATTTCATTGTAACCTCAAGGATAACAACTAAGGGTAAAAAGGATAGTTTTTCCATGAATGAAGAGGAGATTAGAGAGGTTTATTTAAGTGGTCTTATAGAAATAGATTCCCATACCCATGAGAGCCACGACTATATTTATATAAATGAATCCCTAAAGCAGGGAGGGAAGCTTGCCCATAGAGGATATGATCCTAATGCTAAAAGGTTTGAAAGGGAAAGGGATTATGAGGAAAGGATTTACTATGATCTTGTAAAATCAAGGGAGGTTATTAAAAACCTTTTAGGCAAGGACTCAAAGGTTTTATGCTTTCCCTTTGGACAGTATAACGAAAAGGTTTTAGAAATTGCAAAAGGGGTAGGCTTTGAATACTTCGTTACCACCGAAAGGGGTTTTAACAAATTCAACTCAAAGAGCAAAAAAATATACCGCTATCCAGCAGGATATGGGAATATAAGGATAGAGGATGTTATTGGAGAAATAATTGAAAAGAAAAAGTAGTTTAATGTATTAGCACCCTGTAAGATTCCGATAAATTTATTTGGCATCTTATGGGGTGAATTTTTAAAAAAACTATTGCATAAATATAAAAATAATTGTATAATTATTAAAAAACAAAGAGGAGGAGTTTACATGGGAAGATAATACTTGCTTATTCAGGAGGGCTCGACACTTCGATAATTATTCCTTGGCTAAAGGAGAACTACGATACAGAGATCGTAGCTGTGTGTATTGACGTTGGACAGGGAGATAACATGGAAAAGATCAAGGAAAAGGCATTAAAATCCGGAGCATCAAAGGTTTATATTGAAGATGTTAAGGAGGAATTCGTAAAGGAGTATCTTTTTAAAGCTATTAAATCAAGAGCTCTTTATGAGGGAAAATACCTTCTTGGAACAGCCTTTGCAAGACCTTTAATGGCCAAAAAGCTTGTTGAAATTGCCCATAAGGAAGGAGCAGAGTATATCTGCCACGGCTGCACAGGAAAGGGCAACGATCAGGTAAGATTTGAGCTTGGCATTGCTGCCCTTGATCCAACTATAAAAATAATAGCCCCATGGAGGATTTGGGATATCAAATCAAGGGAGGATGCTATAGACTACGCTAATTTGAAGGGAATAGAAGTTCCTGTTACTAAGGAAAAGATTTATTCCGTTGATAAAAATTTATGGCATGTAAGTCACGAAGGTGGGGATTTAGAGGACCCTAAGAATGAACATAAAATTGAAATGTATGCTATCGTAACTCCACCTGAGAAGGCAAAGGATGAAGCAAGTTACGTTGATATTGAATTTGAAAAGGGCGTTCCTAAAAAGGTTAATGGGAAAGAATTAAACCCTGTTGAATTAATTGAGGTTTTAAATAAAATAGGCGGAGAAAATGGAATTGGAGTTATAGATATCATTGAAAATAGATTGGTGGGTATGAAATCCAGGGGAGTTTATGAAACTCCTGCAGGAAGTATACTTTACGAGGCCCACAGATATCTTGAATATTTAACATTAGATAAGGAGACCCTTCATTTCAAAGAAATAATTTCGCATAAATATACAAAAATTGTCTATAATGGTTTATGGTTTACAACTTTAAGGGAGGCTATCGATGAATTTATTGAAAAAACTCAGGAAAATGTAACTGGAAAAGTAAAACTTAAACTTTATAAGGGCAACATTATTCCTGCCGGGGTGGAGAGTAAATTTGCCCTTTACGATAAGGATATTTCATCCTTTGGATATAGTGAAGTTTATAGTCATAAGGATGCAGAAGGCTTTATTAATTTGTATGGGCTTCCAATAAAGATTAAGGCAATGATGAAGATGGGGATGATAAAATGAAAAAGTTATGGGGAGGACGATTTGAAAAGGTGGAAAATCCCTTAATGAAAAAGTTTAATTCCTCATTTGAGATCGATAAAAGATTGATCTTCGATGATATAGAAGGAAGCATAGCCCATACAAAGATGCTGACAAAGGTAGGAATATTAAGGGAAGAAGAAGGAAGTAAGATAATAAATGGCCTTGAAGAGATTTTAGAGGATATTAAATCAGGAAAGCTTGAACTTATAGGTGATTTTGAAGATGTCCACAGTTTTGTGGAGTTTCACTTAATCCAAAGGATAGGGATTTTAGGTAAAAAGCTTCACACGGCAAGGTCAAGAAACGATCAGGTTGTTACCGATTTAAAATTATTTTTAAAAAGGGAATGCAGCATTATAATAGAAAAAATAAAGTTTCTTCAACAAACTATTAAGAAAAAGGCTGATGAAAATCCATATATTATGGCAGGCTTTACCCATCTTCAGCCTGCCCAAGTTATAACTTTTAGGCACTATCTAATGGCTTACTTTAACATGCTTGAAAGGGACAAAAGAAGAATCCAAAATGCAATAGATATTATGGATGAATGTCCGCTAGGCTCCTGTGCCCTTGCTGGAACAACCTATGATATAGATAGGGAATTTACAGCTAAAGTTTTAGGATTTAAAAAACCAGTTGAAAACTTTTTAGATGGGGTTTCGGACAGGGATTTTGTCCTTGAAATTTTGTCGGATCTTTCCATTATAATGATGCACCTTAGCAGAATTTCTGAGGATTTTATAATATACTCTTCATGCCAGTTTAAATTTATAACTTTAGATGATGAATTTTCAACTGGAAGCAGCATAATGCCCCAAAAGAAAAATCCTGATTCTTTAGAGCTTATAAGGGGAAAAACAGGAAGGGTCTATGGCAACTTGATGGCTTTATTAACTACTTTAAAGGGGCTTCCGCTTGCCTATAATAAGGATATGCAGGAGGATAAGGAAGCTATATTTGATTCTTTAGACACGGTTAAAAATTGCCTCGATATTTTAGAGGGAGTTATTAGAACCTTGAAGGTAAATGAAGAGAAAATTTTAAAGGCAATAGAGGATGGATACTTAAATGCAACAGAGGTGGCGGATTATCTTGTGAATAAAGGGGTTCCCTTTAGAGATGCCCATAGGATCGTTGGGAAAATAGTTCTGTTTTGTGAGGAAAAAGGAAAAAACATAAATGAGCTTAGTTTAGAAGAATTTAAAGGCTTTTCAAGTTTGTTTGAAGAGGATATTTACGATTTTATTGATTATTACAAAATCTTAAATAGGGGAATAAAGAAAATAATGCTCTAGATATAAAGTAAAAATATTTTAATAATTCTAAATATTGAAAATGTTTTGAATAAATTATATACTTTAATTGGACAAATTGCACAAAGGAGGATGTCAAATGAAAAAATTTTTATCTCTACTTGTAGTTTTTGCTTTGGTTATTTCCTTATTTAGCGGCTGTGCTAAAAAGGAGGCAGGGGACGTTATTAAGGTAGGTTGGATTGGACCTTTAAGTGGCGACCAGGCTGTATGGGGACAGTGTGAATCAAATGCAGTAAAGATGTTTTTCGAGGAGTTAAACAACAATGGAGGCTTATTAGGCAAGAAAGTAGAAGTTGTGGCTTATGATACAAGAGGTGATGGAACGGAGGCAGTTAACGCTGTAAGAAGATTGACATCCCAAGACAAGGTTATCGCAATAATAGGACCTAATTCAAGTGGACAGGCAATACCAATTTCTTCCATCTTAGAAGAAATGAAGGTTCCTGATATTGCAACAGTTGCAACAAATCCAAAGGTTACTGTTGTGGATGGAAAGGTAAAGCCATTTAATTTTAGAATTTGCTTTATAGACCCATATCAAGGTGCTGTTGCAGCAGGTTATGCGATAGATGTTTTAGGATTTAAAAAGGCAGCTATTCTTTATGATATTGGCGATGATTATTCCCAAGGGTTAACTCAATACTTCGAAGAAACATTTACTAAAAAGGGTGGACAAGTTGTTGCAAAGGAAGGATTCAAAACTGGGGATGTTGATTTTAGACCTCAGCTTACAAAGATAAAGGCAGCAAATCCAGATATTATATTTATGCCATATTATTATAAGGAAGTTGCCCTTTCAGCAAAGCAGGCAAGGGAACTTGGAATCACTGCGACTTTGATGGGTGGTGATGGATGGCCATCAGAACAGCTAATGACAATGGCCGGTGATGCTGTTGAAGGCTCATATATTATCAATCATTTGGATTTTGACGATCCTGAGGTTCAACCATTTAGAAATAAATATAAACAAAAGTTTGGCAAGGATTCAGAAATAAATGGGTATCTTGCAACCGATGCCTGCACGCTTTTAGTTGAAGCAATAAAGAAGGCAAATAGCTTTGAAGGAGAAAAGATTAAAGAAGCTCTAGAAGGTATTGAAATTAAAGGAATAACAGGAAATATCAAAATAGGAAAGGATACTCATAATCCTGAAAACAAGGAAGCTGCAATAATTAAAATAGAAAATGGAAAATATAAGTTTGTTGAAAAATATGCAGTTAAATAAGGTGGGATTTTCCCACCTTAATTGAATGTAAAGGGGGAAAAAAGATGTCTGGATTTATTCAGCAGATTATAAATGGCCTTTCAATTGGAAGCGTTTATGCCCTAATGGCTGTGGGCTATTCGCTGGTTTATAGTATAATGAATTTTTCTAACTTTGCCCATGGTGGAATTATTATGTTTGGCGCTTATTTTGGATTTTTCTTTATGACCCTTTATAAATTTCCATTTTCCGTCGCCTTTATTGCTTCAGGAATATGTGCTGCCCTAATGGCGATACTGGTTGAAAGGGTTGCATATAAACCCCTTAGGGATAGAAGGGCTCCATTTTTGTATTTTATAATTTCTGCAATGGGAGTTTCGATTTTCCTTGAAAATATAATAATTGCAACTATAGGGCCAACCTTTAGAACCTATCCTGAGGTTTTCTCAGCTCAGCCTATTAAAATTGGGAATTTGGCTATCGGAAGAATAGATTTGACGATGTTTATAATTTCAGCTGTTTTCTTAGTTTTATTGATCTACTTGATTGACCATACAAAAATAGGAAAGGCTATTCAGGCAACATCCTTTAACATGAAGGCTAGTGCCTTAATGGGGATAAATACGGATTTTATAATCCTTCTTGTTTTTGGGCTTGGAGGTTTTTTAGCAGGACTTGCAGGTGTTTTATTTGGAATGAAATATACAGTATATCCTCAGATTGGGAATATCACTTTAAAATCCTTTATTGCTGCTGTATTTGGAGGGCTTGGAAGTTTGCAGGGGGCAGTTATAGGCTCTGTTCTTTTAGGAATCATAGAAACAATAACGTCGGGTTATATATCCTCACAATATAGGGATTTAATAGCCTTTGTGCTTCTTATATTTATATTAGTTGTAAGACCCATGGGACTTATGGGCAAAGTTACAGAAGACAAGGCGTAAGAAGGAGGGATTTATATGCTGAGTTGGTATTATTTAAAGGGCATTATAATGCTTGCAGGAATTTATCTTCTGCCTGTATTAGGGCTATCCCTTTTAACAGGATTTACTGGACTTTTTTCCTTTGGACATGCAGGGTTTATGGCAATTGGTGGATATACAACTGCCTTTATGATGATGAAGCTTGAAGTTCCCTTTATTCCTGCCATTTTAATGGGAGGACTATTTGCTGCATTTTTTAGTTTTATCATAGGAAAGCTTACATTAAAGTTAAAGGGAGATTACTTCTGCATTGCAACTTTAGGTTTTGGAGAGGCAATAAGGCTTCTATTAGATAACATTCAATATTTTGGAGGAGCAAGGGGATGGCCTGGACTTCCACTTAAAACAACTTTGATAACTGTAATTATAATAGATATTATAGCAGTCATTCTTCTTAGAAATATTATAAGGTCAAGGCATGGAAGAAACATGATTGCGGTAAGGGAGGAGGAACTCGCATCCAGTATTATTGGAATTGATACCTTTAAATATAAGATGATTTCCCTTGTTATAAGTGCCTTCTACGCAGGAGTAGGCGGAGGACTTTTAGGAACTTATCTTGGATTTTTACAGCCTAAGATTTTCAGCCTCACAAGATCAACGGAACTTACGATTATAGTTATATTTGGTGGACTTGGAAGTTTAACCGGAAGTGTTGTTGGAACTATTCTTTTAATTGCCCTTCCTGAAATTTTAAGAAGTTTTGCAAATTGGAGATTGGTGGTTTACGGAGTTATAGTTGTATTTATTATGATTGCAAGGCCAGAAGGACTTATGGGGGGTAAGGAACTTAGTTTTGATGTTTTAAGGAATTTGTTTAGAAAAAGAGTTAAAGAAGCTAAGGCAGAGGGGGGCAAGTAAATGAATATATTGCAGGTTAATGGATTAACTAAGCAATTTGGGGGACTTACTGCAGTTAATGATGTTACCTTTGATGTTGAAAGGGGAAGTATTACTGGACTTATAGGGCCTAACGGAGCAGGAAAGACAACTATATTTAATTTGGTTACTGGGGTTTATAAGGTGACGGGAGGAAAAATAGTTTTTGATGGGAAAGAAATTCAAAATGAAGAAGCCTTTAAAATAGCCAATATGGGTATTACAAGGACATTCCAGAATATAAGGCTCTTTAAAAGGCTAACGGTATATGAAAATGTCCTTACTGCTTGTCAGTATAATGCCAATTATAGCCTATTTGAAGCGATGGTTTTTGGTTTAGTTCCTAAAAAGATTAAAAGGAATTCAAGGTTTTATAGGGAGGAAAAGCTTCTAAAGGAACAGGCAGAGGAGCTCATGGAGATTTTAGGGCTTCAGGATAGAAGAAATTTTATTGCCAACAATTTACCTTACGGATTTCAAAGAAGACTTGAGATTGCAAGGGCCCTTGCCCTAAGACCAAAGCTTCTACTACTTGACGAGCCTGCTGCGGGGATGAATCCTGAGGAGACGGAAAAGCTAACGGAACTTATAGCATTTATAAGGGATAAATTTGATCTTAGCGTTCTTTTGATTGAGCATCATATGGATCTTGTTATGGAGATATGCGATAAAATTGTGGTTTTAAACTTTGGATGCAAGCTTGCCGAGGGAACCCCTAAAGAAATTCAACAAAATCCAGAGGTTCAAAAGGCTTACCTAGGGGGTGGTAATAATGCTTAAGGTGAAAAATTTGCATGTATATTATGGAGGTATACATGCCCTTAAGGGAATCAATGTTGAGGTGAATCAAGGGGAGATAGTAACCATAATCGGTTCAAATGGTGCTGGAAAGTCAACGCTTTTAAATACTATAACCGGTATTGTAAAACCAAAGGAGGGAGAGATTTTTTATAAGGGTGAAAAATTGTCCCTTATTCCTCATAAGATTGTAGCTAAAGGAATTTGTCAGGTTCCTGAAGGAAGGCTTGTGTTTGCAAATCTAACTGTAAAGGATAATCTGCTTTTGGGGGCTTATCTTAGAAAGGATAAGGCAGAGATAAATAAGGATCTTCAAAATGTTTATGAGATTTTTCCAAGGCTCAAGGAAAGGGAAAAGCAGATGGCAGGAACGTTATCAGGAGGAGAGCAGCAGATGCTGGCAATAGGAAGGGCCCTTATGGGAAGGCCTGAAATTATGCTTCTTGATGAGCCTTCATTAGGCCTTGCACCGCTGCTTGTGGATACAATTTTCAAGATAATTTTGGATATAAAGAAGATGGGAAAAACAATTCTTCTTGTTGAACAAAACGCCTTTAAAGCCCTTGAAATTGCCGACAGAGCCTATGTCCTTGAACAGGGGAGAATAACCCTTGAGGGAGGTGCAAAGGATATTGCATCAGATCCAAAAGTTCAGGAGGCTTACCTTGGAAAGAGGGTGGTAGGATAACTAATAGTTATATGCTATTTTTAAGGTATTGTGATATAATATTAATATAAGCATATTTATGATCGTTATTTTGGTAGTGGTATCAGCGAGACAGCATTGTTTGTAATAAATAATGATGATAGCATAAATGCTATGTTTGACAATCAGTTTTACTGGATAAGAATAGACGAATCAATTTATAATAGATATAATATTTTCCAGCTAGTCCCAAATTCTGATAATTTAAAAGTAAAAAAATATTTAAGGTAGGTTATACAATTCAAGCTATTACTATAAACAACAATCTTATTCAATGGGGAAAATATACAGATACATATAGACCTGATAATATTAATCCATTATATGGTGATAGTATATTTAAAAATTATATAAATTTATCTGATGTTTATGCTGTTAATCTAAGTTTAGTTAAAAATACTGCATTAACACAAAACAGCGATAAATATTTTATATATATTTCAGATGGAGAAGGTAATGATTTTTCAAAACCATTTGGAGATTATTATTCCATAGGAAACCTAGATAATACCTTAAAAGATTACTTAGTAAACAATAATTTTACAATAATAGCAGTAACACCTCAAGCAAATTGGGATTATAAGATGACAGAAACAAACCAACAAATTAGTTTAAGAGATTTAGTCAATTCGTCACCAAAAGGTGGACAATTATTTGATGTTGGGCAATTAAATGAAGCATTTCAATACATTGAATCAACATTAGTAACGGAAAAAGATGAACCACAACCTGGGACCATCATTGCAAACGAAGATACTGTAATTTATGATTTATGGTATGACGATTACGAAAAAGACATCAAAAATGCTGACAGATTTAGATATATACATGACGAAACTTTCTATAACAATAGCCAAGGGAAAATTTCATTCGATAATCAATGGCTATCTTCTCCAGTAACTATATTTGATAAAGTTGGTAAATATCTAATAAGTTATCAGGCTCAAGATAATCCAGAATCGACACCAGGCTTTGAGGGCTATAGAAAATGGAGCATAGACGAAAATCAAGCAATAGTTTATGTTCATAGAAGACCTATCGCAAATTTCACAGCAAAAATAAGTGGCAATTCAATTATATATACAGAAAACAGCTATGATTTAGATCATATTGCGGATGCTGATAAAGGTATTGTTAATAAACTATGGAAATGGAGAAAGCAAGGCGAAATTATATGGAGAACCGGACAACCAACCATAATAAACGATGGTGAAACAATAATTGTTAGGCTTGCTGTTCAAGACAGGGAAGGGGTTTGGAGTAATCCAAAGATAGTTGTTTTAACAAAGAATTCATCAATAACAAACAATCCACCAGTTGCAGATTTTATATTAGAATATTCAAATATGGTAAAAGGCGGCTCAAATAATATTTATGATTATTCTTACGACATAGATGGAGATTTAATAACACAAAGAGAATGGACAATCTATGATAGTAACAACAATATAATTTATCAAAGTTCAGTAATGCCAAACTTATCAACCTTAAATAAAGGTAACTATAAAATACAGCTTAGAGTTAAAGATGCAAGTTTATGGAGTGAACCTTGTGTAAGAAACTTAACAGTAGTTATAAATAATAAACCGATAGCAAACTTTTCGTTGGGAGCAATTCAATATACAAATAGTTCTATAAATGTAACAGATACATCATATGATCCAGATGGGGACCCAATAATAGAAAGAGAATGGAGGATAACTTATTTAGGTGATGGAACAAGTAAAACTTTTAAAGATAAATTACCAAAGACATTAGAAGAAGCAGGATTTACAAAAGACGGGCAATATAAATTTGAATTAAGAGTAATGGATGACCCAACAAGAAGAAACTCAATATTGCAAAGATTATGGTCAGATTGGAAAGCAACAACGATAACAGTTGATGTTGACTTAAAATTAACTGCATGGACAGAAAAGATTATTTCTAAAGATACAACAATGAAAACATCAGATTATAAAGCAGGGCAAGCTGTAATAGTAAAAGCAAAGACTGAAGGATATGCATACAAAGTTGACGCATACTTAATATTGAATACAACAAGGCCAGTAACCAATTTAGTTCCAGATGATGTTTTACAAAATCCATTACAATATCAGATGACATGGCATACAAAATATATGCAAGGTGAAGGATATGATGCAAATATGATAATTCCATTGAATACACCATTATCAAGCACATATAAAGTAAGAGTAAGGGCATACAGAAAAAAAGCAGATGGAACAGATAAAATAGTAACGGTTGATTTGCCTATAAATGTTAATGGAGTTATGGAGTTTAAATCCGAGATAATCAAGTAATCTTGATTATCTCTGTTATTTTGTTTAATAAAATTTGACAAATTCAAAAAAATAGTTAATAATAAATTTAAAAATATAAAATCTAAAAAAGGAGAGGATATAAAATGAAAAAAATATTATCTTTAATGTTAATGTTTTTAATGATACTAGGTATAACACCAAAAATACAAGCAAAACAGAACATTTTAATAACAGCCAATACAAGTTATACGATAGGGCAAACAACAAAGATATATGTTCAAACACCAAGTAATAAAGGATTGCTGCAATATAGAGCAATACTAAAGGGAAATGGAATAAGCAAAGAATTGTTAGGAAATAAAATAACAGGATATTATACTGTGCCAGTTTATGGGACAACAAAGTATCCAATAACGTTGAATACAAAAGGATTAAAAGCAGGAAAATATACAATAACCATTTACGTTAAACAAAAAGGTAAGGTAATTAGCACAACTACAAAAACAATAGAGCTAAAACAGCAAGAAAAAATTATTACAGGGAAGGAATTTATAGAAGGTATATACACAACGCTAAATATAAAGCTTGATGGCAAAAGCATAATAGATAAAGCAAAGGATGATTATATAATTCCTGCAGGACTAGACATAACAAAACCGATAAAGAGAGAGGACGCGGCACAAATATTGTTCAATGTGATTAATACATATCAAGAAGTAAAGGATAAGATAGTGCCAGTGAGCATGGAAGTTAAAAGTGGTCGAGAAGTAGAGCTATGGAGATATAAACAAGAATGGTGGGATCGAGAGAATGATTTCGAAAGAATAATATCCACTGTCCCATACGATGTAGATATGCAGAATTTTCAGATGATAACTTATACATACAAAAATGGCCACAAAGTAGTAAAATACAGCTGGAATGCTATTAGAAATGGGAGAAAGGTAATGGAAGCATGGAATATTGATAAGACAAAGCCATTAGCCTGTCCGTCATTAAACGATGAATTTTATAATTTACTAATCATGCAAGGCAGAATGATGCCAGAGGATCAAGTAAGGTTTAGATTACTATACAAGGACTATAATCAAATATCAACAAACAGAAGGGAAGCGGTAGAGAAAATAGCAGATTTAGGATTAATGAATGGATACTTTATACCAACAAAAGGAGATAAGCCAATCTATGGAATATATGATTGGAAGACAAATAAAAAGCTAATCGAATTTAATCCAAAATATGATCCAAGTAAGAATCTTGTATATTTTTATCCCCAAAATGTTTTAAAAGAAACAGAATTTACCGATATTAAAAACAGATTAAAGAACGAAAGCCTAAGACTATGTGATGACGAATTAAGATTTAATTTTATAACCGATTATGAGTTGAGATTTCATCATAAGAATCCAATTTTAAGAATATATGATGTAAGAACAGTTTATTATTTTAAAAATATAATTAATACAACAAAAAATGACAAGGAGCTTATTATATATAACATATTAACTATTGACGGGTATTTAGGTAATTCGTTTGAATCAAAACAATTACAAAAAACATATTTTATCCCATACCCATTACCATAAGAAAGGTGAGTGCAGATGAAAAAAAGAATTATTTATTCATCATTAGTGATAGCAATGTTTTTGCTATCACTAATTTATCCGATGAACATAAAAGTTAAAGCAGCAGTAGATAAGACATATTATCAAGGATATGTAAATGGTGGTGGAGGATATAAAACATATACAGAGATATCTGCAAATTGGTTTTTCTCAATGAAGCAACAATACAAAGCCATTTCATGGGGGAGGCCCTTTAACTGCGAAATATATGAAGATAAAGGATTAATAGTATATGGGGAGCCACATGGAGAATGGAAGGATGTAGCAGGAGGATATTGCAGGAATGGTAGTAGAGTAGGAGAATACAGGTATTTGGGCTATACAGTAGACGGAAGTGAATTATCAAATTCAGCTTTTCCTACAGATGATGAAAGTTCAAACACAAATTTAGCAACAAGGAATTGGATAAGATACCCTTGGAACGACCCAGAAATAAGAAGTCAATTTGGTGTTAGCAGTAATTATGCGACTATATATAATTCTTTAAAAACAAAAATAGGTGATGTTTTAAATTCTATACCTGATTTTAGAGAATCAAACTATGGTAAAACAGTATCAGACACAGGTAAAGCAGGAGGAATAGGAGTATTAGATTGGGGAATATTCCAAAGTGGACTTGGAGATAGTAGAGGGAGCTTTAGAATGTTTCATAAAACAAGCAGTGGTAAATACTATTACATGACATTTGAAGGAATAATCCAAAAGAAGAACTATCCTCCATTAAAAGTAACAGTAACTCCAGAAAAGACAAGCTATGTTATGAAGAAAGATGAGGACCAAGTGAAAATAAAAATAACTGTGACGGGAACGTTACAAGATAACTATTCAATACTAGATGCAGTAGACCAAATAGTAAATTACACAAGAAATGATGTTCAAAGCTACGCACTATCATTAGCAGGGAAAAATATAGACGGAAGAGAATACGCCCCCACAAATAAAATAAACAATAGCAACAATATTGAATTTACACGGACATTCACGCTTACGTTATACAGAAAAGATTTGCAAGATGGTAATAACACTTTAACCTATACCGGAAAAGCAATTGTAAGATTTCCAAACAGCAATATCAATGCAACAGCACCTACAACAATAAATGTGAACATAAATGTAGAGGGGAAAGAACCAGGAGAACCATCAATAACAGCACAAGCCGACCCAACAAACGCGAAAACAGGGGGAACTGTTACTGTAAAAGTAAAAGTTAATGGCGAAGTTAACGGATATAGTGGAAGTCCAAAAATAACCAAACTAACATTAAGAGCAAAACGACAGGAAGACACTACATGGCAGACATATGACAAAACAGGAGAAAATACAAGTGTTTCAAATACATTTACGTTTAATATAAACACGAACGACAATGAATTTACGCAATATTTTAATTGTGAATTCATTGTTACATATGCCGATAATACAACAAAGAAAAAAAGTGTAGATGTATCAACGGTATTTATAAAGGACAATCCACCTCCTCCTCAGGAAACAAATACACCACCAAAAGCATATATATCGGCTCCATCGTATGTAGTTATGGGGGATGACGTATATATTAGCGGTGGTGGAACAGATGCAGAAGATGGCTTAAATGTATCTACATCATGGGGAGTTTTCCCATCAACATATAACGGAACTTTATCAGATAATGGTGGATATGTATATTTTTCTAGTACAGGCTTATATAGCGTAGGAATAACAGTAGCTGATAGTAAAGGACTTACTGATTCAGCATATACAAACATTACAGTAGTGCCACCATATCCAAATATATATTTTAAAACAACAGGAACACTTAAGGAAAATAGGAAAGTAACGATAGATGCTTCATCAAGTAATGGAGGTTCATCAAGGTATCCGATAAACTGGACGAGTGCAGTATGGCAAATTACACCTTTATCAGACGGATTAACGCAAAATGATATAAAAGTTGTTCAAAGTTTAAATGGAAGTCAAAAGCTTGATATGTTATTTAAAAAAGCAGGGAGATACTATGTAAAATTAACCGTAACAAATACAGCAGGTTATAGCTCAAGCAAAGATATGGTATTAGATATCAAACCTGATGATAAGCCATTGGCCGACTTTAACATAATAAAAACAGTTATAAGGGATCCTGCAACAGGGACAGCAACGATAAGTATTCAAGATTCATCATATAGTCCAGATGGAGATATTATAGCTAAGAGAGTATGGTTTTATGCATATGATAGCGATAATGACGGTGATTTTGATGAGGAAACATGGTATGTCTTAAACAATGGAGCATGGCAAGCAATAGGGAAATATAATGATATAAAAAACCTAAATATAGATACAATTAACGATGGAAATTTACCTGCAATAGAAATTAAATCAAACAAAGTAGGTAAGTATATGGTAGAGCTTATAACAAGAGAAGAATTTGGGCAAGAAACTTTGCCACAGTTTATAACAATTGAAGATAAAAAAACAGATAATACTTTTGACCATTAACATAAATACAAGGGGATTGTTCAATCCCCTTATATTTATGAAAACAAAAGAAAATTATAAATGGCTTGAAAAAATATTAAATTTATAATAATATAAAAATAATAAATCAATAAATAAAAAAGGAGGATATGCATGGATTTATGTCCAAAGTGTAATAGCAATATAAAAAAAGAAAAAATTTATTTAAAAGAAAACAAAAAGTTAATTGAAGTATATACATGCGAAAAATGCGGATATAGATATATGCCTGATGACAGATTTGAAGAAATATTATCATATTTGAAGTATTCAAAAATTGATTATAATGCTATAATAAGAGAAGAATTCTCAAATTATGTAGTAATATCTAGAGTAAAAGAAATAAGGAAAAATAGAGGGATAAAATTAAAAGAATTAGCACAACGTTTAGGAGTATCCTCACAAAGAATGTATCAAATAGAAACTATGGGAGAGAATTTGACTATTGTAAATGCGTTAAAATTAGCAAAAGCACTAAATTGTGAAGTAGGCGAATTATTTCAGTTAGTGAAAAAGGATGAATTGACATCCGACATGGTGATAGTAAAGAAATTAGAGAATTAATACATGAAAACATACTGCTAAAATAGTAGTATGTTTTTTTATTTATAAAATTGAGTGATAAAAAAAATTTAGTCCTAACGGGCTAGTAGTTTCAAGGTCTTTAAATTATGCTCTAGGCTATAAGCATATGGTTTGGAAGGTGATGTTATGAATACAGCTAAAAAACTTCTATTTGATTTAATTAAAGATATACCTGATGATGATGTTATGGAAATTATAGATTTTATAACTTTTTTAAAGATGAAGCATGATAAAAAGATATTCAATGACCTTATAAAATCAAGCGAATCAAGTATAGATTTTTGGGATAACGACATTGATGATGAGGTGTGGAAAATATAAGAGAATCCCCGAGGTAGGGATTCTCTTAAATTATCTGCCTAAAAATGCGATAAAATCATTAAGATCGTTTATCCTTTCAAAACTTCCCTGAGCAAATTTTGGGCTTCCACCGCCTCGACCATTAAACTTTGGAAGTTCTTCTTTGAATATTTTGCCGCAGTTTATGTCGAGGCTACCGTTGTGGGCAAGGACAACCTTTTTATCTTTTAAAGATGCAAGGATAACTAAGTTATCCTTTAGAGATGTTATTTTGCTTGCAATTGTTTGAACCTCTTCAAAGGATTTATCTTCAAATATTTTTACTATTTTATTTTCTTTAGATTCATTTAAAAGCTCCTTTGCTATGTATTCTGCGTTTAATTCTTTTAAGGAATTTAGCTGCCTTGTAAGGTTTTTTATTTCGCTTTGGAGGGAGTCAAATTTTAATAAAATCTCTGATTGAGGAACAGAAAGGTTCTTAATAAGGCTATTTATAATAATATTCTTTTCTTGAAAATCCTTTAATAGCCTTTTTCCGCATTTAAAATATATCCTTGTCATGTTTTTGTATTTTTCTGTTTTAAGTATTTTTAGCATTCCTATTTCCCCAAGGCTCTTTACATGGGTGCCACAGCAGGGGGAATAATCAATTCCTTCTATTTCTACTATCCTTATGTCAACGTCTGTTGGTGGTAGTTTTCTTAATGGGAGTTTTCTTGCTTCATCTAGATTAACTATGTAGGATTTTACTGGGATATTTTTAAATATAAGCTCATTAACCCTGTTTTCAACATTTAAAACTATTTCTTCATTTATGTTTTCAAGGCCTATGTCGATGGTCAAATAGTCATCACCAAGGTGAAAGCTGTTAGTTGGAGCATTATACATTTCTAGAAAGACTGCCGACAAAAGGTGCTGCCCAGTGTGGTTCTGCATGTGGTCAAATCTTCTTTCAAAATCTATTTTGCAAGTTACGATGTCTTTGTTTATTTTTTCTTTTACTACATGATATATTTTTTTATCCTCTTCTACTAAATCTACAACTTCAATGCCATCAATCCAGCCAAAATCTCTTGGCTGTCCTCCACCCTCAGGATAAAAGGCGGTTTCTGATAGCTCAATTAAATAAAGGCCGTCCTTTTCTATTTGATGTATTATTTTTGCCTCCCATTCGGACATGTAGGGATTTTGGTAATAGAGCCTCATATGAACATCTCCTTTATATTATTATAGAATTATTACTAATAATTATTATAATATAATATAATGGAATTTTTATTTTAAGTCTAATATAATTTCATAATAGAAAGTTATTGTTAATAATGTTTGCTAAGGAGGCATGCTAATGTTTGATTTAGATACTTGTGTATGCTTTTCAACTAATAAGGTTGCTAAAAAGCTAGCTGATACCTTCAATGAAAGATTATTACCTTTTGGAGTTACACGAGTTCAATGGACTGCTATGTATTTTTTATTAAGGGATGGTAGGATGAGTCAAAAAGAATTATCAGACAAAATGAATATAAAGGAGTCTACAACAGTTCGGCTTGTAGATAGAATGGAGAAAGATGGATTTATAGTGAGATTTAAAGATAGCAATGATAGAAGGATTACTTATATTGAACTTACTGAAAAAGGGAAAAAAGGATAGAAGAACTTTTACCTGAAGGTGAAAAAATGAGCCAATTAGCTTCAAGGGGAATTAGCGATGAAGAGATAGAAATATTCAAAAAGGTTTTAGATAAATTTATGGAAAATTTAGAGAATGTATGAATATGTAATATGTTTGTCAAAAAATAATCAAATTTTTTATTGATTTTTTGCATAATACTTGCTATACTAATAATTAGAATAGCAAGTAATTAGGAGGGGTAACAATGGGAAAAAATCCAAGGGAAATGTTAAATGAGTTTATGGGTGGACTTCAAGTTGTTTCAAAGTCTAATGGAGAGCAAGTAGGAGCTTTTATGAATCTTCTTGGTGCAGCATATAAACCAAATGCTGTTGATGTTAAGACAAAGGAATTAATTAGTGTTGGTATTGCTGCATACAATAGATGTGAATACTGTATTGTGTTCCATGTTTATAAAGCTCTTGAAGCTGGAGCTACTCCTGAAGAAATTATGGAAGCTGCAATGGTGGCCGTAGCATTTGGTGGAGGACCTTCAATGGCCTATACAGTAACGCTTGTTAAGGATTCAATTGAAGAGTTTAGGAAGGATTTTAATAAGTAATTTAAAAGGCAGCATTGCTGCCTTTTTGTATGGGGGAATTTATATGAAGGTAACACTTGAAAGGTATTTAGGACATGAAAATGAGGCACAGGTTGTTAAAATTTATAAAAAAGTTGGGGATAGTATTGAAACAGGAGATGTTTTAATAGAAGTTGAAGGAAATAAAGCAGCTATTCCCATAATACCAGGAGTAAAAGGTATTATAGAATCGATTTATGTAAATGAAGGCGATATAATTACTAAGGATTCAGTTATTGCAATTATTAAAGAAGATTATTCTAATAAAGACACAAAAGAAATAAAGACTAAATCGGAAGAAAATTTTGCTTTTGATTATTTTGCAACTATACTAAAACCAAAAGAGGAAGAATTAAAATGCGATATAGCAATAATCGGAGGAGGACCAGGTGGTTATGTTGCTGCAATTTATGCAGCACAAAATGGTAAGAATGTAGTCTTAATTGAAAAGGATAAACTTGGAGGAACTTGTTTAAACAGAGGGTGTATTCCAACTAAAGCTTTGGTTCGTTCAGCTGAAGTGTATAAAATTATAAAAAATGCAGATAAATTTGGTTGTTTACTACAAAATCCAAGTGTTGATATTAAAAAGGTTATAGAACGAAAAAATAAAGTTGTAAATGAACTTAATTCTGGGATTAAATATCTAATGAAGAAGAATAATGTAACGGTTTTAGAGGGGTTAGGAAGCTTTGTTGATAAAGAAACTATTCATGTAAAAGGGAATTCCAGAGAATACATAGTAAAAGCACAAAATATAATAATAGCTACGGGTTCAAAACCATATATTCCACAAATAGAAGGTATTAATGAAATTAACAATAACAACATAATTACTAGTGATGAAGCTTTAGAGATAAAAGACCTTTCTAAAAAAATGATAATAATCGGTGGCGGAGTTATAGGAATGGAGTTCGCATTTATATTTGCAAATTTTGGTGTTGATGTTTCTATAATTGAATATTTTGATAATTGTCTTGCAAATCTTGATGATGATGTTATTGCAGAAATTAGTAGAAATGCTATTGAAAAAGGTATAAAAATTTATACTGGATCGAAGGTGGAAGAGGTATATAAAACTGAGGATAATGAATTAATAGTAGGCTTTCTACAGAAGGGTGAAAGAAAATATCTAAGGGGAGATAAGATACTTTTAGCTGTCGGAAGAAAACCTTATATCGATGAACTAGGAATTGAAAAATTAGGTATTGAATTGAATGATAACAAAAGGGGAATAAAGGTAAATTCAAAAATGCAAACTAACATATCTAATATATATGCTATAGGTGATGTGACAGATAGAATCTTACTGGCTCATGTCGCTTCTCATCAAGGGATTGTTGCGGTTGATAATATACTTGGCAAAGAAAAAGAAATGGATTATGCAAATGTTCCATCAGCAATATTCACAGAGCCGGAAATTGCAACAGTTGGGATAAATGAGAGGGAAGCTATAAGTAAGGGCATTGAAATAAAAGTTTCTAAAATTCCTTTTGCTTCAAATGGCAAAGCGTTAACCTATGGAGATAACAGAGGTTTTATAAAGCTTATAGAGGATATACATAATAAGAAAATTATAGGAGCTACTATAATAGGAATACATGCTACAGATCTTATTGCAAACATAACATTGGCGATAAAAAAGAATCTTTGTCCAGAAGACATTATTGAAACTATATATGCACACCCTACAACTTCTGAAATAATACATGAGGCTGCATTAGGACTTGAGAAGGGAGCAATTCACTTTGCATAGAAATATTAAACCTAAAATCGTATTTTCAAAGATATATGATCCATGGTTCAACTTAGCTCTTGAAGAAGCTATTTTGAACTCAATAAATAAAGGAGAAATTTTTTTATATATATGGCAAAATGACAAAACCGTTATTATTGGGAAGAATCAAAATCCATGGAAAGAGTGCAATATTACTACACTAAAAAGGAATGGTGGGAAAATTGCAAGACGTATTACTGGAGGAGGAGCGGTCTATCATGATCTTGGGAATGTAAATTTTTCTTTTTTAGTCGATAAAGAGCAATATGATCAAACTAAACAATTTAATCTAATATTAAATGCAATAAAAAAGCTAGGTATTAACGCAGAACTTTCAGGAAGAAATGATATTATTGCAAATGGAAGGAAATTTTCAGGTAACGCATTTTATGTCGATGAGCACGTAGGACTTCACCATGGAACAATTTTAGTTAATACTGATATATCAAGAATGATAAGATATCTAAACGTATCAAAAGAAAAAATCATTTCAAAGGGAATAGATTCAGTAAAAGCTAGGGTCGTTAATTTGAAAGATATTAAACCTGAAATAACTGTAGAAGCAATAATAAATAGGCTGATAGAAGAATTTAAAAATGTTTATGGTAATAATATTGAAATTGTAGATCCTATTGCATTTAATATAGAAAAATTTTATGAAAAACATTCATCTTGGGAATGGATTTATGGAGAAACACCGGATTTTAATATAAGTTTTTCAAAAAGGTTTATATGGGGCGAGATAGAATTTAATTTGCAACTTGAAAAGGGTAAAATTGTGAAGTCATACGTTTATTCTGATGCTATAGAGACTCAAGTTATTGAAAAAATTAATTTAGCCATTAAAGATTTAGATTTTAATTTTGATACTATTAATGAAAGTTTAAGAAAGATTGATATCGACGCAGATGGGAAAGAACTTATTAATAATATTATTGATTGGCTCAGCAACATAAATATTTAAGTGGCAGAGAATTATTCTCTGCTTTTTTGTTTTTATTTTATTCCTAACTTAATTCTATCCCTTGATATATAACAATCTCAAGTGGTAAAATAACTGAGGGGTTTAATTTACATGAAAAAAGAAACTTAAATCTTAAGTGCCAGGCACTTTAGAAAGGAGTAGAAGAATGTCGAAGAAGAATATAGGCAGGGCAACGGCTATAGTTATGCTCATGCTTTTTTTAAGCAGAATATTAGGGTTTGTAAGGGAAATGATTGTTGCAAAGGTTTATGGAAGAAGCTATGTCACCGATGCGTTTTTTGCAGCCTTTACAATTCCTGATGTTATGTTTTACCTTTTGGTAGGTGGGGCATTAAGTTCAGGGTTTATGCCAGTTTTTACTCAATATATTGCCAAGGAAGATGATGATAACGCCTGGAGGGCAGCAAACACGTTTATTACTGTTGCAATTATTTTTATTATAATATTCAATATTTTAGGAATTACATTTGCCAAGTTTCTTGTGCCTTTAGTTGCTGTTGGAAGCTTAAATAGCAGGGAAATGTTTGATTTAACAGTTAAGCTTACAAGGATAATGTTTACGGCTGTAACCTTTACAGTTCTTGCAGGTCTTACGAGGGGGATTTTAAACTCATATAATATTTTTACATCACCATCTGTAGGCCCGGTTTTATATAATGTTGGGATGATCCTTGGTGCAGCTTTATTAGGAAATAGATTTGGAATTTTTGGGCTTGCAGCAGGAGTTATTTTTGGTGCTCTTTTAAACTTTTTAGTTCAGGTTCCTGACTTTTTAAAAGTTGGGAAAAGGTTTAGATTCCAGCTCGATTTAAAACATGAGGGATATAAAAGGATGCTTCAGCTTATGGGACCTGCAATCATTGGTCTTTCGATATCTCAGCTTAACCTTGTGGTAAATCAAAATATCGCTTCAGTTTTAGGCGAGGGAAGTATAACTGCCTTAAGATACGCAAATAGGCTTATGCTTTTGCCTCTTGGAATTTTCGCTATGGGAATTGCAACAACAATATTTCCAAGCTTAAATATGCATATTGCAAGGGGAGAATATGATAAATTTAAAGAAACCTTTTCCCTCGGAATGAGGATGGTAATGTTTATAACTATCCCTTCTGCAATTGGTATGATTGCTTTAAATGTTCCTATAATAAGGCTTTTATTTAAGACTGGAAAATTTGGCGAGCAGGACGTTTTAGTTACTGCCTATGCCCTTGCCTTTTACAGCTTTGCTGTAGTCGGACAATCGGCAGTTCAGATATCGACAAGAGGGTTTTATTCTCTGCAGGATACAAAAACACCTGTTAAGGTAGGGGCCTTAACGGTTTTAGTTAATATACTTTTGAACTTAATGTTTGTTATGTTCTTTAAACAGCTTGCAATAGGTGGAATTGCCCTTTCTTATTCTATATCAAGTATATTAAATATGATTCTGCTTCAAAGGGGACTTTCTAAAAAGCTAAATGGATTAAAGGAAAAGGAAATAATAATATCCACTGTAAAATCAATTGGAGCATCGATAGTTATGGGGATTGCCACCCTTGTAACATACAAATTTCTTGAATATAATTTTGGAATAGAATCAAAACTTATGCAGCTTATAGGAGTTGGTGGTGCTGTTTTCGTTGGAATAGTTGTTTATGCTTTAGTTGCAGTTATATTAAAGATGGATGAGGTAAAGTTTATGGTTAAGATGGTTAAAAAATAACGATCAAGGCATTGGGGGATTAAACTCCGATGCCTTTTTCTTTGGTATTAAAAATTAAAATAGGGTTAATATAATAATAGACAAAAATGTAAAATAAACGACATTGTGAAGAATGAATAAGACTTATTATATTTTGGTAAAAGTTTATAAGGAGGGATAGTATGTCAGAAAAGAAAGGGCTTTCACACGGAGCCTATGGTGGAGTAAGTGGAGATGAATATATTCCTTTTATTCCTGCAAGTGAGGCTATGCCTGAGGCCACAATAGTTTCTATTTTACTCGGAGTTTTGTTTGCGATAGTTTTTGGAGCTGCAAATACATACCTTGGGCTTAAGGTTGGTATGACTATTGCAGCCGGTATTCCTGCAGCAATATTAGGAACTGGGCTTTTAAGGGGAATTTTTAGAAGAAATAATATCCTTGAAGCTAACATGGTTCAGGGGATTGCTGCAATGGGAGAGTCGATTGCAGGTGGAGTAATTTTCACATTACCTGCGATAATAATCTGGGGATTTGAGCTAAAGCTTTCAACTATTGTTTTCGTTACATTGCTTGGAGGTCTTGTTGGTATATTATTTGTAGTTCCTTTAAGAAGATACTTATTAGTTGAAGAACACGGGAAATTAATCTATCCTGAATCGATGGCTGCTGCTGAAGTTTTAGTTACAGGAAGTCAAGGAGGAGCTGGTTTTAGAACTGTCATGACAGGATTATTTGGTGGAGGACTTTATAAGCTCCTTTCAGGAGGATTTAGATTTTGGCTTGAGGAACCTGAATGGACTATAAGGCCACTTCAAGGAACTATATTTGGTGTTGATGCCATGGCATCCCTTGTTGGAGTCGGATATATCGTCGGTATGGAGGCAGCCCTTTATATGTTTGCTGGGGCTATTGTTGCTTGGCTTGGATTAATACCTCTTATAAAATATATAGGTGCAGGGCTTACAACACCTCTTTTCCCTGCAACAGTTCCTATTTCAGAAATGAATGCTTGGCAGATTTGGAGTAAATATATAAGATACATTGGTGCTGGTGCCGTTGCAGCTGGGGGATTTATAAGCCTTGGAAGATCTTTACCAACTATTATAAACTCCTTCAGATCAGCGATATCAGGAATAGGTGCAAAGGGTGCAGCACAAAAAAGAACTGAAATGGATGTTCCTATGACCTATGTTATAATTGGAGCCTTCTTGGTATTTTTCCTTGCATGGTTTATTCCAGTTGTAAAGACTGGTCCAATAGGGGCACTTCTTGCTGTATTTTTCTCCTTCTTCTTTGCAGTAGTTTCAGCAAGGATAGTTGGTCTTGTAGGGGCATCCAATAATCCTGTCTCCGGTATGACAATTGCAACTTTGCTCTTTATAACATCCGTTCTAAGATTTACTGGATATACAGGGGATGCAGGAATGATAACAGCTCTTGTTGCCGGTGCTATCGTTTGTGTTGCAATTGCAGTAGCTGGCGGTGCAGCACAGAGCTTAAAGACAACCTTTATCATAGGTGGAACTCCAAAGTATGTTGAGATAGGTATGTATATAGGTCTTGCTATTGCATCGGTTTTTGTTGGAATGGTTGTTCTTATGCTCAACAGAATTTATGGCATAGGTTCAGAACAAATAGCAGCACCCCAGGCGACATTAATGTCGATGGTTGTTAAGGGAGTTATGACAGGACAGCTTCCTTGGGCTCTTGTAATAGTAGGTGCAGTGTTTGGAGTTATGACTGCCCTAATGGGTATTCCGATACTTCCAGTTGCCCTTGGGCTATATCTTCCAATACATTTAAGCGCAGGAATATTAGTTGGAGGGCTTATAAGGCTATTTGTTGAAAATAGATTTAAGGATAACGAGAAAGTTCAAAAGGAACAAATAGAAAAGGGAGTTTTGCTGGCATCGGGGCTTGTTGCTGGTGATGCACTGATGGGAATTTTGGTGGCAGCCTTTGCAGGACTTGGCATAGATATAGCCTTTGGAGGAAGGATTGCTCCACTTATCACAGGAAGTCCATGGACTGCAGCAATTGTTCTTTTAATTTTCTCCTTCTGGGTATATAGTTTTTCTACAAAAAGAGAAGGTTAAAAATTTCTTTTAAATATTGTAATAGTAAGTTATAATTAAAGGAGAAGCTTTTGCTTCTCCTTTAATTTACTGGGCAGGTGATTTTATGGCAAAGCAAAAGAAGGATGATAATTTTTTACTTTATATCCCAAGGAAAAAACATCTTACATTTGAAAAAAGGGATGGAAAAATTTATTTAATATTTTACCATAACAAGCCCATCGAAAAATTTTTAAGATGGCTTGTTAAAAAGCCTGCGGTAAGCGATATTGAGCTTGATGGATTAGGTTCAAGGGTATGGGAACTTATCGATGGGGAAAATACTGTTTATGACATAGGACAAAAGCTTTTAGAGGAATTTGGAAAAGAGGCTGAACCAGTTTATGAAAGGCTTATTATGTATTTAAGATATTTAAACAGACGTGGCTGGATTGCCTTTGAAAGAGGAAAACAAGAATAAGGGGGAATCAATATGGATCTTAATTTAAAAATTGAAGGTATGAGGGATGAGATTATAAGGTCAACGCAAGAAATTTTAAAGATTAAAAGCGTTGAGGATACTCCAAAGGAAGGAATGCCCTTTGGTGAAGGTGTTGCAAAATCCTTAGAATATGCTTTGAATTTATCTATGGAGCTTGGATTTAAAGCTGTTAACATGGATGGATATGTTGGATATGCTGAATATGGCGAAGGAGAAGATTACATAGCAGTATTAGGACATTTAGATGTTGTTCCAGAAGGAGATGGATGGCATTATCCACCTTACGGTGCAGAAATACACGATGGGAAAATATATGCAAGGGGTGCCCTTGATGATAAGGGACCAATGATTGCTGCTTTATATGGATTAAAGGCTATTAAGGATTTAAATTTACCCCTTTCAAAGAGGATAAGAATAATATTTGGAACTAATGAAGAAACAGGTTCTAACGATATCCCATATTATTTAAAATCAGAAAAGCCTCCAGTTGCTGGCTTTACACCTGATGCTGAATTTCCATTAATACATGCTGAAAAAGGATTAACTGTGTTTAATATAGTAAAGGAACTTGAGAAAAAGGGAAATGGTGATATAAGGATAGAATACATAAAGGGCGGACAAAGAGCTAATATGGTGCCGGATTACTGCGAAGCAGGAATTGCTGCAAAGGATAAAGGAGCGATAATTGAGAAGGCTGAAGATTTTATAAGAAGAACCGGATTTGAAGTTAAAGTTGAAGAAAAGGAAGATAAACTAATAGTTAAGGCCTTTGGCGTTTCAGCCCATGGAAGCGTTCCAGAACATGGGAAAAATGCAATAATGATTATGTTTGCCTTCCTTGGAGAGATTAATTTAACAGATAGCGATATTAAGGATTTTATAGACTTTATGAATAAATTTGTTGGTTTTGAAACAAAGGGTGAATCCTTTGGATGCTACTTAAAGGATGAAACAGGGGAACTTTCTTTTAACGTTGGTGTTATTAATATGAATGAAGATAAAGTTACTATGGCCCTTAACTTAAGATATCCCTGCACATATAAGCTTGAGGATATGATGAATCCATTTAACAAAAGAATTGAAGGAACAGGAATAAAGGTGGAAGATCTTGCTCATCAGGAACCCCTTTATTTTGCAAAGGATCATGAGTTAGTTCAAAAGCTTATGAAGGTTTATAGGGAATTTGTTAATGATAACAGCGAGCCTTTGGCAATAGGCGGTGGAACCTATGCAAAGGAAATGCCAAACACACTTGCATTTGGACCACTTTTCCCAGGAAAGCCAGACGTAATTCATCAAGCAAATGAATATATTGAAATTGAGGATCTTATAACAATTACAAAGATTTATGCAAAGGCAATGTATGAATTAGCAAGATAAGCAGGGTTATTCCCTGCTTATCTTGCTAATTCTCTTAAATTTTGGGGGGTAGGAAATATGTTTATATTTGATGCGCATTCTGATATTTTAGTGGATATAACCGTAAAAAGGCAAAATGGTGAAAGGGATGTTTTTAGAAAGTATCATTATGAAAAATTAAAAAGGGGTGGGATAGGCGGTTTAATTGCTGTTGTTTGGATAGATAAAATGAATATGGATCCATTAGATAGGATGAATGAAATTATTAATGAAGGTTTAAAGGAATTGAAGGATATTAAAGATATTGCGGAAGTTGTTCTAAAATATGAGGATTTTGAAAGGATAAGACAGGAAGGCAAGATGCAGGTTGTCTTAGGATGTGAGGGCCTTTTGGGAATAAAGGGAGATATTCATTATTTAGATCTCTTGTATGAAATAGGAATAAGACATGCAAGTTTAACGTGGAATGAGGAAAATGAATTGGGAACAGGGGTTAAGGGAGATCCAAAAAGAGGTCTAACAAGGCTTGGACAAGTTGCTGTCAAAAAACTTGAAGAACTTGGGATTTTAATCGATGTTTCCCATGCTAATGAAAAAACATTTTGGGATATATGCGAAATTACAACAGGGCCAATAATAGCATCCCATTCAAATGCTTATTCTCTTTGCCCTCATCCAAGAAATTTAAAGGATGATCAGATAAAGGCTATTGCAGAAAAAGGAGGAGTCATTGGTATTAATGCATGGCCGGATTTTGTAGATGAATTTAATGCGACGATTGAAGGTTTTATTGAGCATATAGACTATATGGTTGAAAAGGCAGGAATAGATCACGTTGCCCTTGGATTTGATTTTTGCGACTTTCTAAGTTTTGATGCTACATCGAGCTTTTCTGAAGAAAATAAAGCAACTAAAGGGCTTGAAGATGCGTCAAAATCCAAAGATGCGATTGATTTGCTTTTAAAAAGAGGTTACAAACATGAAGATATTGAGAAGATAGCGTATAAAAATATTGAAAAGGTTTTTAAAGTGAGCATCTCATAATGAGGTGCTTTTTTTTATTCAAAAAATGACAAATAGGATATAAAAAAATATAAAAAATTAAAATTTTTTTAAAAGCAAAGAAGGAATTTTTAGAATTATGTAGAATTTATATATTTGTGCGACAAAATATAACAAATTTCTAAAGGAGGGGGAACCATGGCGGAAAACAAAGGGCTTTCTGCAGGAGCTTATGGCGGAGTTTCAGGTGATGATTATGTTCCATATGTTCCTGTAAGCAAGGCTATGCCAGAAATGACAGTTCTTTCAATCTTTATTGGTATTATTTTTGCAATCGTATTTGGAGCAGCAAACACTTACCTTGGACTTAAGGTCGGTATGACAATTGCTGCAGGTATTCCTGGTGCTATTTTGGCTACTGGAATACTTAAAGGTATTTTAAAAAGAAACAATATCCTTGAAGCTAATATGATTCAAGCGATGGCTTCAATGGGAGAATCCTTAGCAGGTGGTCTTATTTTTATAATTCCTGCGGTTATAATTTTTGGTGATAAGCTAACCATTGGAACAATTACTGTTGTTGCAATTTTAGGTAGCCTTTTAGGTATTTTATTCGTTGTTCCTTTAAGAAGATATTTAATAGTTGAGGAACATGGAAAACTTATTTATCCTGAAGGTATGGCAGCTGCTGAAGTTTTAGTTTCTTCAAGCGCTGGTGGTTCAGGATTTAAGACGATGATGACAGGTGTTGCAGGCGGTGGAATATTCAAGTTCTTGTCAGAAGGGTTACTTCTTTGGAAGTATGAACCTGAATGGACTATAAAGCCTTTACAAGGGACAATATTTGGTGCTGACGTTACAGCAGCTTTAATTGGTGTTGGTTATATCGTTGGCATTGAAATCGGTATGTATATGTTTGCAGGAGCACTCGTTGCTTGGCTTGGGCTAATTCCTCTTATTAAGTATATCGGTGCGGGGCTTACTGAACCTTTATTCCCATCAGCAGCTCTAATTAAAGACATGGATGCTTGGGCTATATGGAGTAAATATATAAGATACGTTGGTGCTGGTGCGGTTATTGCAGGTGGATTTATAAGCATCGCTAAAGCTATGCCAACGATAGCAAGATCCTTTAAGTCAGCTATGTCAGGTATTGGTGCAAAGGCAAGCCAAAAGAGAACAGATGTTGACGTTCCTATGACTTATGTAATAGCAGGTGCAATATTTGTATTTATAATGGCTTGGTTATTCCCAATGACTAATGTTCCAGTTGCTGGTGCAATATTTGTAATTATATTTGCCTTCTTCTTCTCAGTTGTATCAGCAAGACTAGTTGGTATGATAGGAACTTCAAATAATCCAATTTCAGGTATGACAATTTCATCACTTTTATTTATAACAGGTATTTTAAAGCTCACTGGACATGCTGATAATAAGGCAATGGTTGCTGCTATTATTGCAGGTGGTATTGTTTGTGTTGCAATTGCAATAGCTGGAGGAACAGCTCAAAGCTTAAAGACAACATTTATAATAGGTGGAACTCCAAAGAATCTTGAAATTGGTATGTTCCTTGCATCTGCAGCATCTGCAGCTGCTATAGGTTATGTTATACTAATGCTCAACTCAGCTTACGGAATTGGTTCAAAGGAAATTCCAGCTCCACAGGCAACTATGATGTCAATGGTTGTTAAAGGAATTATGACTTCACAGCTTCCATGGACATTGGTTCTTGCAGGTATTTCCTTTGGAGTAATGTGTGAACTTATGGGCATTCCAATACTTCCATTTGCCCTTGGACTTTATCTTCCAATCCATTTAAGTGCAGGTGTAGTAATTGGTGGTATTGTAAGGGCAATTGTAGATAAGAAGTTTAAGGACAATGAAGAGGTTCTAAAGGAAAAGACAGAAAAGGGAGTTCTTTTAGCCTCTGGTATGGTTGCTGGAGAATCCTTAGTAGGAATACTTCTTGCAGTTTTTGCGATGGTTGGAGTAAACATTGGAATAGGAGAAAAGATACTTCCAGCAATTACTTCAAGCCCATGGACCTCAGCTGTTATGGGACTTGTATTGTGCTATTGGATTTACAGCTTTGTTGTGAAAAAGGATTAATCTATGAGTCCTTAAGAAGTTAAATACTTCTTAAGGACTTTTTTATGTTTTTAAATAATATTCAGATAAAATTTGACAAAATATTTTATATATTTATATATTTCGAAAAAGTTAAATAAATGTTATAATAATTATGTAAAATTTTTAGTTTGGTAACTTTTTAGGGGGGTAAAATAATGAACAAGGTTGTGATCGACGGACACCATTTAACTATTCAGGATGTCGTAAATGTTGCAAGAAATGGTTATTATGTTGAGCTTTCAGATGATGCTAAATTAAGGGTAGAAAAGGCAAGGGCTTTAGTCGACAAGTTTGTTCAAGATGAAAGGGTAGAGTATGGAATTACAACCGGCTTTGGAAAGTTTGCCGAGGTTGTAATTTCAAAGGAGGATGCAAAAAGGCTTCAAAGAAATCTCATTGTTTCCCATGCTTGTGCAGTTGGAGATGAATTTGACACAGAAATAGTAAGGGCCATAATGCTTTTAAGAGCTAATGCACTTTCAAAGGGACATTCTGGAGTTAGATTATCAACCCTTCAAACTCTCATAGATATGTTAAACAAAGGAGTCCATCCTGTTATATATGAAAAGGGATCCTTAGGTGCCAGCGGAGACCTTGCACCTTTATCCCACATGGTTCTTGTAATGATTGGGGAAGGCGAGGCATATTATCAAGGCGAAAGATTAAGTGGAGAAGAGGCTTTAAAAAGAGCAGGACTTGAAAAGGTTGAGCTTGTTGAAAAGGAAGGATTAGCTCTAATAAACGGAACTCAAGTTATGACGGCAATTGGGGCTTTAGCTGTTTATGATGCCATAAACCTTGCAAAAGCTTCGGACATTATAGCATCCATGACAGTTGAAGCACTAAGGGGAATTACTGATGCTTATTATCATAGGGTTCATGAGGTAAGACCACAGATAGGACAGCTAAAATGCTCAAGGAACCTATTAAGGATTTTAGAGGGAAGCAGTTTAACAACAAGGCAGGGTGAACTAAGAGTTCAGGATGCCTATACATTAAGATGTATTCCACAGATACATGGAGCAAGTAAAGATGCTATAGAATATGTAAAAAGAGTTATAGAAATAGAAATAAATTCCGCAACAGATAATCCTTTGATTTTTGAAGATGAGATGAGGGTAATTTCAGGAGGTAATTTCCATGGACAGCCTGTTGCCCTTGCAATGGACTTTTTAGGAATCGCAGTATCAGAGCTTGCCAATGTGTCGGAAAGAAGAATAGAAAGGCTTGTAAATTATCAGTTAAACGATCTTCCAGCCTTTTTAACTAAAAAGGGCGGACTTAACTCAGGATTTATGATTGCACAATATTCAGCAGCTTCTTTGGTTTCTGAGAATAAGGTTCTTGCACATCCAGCATCAGTTGACTCAATTCCGTCCTCAGCAAATCAAGAGGATCATGTGAGTATGGGAACTACTGCTGCAAGGAAGGCAAGAAGCATTATTTATAATGTATCGAGGGTATTAGGAATTGAATACCTTGCTGCAGCTCAGGCTATAGATTTTAGAGGTGATTTTAAACTTGGTAGGGGAACTGAAGTTGCATATAAGCTAATTAGAAAGGAAATAGAACATCTTGATGAGGATAGAGTAATGTATATTGATATTAATAAGGCAAGTCGACTTGTAGATAGTGGAACTCTTGTTAAAGAAGTAGAGGATAAAATAGGAGAGATAGAATAGGTGCCTGGCACTTAAGATTTTTTATGAGGGTGCAAATTATTTGCACCCTTCAGACTGTTGAAAAAGTTATTTTATGATAAGCCCCGTGAAGGATTTCCCCGGCATTCGCTCATTTCGCTAAGCAATTCTAAGCTTTTCTTTGTTTTCAAAAGTCCTACCCTCGTGAGCCGACATCCGTGTCGGCCACTCGGCTCTGCACGTCCGTGTGCAGAATTACGGACTTTTGGAAAGTCGAAAAGCAAGAATTGCTAGAGCTTATGAGAGATGCCTTTTTGAAATCCTATCACGGGGCTCTTGCAAAGTATAAAGTTCATAGAAGATTTGTCTACAATCTGGAGGTTGCAAATAATTTGCACCCTTTTATTTTGGAGTTGAAGGTATTTTTGTATAATGATATATTAATATAAAAAGCGATTGGAGGCGATAATATGTTAAATAATAATAAGATAGTTGCTGATTCAAAAGAAAATTTTTATAAGATGCTAATATATAGAATTGAAAGTTACTTATCTGCTGAAAAGGATGTTTTAGCAAACTTATGCAACGTTGCGGCACTATTATATGATAATTTAGAGGATATAAATTGGGCGGGATTTTATTTGATGAAGGATGGGGAGCTTGTTTTAGGTCCCTTTGGCGGCAAAGCTGCCTGCACGAGGATAAAAATAGGTAAGGGTGTTTGTGGAAGTGCAGCAAGGGATAGAAGGACATATATTGTGCCAAATGTCCATGAGTTTGAAGGGCATATAGCCTGCGATAGTGCATCAAATTCTGAGATTGTAGTTCCGATTATAAAAGATGATGTGCTCTATGGGGTTTTGGATATTGACAGTCCTAAGTTCAATAGGTTTGATGATATTGATAAGATTTTTTTGGAAAAGCTGGTTAAAAAGCTAAATAAATACTTAGATTGGAAGGAAGTTACGAGAATATAAAGGAGGATATATGCTTAAAGAATTTTTAGATGACTTAGACAAAGCCTATCAAAGCTTAATTAATGGAATAATTGATTTAAGCATATTTGATAAATGGGGAGAAAGCTTAGGAGATACATATCAAAGATTAAAGAACAAGGAAGAAAAAAAGAAAATGGGAAGCGTTTATACTCCCTATGAGGTTATAAAGTATATGGTGGATTCCTCTTTAAGTTTTGAAGATTATAGAAAGAATCCAAATTTAAAAATTTTAGATCCCTCCTGCGGGGGAGGATTTTTTTTGATTTATGTTTATGAAAAATTATTGGGATATGCAGAAAAACTAAATATTAAAAATGCAAAGGAACATGTTGTAAATAATAATATCTATGGGATGGACCTTGATGATGTAGCTTTAAAGATAACTATTTTAGAGGTTTATAAAAGAAGCAGAATTATGCCTAAAAATATAGTCTGTGGAGATTTTTTATTCGATGTTCAGGATGAATTTGATGTAATAATCGGTAATCCCCCCTACATGGGACATAAAGTTCTTCTTAAAGATTATAGAGAAAGGCTAAGAGAAAATTTTGGTGATGTTTTTTATGACAAGGGGGATCTTTCCTATTGCTTTATTAAAAAATCCCTTGAAAGTTTAATGGACGGAGGAAAATTAATATTTTTTATTTCAAGATACCTCTTAGAAGCGCAACATGCCTCCGGCATAAGGAATTTTATTTTAAACAATTCTTCAATAGAAAAAATTATAGATTTTTATGGTATTAGGGTTTTTAAAAATGCAGGTATAGATAACATAATTATTTACCTTATAAAGGCTGAAAGAAAAACAATAGAGTATTTTAAATTTTTGCCAGATTCTAAAAAAAATATTGATGATATTTTTGATGATATAGATAAAAAAACAAGTTTATATACAAAAAGAGTTGAAATTTTAAAGGATGAGTTATCTAATGACGGTTGGATTTTTTTAAATAGCTTAGGAAAAAGCATAATAAAGAAAATAAAAGGAGTAAATTTATATGAAATTGCAGAGTGCTTTCAAGGGATAATAACCGGATGCGATGATGCCTTTGTTTTAACTTGGGAGGAAGCAAAAAAGCTTAAAATAGAAGATAAATTATTAAAGCCCTGGATAAAAGGGAAAAATATAGAGAAATTTAAAATAATTAACCCAGATAAATGCTTAATATATTCTAATTTAATTGATGATGAAAAAGGATATAGAAATGCTTTAATGCATATAGAAAAATATAAGGAAAAGCTGATTAAAAGAAGAGAGTGCCAAAAGGGAGTCAGAAGGTGGTATGAGCTTCAGTGGGGAAGAAGCATGGATTTGTTTGAGGGCAAAAAAATTATATTTCCTTATAAAGCGGCAAGCAATAAGTTCGCCATAGACTTTGGAAGTTATTTTAGCGCTGATGTTTATGGATTAAAACTTTTAGGTTTATATGAATCATTATATTCCTATGAGTTTTTGGTGGGTATTTTAAACAGCTCAATATATGAATTTTATATAAAAACCCACCTTAAAAAGCTTGGAGATAATTTATATGAGTATTATCCTTATAATCTTTTAAGGATTAAAATACCAGAATATATAAAAGATGTAGAGAATGAAGTATTAAAGTATGGGAATGCTAATATTAAAATAATAGATAAGATACTTAAAGAATATTTTAAAATAACGGATAAAGAATTTAATGAAGTAAAATTTTGGTTAAGTGGTTGATTTTTTTAGAATGGTGAAATATAATGTTAATAGAAAGAAGTATACCCTATATAGGTATAATTTAATAAAGGAGGAATAAATATGGCAGTAATAGTTTATACTACTCCTACATGACCATGGTGCACAAGGGTAAAGGATTACCTAAGACAGAGAAACGTTCCATTTACTGAAAAAAATGTTGCTGCAGATAGAGCAGCAGCTATGGAGATGGTTAAAAAATCCGGACAAATGGGAGTTCCTGTTATCGATATCAATGGAAGAATTATTGTAGGATTTGACAAGGAAGCCATAGATAGAGCCCTATAATTAAAAGGACTGCATTTTTGCAGTCCTTTTATCTTGTATCGTTTCTTCTATAACCAAAGGTTTCTCTAAATTTTTCATCTATAAGATCAATTCCAGGACCTATCTTATATCTTTTGGATGCTGTTGGAAGTTCCTTGCCTAATATCCATTTCTTGCTCTTTCTTACCATTATTTCACCTCCGATAGGAGTTTCTAATAAAATTATGTGTAGTTTATAAAAAATTATCCTATCTTAATTTATATTTGTTATAATATAATTAGCTTGAATTTTGGGGGGATTAACATGATAAGAACAAATTTTGAAAGGACTGTCCTTCAATCGGTTCAAGGTAAAATTCATCATCCTGTTAATGCAACTCCATTTAGAGTTGATGTTAACGGAAAGGCACATGTTTTGCCTGCAACAGGTGGAATAACCTATAATGTAAAGGTGGGAGATCCTGTTTATGGATGGTCTGGAGATCACGTTGAACCAGGAGTTTCGATTAGGAATGAGGACAAGAATGAAAATGGGGCTCTAATGATTTTTGCCTGCATTGGAAATGAGGCAAGGGTTGTAACAGGTGATGCAAAAGGTGCTAAAGGATTTGTTATTGGAAAACACGGAGGAATTGACCATGTTTTAATTCAATTCAAAGAGGAAGACTTAGAGAAGATGTCAGTCGATGACAAGATTTTAATTAAAGCATGGGGACAGGGACTCAAGCTTTTGGATTATCCCGATGTTGAAGTTATGAATGTTGATCCACGGCTATTTTTAAATATTCCTATAAGGGAGGAAGATGGCAAACTTAAAGTTCCTGTTGTTGCAGAGGTTCCTGCTTATCTTATGGGGTCAGGAATAGGTGCTGCTACTGCATTTTCAGGGGATTATGATATAATGACGGAGGATATGGAGGAAATTAAAAGACTTGGACTTGATAAATTAAAATTTGGTGACTTAGTCCTATTAAGAGATTGCGATAATACCTATGGAAGAGGATATTTAAAGGGAGCTGTAAGCATAGGTGTTGTTATCCACAGCGACTGCATTAAGATGGGGCACGGACCTGGTATTACAACCATATTAACCTGTAAGTATGATAAAATAGAAGGATATATGGATGAAAATGCCAACATAATAAACTACATAGATTATATTAAGTAGGAGGATTAAATTTGGTGGACAAAAAAGCATTTAGAAGCATGATTTTGCTTTTGTTTATTATAGTTTTATTGATTGGATTTTCAGGATACTTGAATTTTTTACCTTCAACTATTAAAAGTATAATTTTAGTTTTGTTCGTTTTGCTGTTTATTTTTTATGAATCAAGAAGGCCTGTAAAAAGCCTTAAAGACATAAATAGGGTATATCAAAGAAGAAGTCTATTTAGCAGGAAAAAAGCCATAGAAACATTAGAGGAGGGCTTACAATTAGAAAGTTTAAAGGATAATGAAAAATTGTTTTTATCCATGCAATTAGCTTTAGAATATTATAAAGTGAAGGACTACGAAAAGGCATGTGAAGCCTTTAAAAGGGTTGTTGATGAGGTTTTAAGGACGGATTATATTAAAATTGAAGAAAAATTTTTAATAAAATTAGTTGGATCTTATATTTTAAATAATAAAAGGGAAGAAGCACAGAAAATATATAACAGGCTTTTAGCATTAGGAAAATGCGATAAAAGCAAGGTAGTTGAAGATATGTTAAAAAATAGGCCCTCTTAATAAGAGGGCTTATTTTACTAATTCTTGGATATATTTTGGTAATACGAAGCATGCTTTGTGAATTTCAGGAGTATAGTATTTTGTATCTAATTCTGGAATTTTTGTTGTATCAACTTGTGTTGGGTCATATTTTTTGGATCCTATTGTGAAACTCCAATATCCTCCTGGGTATGTAGGAATAGCAGCCATAAATAGCTTTGTTACTGGGAATATGTTTCTTGCATCGTTGAATACCTTCTTTACTGTTTCAGGTAAATAGAATGGAGTTTCAGTTTGAGCAACAAATATACCATCCTCTGTTAATGCGTTGTATATGTCTTTATAGAAGTTTCCACCGAATAGTCCCTCAGCAATGCTGAAAGGGTCTGTTGAGTCTACTATTATAACATCAAATTCATTTTTATGTTCTTTAACGTATTGTATACCGTCACCAACGAATATTTCACATCTTGGATCATCAAGGGCACAGCTTATTTCAGGAAGATATTTTTTGCATTCTTCTATAACATCTCCGTCGATTTCGCATAGAACAGCCTTTTCAACGCTTGGGTGCTTTAGTATTTCTCTAATTGCACCGCCATCTCCACCGCCAACAACCAAAACCTTCTTTGGATTTGGATGTGTAAAGAGAGGAATGTGTGTAATCATTTCATGATAAACGAACTCATCTTTTATTGTTGTCTGAACTATACCGTCAAGAACGAGCATTCTTCCAAATACATCTGTGTCAACTATTGCAAGGTCTTGATACTGCGTCTTTTTTCTAACAAGGGTTTCTTTTACTTTATAAGTCATAGCAGCGCCTTCGATTTGCATTTCCTTAAGCCACATTTCCATATTTTCATTTTCCTCCCTCTGTTAATCTATACAATATAGGATTTTAACATTTATTTTATTGCTTATCAAGAGAAACCTTATAAAATTATTATATTTACTTTTAAGGAAAAATATATTATAATATTTCCAGAAGTTAAATCTATGTTAAAGGGGAGTAGCTGCCCGAAAGGGTTGATAAAGTCAACATACTGGCCTTTGGCCTGGCTTTATCGGCGTAATGCAAGCGAGACCTTTAACACAATGCTCTGGCATTGTGTTAAAGGTCTTTTTTATTTTGTAAAAAATAATGACAGGAGGGATAGTATGGCACTTATCAAAACGTTATTTTTTGTCCTTATTGCTGAAATGGGAGATAAAACCCAGCTTCTTGCAGCAGCTCTTGCAAGTAAATATAAAGTAAGGGATGCTGCAGTTGGAATTTTTATTGCTACTGTTTTATTAAATATTATTGCTGTTTTGTTGGGTAGCAGCATAGGGAATCTTATTCCGATGAATTTAGTTCAGATTATCGCAGGAGTGTTATTTTTAGCCTTTGGATTTATGACTTTGAGGGATGAAGAGAAAGAAGAGGAGGAAATCAAGGAGACTAAATTTAAACTGCCTAATTTTATTGTTGTCGCTTTGGCTTTTTTCCTTGCTGAACTTGGCGATAAAACTCAAATCATGGCCTTTACCCTTGCAGCACAGTTAAAGAGTCCTATATCAGTTTTAATAGGTTCTGTAATAGGCATGTTTATAGCCGACAGTATAGGGTTTTTATTTGGAAGGTTTGCAGTTCAAAAAATGCCTGAGCATTATATAAAAATTGGTGTAGGAATTATCTTCATTGTATTTGGACTTTTAACACTATATCAATCAGTAACCTTTTTACAAAATCCTGCTATTTTGGGGTTGGTAATTGTAGTTATCTTTTTGGCAGTTTATCTTATGAAATTTAGAAAGAAGTAATAATTTACCCTTTTGGGTAAATTATTTCAGACTGTTGAAAAAGTTATTTTTTGATAAGCCCCGTGAAGGATTTCCCTGGCATTCGCTCATTTCGCCAAGCAATTCTAAGCTTTTCTTTGTTTTCAAAAGTCCTACCCTCGTGAGCCGACATCCTTGTCGGCCACTCGGCTCTGCACGTCCGTGTGCAGAATTACGGACTTTTGAAAAGTCGAAAATCAAGAATTGCTAGAGCTCATGAGAGATGCCTCTTTGAAATCCATTCACGGGGCTCTTGCAAAATTTGAACACCAAAGAGGGTTTGCCTACAATATGTAATAATTTACCCTTTTGGGTAAATTATTTTTTGAAAAAAGAAGGAAATTAATGGTTTTTATAGAATATATATACTGTAAGTTTTTATTTGGGGGGATTTGGATGCAGCTTATTTTTGAAAGAAAAGATGATGTTCTTATAGTAAAGCTTATGGGGGAGCTTGATCATCATTCAGCTGAGGAAGTTAGAATAAAAATTGATAATAAAATAGATGAAACTGGGCTTAATAAGGTGATTTTTGATTTTTCTGGAGTAAACTTTATGGACAGCTCGGGAATTGGAGTAATAATAGGAAGATACAAAAAAGTTAAAGATTTTAATGGAAAAGTTGCTATAATTAACTTAAGGCCCCATATTAAAAAGATATTTGAACTTGGGGGGATTTTTAAAATTATTAAAGAATATGATAACTTACAAAAAGCTTTATTGGAATTTTAAAAGGGGGATGTAAAATGTTTCAAAATGAAATGAAATTAGAATTCCCAAGTAAATCTCAAAATGAAGCCTTTGCAAGAATTGTTGTGGCTGCCTTTGCATCACAACTTGATCCTACTATAGAGGAGCTTTCTGATGTTAAGACTGCGGTTTCTGAGGCTGTAACTAATGCTATTATTCATGGATATGAAAATACGCAAGGAACAGTTGTTTTAAAGTGCAAAATAGAGGGAAGAAAATTAACTGTTGAGGTTATCGATTATGGAAAGGGGATAGAAGATGTTGAGCTTGCAAGACAGCCCCTTTATACATCAAGGCCAGAACTTGAAAGGTCTGGAATGGGATTTACTGTTATGGAAACTTTTATGGATTCCCTTGAGGTAGAATCAGAACCTGGAAAGGGAACGAGAGTTATTATGACAAAAGAGTTTAAACAATTATGATTTTGGGGGAATTCATATGCAGAACGATTCGCCCACAAAATTGATGGATAATCAAGAGGAAGTTTATCAATTGATACTTAGAAGTCAAAATGGGGATAAAGAAGCCCAGGATATTTTAGTTAAAAATAATTTAGGATTAGTTAACCTTGTTATAAAAAGATTCGTAAATATGGGATTTGAATATGAGGATCTTTTTCAGATTGGATGTATAGGCCTTGTTAAGGCTATTAAAAACTTTAAAGTAGAACAAAATGTAAAATTTTCAACCTATGCAGTTCCGATGATTTTGGGCGAAGTTAGAAGGCATTTGAGGGATGATGGGTTTATTAAATTTAGTAGGAGTATGAAGGATACTGCAAAAAAAGTTAAGCACACCAAGGAAAAGCTTTTTAAGGAATTGGGAAGGGAAGCAACGATTGAAGAAATTGCTCAGGAGCTTTGTATAACTACTGAAGATGTGCTTTTGAGCCTTGAGAGCATCAGCGGTCCTGAATATTTATATGATACAATTCATCAGGATGATGGCTCACCGATACTTTTGATAGATAGGATAAGTGAAGATGAGAATTCAGAAGAGGATCACATCGATAAAATTGCCTTAAAGGACGTTATAGATAAACTTGAACCTAAACAAAGACAAGTAATAATCTTGAGATATTTTAAAGATCTAACCCAAAGTCAAGTTGCCAAAATGCTTGGGATATCCCAGGTGCAGGTTTCAAGGATTGAAAAAAAGGTTTTGAATTACATAAAAGAGTCGTTAAAGTAACCTGGCAATGGCCAGGTTTATTTTTTGTATTTTTTTTTTATGGATGGGAAAAATATTTAGTAGTCGGAGGTGGTTTTATGTTTAATAATCATAAAAAAAGCGATGTATCAACGGTAAGGCAAAAGGAGGATAAACTTTTAAGGTTTGATTATGATAAAAATAAAATAGACCTTAACTCCTTTATAGTAGGAGAAAATGAAAAGATAAAGGAAGTAAGGTGATAGCATGGAAAAACGCAAGGAAAATGAAATAAAAAATATATATCAGCAGTTAGTTCAGAAAAAAGTTCCCCAATCATCTCTTATCAAGGATGCTATTTTTGCCTTTGTAGTTGGAGGTCTTATTTGTGATGTGGGTCAGTTTTTTATGAATTTGTTTTTATCCTTTGGAATTTCAAAAGATGACGTTGGATATTATGTAGCTACAGTCATGGTTTTTTTAGGTGCATTTTTAACTGGATTAGGGGTTTATGATAACATAGGAAAGTATGCCGGAGCAGGATCTATCGTTCCAATTACTGGCTTTGCTAATTCAATAGTATCTCCTGCAATGGAATATAAAAGGGAAGGATATATTTTTGGGGTAGGTTCTAAGATGTTCGTAATCGCAGGACCTATTTTAGTTTATGGAATTTCTTCATCTATTATTGTTGGTATAATTTATTATCTTGTTAAAATGCTTGCGAGGTGAAGCATATGGCAGAAAAAAAGATAGGCCTTCATACTATAAAGCTAAAAAATCCGCCGTCTATTTTATCTACTGCAACTATAGTAGGACCTAAGGAAGGAGAGGGCCCTTTAAAGGATTATTTTGATATCGTTTTAGAGGACGACCTTTTTGGTGAAAAGTCATGGGAGAAGGCAGAGTCAAAAATGCTGCGAGAAGCAGTAAGGCTTGCTATGAATAAAATAAACTTATCGCCAGACCAGGTTGATTACTTTTTTGCAGGGGACCTTCTTAATCAAATAATTTCTTCAAGCTTTGCTGCAAGAGAACTTGGCATCCCCTTTTTTGGTCTATACGGTGCATGTTCTACCTTAACTGAGGCTATGAGCCTTGCTGCAATGATGGTGGATGGAGGCTTTGCTGATATTACAATTGCAGCAACCTCAAGTCACTTTTCATCAGCAGAAAGACAGTTTAGGTTCCCCTTAGAACATGGGAATCAAAGACCGCCAACATCCCAGTGGACAGTTACCGGAGCAGGAGCAGTAGTTTTAGGCAGTAAAGGCGGCGGACCTTATATTACTTATATTACCACAGGAAGAGTTGTAGATTTCGGTATAAAGGATGCCAATAATATGGGGGCGGCGATGGCACCGGCTGCAGCTGATACTATCTTAAGACATCTTAAGGATACTGGATTTACTGCAGCAGATTATGACCTTATAATGACCGGAGACTTGGCTAAAATTGGAAGAGAAATTGCAGCTGATATAATAAAGCAAAATGGATATGATATCACAACAAAATTTACAGATGCTGGGATAGAGATATTTGATCTTACAACCCAAGATGTTCATGCAGGAGGAAGTGGATGTGGTTGTTCTGCATCTGTATTTGGGGGATATTTATATAAGCAATTAATAAATGGAAATCTGAATAGGATAATGATAGTATCTACAGGAGCTCTTTTAAGCCCAACCAGCACCCAACAGGGTGAATCCATTCCGGGAATAGCACATGCTATAACAATTGAAAGGAGTCTTATGCCATGATGGATTATATATGGGCCTTTTTAGTTGGAGGAAGTATCTGCTTGATTGCTCAAATACTTATGGATAAAACTAATTTAACTCCTGCGAGGATTTTGGTTTATTTTGTTACTGCGGGTGTAATATTAGGTGCTATTGGAGTATATGAACCCCTTGTTAAATTAGGTAAAGCGGGAGCAACAGTCCCTTTACCTGGATTTGGATACAGCCTTGCTAAAGGTGCAATTAGAGAGGTTGAAAAGTATGGGTTAATTGGAGCTTTTACAGGAGGAGTCAAGGCAACGTCTGCTGGAATTGCTGCTGCAATTTTTTTTGGATATATTATGGCTCTATTGTTTAATCCAAAGACAAAAAATTAGGAGTTGATTAAATGAAAAAAAGAGTAATAATAGTTACGGATGGAGACTTAATGGCCCAAAGGGCTATAGAAACAGCAGCACAAAATATTGGTGCAAGGGTAATATCACGATCAGCTGGAAATCCAACTATATTATCGGGAGAGGAAATAGTCGATCTTATCAAGGAAGCAAAGCATGATCCTGTAATTGTGATGGTAGATGACAGGGGCAACACCCATAAGGGTGATGGTGAAAAGGCGATGGAGTATATTCTAAATTCAAATGAAGTTGAAGTAATTGGAGCAGTTGCAGTAGCTTCAAATACCAGTAAGGTAACTGGGGTTGAAGTGGATGTTTCAATAGATAGAAATGGTAATGTTACTCATCAGGCGGTTGATAAGGATGGTAACCCAAAGGATGATAAGATAATTAAGGGAGATACGGTGGATGTTTTAAGTAGATTTGATATTCCAGTAGTAGGAGTAGGAGATCCAGGCAAGATGGAAGGTTCAGACGATGTTGAATTTGGTGCGCCGATAATTACAAAGGCATTAGAAGAGGTAATTAAGCTTTATGAGCTGAAAAATAAATTAAACAAGCAATAGGCCTAAAAGGCCTATTGCTTGGGTTGTGTTGGATTGGTTTGCTGCGGGTTTTGACCCTCTTGAGGAGGGGATTGGTTTTGGTCGGTGGGATTACTTGTTGGATTTTGTGTTTCTTGATTTTGCCCCCCATTATCCTGTGGATTACTGGGATTTTCCGGCGTTGTTATATCTGGTTCAGGGACGATATTTACATGGTAATCACACAATTCAACAGGTTGAGTTCCTTCTATAAACATCTCAGTAACAACTCTATTTCCCCTTGGATCATTAAAACATAAATCTGTCGGATATTTTCCTGAATCTAAACATACCTTTTCATATACTATTCCACTTGGCCTTTCAAAATCAACTACTTTTAAGCCTTCATGGGCTCTTTTCATTATTTCTCCCCATAATTTTGCTGCAAGGGAGCTTTTAAGTCCAGGAATAGATGTGTTGGGCTTATCGTGGCCTATCCATACAGCACCGGAATAATATGGCGTTACACCGCAGAACCAAACGTTAGTATAGTCTGAAGTGGTTCCTGTTTTTCCTGCAACAGGCATTGAACCAAACCTTGCCCTTCCACCTGTTCCGTAAGGTTTTCTAACAACATCCTTCATCATATCAAGCATAATATAAGCAGCTTGACTTGATATTGATCTTGATTGTGTAGAGGTTCTTTCCACAATTATGTTATTGTATCTATCAGTAACCTTTGTGTAAAGGATAGGTTCTGAGTAAATTCCTTTATTTCCAAATACTCCATAGGCTGCAGCCATTTCAATTGGGTAGACTCCCTCTGTAAGACCACCAAGGGAAAGTGGTGCTACGTATTTGTCAGAGTTTTTTATGGTTGATATATGAAATTTATTTTGCAGATAATCAACGGATGTTCCAATTCCTAATTGGAGTAAAAGTTTAGCTGCTACAACGTTTATAGAACGCGTAATTGCTTCTCTTACCGTTACATTTCCTCTATAGGAATTATCGTAGTTTTTAGGTTCCCATCCTCCTGTTGCAGCCAAAAGCTCTTGCGAGAAGGGACTATCTTCAACAACGGTTGCAGCTGTTGCAAAATGTGTATCGATAGCTGGAGCATAAACTGATAGTGGCTTTATTGCTGAACCTGGCTGCCTTTTTACGTCTGTTGCCCTATTCATGGATCTTAATGGATGAGGTCCACGTCCGCCAACTATCGCCCTCACTTCACCTGTAGAATAGTCCATTATAACTGCAGCTGCTTGAGGTTGTGAAACTTTTGGAGAATTTTCTGTTGAAGCATAGGGTTTTAAATTAAATTGTTTAAATAAACTATCGTCATTGATTACAGCTTCTGCGGCTTCTTGAATTTTGGTGTCTATTGTAAGATATATGTTATATCCTCCAGTTCTTAACCTTTGCTTTGCTTCACTTTCTGTTATATTTAGCTTGTCTGCCATATCCTTTGCAATTTCATCAATTGCGGGTTCTATAAACCACTGATATTTCATTGTGTTTGGGGATTCCTTACTTTTAAAAACAAGTTTTTGGTTTATTGCTTCATCGTATTGCTCTTGAGTAATATACCCCTGTTGTAGCATTTTTTTAAGAACTGTTTGCTGCCTATCTAAATATGTTTTTGGATTTTCCTGATTTTTTTTGCTGTAGGGATAGTATTTATATGGGCTTTGAGTAAGTCCTGCAATTAAAGCAGCTTCAGCAATTGTAAGTTCGTTTACATCCTTTCCAAAGTAAAACATTGAAGCAGCTTGGACGCCATAGGCACTTCCGCCAAGATATATTGTATTTAAGTAGCCCTCAAGAATTTGATCCTTGCTAAGTTTCCTTTCCAGCTGAATTGCAAGATACATTTCTTGAAGTTTTCTTGAGAAATCCTTTTTTGGTGATAAAGCGATGTTTTTAATAAGCTGTTGTGTTATTGTCGATGCACCTTGAGCTTTAGACATTGTTTTAATGTCATACCATAAAGCTCCAAATATTCTCTTTGGATCGATTCCATGATGTCTATAAAATCTTTCGTCCTCAATTGCAATAAAGGCATGCTGAACGTGTTTTGGTATTTTTTTAAGGGGGACTATTGTTCGGTTTTGAACATCTGAAAAGTCCTCTATAAAGTTTCCATCTTTGTCATATATTTTGCTACTTTGCTTTAAGTTATCAAGTATGTTTGCGTCAATTTCAGGAGCAGATTTTATAACTGCAATTGCGACTCCAATCCCTGCTGCAAAAATAAAAAGGAATATAAAAAGGAATATTATCAACAATATATTCAATACGCCTCTTTTTTGTTTTTTCGTTTACTTTTCCTTTTTTCAGCCATAGTAAACCTCCTTGAATGCAAAAGCTTGATTAAAATAATTATAACAAATGTGGACATTTTTATCCACATACATTATTTTGGACATTTTATTACCATTTTGTAAATAAATTATAAACATTGCGAAGGCAGACTTTTGAAGGATTAAAGAAGGGCTTATAATATGATATGGAGTCTTGAATTAGTATAATTAAATAAAGGTTAAACAAAAAATATTAACAGACAGAATAAGTTATGGAGGAATTAACATGAAGGGAATAGTTTATAATTTAACCTTTTTCTTTCAAGTAAGCGTTTTTATTGTTACATTGTATTATCTTATTATATCGTTATTTGGACTTTATAGAAAAAAGGATAATAGTTCAAATTCAGAACCTGAAAAATCCTTTGCTCTTATAGTTGCTGCCCATAATGAAGAAATGGTTATAGGTAATATTGTGGATAGCCTCAAAATGCTTGATTATCCAAAGGAGTTATATGATATATATGTTATAGCAGATAACTGCTCCGATAATACAGCAAATATTGCAAGAAAGCACGGTGCGATAGTTTATGAAAGGTTTGACACTACAAAAAAGGGTAAAGGATACGCCCTTGAATGGATGTTTAACATTTTGTTCCAAATGGATAAGAAATACGATGCGGTTGTAGTTTTTGATGCCGATAATTTAGCATCTAAGAACTTTCTTAAAGAACTCAATAGAAAATTAAAAGAGGGGTATAAGGTCGTTCAGGGATACATAGACAGCAAAAACCCTCATGACTCTTGGATATCAGAATCCTATTCAATATCCTTTTGGACTGCCAACAGACTTTTCCAGCTTGCAAGGGCAAATTTAGGATTATCTAATCAAATTGGTGGAACAGGATTTTGCATAGATATGGAAGTTTTAAAGGAGATTGGATGGGGTGCTACATGTCTTACTGAAGACTTAGAATTTACATGTAAATTGGTTTTAAATGGTCAGAAGGTAGGCTGGGCTCATAGTGCAGTTGTTTATGACGAAAAACCTTTAACTTTAAAGCAATCTTGGAGGCAAAGAAAAAGATGGATGCAAGGATTTGCTGATGTAGCTTCGAGATTTTTCTTTAAGTTAATGAAAAAAGCCATTAAAGACAGAGATTTTGTAGCCTTTGACTGTGCTTTATATACTATTCAGCCATTCATGATAGTTGCACTTGGGTTATCAACAATTTTAACCTTCCTTCAAAGCTATAGCGCAGATGGGATGAATATTTTTATAATAAGTTATTTATTCTCGCCAATTGTTTGGAAATTGCTTTCGGTATTTCAATTCTTATTTACACCCTTTGTAATGTTTTTAGAAAATAAATTGTCTAAGAAGTTATTAGTTTATTTTTCGCTTTATTCATTGAATATATTCTTATTTGACTATATGTTTGATCCTGATTCAAAGCTTATATATATAATGCTTGCCCATACGATATTTTTAGGTTCATTTATACTAATTTTAGCTAAGTTTGAAGGCAAGACAGCTTTAAAGGTATTTTTATGGTATTTACTATATGGAGTTTATACATTAACATGGCTTCCGATAACAATTCAAGGAATTATAGATAAGAATAAAAAGGAATGGGCTCATACGCAGCACACAAGACAAATCAGCATACATGAGATTGAAAATCTTGATAGCCAATCAGTAGCATAAAGGACGCATTGCGTCCTTTAATATTTTTTTTGAGAAAAACATATAATTAAATAGCAATATTAGGGTTGATTTATATGAAGAAAAGATATAGGACTATTAAAATAAAACTAATATTATATTTGGTGCTTTTTTTAACTTTAGCGACTTTGTTTTTGATTTATCTTAATTATTTTTTAAGGCCGACCTTGCTCGCCTATTGTGATCAGGAGGCTAGAAGAACAGCGGTAGAAACCATAAACAATACGGTTAAATTTGAGTTTGGGAATAAGATATCTTATGACGATATTATGTCGGTTAAAACTGATAAGGATGGAAATGTTGTTATGATTCAGGCGAATACGGTGGAATTAAATATTTTAGGTTCCCAAATAGCTCTTGAGGTTCAGAAAAGAATTGGCGATATAAAGGAAAGAAGGGTGGAAATTCCACTTGCTGTTTTAACAGGGATAGAGATTTTATCAAATTATGGCCCAAGGATACCCTTTAAAATGAGACCGGTAGGTTCTGTGTTAACTTCCTATAGGACTGAATTTTCATCGGCAGGAATCAACCAAACAAGGCATATTGTTTACTTAGATGTATCTGCAACAGTTCAGGTTATTATTCCCCTTGCAAGGAACAGTGTTACTGTAACTTCCAGCATTCCTATTGCTGAGAGCATAATAGTAGGAAAGGTTCCGGATACTTATGCTGAGATAAAAACAGAAAATCCACCTAAGGATATTCAAGAGTATAATATTAAAAAATGATGAGGAAGTTCCTCATCATTTTTTTTGATCAAGGTATTCAGCAGCATTTAATGCAGCTATTTGTCCTTCCCCTATAGCTTTTGCTACTTGGTAGGGCTTACCCGTTATGTCTCCGGCGGCAAATAGCCCTTTAATGTTTGTTTCCATCCTTTTATCTACAAGAACATGGGGGCCGTCAACCTCAAGGCCAGGCACAAGGCTTGTAAGGGGTAGGCTGTCCTTTAATACAAAGAATCCATCTGCTTCTATTGCGTTGTTTTTAAGTATTAATTTTTCAGCCTTTAAGGATCCTTCAAATTTTATAGGACTGTCATTAATTATTTCAACATTTTCTTTTAATTTGAAGTTACCTTTAAACATTGGGATAAAATATACCCTTTGACAAACTTCAGCTAAAAAATTAGCCTCTTCAACGGACTCATGATTATATCCAACTACGGCTACAACCTTTCCTTTATATAAAGGGGCATCACAGGTTGCACAGTAGCTTACCCCGTTTCCAAGGAATGTATCTTCGTTTTCTATAGATTTTTTAAAATCGACGCCTGTAGCAAGGATAACTGATTTTGCTTCATAAAAATCGTTTTCTGCTTGAATTGAAAAATAGTTGCCCATAGCATAAACTGCGATTACGGTTTTATTTATTATTGTAGCATTAGTTAACTTTAGATGCTCGTTAAGCCTTTCCATTAAATCCTTTCCAGATATTTCTGGCAAGCCAGGGTAATTAGGAATAGAGGGGCTAAGCAAAACTTTTTTGCTATCGCCCCCGAATATAACAACGCTTTTGTTTCTGGCAAAGGCATTAACAGCAGCTGAAATGCCAGCCGGGCCTTTGCCTATTATAGCTACATCAAACATTATAGTCCTAAAGCTCCTTTAATAGCGCTTTCAATTTGAGCTGCTGGCCTAAATCCTACTATTTTACCCAATGGCTTACCATCTTTGAATAGAACAAGGGTAGGGATGCTTGAAATACCGTAAAGTGAAGCAGTCATAGGATTTTCATCTACGTTTAGCTTTGCAACAACAAGGTTATCTTTAAGGTTTTCAGCAACTTCTTCAACAACTGGTGCTATCATTCTGCAAGGTCCACACCATTCAGCCCAAAAGTCTACTAATACAGCTTTATCTGAGTTTAAAACCTTTTCATTGAAATCAGCATCTGTTACATGAATTACCATAATATATTCCTCCTCTATATTTAGCTTTCTTTACTCACTATACCCCAGGGGGGTGTCTACACTATTATAATATTACTATAATTTAATTTTGTCAACATTATTTTTAAAATTTCAAATTAAAAGGCACCGGACGGTGCCCCAGATTGTAGACAAACCCTCTTTGGTTTTCAGACTTTGCAAGAGCCCTGGAAGGATTAGAAAAGGCATCTCTCATAAGCTTTAGCAATTCTTGCTTTTCGACTTTTCAAAAGTCCGTAATTCTGCACACGGACGTGCAGAGCCGAGTGGCCGACACGGATGTCGGCTCATGAGGGTAGGACTTTTGAAAACAAAGAAAAGCTTAGAATTGCTTAGCGAAATGAGCGAATGCCAGGGAAATCCTTCACAGGGCTTATCAAAAATAACTTTTTCAACAGTCTGAGTCACCGGACGGTGCCCCTAATTATTCCCAATTGAATATATAAGGTTTATTTCTGTAATAATCGCCATAGTTTAATCCGTAGCCAACAACGAAAACATCGGGAATTGTAAAACAGCAGTAATCAGGAACAAGTTCAACTTTTCTTCTTTCTGGCTTGTCGAGTAACACGCAGGACTTTACACTTGCAGGGTTTTTAGATTTGATATATTCCATAACGAATTTCATAGTTATGCCTGTATCAACGATATCATCAACTATTAAAACATCGTAGCCTTCTACATCGTCTGCTATATCTTGAACTATCTTTACTTGACCGCTGCTGGTTTCACCATGTCCATAACTAGATGTTGCCATAAACCCTATTTTAACAGGAACATCTATATGTCTTACAAGGTCTGCAGTGAATATAAAACTACCTCTAAGTAGTGACAAAACATAAAGTTTTTTTCCTTTATAGTCTTCGGAAATTTTTTTGCCAAGTTCAGAAACTTTTTGTGCAATTTCATCTGAACTTATTAAAATGTTTTCTTTTTTATTTATTAACTCCATCCTATTCCCTCCATTAACGAAGATTGTTATCATTTAATATAAGTTAAAGTTAATGTTTTGTCAAGGCGTCTTGGTTGTTTCTAGCAATATATTAATGTATAATTATTTAGCGAGGTGATGATATGATAAGAGGTAATTTAGAAGGAGTAAAAAAATCTTATATAAATGAATTAGAGGCTTTGTTTGAAATTGATTTAGATAAAAATTTAATAATTTCTAAGGATATCCTAAATGTTTTATCAAGGATTTCTTGGGAATTAAAAAGAGAAATTTCTATATATATAAATAGACGGGGTAAAATAGTAGATATAGCAATTGGTGATAGTGAAACTGTAAATCTTGAAGAAATATTTGAAAAACGAAAAGAAGGAGGCCTATCTGGGATAAGATGTATCCATACCCATCCATCAGGGCAGGGGGAACTTTCAGTTGTAGATATAACGGCACTGGTTAGTTTACGATTTGATATGATGGTAGCCGTTGGAGTTAATGAAGGAAAACCTATAGATTTTTCGATAGGCCTTATAAGTGTTATTGATGGAATGCTCTCTAAAAGAGCTGATATATTAGGTCCCTATGAAGCAGGGATTATTGAGTCGATTGATGCATTAAAACTTATTAGGGAAGTTGAGGAAAAATTAGAGGAAAGAGTATTTATCCTGGAGGAAAAAGCTAAGGAAAAGGTTATATTGGTTGCAGCAGGAAACGATGATTTATATACCGTTGAAGAGTCATTAGAGGAGCTTAAAGAACTTGCTGAAACCGCAGGAGCAGAGGTGGTTTTTAAATTATATCAGAAAAAAAGTAAAATTGATCCTGCCACATATATAGGAAGTGGTAAGGCAAGGGAGATTAGCCTTTTAAGACAAAGCCTAATGGCTGATGCGGTGATTTTTGACGATCAATTAAGCCCTGCACAGATAAGAAATCTTGAAGAAATTTTAGGATGTAAAGTTATAGATAGAACAGCCTTAATCCTTGATATTTTTGCCCAAAGGGCAAAGTCGAAGGAAGGAAAGCTTCAGGTTGAACTTGCACAGCTAAAATATAGATTGCCAAGATTAACAGGCTTTGGAGCCATGCTCTCGAGAACAGGTGGAGGAATTGGAACAAGGGGACCTGGAGAAAAGAAGCTGGAAATCGACAAAAGGCATATAATGAGAAGGATCAATGATTTGGAAAAGGAGTTGGAGGCTGTAAGAAATACAAGGCAGGTTCAAAGGGAAAAGAGGCTTTCTAATGAAATTCCTGTAGTTTCAATAGTAGGTTATACTAATGCAGGAAAATCTACTTTAAGAAATAAGCTTTGTGAAATTGCAGGGGTTGATAAGGAAAAGGTTTTTGAAGCAAACATGCTCTTTGCAACCCTTGATACTACAACAAGGCTTGTTAATCTTCCTAACGGTAAAGACGTTTTAATTTCAGATACAGTTGGGTTTATAAGGAAGCTTCCCCATGAACTTGTTGAGGCCTTTAAATCCACCCTTGAGGAGATAATTTATAGCGATCTTATCTTACATGTAGTTGATGCTTCAAATAAAAATGCTGAAGCTCAAATAAAGGTCGTAAATTCAGTTTTAGAGGAAATAGGAGCGGGAGATAAAAGAAAAATTCTTGTTTTAAATAAGATGGATATTGCTGATTGTGAAAGTTTAGAGATTTTAAGGGGTAAATTTAAGGATGTTGTTGAAATATCGGCTGTTGAAGGAACCAATTTAGATGTCCTTCTAAAGGTTATTCAAGATAATGTTTACAAGGATATGATAAGGGCAAAACTATTGATTCCATATTCTGATACTAAAGTTGTTTCTTATCTGCATCAAAATAACTGCATTGAAAAGGAAGAATATACAGAAGAGGGGATACTTGTATGTATAAATACCACTAAAGATGTTTATGGTAGGATAAAGGAATTTGAAGTAGAATAGGCACAGAATTTTCTGTGCCTATTTATCATTATCCCTTATAAGTTTAGCTATATTGTTGGCAACTAGCATCCCTGATTGAAGGGCACCCTGCATCCATCCGTGCTTAGTTGAAACATGCTCACCTGCAAAATGAACCCTTCCATTCATTTCTGGGGTTGTAGAATCATAAAGGAATAGTTCTTTTTGATTTGGAAGCATAAAGCAAACTCCTCCCCATATAAAGGGAACCTCTGACCAAAGGATGTAGGTATAATCTATCAAATTATTATCCATATATCCTTCTGGAAGTTTGTGTATTTTTTCTATAGATCTTATTATTTCTGTAATCCTTAAGTTTTCGTATTCTTTTCCAAGTCTTACGGCATTTTGATTCCAGTTGTAGGAGGCAAGTAGTGTTCCGGGCTCTTTATATGATGTATTTTCTTTTAGTTTATACTTAAATAATTCACCTTTAATAGGAACTAAATGATCTGAGGGATAAACTGTTAATATTGTAATAAGATCTGTTAATGTTGTTCCACTTAAGGGGTTGTTTTTATCCCTCTCCCAAAATCTTTCCTTTAGATAGAGGAAGGTTTTTTGGCCTATTTCATAATTAAGTTCATTTATTGCCTGCATTTTTCTAACGGTAAATGGTGGGTTGACTTTTATTCTTCTTAGGCTTGAAAAGGGAATAGCACAAATCACAAAATCAAAATCGTTATAAAAATAGCTGTTGTCGTTAAGGTCTAATATTTCCAAAATTATTTTTCTACCATCGTAAGGGGACTGGATTATAGAATTAACAAGGCTATGAAGTCTAAAATTAACTTTTCCAGGACCTTTAGAATTTATAAGTTGATTATAAAAGGCAAGGGGAAGATTTATTATTCCTCCTTTAATAGTGTAGGTATATAAAAAGTCTAATGTATAGTATTCTGCTAAAATTTCAATGAGGCTTATATTAATAAGATCCCCCTCTAGGGCAGATATATTGCTAATTAAAGAAATAGCATTTTGGGAAAGGCCAACATTTTCATATCCTTGTCTTAAGGAAATGCTTTGAATTTCTTTTATTTTTTTAGAATAATCCCTCTTAATTTGCAAAAGTTCCTTTCTTTCTTCCTTTGAAAGGCTAAAGAAATATTTTTTATATAGTTTTCCGATTAGTTCATCTGGAGTTCTTTTTTTCTCCCTATCAGGAAGATCAAATTGTGGATATATATTTTCCATTATGCTAACTGGATTATTAATTGCATATGAATTTCTAACAAAAAATAAAGAGGATGTGCTTTTACTTATAAAGGGGATGGTTCTGAGTTTAAATTCATTAATATAGTGCCATGTTGTTTCGTGGGAGGGTGGAATGCGCATAGGACCAAGCTCGCCATATTGATTTTTGGACTTGTCAAAAAAGTGGGTTTTAACTCTTCCTCCTATTCTGTTTGAGGCTTCAAAAATAGTAATGTCGCATCCTATTTTATTAAGTTCATAGGCAGCACAAAGTCCTGAAAGGCCTGCGCCTATAATGGCTACTTTAAATTTTTTCCCTTGCTCTTTGGATGCGATTTTTTCAATGTTTGGTGGAGGTGAAAGAAGCTTTATTATTTCATGAAAATCCTCCTCACGATTATCTGATTTTAGGAAAAATCTTAAAATAGCATGCCTTTCAACATCAGTAGGATTTGGAACTTGATATGGAACTTCATTTTTCATTATATCACCATAGGGATTTTTATTAATTTATATGAATAAAAATATTAAATTAATGATATAATTGATATTGAAATTTTAAAAAAAGTTGCTATAATAATAAGTGATGATGCCGAGTAGCCAAGTTGGTAAGGCACCTGACTCTGGATCAGGCAATCGTGGGTTCGAGTCCTACCTCGGCAGCCAGTGGGGTGGTAAATAACCACCCCTAAATTTTTTTTGTTTTATTTTAATTGAAAATTCTGAATATAACGAATATAATTATATAAAAGCCAAAAAGGAGGGTTATGATGAAAAGATTATTAATAGAGAATATAAAAGTAATTACAATGGAAGGAGATTATATTATCCCTAAAGGATATATTTATATTGAAGATAACAAGATAGTAAAGGTTAAAGAAGGAGTTTATGAAGGAGAAAGGGATAATTTTGAGGTTATAGATGGAAAGGGCTGTGTAGCACTACCAGGTTTTATAAATTGCCATACTCATATTCCTATGACCCTCCTTAGGGGCTATGGAGAGGGGCTGCCCCTAATGAGATGGTTAAATGAAAAAATCTGGCCCTTTGAAGCTAGGTTAACTGAGGAAGATATATATAACGGTGCCCTCTTAGGAATTATAGAAATGATAAAAAGCGGAACTACATCATTTGTAGATATGTATTTTAGAGAGGATACAATTGCAAAGGCCTGCAGAAGGGCAAACATCAGGGGATTTTTAGGAAGCCCAATAATTGGGGATATGTGGGAAAGGCAGATCGATGAGACGCTAAGTTTATATGATGAATTTAAAGAGGATGATTTAATCAAGATATTTATTGCTCCCCATTCACCATACACATGTTCCTTTGAAACTTTAAAAAAGGTTGGGGAAATAGCAAGAAACTACAAATTACCTATTCATATTCACATTGCTGAAACCAAGGATGAGGTAAACATAATAAGGGAAAAGTATAATAAAACTCCATTTGAGGTTTGTAAAGATGCCGGACTTTATGATGAAAACAAAGTTATTGCAGCCCACTGTGTTTACTTAAATGATGATGATATTATTATGGTTAAGAATTATGATTTTACTGTGGTATATAACCCCCAAAGCAATATGAAGCTTGCAAGCGGTGTAGCACCTATTGTAAAGATGATGGAAAATGGAATTAATGTAGCTTTAGGGACTGATGGAGCATCCAGCAATAATAATCTCAATATGATAGATGAAATGAAATCTGCATCCCTTCTTCAAAAACTCAGCTTCAATGATGCTACAGCATTAAGCGCCTATGATACTTTAAAGCTTGCAACGGTAAATGCAGCAAAGGCTATAGGTATGGAGGATAAACTTGGAAAAATTAAGGAGGGTTTTTTGGCAGATATAATATTAATCGATTTTAATAAACCTCACCTTAACCCTCCAACGGATATATATTCAAATATTGTTTATGCTGCTAACGGTTCTGAAATAAAGACAGTGATAATTAACGGTAAAGTGGTTCTAAAGGATTATAAGCTTCTTGATATAAAGGAGAATGAAACCATCTTAAATGCTAACCAATCCTTTATTAAGGTTATTGAAAGATTATAATAAATTCCTTAAGTAATAAAATAATTTTGTTATCGTGATGCTAATAAAAGCGGTAAAAGATACAAAAATTAAGGGGAATCTCTTGTTTAGCTTTATAATTCTATTATCCATAACTAAATTGACTGATAAATTGTCGTTGCCCTGTATAAGGGATGTTCCTGTCATAAAAGAATTTTTAGGAATATTTAAAAGGTCACAGATTGTTGGGGCAACATCAAGCTGAGATACCCAATCCTTTGGGACTAAGTTTAGTTTCTCGATGTCATTATCAATGATTATAAGTGGAATTTCGATACACCGAACATTGCCATCACCATGGCCCCCTTCATCCTTATGGCCATGGTCTGATGTTACAATTAATGTATAATTTTTATCTTTAATATGTTTCCATAGAAATTCAATATTATTATCGACATTTTCGCAAGATTTTTCGTATTCTGGTGATAAGGCACCGTGCCTATGTCCTGCTTTATCAACCTCCATTGGATGAACTAATAATATGTCAGGGTTATATTTATCTATAATATTTATTGCATTGCTAAAAACCCTTGAATCATTGTTAAAATAGGTATATCTGTAATTAAATGAATAAGGAAAGAGCTCAATAAACCAGTAGTAACCTGATAGGGCTGTTTTATAACCCGACCTTTTAGCAAGAAGAAAAATGTCAGGAATTAAAGAAGGGACAGGATGAAAGTTTCTTGTTATTCCGTTTATATTAGTTGGCGAGCCTGTAAAAATTCTTTCGTAACCTGGTCTTGATAAAGTTGGAGGAAAAGCTTTTGAATTATAAAGGATTCCATTTTTGTAGTCTATCATATTTAATAAAAATGGCATATACTTAATGGAATCTAAGCGCAGCCCATCTACAAGAACAATGCATATTTTTCTATTTGTTTTTTTAAAAGTTATATTATTTAAGGCTTTTAGCTGAGTTTTAATCAAAAAATTATGTAACATAAAAAATATTGTAACAAAAATAAAAATTTGGGTTAAGATTTTCATATTATCACCTATAAATAGTTTGAGAAAAAAATAAATAATAATGTTGGAAAATATAAATAAATGGGTTATAATATGGAAAAGAACTATTAATAAGGAGGTATTTTTATGGACAAATATTTATGCCCAGCATGTGGCTATGTTTATGATCCAGCAAATGGTGATCCGGATAACGGAGTAGCTCCAGGAACAAGGTTTGAGGATATTCCTGAAGATTGGGTATGCCCACTTTGTGGACTTCCAAAATCGGAATTTGAAAAGATGTAATATACACCCCCAATTTAGGGGGTGTATTTTTTTATGTTGTAAGGGAAAATTATTGATAGAAATGTGAAAAGGGGTGTTTAAGATGTTGATTTGTCCAGTTTGCAATGGATTGGTTGATTATAATAAGAAATGTCCTTTATGTGGAAATAGGATGGAGATTTTAGATAGGATTGAGAATTATTATGACAGTTATTCTGCAGACCTGCCGTATGAGATTACAGATCTTAACGATGGCGATCCAAGCTATATTTGTAAGCATATAATTTTATGTCCAAGTTGTGGTTATAGGGATGTAGAGGGTATTTATAATATTCAAAAATAATAATACTTTACAATGATTTGATAATAATTATATAATAAATTAAACATTATTTTTTTTATTTTAAAATTTTATGGGGGAGGGTAATGTGACTAATTTAATAAAATCCTATCAGGAGGCATACGATAAGGCATTTAGTAAGTTAAAAAATAATTCTAATGTTATTGCTATAATTGTTTATGGGAGCATTGTATCTGGCGATATCTGGGAGGAATCGGATATAGATTTCTTTGTAATAACCAAGGAACAAAATAAACTAATGAATTTATACAGCAAAATCAATGATGTCCCTATTCAGGTTAATTATATATCAAAGGAAACTTTTATTAAGTCTTATACCAACCTATTAAAGGGAGGAACCTTCCATAAAGCCTTTTTTACAGGAAAATTAGTTTATTGCTTAGATGATGAGATTAAGGATCTATTTAATTCAATAAGGTTTTACTATGATAGGGATAGGAATATTAGAAATCTTGAGATATTATGTAATATATTTAACTGTTTACATTATTCAAGAAAATACTACTTTACAGGAAAATATGAAACTTCCTTTCAATGGATAGTAGATCTTATTACAAATTTTGCTAGACTACAGTTAAATGTAAAGGGATATATAACCGATAAGGATATTTTATCATTTGCTGTTGGTATGGATGGGGAAGTAGATAAGCTTTTTAATATATTAAACACACCAAAAACTTTAAAGGAAAAGATATATACCGTTCTTGATTTTATTGAAAAATATCTTGATCAAAATATTTCTAATCTTGCCATGCCCATAATTGAATTTTTAAAGGAAAAAAAGCAGTTTTTATCAATTCATGATATTAAAAATTCTCCTGAATTTAAGCAGCTAAATGGAGACTTGAATTACCTTTTGGATTATTTAGCACAAAAGGGCTTAATAAATCAGTCCTTGAGAAGTTTTACAACATATGGAGAAGAGGAGCTCATTGAGGAGCTTGTTTATTATGTTTATTAATTTGGAGGTGGATTATGAAAAAAATAAAAATAATTGCTGATAGCGGTTGTGACCTTGAAAGGAGCTATGCAGAAGAACTTGGAGTTTATATTATCCCTATGATAGTTTATTTTGATGATGAGGCTTATTACGATAGAGTAACTATGACAACGGAGGAGTTTTATGAAAAGCTAAAAACCTTTAAGGGTCTTCCAAAGACTACTCAGATAACACCAGCAAGATTTATAGAAGAATTTAAAAAGTTTATAGATGAGGGTTATCATATAATATATATTAGTTTTTCTTCAGGCCTTTCAGGAACATATCAATCTGCCCTTGTTGCAAGAGAGGAACTTGGGGAAGAGAATATAGATGTTATTGATTCAAAGGGTGCTTCTGTTGGGTATGGCCTTATGGTTAGGGAGGCTGCCTTAATGCTCAAGGAAGGAAAAACAAGGGAAGAAATAATAGATAGAGTAACTTTCATGAGGGATAGGATGGAGTATATTTTTGCCGTTGGAAATCTTGAGATGTTAAAAAGAGGAGGAAGAATATCAAGTTCTAAGGCTCTTATTGGCAATTTGCTCAATATAAAGCCTATTCTACAGTTTGACAATGGATATATAGTTCCCTATGATAAAGTAAGGGGAGAAAAGGCAATTATAAAGAAGATGATCGAAACGATGCAGGAGAGAGGTTATGAAATAGAAAAACAAGTAATAGGTTTAAATTATTCAAGAAATTTAGATTTTTGTATGCAAATTAAGGAAGAAATAGAAAGGACATTTAACGTTAAAGAATTTGTTATATCGGAGATTGGTCCAACAATAGGGAGCCATGTTGGTGAAGGAACTACTTCAGTTTTCTTTATGAGAAAATAGGTGGTCTTATGAAATTTTATGAAAATATAAAGCTTGATGAGTTTTCTAGTGAGCCGAAATATATTCAGCTTTATGAGATTTTAAAAAATTTAATTGAGGAAGGTGCCATAAAACCTGATGAAAAGCTTCCTACAATAAGGGAACTTTCTAAAAAACTTAGCGTGAATACCGTTACAGTTGTTAATGCATATAAGCTTTTAGAACAAAAGGGATATATCTATACAAAGGTGGGAAGTGGGACTTTTGTATCTAAACAAAATGATGAAAAAATACAAGTTTTTTCAGAAAATCCTTTAGCAACAAATATTAAAAGGGAAGAAATAAACTTAGGAATAAATTTTTCTACATTGACACCGCAAAGCAGTCTTTTTCCTGTTGAGGATTTTAAATTTGTCATAAATAGAATTTTAGATAGGGATGGAGCTAGTGCCTTTAATTATGTTGAGCCTCAAGGATATTTCCCGCTAAGGGAGTCCATTTGGAAATATTTAAGAGAATGCGGAGTTGAATGTGAAATAGATAATATAAGCATCGTTTCAGGTGCCCAACAGGGAATAGACCTTGTGGCAAAGGTGCTGGTTAATTTTAATGATGCTATTGTGGTTGAAAGTCCTACCTATACAGGTGCAGCAGCGATATTTAAAAATAGGGGAGCAAATATTATCGAAATCCCGATTAAAGAGGATGGATTGGATCTTGATGAACTTGAGGATGTATTAAAAAAGCAAAGAGTTAAACTTATATACGTAATGCCTAATTATCAAAACCCTACGTCTATAACTTATAGTCTTGAAAAGAAATTGGAACTTATAAACTTGGCATTAAAATATAATACATATATTTTGGAGGATGATTTTTTAACTGAAATCAACTTTTCCAAAAAGCCTAATGAACCTTTAAAGACTCTTGATTTTTGTGATAGAGTTATTTTTATTAAAAGTTTTTCAAAAATTTTTATGCCAGGACTTAGACTTGCAGTGATAGTATCTCCTTTTAATATATCTAGAAATTTAGTTTTTGCAAAACAAAATACGGACATTTCAACATCAGGTTTAATTCAAAGGGCCTTTGATTTATATCTTAGGGAAGGTTTGTGGACAAGACATTTAAACAATCTTAAGGATATTTATTATAAAAGATATTGCTTAATGAAGGAAAAATTAAGCGAGATAAAGGATATAAGATTTAAAGATCCTAAGGGTGGAATTCATTTTTGGATTGAATCTGAATTGGATGCAACGATAATAGCTTATAACGCAAAGAAAAGGGGCATTGCGATTGCTCCTGGTAGGGCCTTCTATTTCGACTCAAGAAGCAGTAACAATTTTAGACTAAGTTTTGCCCAAACTGATTATGATGATATAACAAATGGAATAAATATTTTGAAAGAGATTTTTGATGAAATAAAAATGCCAGGGTAATCCCTGGCAATTTATTAGCCTTTTATAGCTTCGTTTAGATCCTTTAACATAGCATCTAGATTGATACCATGTGCCATAGCGCCTTGCTCTAGAGTTTCGTATCTAGCTGCTATGCAACCTAAACAGCCCATTCCGTATTTAGCAAAAACTTGAGCTGTTTGAGGATATTTTTGAACTATTTCAATTATACCCATATCTTTTGTAATCATAGGGTCAAACCTCCTTAAATAAAATTTAAGCTTAATTTATCTTAACATATATTTTTAAAAAATACAACTATATTAGTCAACATTATAACTTATCATTTACCAAAAATTTGTTTTGAGGTGAGAGGATGTTTAAGGAAGATTGGACAGTTTTAAGACAAGTTGAGGTTTCCTTTGAGGAAAAGAAGTCTTTATTTATTTGTAACATAAAGAGGATAAAAAACGAAGAAGAGGCCATGGATTTTATAAATTCTATAAAAGAAAAATATAAGGATGCAACCCATAATGTATATGCCTATATAACTAATAATGGCATATCTATGAGGTATTCTGACGATGGTGAGCCCCAAGGAACAGCTGGACCACCGGTTCTTGAGGTTTTAAAAAGGGAAAATCTTAATGACGTTGCAGTTGTTGTGACAAGGTATTTTGGCGGAACTTTATTAGGTGCAGGAGGACTTGTAAGGGCATATAGCGCCTCCTGCAAACAAGGGGTGGATGCTGCAGGTAAGGTAAAAAGAAAAATGGGAATAAAGTTTTCTATGATTGTAGACTATGAAAAATATGGCAAGATAAATTATTATCTTCAAAGTAAAAATATAAAAATTTTAGATATAGAATACATGGAAAATATACGGATACAGGGTGTGTGTTTGGAAGAAGAATTTGAAAAAATTCATTCTGATATAATTGAAATAATGGGGGGAAATGATATAATTAAAGTTACAGACAATAATTTAGTATTTGTAAATGAAGCAGAAAGGATTATGGAGGTGCAAGAATAATGAATATTAATGAATTTAAAGAAAAGAAGATTTGGGCTGTTGTTGGCAGCGTATCTAACAAGGAAAAGTTTGCTTACAAAATCTATAATTTTCTAAAAAATAAGGGGTATAGGGTATATGCTGTGGATCCAAAGGGACTAGACGTAGATGGTGAAAAATCATATAAATCACTATTAGACTTACCAGAGGTTCCTGAAGCTGTAGATATGGTTATAAATCCAGCATTAGGTGGAACTTATGTGGATGAAGCAAATAAATTAAATATTAAATATATATGGTTCCAACCAGGTGCAGAAAGCCAAGAACTAATAGAAAAGTCAAAGGGTCTTGGAATGGAAGTTGTTTACGGACATTGCGTTATGAAAGAGTTCTAAAGGGCTTACCGTCAGCTTTGACGGTGAGCCTTTTCTTTTCTGCTTAAATAAATTTCATAGGCTCCCATAAAGAGAAGAAAAACACCAAACATTTTCTTTAAAAGGCTTGAGCCTAAACTTACGGCAAGAATGGAGCCTATGATTGAACCAATGATACCAAAAATTATAAGAGTTTTTAAAACGTTTTTTTCTATGTTGCCCTGTTTAATATGGGTATATAAAGCAACAATTGCCGTAGGGATAAAAATAAGAAGATTAGTGCTTTGGGCAATTTGCTGCTTAACATTTAAAAATATAATTAAAGCAGGTATTAAAATTGTCCCTCCTCCAATTCCCATTCCGCTAATAATTCCAGAAATTAAGCTAATTATAAAAATAATCACTTAAAGAACACCATCCTTATTCCAGCGATTATCATAAAAATTCCAAAGATTAGCTTTAAAGTTCCATCTGTAAATTTATTAAGTATTTTTGCACCTATATATCCCCCGATTATATTGGCTATCACAACTTTAAGGGTTAAATTCCAGTCTACAAGGGATTTTGAAATATAAAAAATTGAGCTTATTATAGAAAGGGGAAGGATTATTGCAATAGCTGTTGCATGTGCTTTATGCTGTTCTATTTTAAGGACATGGTTCATGGCAGGGACTAATAAAGTTCCACCGCCAGCACCAAACAGCCCATTACAAATTCCTGTTAAAAGGCCTATTATATAAATTTTTATCTTATCCCTCATTTATATCACCTATAGTTTAGTTTTTTAATTATTGATGTTTTTATACCTTACAATATTGAAAGTTATTCATTAATATGCTAATATCTTAAAAGAAAGCTTCAGGGAGGTATTAGGATGTTTGATGTTGAAAGGGTTGCCAATGAGCTGATTGAATGGTTAAAGGATAGGGTCAAAGAAGCAAATGCAAAGGGAATTGTCCTTGGGCTTAGCGGTGGGGTTGATTCTGCCGTTGTAGCTGCTGCTGCAAAAAAAGCTTTCCCTGATGATACCTTAGGTATTATTATGCCTTGCTATAGCAATCCTCAGGATGAAAAGGATGCTCTGTTGCTTGCTGATAGATTAAACATAAGATATAAGAAAGTAGTTTTAGATGAAGTTTATGATTCACTTTTAAGGGCTGTAGGTTCAACAGGAAATGAAAACAGACTTGCCCTTGCAAATATTAAACCAAGGCTAAGGATGACTACGCTTTACTATCATGCTGCACTTTTAAATTATCTTGTTGCAGGAACAGGTAATAAAAGTGAGCTTACTGTTGGATATTTTACTAAATATGGCGATAGCGGAGTTGATATTCTCCCACTTGCATCCTTTGTTAAGCATGAGGTTTGGGAACTTGCGAGATACTTTAATGTTCCTGAAGAGATTATAAACAAAGCTCCAAGTGCAGGACTTTGGGAAAACCAAACAGACGAAAAGGAAATGGGTATAACTTATAAAGAACTTGATGAATATATATTAACAGGTAAAGCTACAGAAAGAGTTAGAAATATTGTCGATGAATTAAATAGAAAGAGCCAGCATAAAAGGGAAATGCCTAAAATATTTGTCCCAAGTAGCAAGTGATGTAAAAGAATAATGGTAATTTAACTTAGAAGGGGGAATAAATATGGCAGGACATTCAAAATGGGCGAATATTAAACATAGAAAAGGTAAGCAAGACGCTCTTAGAGGAAAACTTTTTACAAAAATTGGTAAAGAAATTCAGGTTGCGGTTAAGGAAGGTGGACCAAATCCTGAGGCAAATTCAAGATTAAGGGATGTTATCGCTAAGGCAAAGGCTAACAATATGCCTATGGAAAACATCCAAAGGGCTATTAAAAGGGCAACAGGGGAGCTAAAAGATGTAACATATGAAGAAATCATTTATGAAGGATATGGCCCAAATGGTGTTGCTGTTATTGTTCAAGCATTAACAGATAACAGGAATAGAACTGCAGGTGATGTAAGACATATATTTGAAAAATTTGGTGGTAACTTAGGGGCAACAGGCTGCGTTTCCTTCTTGTTTGAGAAAAAGGGGCTTATAATAGTAGAAAAGGAAGAGGGAATTGATGAAGATTCTCTAATGATGATGGCCCTTGATGCTGGTGCTGAAGATTTTTCCTCTGAAGAGGATGCTTATGAAATTACAACTTCTCCTGAGGATTTTTCAAAGGTAAGGGAAGCTTTAGAAAACAATGGAATAAAACTTGCTTCAGCTGAAGTATCGATGATACCAAGCACTTATGTAGCATTAGATGGTGAGGCTGCAGAAAAGTTTGAAAAACTTTTAGACAGATTAGAAGAAAATGATGATGTTCAAAACGTGTGGCATAATGCAGAGTTCCCAGAAGGATGGGGAGAATAAAGGAGCTGATTATCAGCTCCTTTTTAAAAAAGGAGAGAGTTATGAAAAGAATTTTAACTAAAGAGTAACAGAAGTCGCCCACTTCTATAAGTGGGTGATGAATGTTGATTGATAAATTCTTTTTTATGATATAATCAGTATTACAGGAAGGAGGTGTAATTTTGCTAAAGGCTTATAAATACAGGATATATCCAACAAAAGAACAAGAAGAATATTTTGCTAAAGTATTTGGTTGTGTAAGATTTATATACAACAAAATGCTACATGACAAAATAGAATACTATAAAAAAACAGGAGAAATGCTAAACAATACACCTGCACAATATAAAAAAGAATATTCTTTTCTAAAAGAAGTAGATAGTCTTGCACTTTCCAACGCACAACTTAATTTAGA
>NZ_CAKP01000114.1 GCF_000297115.1 Caloramator australicus RC3 | reverse complement strand
TTTTTTTTTGGAAGGATGGACATTATGAGGCTTGATAAGTTTTTAAAGGTTTCAAGGATTATAAAAAGAAGAACCGTAGCAAAGGAAGTTTGTGATAGTGGAAAAGTTCTAGTGAATGGAAGGGTTGCAAAACCAGGAACAGATTTAAAAGTTGGAGATATAATAGAAATCCAATATGCTTCAGGAAGTGTAAAGGCAGAAGTTTTAAGTATTCAAGAACATGCAACAAAAGAAGCAGCAAAGGAAATGTATAGAATAATAAGTGGGAAGGAAATAGAATGACTTATCAACAACCTGTGGATAAGTATGTTAATAAGTTGTGACATAATTGTTGATTTTAATTTGAATAATTTCCACAGTTTTAGCTGTAACCTTTTTATAAAATGATTTAATATGTGGATAAATTATGGAATAAAGCGTATGCCTCCTTCATATTAATTTATATGAAGGGGGTATTTTTATGGAAAATGGGAAGATAGTTAAGGATCATAAAATTTATATTGATAATAGAAAAAAGATTGATATAACTGGGGTTAATACTATATATACCTTTAATGAAGAACAGGTCAGTTTATCGACTATAATGGGAAACTTATTGATCAGGGGTAAGGACCTTAAGGTTAATAAGTTAAATGTTGATACAGGAGAGGTTTCAATAGTAGGAGAAATAAATTCCTTAACTTACATCTCTAAGGATGAGAATAGAAGTGAGAGCTTTATTAAGAAGCTTTTCAAATAATTAAGGTGATGTGAATGGTTTTAGATATAAACACTCAATTTGTATATTTTTTTTCAAATGTCCTGTGTGGAATATTTGTTGGTTTATTATTTGATATTTATAGAGTAATAAGGGGATTTAAAACGCCAAATAAGATATTAACTGCAATTTCAGATATACTTTTTTGGATCTTTGCATCCCTCTTAACTTTTACTTTTATGCTTATAACTAATAATGCCAACTTAAGATACTATACTTTTTTAGGGCTTTTTTTAGGTTTATATTTTTATTTCTTATTTATATCAAGGGTATTTATTGGTTCGTTGCGTTATATAGTTTACTTTATTATAAAAACAGTAAGGTTATTTTTTAGATTCATTATTACTCCGTTTGTTTTGTTAAGGAGACTGATTTTTAATATCAGTTTTCTTATAAGAAGAACAGGAAGATTAATTTTAGGTAAAAAAATTATAAAAAAGCAGGAAATTTAATTTATTTATAGAATAATATATATTGAACAAAAGAAGAGGGGATGCCTATGAAGAAAAAAAGAAACATTAAAAAGATTATTTGGGGATTAGTCTTTATTATGTTTGGTTCAATTTTCGTTAAACAGCAAATAATATTATATAGATTGAATAAACAATATAAACATTATAATGAGCAGCTTCAAAAAGTAAAAGTTATAAACTCTCAACTTAAGGAACAACTCAAGGAGGCAAAAAGGCCTGAACATGTAGAGAAGCTAGCCAGGGAAAAACTTGGTTTGGTAAAACCGGGGGAGATCTTATTTATCGACAAAAACAAAAGAAGATAATTTGACTTGGATTATATAATTTTGTATAATTATATCATTAAAATATATTAAGGAGGAATTCTTTTAATATGACCTTAAAGGTAGGAACGATTTTAGAAGGAACAGTAGTAAACATTACAAATTTTGGAGCATTTGTTGATGTGTCAGGTAAAACAGGTTTGGTTCACATCAGCGAGGTATCTGATACTTACGTTAAGGACATCAGACAGCATCTTAAGGAAAAGGACAAAGTAAAGGTAAAAGTTATTGCAATCGATGATGATGGCAAAATAAGCCTTTCAATTAAGCAGGCTATGCCTAAATCATCAAAGCCAATTGAAGTTGATTGGCAGAGCGAAAGAAACAAAAATAATGGACTTTCTTTTGAGGAAAGGCTTGCTAAATTCTTAAAAGAAAGCGAGGAGAGAATCCAGGACATTAAGCATAGAGAAGGCAAAAGATATGGAACAGTATCAAGAAGATAGAAACTCAAGGTGTTTTACCAAACGTAAAACACCTTTTTATAATAAATAATAAGAACTTACTTCTACAATATATTACCATAAAAATTTTATAAAAAATTAAAAAATACTATTGACGAAATAATAATAGCATTATATAATAAGTATTGTCGATGCGAGATAACAAAACTGAATGCCGGAGTGGCGGAACAGGCAGACGCACAGGACTTAAAATCCTGCGGTCCCTAAAGGACCGTACCGGTTCGACCCCGGTCTCCGGCACCAATGTCGCGGGGTGGAGCAGTTGGTAGCTCGTCGGGCTCATAACCCGAAGGTCGAAGGTTCAAGTCCTTCCCCCGCAACCAACATGGCGGCGTAGCTCAGTTGGCCAGAGCAATCGGTTCATACCCGATGTGTCAGCGGTTCGAATCCGTTCGCCGCCACCATACTTAAGCAGCTTAGGCTGCTTTTTTATTTTTTGTAAAAAAAGAATCAATAAATCATAAGCTGATTTGTTGAAAATATTTGTTATTATTATAAAATTTCCGTCGTATTTTTATGGTCTATGAAAATATTCTTATTTTTTTTACAAGATCAAAGTTGAATTTTTATATAAAAAGGAGGAAGAAAACATAATTGGCTTAAAATAAAATAATCTGTCAATATTTTTGTATGGAAATAAAAGGAATAATGACAAAATATTCAGCATATATTTGATATAATAACCTCACAAAAATATGTGAGGTGGTTTTATGATAGAAAGGGAAGTTCTACATAAAAAAGATGTAAAGGCGTTAAAAAGAGAAAAGTTAAAAGCACAACATTTATTGCTGCTTATATTTATTTTCTTTACTTCAAGAGTTCTTTTTTTAAGAGAGATAATGCCCTTTGGAATAGCACTTTTAATTGCTTCAACTATGATCTTAGATAAGGAATGGATAATGGTCTGTGGAATGTTTTCTGTTCTTGGTTATTTAACGGAAGGCCATATCCTATCTGCCAAGACTCATATTTTTCTTACTATTTGGGTTATGATTTTAAATCTATTTATAAAGAGTGAAAAGAAAAGATTATTCATTCTTTTAGCATCAACCTCCATATTAAATGTTTTGACTTCTGTTTTTACTCATAAGTATTTTTTAAAGAATTTAGTTCTATATGATGTTATGATATCTTCTTTTGAATCTTCAATTATTATTTCATCGGCTTATTTGTTTACATATGGTTTAGCATATTTTTTCAACAAGAAAAATGTAGAGCTTTTAAAAGAAGAGCTAATTAGCCTTGTATTAATATTTTTAATATCCTATGCAGGATTGTGGGATATTAGCTATAAATATGTTTCTTTAAAATCTGTTTTGGCGGTTTTAGTTATATTGACATCTGCCTATATAAAAGATGGACAAGTAGCAGCTTCAGTTGGCCTTTTGTTTGGATTAGTTTCAAGTTTTGCAGGAAATATTTCGGTTTATTTAGTCGCTGTATATGGATTGTGTGGTCTTGTTGCTGGTGCGTTAAAGGATTTAGGTAGGATAATTACATCCGTAGCCTTTATGATAACTTCAGTTGTAGTAATGATGTATGCTAATAAGGTTGATGTTTTATTTACTTTAGAAGTTAATATACTATTTGCGTCAATTATTTTTATTCTATTACCTTCTTCGATATTGGATAAGCTAAATTTAGCTTTAGATTTTGAAAATAAAAGGGAAATTCCGCAAAAATTATATGTGGAAAGAATAAAGGATTATATAAATCGAAAACTTGATATAATTTCTAAATCCTTAAATGGATTAGCCAGTGTTTTAGCAGAAAGGTATGAAAACAACCTATCAAAGGTCAATGAAGTAAAGGGAACCGTTGAAAAGATAGCAAACAAAGTTTGTTCAAATTGTGAAGGAAGGCACTTTTGCTGGCAAAGGGAGACATATTATACTTATGATGTTTTTTGTGAAATGCTAAGAATGGCAGAAAAGAATGGTAAATTAGATATAAAACAAGTTCCGAATTCCTTTAACTTAAAATGCGTAAAGCTCAATGAGATAATAAGACAGATAAACTTTGAAATGGAAATTATAAGACTAAATAATAGATGGAATAAAAAACTTTTAAATTCAAAGATAGTATTAGCAGAACAGATAAAGGGAATTTCCATTGTTGTTTCAGATCTTGTAAAGGATATAACTAAATCTGTGGAATTTAAAAATGAATTGGAAGATAAAATATCAATGTTGTTTGATATCAATGGAATAAAATATAACGATGTTATGGTTACAAAAAACTCTAATAATAAATATGAAGTAACTATATATGGGGTGCCATGCCAGGGTAAAACATCCTGCAGCAGTGATATTCCAAAGCTTGTTTCACAAGTGTTGGGGAAAAGGATGATTAGAGAGAATGCTATGTGTAAATTAGATGAAAACAATAAAATGTGCCACTATAAACTCATTGAGGCAGAAAATTTTGGTGTTGCATCTGCTGTTGCAAGGCTTTCTAAGGAAGAATTTTCAGGAGACAGCTATTATTTTGGGAATGTAGCTCCGGGTAAATATATCATAGTCATAAGCGATGGAATGGGAAGTGGGTTTGAAGCTGCTATGGAAAGCAATACAACCATAACTTTAATTGAGAAGTTTATGGAGGCAGGATTTGATAGAAATACTACTATGAAGGCAATCAATTCGATTCTTTTATTAAAAAACAACACCGAGTCCTTTGCAACTGTGGATTTAGGTATTATCGATTTATATGAAGGCATAGGCGAATTCATAAAGGTTGGCGCGGTATCAACATTTATAAAATCAGGTTTTGATGTGGAGATCATAGAAAATAAAAATTTACCTATAGGTATAATTGAGGATATTGAGATAGAGAGCGAAATCTATCAGTTTAAAAATGGAGATATTATTGTTATGGTTTCTGATGGTATTATCGATGCTGATAATGAATTAAAGGATAAATGGATAAGTAAATTATTAAGGGAATATAGTGGAGGTAATCCAAGGGAGCTTGCTGATTATATATTACAAAGGGCCAAGGAAAAATATGGGGACAATATAAAGGATGATTTAACGGTAATTGTATCAAAAATATGGAAGATGTAAAGGAACCTTTTGGTTCCTCAGATTGTAGACAAACCTTCTTTGGTATTCAGATTTTGCAAAAGCCCCGTAAATGGATTTCAAAAAGGCATCTCTCATAAGCTTTAGCAATTCTTGCTTTTCGACTTTTCAAAAGTCCGTAATTCTGCACATGGACGTGCAGAGCCGAGTGGCCGACACGGATGTCGGCTCACGAGGGTAGGACTTTTGAAAACAAAGAAAAGCTTAGAATTGCTTAGCGAAATGAGCGAATGCCAGGGAAATCCATCACGGGGCTTATCAAAAAATAATTTTTTCAACAGTCTGAGGAACCTTTTGGTTCCTTTATTATTGTCTAATTTTTGAGTATTTGCTATTATAAAAAGAAAAAGGTGATGCTATGCTTGATAAGGTTTTAAATTATGTAAAACGATATTCTATGATAAAGGATGGAGACAAGATCGTTGTAGGCTTTTCTGGTGGCCCCGATTCTACTGCCCTATTACATATTCTTATTCAATTAAAGAGTATCTTCAATATCGAAATTTTTGCTGTTCATATAAATCATATGATAAGAGATGAAGAGGCCTTTAGGGATGAGGAATTTGCAAGGGATTTTTGTAAAAAATTTGGTGTTCCCTTTTATTCATTTAGGATAGACGTTTTAAGTTTAGCAAAGGATAAAGGATTGTCTTCTGAGGAAGCAGGAAGATTAGTAAGATATGAATGCTTTGAAAAAGTCCTAAAAGAAGTTGGAGGAAATAAAATAGCCCTCGCCCATAATAAAAATGACCAGGCGGAGACTATGATAATGAAGTTTTTAAGGGGCTCGGGGCTTAGAGGAATTAGTGGAATAAAACCTATAAGAGGTAACATTATTAGACCTTTACTTATTTGTTCAAGGGAAGAAATAGAGGAATATTGCAACCAAAACAGTTTAAATCCTGTCATCGACAGCACCAATAGAGAAGCAATATATTTAAGAAATAAAATTAGGTTAGAATTGATTCCTTACATAAAAGAAAATATAAATGAAAATATAATAGATAATCTTTTTAAGTCATCGGAAATTTTAAGGGACGAAGATGAATATATTGAAATGGAGGCTATAAAGGCTTATGAATCAGTAAAGGCTGATGAAGGAATTTCCATAAGCAAATTTAAAAAACTTAACATAGCGATACAAAGAAGGATTATCAGAAATATGATAAAGAATGTTAAAGGAGATTTAAATGCCATTGAAAACGTTCACGTTGATGATTGTTTAAAGCTCATTGAAAAAGGGGAAACGGGTAAAAAAATAAGTTTACCCAAAAATTTAATTGCGGAAATTTCCTATGATAATTTTTATATAAAAAAAGAAAAACAAATTGAAAAAAATGGCTTTGAATACAATATTATTATTCCAGGGACGATTATAATAGATGAGCTAAATTTAAAAATTTCGGCAGAGCTAATAAAAAATGAAGGAAGTTTGAAAGATAGTGCTTTTATAAAGTATTTTGATTATGATAAAATAAAAGGTGAATTAATAGTTAGAAATAGAAAAGAAGGGGATTTTATTTATCCTAAAGGATTAAATGGAAAAAAGAAAATAAAGGATTTGTTTATTGATAGCAAGGTCCCAAAGGATAAAAGGGATGAAATTCCTCTTATTGCATTAGGCAAAGAAATCCTATGGGTTTATAATATTAGGGATACTAAAAATTATAAAATCGATGAAAATACAAAAAATGTATTAAAATTAAAGATTGAAAGGGGATAAATGATGGAAGGTGCTATTGAAAAAGTATTATTAACAGAAGAAGAAATTAAAAAAAGGGTTAATGAACTTGCAAAGGAGATTGAGAAGGATTTTCCACATGGTGACTTGATTTTAATTGGAGTTTTAAAAGGATCAGTAATTTTTGTTTCAGATCTTATGAGGGCTCTTAATTTAAAGGTTACTATGGATTTTATGGCGGTTTCTAGCTATGGAATGTCTTCTGAAACTTCTGGTATAGTTAGAATATTAAAGGACCTGGATTTTGATATTGAAGGTAGGGATGTCATTATTGTTGAGGATATAATAGATACTGGGACTACCTTAAAATACTTATATGAATATCTTAAGGCAAGGCATCCAAGAACATTAAAAATATGCTGCCTTTTAGATAAGCCCGATAGAAGAAGGGTAAATATAGAAGGGGATTATGTAGGCTTTAAAATACCAGATGCATTTGTAGTGGGGTATGGACTTGATTATGCCGAGATGTTTAGAAATTTACCATATATAGGTATATTAAAAGAAGATATTTACAAAAAGTAAACAATCGTGTATATTTAAATATTATGGTAACACACAGCGAAAGGGGGGCCTAGAATGAATAAAAATTTCTTAAAAAGTGCAAGTGCATGGCTTCTAATAATAATGGCTTTTTTTGTTGCAATGACTCTTCTAGATGGTGGAACAACTAAGAAAAGCGAAATAGTTTACACTGAACTTATAAACGAAATTGAGAGAGGGAATGTAAAGAGCATATATATTGACATAGATACTGGTAGTGCTTCAGGGGAATTTAGAGATGGAACCTCCTTTACCACCACAGTTAATATAAATACGACGGAATTTGAAAAGATGATAAACGAATATAATAAAACTCATGCTCAAAAAGTTCAGTTAAAATATGTTCCACCTTCAAAATTTCCATTTTGGGTTTCTGCTCTGCCTAATATAATTATGGTTATAATGCTCCTTGTTATATGGTTTATTTTCCTACAACAGGCCCAAGGCGGCGGTGGTGGAAAAGGTGTAATGAATTTCGGTAAAAGCAGAGCAAAACTTGTTACGAACGATAAAAAGAGAATAACCTTTGATGATGTTGCAGGAGCAGACGAAGAGAAGGCTGAACTTCAAGAGGTTGTAGACTTTTTAAAAAATCCAAGAAAATATATTGAGATGGGGGCGAGAATTCCAAAAGGAATACTTCTTGTTGGACCCCCAGGAACAGGTAAGACCCTTCTTGCAAAGGCAGTTGCTGGAGAAGCTGGAGTTCCCTTCTTTAGCATAAGCGGTTCTGACTTCGTTGAAATGTTTGTAGGAGTGGGTGCTTCAAGAGTTAGGGACCTCTTTGATAATGCAAAGAAAAATTCACCATGTATAGTGTTTATAGATGAAATAGATGCAGTAGGTAGACAAAGAGGTGCTGGGCTTGGTGGAGGACATGATGAAAGGGAGCAAACTCTAAATCAACTTCTTGTTGAGATGGATGGGTTTGGAACTAACGAAGGTATAATAGTTCTTGCTGCAACAAATAGACCTGATATTTTGGACCCTGCCCTTTTAAGACCAGGAAGATTTGATAGACAAATTGTTGTAAATACTCCCGATGTTAAAGGAAGGGAAGAAATATTAAAGGTTCATGCAAGGAATAAACCTCTTGAAGCCGAAGTTAATTTGTCAATAATAGCTAAAAGAACACCTGGTTTTACAGGGGCTGATCTTGAAAACCTTATGAACGAGGCAGCACTTTTAGCAGTAAGAAAGGGAAAAAGGCTTATAGGCATGGATGAGCTTGAAGAGGCTATAACAAGAGTAATTGCAGGACCTGAGAAAAAGAGCAGAATCATGAGTGAAAAGGAAAGAAAGCTTACAGCATATCATGAAGCAGGGCATGCTATTGTAATGAAGCTTTTACCTAATACTGACCCTGTTCATCAAATAAGCATAATACCAAGGGGAAGAGCAGGAGGATATACTTTAGCCCTTCCACAGGAAGATAAGTATTATGCTTCAAAGACAGAATTAGAAGAAGAAATTGTAAGTCTTTTAGGTGGCCGTGTAGCAGAAAAGCTTGTTTTAAACGATATATCTACAGGTGCTAAGAACGATATCGAGAGGGCAACAAATATAGCAAGAAAAATGGTTATGGAATATGGTATGAGCGAACTTTTAGGACCAATTGAGTTTGGAACAGGCCATGATGAAGTATTCTTGGGAAGAGACTTTGCAAAGACAAGAAACTACAGCGAAGAGGTCGCAGCTCTTATAGATAAGGAAATTAAAAGAATAATCGAAACTGCATACAAGAGGGCAGAAGAACTTTTAAAGGAAAATATGAATAAACTTCATAAAGTCGCTGAAGCTCTTCTTGATAAAGAAAAGCTTGAAGCTGAAGAATTTGAAGCGATTTTTAATGAAGCATAAAACCTCGGGATTTTCCCGAGGTTTAAATATGATTGGGGGGAGAAAATTGAAGGAGGAGCTTTTTGATAAAATAAAAGTCGGACTTAATTCTATTATTGAAACTACAGTTCAGGGAAAAGACTCTGCAGCAAACTATTTAAATGGTTTTATAGACGTTCTGTCGACTCCATCTCTAATAGGATTTTTGGAATGTGCAGCTAAGAATGCTGTTGACCTGCATCTTCCAACTGGCTATTCGACAGTTGGAATAAAGGTGGATGTAAAGCATCTAGCAGCAACTCCGATTGGAATGAAGGTTAAGGCAATAGCAGAGCTAGTTGAGGTGGATGGGAAAAGGCTTATTTTCAAGGTTGAAGCCTATGATGAGATGGAAAAGATAATGGAAGGAACCCACGAAAGATTTATAATAGATGTAGAGAGGTTCATGCAGAGGGTAAATAATAAGGTTAAATAGGGTGCTTTGGTACCCTTTAATTTTAATTGTAAAAATAAAATCTTTAAGTTAAAATATTTTAAGGAGGTGTTTGTTATGATAGTTTCCCATATTGATGATGTAAAGGGAATTGAGATCAATAATGACCTTGTAAAGAATGCTGTTAAGAAGGTCCTTATAACACCTAAGGAAGGTTGGGAAGGATATGTCATGAGGGTTTTTGAATTATCAGAGGGAGGATTTACTCCAAGACATACACATCCTTGGCCACATATAAACTATATTCTTGAAGGAGAAGGAATTCTACATGTTGAAGGTAAAGACTATGAGATAAAGAAGGGATCCTTTGCATATGTTCCTTCAAATGCTTTACACCAGTTTATGAATAAGGGTAAAGAAACGTTAAAGTTTATCTGTATAGTTCCAGAAGAAGGAGATATTTAGTGTTTAGGAGGTTGCCATGCTTTTAGTATTTGACGTTGGAAACACGAATATAGTAGCAGGAGTTTATGAAGATAGAAAACTTTTGGATGTTTGGAGATTATCAACCAATCCCCCAAGGACTTCCGACGAATATGGAATGATTGCAATAAATTTGTTTGAAAAGGCAAACTTAAATTATAAAGATGTTGATGCCGTAGTGGTTTCGTCTGTGGTTCCAAATATTATGTATTCTTTAGAACATATGATAAGAAAGTACTTTTGTGTAGAACCATTAGTTGTAGGGCCAGGAGTTAAAACAGGCATTAATATAAAATATGATAATCCTAAGGAAGTAGGTGCTGATAGAATAGTTAATGCAGTGGCGGCGTTGGAAATATATAAAAGATCTTTGATAATAGTTGACTTTGGAACAGCAACGACATTTTGTGCGGTTGGAGAGAAGGGGGATTATTATGGAGGATGTATATCCCCTGGAATTAAAATATCCAGCGATGCACTATTTGAAAGGGCTGCAAAGCTTCCAAGGATTGAACTTGTAAAGCCACCAACTGTTATTTGTAAAAATACTGTAAGCAGCATGCAGGCGGGGATAATATATGGTTATGTAGGTTTGGTTGATTATATAGTAAATAAGATGATGGATGAAATGATAAAACTTGGTGAAAAGAAACCCTATGTTGTTGCAACAGGAGGTCTTGCAAAATTAATATCCTCAGAAAGCAGGACTATTCAAGAGGTTAATCCAATATTAACATTAGAGGGTTTGAGGATAATTTATGAAAAAAATAGGTGATGATGATGAAAATAGGAAACTACATAACACCTAACAATGTATTTTTGGCACCAATGGCTGGAGTAACGGATAAGGCCTTTAGAATTTTATGCAGAGAATATGGTTGTGGATTAGTTTATACTGAAATGGTAAGTTCTAAAGGATTGTATTATGGAAGCAAAAAAACCAATTTACTTTTAGATATAGATGATAAGGAAGCCCCGGTTATTGTCCAAATTTTTGGAAGCGATCCTGATATTATGGCTGATATGGCAGAGCAAATAAGCGAGAATGAAAAGGTAATTTCCATTGATATAAATATGGGGTGTCCTGCACCTAAAATAGTTAAAAATGGTGAAGGAAGTGCCCTAATGAAAAATCCTGAACTGGCCGAAAGGATTGTTAAAAAAGTTGTTTCAAAATCTAAAAAACCTGTCTCTGTCAAGTTTAGAAAGGGATGGGATGAGAATTCAGTAAATGCCATTGAATTTGCTAAAATGGTGGAGGCAGCAGGGGCATCTTTTATTGCAGTTCACGGTAGAACAAGGGAACAGATGTATTCAGGACATGCTGACTGGGATATAATAAGAAGGGTCAAGGAAGTAGTTAAAATTCCAGTTATAGGAAATGGTGATGTTGTGGATGAGGAAAGTGCAAAAAAAATGTTTGATGAGACTGGATGTGATGCTATCCTTATAGGAAGAGGAGCTTTAGGAACCCCTTGGATATTTAAAAGGATAATGTATTATTTCGAAAATGGACAAAAAATGCCCGACATTTCAATTGAGGAAAAGTTTGCTGTTATATTAAGACATCTTAAAATGGCTGAGGAATTTAAAGGAAGACAGGGAATAATCGAGATGAGAAAACATATTGCCTGGTATTTAAAGGGGCTTAAAAATTCCTCATATGTTAAAGATATGGTAAATAGGCTTGATCAAAGAGAAAAAATTGAAGAAGTTTTGATTGAATATAAAAAAACTTTGGTTTAGATACTACATTTTGTAGTATCTCAGACTGTTGAAAAAGTTGTTTTTTGATAAGCCCTGTGAAGGATTTCCATGGCATTCGCTCATTTCGCTAAGCAATTCTAAGCTTTTCTTTGTTTTCAAAAGTCCTACCCTCGTGAGCCGACATCCGTGTCGGCCACTCGGCTCTGCACGTCCGTGTGCAGAATTACGGACTTTTGAAAAGTCGAAAAGCAAGAATTGCTAAAGCTTATGAGAGATGCCTTTTTGAAATCCATTCACAGGGCTCTTGCAAAGTCTGAACACCAAAGAAGGTTTGTCTACAATCTGAGATACTACATTTTGTAGTATCTTTTTTTATTGTAAAAATTGCAAAAAAGGTATAAAATGTAATTGAGCACATCATGTGCACGGGAGGGGTTTTATGGACTATGTAAGGATAGGAGATAAGGTGATTAGTATATCAAAAATTAATTCAACAATTGATGAAATATTAGAATTAAGGTGCAAAGGATATTCACAACAGGAAGTTGCAAAGATACTTAATATAGATAGGACGTTTATATCAAGGCTAGAGAGTATAGGAGAGGTGAGAAAGGGAGGTAAAATTGCAGTTGTAGGATTTCCTGTTGCAAATAAAGAGGAGCTTGAAAGGGAACTTAAAAAGGCAGGAGTTGATTTTATTTTCTTACTTACAGAAGAAGAAAGGCAAAGATTTGTAAAGGATCAAAGTGGGCTTGAACTTGTTAATGGCCTTTTTGATATTATTTCTAAAGTAAGGAAATATCAGCATTGTATTATTTTAGCCTCAAATGCAAGATCAAAGCTTTTATCAGCCTTATTAGATTGCCATGTTTATACGATTGATATAGGCAAGTCGCCCTTAAAAGAAGATGTATATGTGGATGTTAATAGAGTTTTAAAAATTGTTGAAAGTATAAAAGAGTAGGAGGATTAAAATGAAGCATATTGTTTCTGTGAGTTTAGGATCTTCTAAGAGAAATCATAGGGTTGAAACTGAGCTTTTAGGTGAAAATTTTATTATAGAGAGAATAGGAACAGATGGTGATTTTAACAGGGTTTTAGAGCTTATAAGGGAAATGGATGGTAAAGTTGATGCCTTTGGGATGGGTGGCATTGATTTATACTTATATGCTGCGGGAAAAAGATATGAGATAAAGGATGCCCTTGTTATTAAAGAGGCGGCCAAGAAAACACCCATTGTCGATGGTTCAGGTCTTAAAAATACACTCGAGAGAAAGGTAATAAAATACATAGATAAAAATATATTTAAAATTAAAGACAAATCGGTTTTAATGGTTAGTGCAACAGATAGATTCGGAATGTTAGAGGCCTTTTATGAATTAGGGGCAGAGCTAACTATTGGGGATTTGATGTTTTCCCTTGATATTCCTATACCTTTAAAATCAGTTAAAGTATTTCAAGCCCTTGCAAAGGTTATTTTACCTATTGCTACAAGGATGCCCTTTGAAAAACTTTATCCTACAGGTAAAAGTCAGGAAGAAAGAACACCAAAACATGAAAAATATTTTAATGAGGCTGATATAATAGCTGGGGATTGCCTTTTTATAAAAAGATATATGCCTGATAATTTAGAAGGAAAAATAATTATTACAAACACAGTAACAGAGGATGATATTGAAGAATTGAAAAATTTAGGTGCTAAAATGCTTGTAACGACAACACCAGAATTTAATGGAAGATCCTTTGGAACTAATGTCATGGAGGCAGTATTGGTTTCAATAATGCAAAAGAACATTGATGATATAACACCAAAGGACTATGAAATTTTACTTGAAAAACTTAACTTCAAACCAAGAGTAGTTTATTTAAACGATGAATTTGTAGATGCTAAGGCTAATATAATTTAATAAAACAATTTTAGGAGGAAATCTTTGAATAAAATTTTGGTATTAAATAAGGCATCTTTAGAAGAAATTAACATTGTTCATCCTTATTTTAGCAAGATTATTGTTATAAATAAATTATTGCTTCCGTATAAGGAAAGGGAATATAAATTAAAAGATGTCAAAGCTGAAATTGTAAAAATACCTGATGGGTTAGAAAATATTAAATTAAACATAGCAATAAAAAGGTTTGGTAAAGAAAGCATAGTGCTTTCAAAGGATTTAGGAATAAACATTGACTCAAATTTTATAATTTCATGCCTGATTAGAGCTTTAGATATTTTTACGATAAAACATGGATGCGATTTAAGACTAAACGAAGTCCTAATTGCTGATGCTGAAAATATTTTAGGAAAAATTTGTTTTAGATATCTATTAAACTTTGCACGGCGAATAATTTTGCTTGCAGATAAAAGGGAAAACTTAATTAAAGATATGGAATTTGCATTAAAAAATTATGGAATATCAGTAGCTGTAATAGAAGATCCTATAAAAGCAGCTAGTTTATGTCAGGCTATGATAATAACGGATAAGAGGTATGAAATTCTGATAGACCCTAAAAAGCCGACACTTTTATTAAATAAAACAATTTGTCACAATGGATTATGTTTTGATGATGTTGATATAACATTGGATGAGAAGAACTTTTACGATAGTATTTTAGCGCAGGGTTTTTTAGAAATGAAGGGCTATGAAAGGATATGGAAAAACGCTGAAGAAGAAGGATTTAAAATTTCAAAATTTAAATTACAGAATAATTTAATAATGGAAATATAATTACAAAATATGTTGACATAGTAATTAGTGTGATTTATAATACCATATAACGAACAATAACAAGCACTATAAAGACGTCTTTATAGTGCTTGTTATTAGTTTATTTAAGCCTTCTCCTAAGTTATTTAAAAATTAGGGGAATTACATAAAATAATGTGCATATAATATCTATAAATCCTAAGCAAAAAAGAGGGGAGAGTATATATGGGAGATAATAAACAAGTGATTTTAACATACGAAGGAGTTAAAAAGATAGAGGAAGAACTTGAATATCTAAAAACCGTTAAAAGAAAGGAAGTTTCACAAAAAATTAAGACAGCTATTTCCTTTGGAGACTTAAGCGAAAACTCAGAATATGATGAAGCAAAGAATGAACAGGCGTTTGTTGAAGGTAGAATTGCAACTTTAGAAAACATGTTAAAGAATGCAAAGATAATCGATGAGGACGAAATAAATACTGAAGTTGTTTCAATTGGTTCAACAGTTAAGGTTAAGGACTTAAAGTATGGAGATGAGCTTGAATTTACAATAGTTGGTTCAGCAGAGGCAGATCCAGCTAAAATGAAGATTTCCAATGAAGCACCAATAGGAAGGGGACTTTTAGGCAAAAAAGTTGGTGACAAAGTAGAGATTCAAGTCCCAGATGGAGTTGAATCTTTTGAGATATTAGAAATAAAAAGGCATTAATGGAGGGTGAGCTATGGCGAATACTAATGAGGAACTTAATCAACAGGAACTTCAAAATCTTGAGGCTGAGTATAATGAGTTAATGAAGCAAAGACTTGCTAAGCTTGATGATTTAAGAGCTAAGGGTCAGGATCCATTCCTTATAACAAAATATGATAGAACTCACACATCAAAGCAAGTAAAAGACAACTATGAAGAACTTGAAGGTAAGGATGTTAAAGTTGCAGGAAGATTGATGACAAAGAGAATACACGGTAAAGCTGGTTTTGCTGACATTCATGACAGGTATGGTAAGCTTCAGCTTTATGTAAAAATTGATGACATAGGAGAAGAAAAATTAAAGGCATTCAAAACTTTGGATATTGGCGACATCATAGGAGTTGAGGGAACGGTATTTAAAACTAAAACTGGAGAAATTTCAATCCATGTTAAGGACTATATATTGCTAACAAAATCTTTAAGACCACTTCCTGAAAAGTGGCATGGGCTTAAGGACCCAGATTTAAGATACAGACAAAGATATGTTGATCTTATAATGAATCAAGATGTAAGAGATACTTTCTTTAAGAGAACTCAAATAATTAGAGCCATAAGAAAATTCCTTGATGATAGGGACTTTATTGAAGTTGAAACACCAGTATTATCACCAATTGCAAGTGGCGCTGCAGCAAGACCATTTATAACTCACAGCAACGCCCTTGATATTGACCTATATCTTAGAATTGCAACAGAGCTTTACTTAAAAAGACTTATCGTTGGTGGATTTGAAAAAGTTTATGAAATGGGTAAAAACTTTAGAAATGAAGGAATAGATATAAGACATAATCCTGAATTTAATATGATAGAAATTTACGAAGCCTATGCCGATTATAATGACATGATGGAGCTTACAGAAAACCTTGTGGCATTTGTTTGTCAAGAAGTTTTAGGAACAACTAAAGTAAACTACCAAGGAACAGAAATTGATTTTGCTCCACCATGGAATAGGCTTACAATGAAGGAAGCGGTAAAGAAGTATGCTAATGTGGATTTCGATGAAATAAAAACAGATGAAGAAGCAAGGGAAATTGCAAAGAAGTTAAATGTTCTAGATGAACTTAAGAAGGAATTAAAGGATTGCACTAAGGGTGATATATTAGTTGCAGTATTTGAAACATATGCAGAAAAGCACCTAATTCAGCCTACATTTATTTTAGATTATCCAGTTGAAGTTTCACCGCTTACAAAGAAAAAACCTGATGATCCTATGTTTACAGAAAGATTTGAAGCATATGTATATGGTAGAGAAATAGCAAACGCTTATTCAGAATTAAACGACCCAATTGATCAAAAGGAAAGATTCCTACAACAATTAAGAGAAAGGGAACTTGGAGATGATGAAGCTTATATGATGGACGAAGACTTTATAAATGCCCTTGAAATAGGTATGCCACCAACAGGGGGATTGGGTATTGGAGTAGATAGACTCATTATGTTCCTAACTGATTCATATTCAATCAGAGACGTAATCCTCTTTCCAACAATGAAACCGACGAAGTAAATAAAATGAACATAAAAGGCAGGAGCTATCCTGCCTTTTTGCATTCCTTTAATTTGTCGTCGACCTCCAATCCTGCAAAAAGTGCCGGGGGTCGACGACAAAAGAAAATGAGATTTATCAAGGGTTTGAAGATTTTGTTAACAAAATATTCACAATTGACAAAATCTTCAAATCCAGTTATAATAAGTATCAAACGGGTTTATAGCCTACCTATAAGGGATTGAAACCTCGCTTCACTTTCCTTTTTCATTTTCTTGGCCAACTTCGTTTATAGCCTACCTATAAGGGATTGAAACTCACAGCCTTTGATGCTATCCTGTACATTTCGTTAAAGTTTATAGCCTACCTATAAGGGATTGAAACAGCTTGCAATACTCGGCATAATTAATAGCAGCCTTAAGTTTATAGCCTACCTATAAGGGATTGAAACTATATGTGACAGAAAAAACCTGCACACTAAAGAAAAACGTTTATAGCCTACCTATAAGGGATTGAAACACGGGCTTCTTGTCAGGCTTCTTGTTAACAATTGCTTCGTTTATAGCCTACCTATAAGGGATTGAAACACAATTGCTTCAAGTGAATGCTCAAGAACTTCTTTTGTTTATAGCCTACCTATAAGGGATTGAAACATAATCTCATGTTTTGGTCTATCATAGCCGATAAGGTTTATAGCCTACCTATAAGGGATTGAAACAAGAAAAACAAAAAAAAAACGAAGGAGGCAAATAAGTTTATAGCCTACCTATAAGGGATTGAAACAATGCTGTTGTAGAAGCTCTAAAAAAATCAAACCTTGTGTTTATAGCCTACCTATAAGGGATTGAAACAAAGGTCTTTTTAGTTATTTGTAGTAATTGTTTTTCGTGTTTATAGCCTACCTATAAGGGATTGAAACTTAGTAAAAGGTATCGCTACTTTACTCCCATCAGAGTTTATAGCCTACCTATAAGGGATTGAAACAAATATTCTTTTTATTCAAACATTGCATATACATCGTTTATAGCCTACCTATAAGGGATTGAAACTATAGAAGCTGAAGTTAAAACATTAAAAGAGTTAGAAGTTTATAGCCTACCTATAAGGGATTGAAACTTTCGTATTCTTCTTCTTCAATATAATCTTCTCTTTCGTTTATAGCCTACCTATAAGGGATTGAAACTTTGAAACATTTGTGTTAACAGGCGGTATTTGTGTTTATAGCCTACCTATAAGGGATTGAAACCAGGAAGCGGGAAAAAACTGTGCTTTAGAAATTCAGTTTATAGCCTACCTATAAGGGATTGAAACGATTAATATCTGCTCTTTCTTCTACAATACCTCTGAGTTTATAGCCTACCTATAAGGGATTGAAACATCGATTGCGAGGGTGGTGAAGATGGAAACTAAAGTGTTTATAGCCTACCTATAAGGGATTGAAACCTTTGTATAGATTGTCATAATAGGGAACATACATTGAAGTTTATAGCCTACCTATAAGGGATTGAAACTGTGAGCGTTGTGGTAAGCCTGGAGATATTGTTCATCAGTTTATAGCCTACCTATAAGGGATTGAAACTCATTCCATGCGTGTATCTCGTCAAGCAAAGCTCCATGTTTATAGCCTACCTATAAGGGATTGAAACAAAAAGCTAATCAAGAGGATTTTGCGATTTACGTCGTTTATAGCCTACCTATAAGGGATTGAAACGCTTGTAACAACTGATTTTCGTCAGTTGTTACGATGTGTTTATAGCCTACCTATAAGGGATTGAAACTATTGATAAAGGATAAAATTCTTTCCGTCAAATTCTTCAGTTTATAGCCTACCTATAAGGGATTGAAACTAAATTCCTTTAGCAATACTGCTTATACCGCTTTTTAGTTTATAGCCTACCTATAAGGGATTGAAACTCCCAAATATTGCTTTATCAAATTCTCAATTTGTGAAGTTTATAGCCTACCTATAAGGGATTGAAACTTGTGGATTCTTTTGGGAAAAGGCTTAGACAATTAAGAGTTTATAGCCTACCTATAAGGGATTGAAACTGGAACAATTGCAAGCACTAACCCTGTTATACATCTGCGTTTATAGCCTACCTATAAGGGATTGAAACATGAAGCATATCTACAATTCAGCAAAGAAGAGCTCCGTTTATAGCCTACCTATAAGGGATTGAAACCGAAACAGCAAAGAGAATTGAAAAAGGAGTTAATGAGTTTATAGCCTACCTATAAGGGATTGAAACAAATTGCTTGAATGTGAGCAAATGATAACACTTGGTTTATAGCCTACCTATAAGGGATTGAAACATAACGGACCATGGAAGACTAACTTTGATGAGATGGGTTTATAGCCTACCTATAAGGGATTGAAACTCCTCTAAATAAAATTTCATCACATAATAACCTTTTTGTTTATAGCCTACCTATAAGGGATTGAAACATAAATTAGCAGAAAAATTTCCAGAGGTGAAGGGATAGTTTATAGCCTACCTATAAGGGATTGAAACAAAATTATGTTGTTCCTTATGCTTACTTTGAGCCACAGTTTATAGCCTACCTATAAGGGATTGAAACTACCTTTTTCGCTTTGAATAGACGCCTTTATTTTAGTTTATAGCCTACCTATAAGGGATTGAAACCCGCTACCATATGCTATTGCGCCTTCACCAAAAATAGTTTATAGCCTACCTATAAGGGATTGAAACCTTATTCCTCTTCATCATCACGCCAATATTCAACTGGTTTATAGCCTACCTATAAGGGATTGAAACCCAGCTTTCGCTTCATCATCCTGCGCTCCATCACCGTTTATAGCCTACCTATAAGGGATTGAAACTACATCTGCACATAGGGACTTTAATAGCTGATGATTAGTTTATAGCCTACCTATAAGGGATTGAAACCCAGCTTTCGCTTCATCATCCTGCGCTCCATCACCGTTTATAGCCTACCTATAAGGGATTGAAACTACATCTGCACATAGGGACTTTAATAGCTGATGATTAGTTTATAGCCTACCTATAAGGGATTGAAACTGATACGACGAAAGTAGGAAGAACAGCAACAGGAACTGGTTTATAGCCTACCTATAAGGGATTGAAACAATGGGGACAAATAGCAAACTATGTAGAAGTTGAAACCCGTTTATAGCCTACCTATAAGGGATTGAAACCTTGAAGAAAAGCTAAAAGAAATACAAAAGAAAATTGAGTTTATAGCCTACCTATAAGGGATTGAAACAGGAGTGAAGAACAATGGCACTCACAGAAGGAGTTGACGTTTATAGCCTACCTATAAGGGATTGAAACGAAACTTTATTTGAAAAGAAGGCGTAAAATTGCCTTCGTTTATAGCCTACCTATAAGGGATTGAAACCTTCAATAGTATATTTTTTATTAACATCAATTTTTTCTAGTTTATAGCCTACCTATAAGGGATTGAAACTAATATCTTCAAATTCTTCTTCATCATCAATTCCCAGTTTATAGCCTACCTATAAGGGATTGAAACTAAAAACACATTCAAATTTATTATTTTCTTCTTGTTTATAGCCTACCTATAAGGGATTGAAACGAAATTGCTTTAGACCATGAAGCTGAAGGATTAGTTTTGTTTATAGCCTACCTATAAGGGATTGAAACAGTTATAATTTGATTTGTTTGATTTGTTTGATTTTTCGTTTATAGCCTACCTATAAGGGATTGAAACATGTCGCTTTATAAATTTTATTTTTCTTTTAACTTCGTTTATAGCCTACCTATAAGGGATTGAAACAAAGAGTTAGACGAGTTTGTGAAAGACCCAGAAACAGTTTATAGCCTACCTATAAGGGATTGAAACTTTCTTTTCAGTTGACTTCTTTTCAGACTTCTTGAGTTTATAGCCTACCTATAAGGGATTGAAACAATTCTTCAATGTCTTTAATTAATGTCGCTTTATAAGTTTATAGCCTACCTATAAGGGATTGAAACGTTCAAGATGTTGTAGTTCAAACTCTCAAGAAGTCTGGTTTATAGCCTACCTATAAGGGATTGAAACTCAAATTCTTCAACGTCTTTAATAAGTGTCGCTTTAGTTTATAGCCTACCTATAAGGGATTGAAACTTAAAGACGTTGAAGAATTTGACAAAAAAATTTTATCAGTTTATAGCCTACCTATAAGGGATTGAAACTCTAATTCATCTAATAGATTTTCTAAAGCCTCTGCTCGTTTATAGCCTACCTATAAGGGATTGAAACATAAGATCTTTAAAATAAAATTTTTACCATTCTCAGTTTATAGCCTACCTATAAGGGATTGAAACTTAAATCTCTTAGATAGAATTTATTTTTATTTATAAGTTTATAGCCTACCTATAAGGGATTGAAACTAGAAATACCTCTATTTTGCCATAAAATCGTTTTTAAGTTTATAGCCTACCTATAAGGGATTGAAACTCTAAATAAGCTTCTGAAACTTGAATTAATTGGATCTGTTTATAGCCTACCTATAAGGGATTGAAACAAATAGTTGTAGTGTGCATCTGCATTTGCTCCTTTGTTTATAGCCTACCTATAAGGGATTGAAACAAACAGCTTAATAGTTCATGGCCTGACCAAGTTCATCGTTTATAGCCTACCTATAAGGGATTGAAACCGTCTACCAAATTGTGATGAGGTGGACGAAACTAAGTTTATAGCCTACCTATAAGGGATTGAAACGTGGTCGATGAAACGGAAATAGATAAAATAACTCAGTTTATAGCCTACCTATAAGGGATTGAAACAACAACAATTGAGCTTCATCAATAATAATGAGATATGTTTATAGCCTACCTATAAGGGATTGAAACTTTGAAATATATAACAGAATTAAAAGAGAAAAATGGACATTATCTACATTCTGAGTGTTTATAAACATAAGGGAAGTATGTTTTTTTATAAAAGGGTATTGCAAACAGAAAAAAATCTGCTATAATATTCTGTGTAAGCGTTCCACGGTAGCTCAATGGTGGAGCATCCGGCTGTTAACCGGAGGGTTGGAGGTTCGAGTCCTCTCCGTGGAGCCATTTTATTTTTTGTGTGCTAAATGTTTAGGACAAAACTTCCATGTCAATATCTTTTGAAAATGTCACCTAAAAATAATTTAAAATAAAGTTAATTATCGTATGAAAATGTCATTTAGATGGGTAAAAATTAGGGGGCTTTGCCCCCTAGAACCCCCCATCCTCGCCGGAAGGCAGAGGGGCAGATTAATCTGCCCCAAAAAGGCAATAGGATACTATGCCGCCTGATGTCAAGGCCTTTCGCGGCATAAACGGGTGCCCTCCCACAAGTGGGCCCCTCCCATTTATTCCACGGTGCCTTGACATCACCCGACTAACAGTCCTATTATCAAAAGCTAACATTTACCCTAAATTTTTGTATCTGTCAACAAAACTATCTTTACCGAGGAAAATCTCCTCAAGCATGCTTAGAATTTCTTGATCACTTTCATCATAAATTATAGGTTTAACCAAATTGCGTCCATACTTGTAATAATGGTCTTCTGGCGGTCTGTAAGTATTTTTCTCCTTCTTAACGGCATCATTAGAAGATTTTTTAGGCTTTACAAATACTTCAGTTTCATAAACTATCCCCTTGTATTCGACCTGAACACCTGCTAAACTATTAATGAATACATTAATAGTGGTTCGGGTCGGTATTGGAGGCTGGTTGTCTTTTTGAACAACCTTAAAATGTTTACCGTAGAAGGAGAAAACGCCGCCATTATCGACCTTTCTTTTTTCTTTAACGCAGAGTATAGAATCAAGGTCTATATCGTTACTTAAAGGTCTAAAAGCAGGCTCATTAGACAAGGGCTCTACGGAAAACATGTTATTTAATTCAAAGACGTATTTTTTCAAGAATTCATTAGCTTCATCGATAGTTTTGATTCCAGCTAGTTTAAATTCGATAGGCAAACGAGATTGCAAAGTATTCCAAAGGCGTTCTATTCTGCCTTTAGCCTGAGGGGAACGAGCGGTTATTATTGTAATACCGAGTTCCTTCATAGCTCTAGAGAACTGTGTATCATTGCAGACCTTTCCCTCAAGCTGATCTTCAATAGAGAGTTTAGAAGCTTTTGGAGAAAGGAAGATAGCATGCCTATCGCTATAGATACTAACGGGTATACCAAAGTTTTGAAACATAAAGCGAGCGACTTCAAAGTAGCCTTGAAGGCATTCATTTTTAGTCATATAAAGACCCAGAACTTTACCAGTAGCATCGTCGATAGCACCATGGATAGAATAGTTACAGCCAATACCCAGCCAATCAAAAGGAGAAGAATCCATCTGAACGAGAAGGCCCATCTGTGGTTTTCTTTTACGCCTTGTGTGGGGTTTAAATCTACGACGCTTTTTAGGGCTTTTAATACCGGTAGAGGTAAGGATATTGTATATGGTAGAGTAACTTAGCTTAATGCTATGGAATCTTTCAAGAAGCTCATTAAAATGTTTGAAGTTAGCATCTTTGTAGGTATCAGACAATTTAAGAGAGATGATTTTACCTTTAAGTTCATCGGAAACAGCATGAGAAGGTTTACGGCCTTTGTTTTTATGAATAAGAGCAGAAACTCCGCTTTCCATCACACCCTTTCTTAATCTAATAACTTGACGTTCGCTAAGGCCTAAAACCTTTGCTGCTTCCTTAACGGTTAATAATCCCTCAAGGGATTTTTGAATAACAACATACCTATTAATTTGTTTTTGTGACATTGAATAAAACACCTCGTTTCTCATAATGACATTTTATCATATTACTCTACAACATGACATTATCATAAAATAATCACATGATAAACAAAAAACCTCTTGACATTATATTGAGAGGTTGTTATAATATAAAATGTCGTTTGACCTTTGAAAACTGAACAGTGGCGAAGCGACCAGCAGTAATTTAAGAAGCTAAGGATTTAAACATAAGAGTTTGATCCTGGCTCAGGACGAACGCTGGCGGCGTGCCTAACACATGCAAGTCGAGCGGAGATGCCAAGGAGCAATCCAAGGTGTCTTAGCGGCGGACGGGTGAGTAACACGTGGGTAACCTACCCCAAGGAGGGGGATAACAGGTCGAAAGACCTGCTAATACCGCATAAAGCTTGTGTGTCGCATGATACATAAGCCAAAGGAGGAATCCGCCTTGGGATGGGCCCGCGGCCCATTAGCTAGTTGGTGAGGTAACGGCTCACCAAGGCGACGATGGGTAGCCGGCCTGGAGAGGGTGGTCGGCCACACTGGGACTGAGACAC
>NZ_CAKP01000115.1 GCF_000297115.1 Caloramator australicus RC3 | reverse complement strand
GCATGTAAGCCATGTATTATCGGCGAGATTAAGCAGCAGGCCATTAGGATGGAGCAAGGAAGGATTAAAGATAATGGCAAAGCTAAGGGTATTTAGCAAGAATGGAGGAAATTTAAGGGAAATAAGTGTGTTTAAGGAAGATGAAAAAGCCTTCAAGGTAAGTAAGAAGAAAATAAAAGAAGCGATAAGAAAGATAAATAAATCTTCACGTGAAGTTATGAATAATATAACGATATTGAACATAGGGAAAGTAACGCCAATTTACAGGATATTAAAATCAATAAAATATGAAAATATAATTTAAGTTTTTTAAATTTAACAAACGCCTTGAAACTAGCTAATTTAAGGGGTTGTCTATAAAAATTAACCTACAATATCTTGACACTATCACATCTTTTAAAGTATTTATAAGTTTGATTTATTATGATAAAATATAAAAGCCAGCTGTATATCACAAAAGAGAAAGGGGATTCACATTGAAATTTATCATAAAACTAGTAGTATTAGTCCTTCTACTTAATATAATAACATTTAAAGCAAATGCTAAAGCAACATTAAGTTATGATGATATAGTAGGTTCAGATGTTGTTACCGGAATTATAGCAAAGGATACTGCAAATTTTCAAACGGGGGAGTTAGTTGAAGTAATAAAAGGAGAAAAGCAAAAATTTTATTATGTTAGAAGTTTATCAACCAATAAATTAGCTTGGGTAAAAAGTAGCGAAATAGCAATAGCCTCTCAGCAAAATATTGAAATTGAGGGGCTTGACAAGGAAATTATAGAAAATTATATAAACAATAAAAATTTTAAAACCCCTTCAAAATATCTTATCTGGGTTGATCTATTAAGACAAAATACCCATGTTTTTATAAAAGAAAGGGATGGATATAAATTAATAAAAACTATGCCATGCTCAACAGGATTAAATACAGCCCCAACTCCTAAAGGGATTTTTAGAATATCCGCAAGGGGAAAATGGTTTTACTCAAACTTTTATAGGCAAGGAGCAAAGCATTGGGTAAGATTTAGTGGACCATATCTTTTTCATTCTGTTCCTATGGACAAGCAAGGTAAGGTCGTAGATAACACCTTAGGCAAAAAAGCAAGTCATGGCTGTGTAAGGCTTAGCATCAATGATTCCTACTGGATATATAAAAATATGCCAAATGGAACGATAGTTTATATAAACTAAGAATTTTGAAGCCCCGTTAAGGATTTTTCAATCCTACGGGGCTATTTTTACGCACTATTCATCTCTTTTCAAAAGTATCACACAAATTATTACTAAAATAATTCCTATGACTTGAATAATATTTAGTCTTTCACCCATAAAAATAAAAGAAAGAACTGCTGCAGAAGGTATTTCGATTGTGCTTATTATTGAAGTTGTAACTGGCCCTACATATTTAATTGCTGCATAAAGCAAAGTTAATGGAATTATCTCACAAAATACAGCAAGTAACGCAGCGTTTTTTACAGATACAAAACTTATCGAGGATAATTTAAAAATAAACGGAAAGTTAAATATAAGTAAAACTAGTAAGGAAAAGGTAGTTGAATAAAACGTGACTAATACTTCAGGAACATCCTCAACGATGTATTTAGCATATATATTTACTCCTGCATAAAAAACTGCTGATAAAAGACCAAAAATTATGCCAATAATAATTGCTTTATTCAAATTTATATTGTGAATGTTTAAAACAAGATAGCATCCTGTTAAAGTTCCTGCAATAGCAAAAATTTTGATTTTAGAAAGCTTCTCCCTTAAAAACATAAAACTAAAAAGGGCCACCATCGTTGGATAAGTATATAAAAGTATTGTTGCAACTGCAACGTCTAGGTATTTAAAAGACGAATAGAAAAATACCGTCATCAGGGTGTTAAAAATAGCTCCCTGGATAAAAAGCTTCTTATAAAGTTCCTTTGTAAGTTTTATATTACTTTTATATTTAATTAGAGAATATATAAAAAGTATTATTCCTGCTATTATATATTGCAGCATTAAAAGATCTACGGGAGAAAAATTTTTATCATAACCATGTTTAATAAATATTCCAGAGCTTCCAAAGAATATTGCTGATAGTATTCCATATAAAAATCCCTTTACTCTCATTTTATCCTCCAAAAGATTACCACTTTTCCCTCATTATTTCTTCCCTTTTTATTTGAAATTCCTCTTCCGTTATAAGCCCATCTTCTTTTAATCTATTTAATTTCCTAAGCTTCATTTCAAAATCCTCATTTAACTCAATTTTATTATCCTCAATTTCTGCGCTCCAGGAAGGAAGCCCCTTTTTGTTTATAACGTTGTAAACTGAAGAGGCAAAAATTAAAAATGCAATGATTGTCCAAAATATCCCAAATAGTCCAAAGTTGGGAATAGCTATCATAATCCCAATAATAACAAATATTAATCCCACTATCATTGAAAATATCGCTTGTTCTTTACTTTGTTTAACTACTATTCTTTTACCCATAACCCCACCCCAATCTTTTTTAATTCTATTTTACCCGATATACATTTTTTGTCAAATCGATTAATTGCTTCTGTCCCTCATTTTAACAACTTAATAAATATTAAATCATCCTTTATCTTCTTTTCAAACTTATATCCATAAAAGTTTGCAAATTTTCTTAAGTTTTCCGCTTCAACATCAGTTTCTACCACCTACAAAAAAATAGTGTTAAATGTTATAATATATTTAGCTATAAATAAAAAAATTGTCCCAAAGATTGGGACAAAAAGATTAAAATGCAGGAACAACAGCTCCATTATATTTTCCTTCTATAAATTTTTTTACATCTTCGCTTTGTAAGGCCTTTATTAGCTCTTGAATTAATGGATTGTCTTTATCCTCAGGCCTCACTGCTAATATATTTGCATAGGGGGAGTCTTTATCTTCAATGAAAAGACTATCTTTAACAGGATTTAATTTTGCTTCTAATGCATAATTTGTATTTATAATCGCTATATCAATATCTTTTAACACCCTCGGAAGCTGCGCTGCTTCTAGCTCTTTAAATATTAAACTTTTAGGGTTTTCTATAATATCCTTTGGTGTAGTTGTTAAATTGGTTGAATCCTTTAGTTTAATAAGTCCTTGTTTTTCTAAAAGGAGCAGCGCTCTTCCTTCATTTGTCGCATCATTTGGAATAGCAACAATTGCTCTATTTGGTATTTCATCTTTGCTTTTATACTTTATTGAATATGCACCCATAGGCTCAACATGAACCTTTGCTATTGCTACTAGGTTCATCCCTCTTTCTTTATTAAACGTTTCTAAATAGGGAACATGCTGAAAAAAATTCGCATCCAGTTGCTTATCATTTAATGCTATATTAGGTGTTATGTAATCTGTAAACTCCTTAATTTCAATATTTATCCCTTTTTCTTTTAATTTAGGCTTAATAAAATCTAATATTTCAGCATGGGGAACAGGTGTTGCACCAACTACTATTTTATTACCTGAATTTGCAAATTTACTGCAACCTGTAAAGGAGACAACAATAAAAATACTTAAAATAATTGAAAAAAGTTTTTTCATTCTAATACCTCCTCTATCTTTTGTCAAATTTTCTGCTCAATTTACTTCCCATTCTTTGGATTGTTTCGACGAATAAGATTAGAATAATAACTGTTGCAATTAAAATATCCGTTCTAAATCTTTGGTATCCATATCTTATCGCTAAATCTCCTAAACCACCTCCTCCAATAGCTCCAGCCATAGCTGAATATCCTAAAATATTTATTATTGTCAAAGTAATACCAGATATTAAAGATGGAAGGGATTCCTTAACCATAACTTTAAATACAATTTGTGGAATATTTGCACCTAAAGAAACAGCAGCCTCAATCACTTTTTTGTCAACCTCATTTAACGATGTTTCAATAATTCTTGCTACAAATGGAGATGCTGCTATAGATAGAGGGACTATCGCCGCAGTTGAACCTATGCTCGTTCCTACAATTATCCTAGATAATGGAAATAAAATTATTATCATTATTATAAAAGGAATAGATCTTGCTGTATTTATTATTGAATTAAGAGCATTGTTTAAATTTAAATTTTCCAAAAGTCCTCCTTTTTGTGTTAAAACAAGCACCAATCCTATTGGGAATCCAAAAATTATTGCAAATAAAGTTGAAAAAATTACCATGTATAATGTTTCAAATAATGCACGGAATATAAGGATTATTGTTTCAGCTAACATTTTTAAATAACTCCTCCTTATCTATTTTAAAGTTGTTTTCATTAACAAACTGTTTAATTTCTATCGATTTCGGAAAGTTTAATAAATCATAAGTGTTTCCCCATTCTATTATTCTGCCGTTATTTATAAATGCAACCTTATTGCAAATTTCTTTTACGACATCCATTTCATGGGTTATTAAGATGATTGTTATTCCATATTTTTTATTAAAAAATTTTAAAAGATCTGAAATTGACCTCGTAGTTAATGGATCTAATGCTGATGTCGCTTCATCCGATAATATGTATTTAGGGTTAAGGGCTAATGCTCTTGCAATTGCAACCCTTTGTTTTTGTCCTCCAGATAGCATAGAAGGATATGCATCCTTTTTATCCTTCAAATTCACCATGTCTAAAAGCTCTAACACTCTTTGTTCTATAAAATCTTTACTATATCCTGATATTTCAAGTGGAAAAGCTATGTTTTTATATACTGTTGAATTTTGTAAAAGATTAAAATGTTGAAAAATCATCCCCATATTTTTTCTAAAGTCCCTTAGTTTTTTACCATTTAATTTTGTAATGTTAACACCATCAACGATTATTTCACCTTTGTTAGGTTTTTCTAATAAATTAAAACATCTTATTAACGTTGATTTACCTGCACCACTTGGACCTATAATGCCAAATATATCCCCATCCTCAATAGTTAAATTAACATTTTTTAAAACTTCCACCTCTTGACCTTCATTCTCAAAGGATTTATATAAACCCTTTATCATTATCATAATAACTCTCCTCTCATAATTAATATTATTTAATATATTTTATCATAAGAAAATTAAAATAAAAAAACCTACCTTCGAGATGAAAGAGGCTAATTCTCTCTCATCTCTCGGCAATATCGCCGCAGGATTTGGCACCATTGTGGATAAACCACTGGTTGCCGGGCTTCATAGGGCCAGTCCCTCCACCACTCTTGATGAGATTTTTGATATTCATTTGTCTTTATGCAAGATTATATCATCTAAATTTCATTTGTCAATAATTGTTAAATATTTTTAAAATCTCTTTATTTTTTCTAATCTAAGGTATATCGTTATTATGTTTATTCTGTATCTCTAATTTAAAATTTCTATAATTTAATAGTGAATTATATGATTTTTATATAAAAATAAAACCCTATAAAGCAGAGCAATAACTTTATAGGGTTTATTTAATATTTATTTTTAACGGCTTCCTTGTCTTATAAAAGTAACCTTTCCATTTGAATCTAAGGTAAATGATAAATCACCATAACTAATATTTCTATCCGTTTGATAACTTGGCTGTCCAAGTATGTTTATAATCTCATCCCTAGTCATTCCAACTTTAATATTGTCATAAATAGTTTCGCCAATTTTAATAAAAACTTTAATTGTTCCGCTAGTTGTAAACTCTATTAAATTTCCGTTTTTGTCAAATGTGAAGGAATCAGAAGTATATTGTGTAATTTTATATGCCCAATACATACTTCCATCATCATTTTGACTCATATAATATGGTGTTCCTTCAGCTTTTATAACGTCAAGGTAACTAGAACCAAGCATAATAGCTGGTGCATCGTTTAGTTTTTCCCCAAGGCTAACCTTTAAATTTCCATAATTAACCCATTTCTTTACTTTTCCTGTCGTTCTATCAAATGTAATGTAAGATTCTCCATATTCCCAGTGTTCTAATGTATATGAATCGTCACCAAAGGATACTTTAGTTGGTGTCCCCATAGCCTTTATGACGTCCTGCCTTTTAGATTCTAAATTAATTGCTGGTGCATTCGGATCCTTTTTTCCAATCTCCAGCTTTAAATTTTGATATGTTCTAAAGGTTGTTAATTTGCCTAAATAAAAGGCAATCTCATCTCCATTGACATAAATGGTATCAGAATCAACATAAATTTTAAAGGGCGTTCCATTTGCCTTTACAAAGTCCTGTAGTGTAGAACCAAACGTTACTGGTTTTGCATTAGGATCTTTAACTCCAAGACTAACCTTTAGATTACCCCAATTTTCCCATCCAGTTACAACAAATTGTCCGTCGATGTTATCAAGATAAACCGTGCTTTCAACATAATTATTACCATTTTTCGTTTTAATTGATGACGAGTATTTGTATATATAGAAACGGTTATTGGTATCTTGATAGCTTCCTGACTTTGGCTGTCCTTGTATCTTTATAAGGTCCTTCAATGTAGTCCCTAATGTAAAATAACTTGTGCTTGAAGTAACATTTCTTTTCCATCTTGCAAGCTTAAAGGGCTTTTCGTCGACTAAAACAATTTCACTTTTTGCTTGATTATATCCTTCCACTTTTTTAGTTTCAAAGGAAACTTCATACCAATTTCCATCCTCTGAAGGAATAATTATTCTGTATTTCCCTCCCCTTAATGCTATAGTTCCATCCTCTTTATTAACTCCTATTGTAAATACACTATTGGTTACATAGCGCTGTATTTTCTCTACAACTCCATCGTTGTAAAAGTAAATATATCCACCAAATTTAATAGGAATATAAGATCCATCTTCCCTTAAAAGTCTAAACACTAAAACCGGTTTTATTGTATAATTATTTGAATTTGTTCTAGCAATTATATTATAGTAATAAACATCAACCTTTGCAGCCTTTTTAATTAATTCATTGCTTGGCAATAGTTCCTTCCCAACAGTAAACCTTACAAATCCACTATAATTTCCTACATTTTGTTTTCCATCTACTAAAACATATTTTGAATTATCTGCATTTATTAAAAAATCAATCCTTGTATTATCATTTTGATAAATTTCTGCATCATCATAGGTCTTTATCAAATTTACTTTAGAATTTTCAGCTAAGTTTAAATAAGCTGGTTTTTTAATATAAACTTCTCTAAAGTTTCCATTTAAAATTACGCTAGCACTCTCATACACATGGACATCAACAAGCTTGTTAATTTCTGTATTTAAATTATTAATAACCACATTGCCTTTTGGAATTATAGGTTTATCAAAAACTCCTACCAAATTCAATTCAATTGTTGCATTGGCCTTTCCTTCAACAAAAATAGCTCCAAAGGAACCCGACTGAACCTCTAAAGTCATATTCCTGTTTATTTTTGTGCTGCTTATTTGACTTTCATCAGTAACAACTAATTTGTTTACATTACCTGAGTCAACTTTTAATGCTCTCGTTATTAAATGCTTTAAGGAAATTTCATTAGATTTATTCGATACTATGTTAACATTTTCTGCAAATACATTATCTAAATTGAAACCTCCTTCACTTGGTGGGTTTAAAATAAGGTTTCCTGAAATATGAACATTATTCAATGTTACATTATCTGCAAGAACATATACATCCCCATAAATAAATGCATTTTTTATAGTAACATCTTTAGCTGTTATTTTTAAAACATTGTTAATCATCTCGTTTTGTTCAACTATTTCTGATCCTATTACAGCTCCCTCTTTATCCAATATTTTTATTGGATTTTTTACTTCAAATGTTTTAGATACTACTATAGAATCATAGCCAAGCTTTGAGTTCTTTGCTTTGTTTAACGCAAGTCCTGCCCTTTTTACATAAACTGTTATATTATAGATCCCAGCTTCACTAACCGTCGTTGGCACTTTAAAATTATTTCTTCCAAGAACTTGACCTTTTGTATTATATCTTGTTGGATATCCGTTTTTAGAATTCCAAAGTTCTGTAATTTTTCCCGTGCTTAAATTTTTGATCTGCACCCTGTATTCAACTTTTCCTGGGAAGTTAGATGAGTTAACCGTAAAAATAATCTTGTCACCTATATAATATACATCTTTGACATTCGAACTGAACTTTACGATAGGATACTTAGATGTTACTGCAGCAGATGCAGAATTGGAAGATAAAAGTAAAAGAACAATAAAAAGAGAAATCAAATATAAAATACGCTTCAATGTAAAACCTCCTTAGTTTATGTAACTTCCTTAAATTATACATTGATTCAACAAAAGTTTCCATCAAAATTAATTGGTAATTATTCTTTAATTTCCCTTGCAATTTTTGCCTTTCATTTATTCACTTGCCATAACATATTTATATATTAAGAAAAAAACTGGGGGGATTTTTTTTGGAGCAAAGAAGAAATTCTGAAATAGTTTCTGTGCTTTTTAAAATGCAAAACCTACAAAAGGCTATATTAAATTCAATAAAACATCTTAAAGGAATAAAACCGCAAAAAGAATCTATGGAAAACTATAATAGCTGCTTTAATACACTTCAGGAAGCTTCCTTTTATTTTTTCCAAGCAACTGGATTTTTAAAATCCCAGTATATAGATGGATGCCTTTCATATACAAGCAAAAATTTCTTTTTAAACAAACTCTTCCTTCCTTCCTTTAAGTATTTCCAATTATTACAAAATAGCTTAAATTTAATACAAGTAGATGATATCTATCAAGAAAGCCTCATTCTTTTAAAGAACAAAATAGAATTCATAAATAATACGTTGTCTGAATTATTATCAGATATAAATTCATTTAATTAGATATGGTAAATTATAGAAATGTCAAAAAGTCAAAATGTCAAGTGGCAGGCACTAAAAAAACTGCTAAGGGTTCTCCTTAGCAGCTTTTAATCTTTACATTTCTTTCTTTGAAAACCTTTAAAACCTCATCATAAACTTCTTCTACTTTTATTTCTTTTACTTCACTTGAATTTCTAAGTTTAAATTCAACTATTCCATCTTTAATCTTCTTGCCTACAGTTATTCTAATTGGAATTCCAATAAGGTCTGCGTCGTTGAATTTAACTCCTGCCCTTTCGTCTCTATCGTCGATTAGTGTTTCTACTCCCATCTCATTGAGCTTATTGTAAATTTCTTCTGCAACTTTAACCTGAAGTTCATCCTTCATAACAACTGGAACTACTATAACGTGGAAGGGAGCAATTGATAAAGGCCATATTATTCCCTTTTCATCATGGTTTTGTTCAATAACTGCAGCCATGGTTCTATTTATTCCTATTCCATAGCAGCCCATTATAATTGGCTTTTCTTCACCTTTATCATCCACAAAGGTTGCCCCCATAGCCTGTGAATACTTTGTTCCAAGCTTAAATATATGTCCAACTTCAATACCTCTGTTTATTTTAATTTCTGCTCCACACTTTGGGCACTTGTCACCAATTGCAATATTTCTAAAGTCTCCAACTGTTCCTTCAAAGTCCCTTCCATAATTTGCATTTATCATGTGATATGCTGTTTCATTTGCACCTATAATCATGTTTTCTATATACTTTACTTCATAGTCAATTAAAAGCTCATCAACTTTAATTCCAATAGGTCCTGCAAAGCCAATATCAGCCCCTGTAGCCTTTCTGACTGTTTCAGCATCTGCAAGTTCAAGGTTTATACATTTTAAGTAGTTTATAACTTTAGTTTCGTTAACGTCCCTATCTCCTCTAACCATTACGGCAACTACTTTATCATCTGCTTTATAGATCAATGTTTTTGCAAATTTTTGTGGTGTAGTGTTAAAGAAGGAAACAAGCTCCTCAATTGTTCTTACATTTGGTGTCTCCACTTTTTGAAGCTCTTTAAGTTCTTCTTTTGCTTCCACCTTAACTTCAAATGTTGGTGCCTTTTCAATATTTGCAGCATAATCACAACTTGAACAATATACAACTTCAGCTTCTCCGATATCTGACTTTACCATAAACTCCATTGATCCAGTTCCGCCCATCGCACCTGTGTCTGCTTCTACAGCCTTATAATCAAGTCCGCATCTGTCGAATATTCTGCAATATGCCCTATACATCTTGTTAAAGGATTCATCAAGTCCCTCCCAAGATGTATCGAAACTATAGGCATCCTTCATTGTAAATTCTCTACATCTCATTACTCCAAATCTTGGTCTTCTTTCATCCCTATATTTTGTTTGAATTTGATAAAGATTAAGTGGCATATCCTTATAGGATTTTACTTCGTTTCTTATAATGTCTGTAAAAATTTCCTCGTGAGTTGGTCCAAGGCAGAATTCTCTTCCGTTTCTATCGAGAAGTTTAAACATTTCTGGGCCAAACACTTCCCATCTTCCCGATTCCTTCCATAGCTCCGATGGTAAGAGGGCTGAACAAAGTATCTCCTGTGCACCTTCTCTATTCATTTCCTCTCTAACTATCTCTTCTATTTTTCTAAGAACTCTAAGCCCAAGAGGTAAATAGTTATAAATTCCCGATGCAAGTTTTCTCATCAATGCTGCCCTTAGCATTAGTTGATGGCTTGGTATTTCAGCTTCTGCTGGAACTTCCCTTAATGTTGGCATAAATAAGTTGCTAAGTCTCATTTTTCTCCCTCCTTATGTAAGTTTCTATACAAAAAAGCCTTCACCCCTATAGGGCGAAGGCTTACTCCGCGGTACCACCTAAATTTTAACTCATTTTGGATAACGGCAAGTGCCGGCATAGCTCATCGCTAGCTGCTCCAAAGCGGGTTCGGCTAAGTGAAAACCTTTCAGCCTATGGGTTTTCTCTCTGGTATTTTAGCCTACTATTCTTTTTCACAGCATTTTTATATTTAGTTCTTTTTATAATTATATTTTTCATTTAATTTGCTGTCAATATTCTACAATATTTTTAAATTTTATTTAACACAAAGTTTTTACTAGTAAAGCAACAGCATGAACTGATATGCCCTCCCCACTACCTGTAAAACCTAAACCTTCTTCAGTAGTTGCTTTAATATTAATATCATCTATACTTATATTTAATGTTTTCGATATATTTTCCCTCATTTTTTCTATATACGGCATAAGCTTTGGTTTTTGAGCGATTATTGTAGCGTCAATATTTGATAAGGAATATCCCTTTAATTCAATAAGTTTTTTTACTTCCTTCAATAATTTTAAACTATCTGCATCTTTAAATTTTTCATCGGTATCTGGAAAATGCCTTCCTATATCTCCAAGAGCAGCTGCTCCTAATATGGCATCCATAATAGCGTGAACTAAAACATCCGCATCTGAGTGGCCCAAAAGTCCCTTTTCATAAGGTATTTCCACACCGCCTAATATAAGTTTTCTTCCCTCTACTAATCTATGAACATCATATCCGTGACCTATTCTCATCTAATTCACCCCATTTTGTAATTTTTTAAGTTATTATTTACTATTATAGCAAAAAATGTTCAAATATGATATTTTTAAGGTATGCAAACGATTGAATTTATTTTTAAAAAATTTTATAATGTTTTTAAAAGGATTGTAAAAATGGGGGGAGTATATTGAAAAGGTCTTTAAAATTAAAAACAAAAATCTCAATAATATTTTCTTTAATCTACATAATTCCACTACTCATATTTGGAGATATCCTTTATCGTAAAACTTACAATATTAACCTTAGCACAGCTTATAAAAATCTTGAAAACCTTCAAAACTATGTTTCAAGTAATATTTCTAAAGCCATGAACCAATATTCTAATTTTATTTTCATATATTCCGTTAATGAAGATTTAAAAAGAAATACCTACATATTGCAGACAAACCCTAACGATGAAACACAAAATATTTTAAATAATACATTAGATAACTATTTGGCAAATTTAGATTTAATTAATTTTATATTTATAACAGATAAAAACGGAACGATTATTTCGACTCCATATAAGCACAAGGATATGAAGGGTAAAAATTTTTCAAACTATAATTTTTTTAAAATGTGCCGTTATCAGCCAAGACCATATATTTCAGAAACATTATTAGACGATAATTTTAAGACCCCTTCAGTGGTCATAAGCAACCCGATTAAGGGTGAAAATGGAGAATTTATAGGAATATTAGGAGCGTCAATCGACTTAGAAAGGCTGGCAAGCAAATACGTAGAAGGCATTAAACTGGGGAACCATGGATTTATATTCATAATGCAAAGCGATGGAACAATAATAGCCCATCCTGATTCACAGAAATTAATGAAAAAAGATATGGCTTCAACTGAGTATGGAAAGAAAATTTTAAACAATAAAAATGGGAAAGTCAATTTTGATTATAAAGGGAAAAAATACATCGCAATATTTAGCACCAACGATTATCTTAAATGGAAATTTGTTTCAACAACTCCCTATGAGGATATAATGGCAGTTAGTAAATCCATAATGAAAACTATATTACTATTAATATCTATATCATTGTTGGCAATACCTCTCCTAATATTAATTATTTCAAGATTATTATCTAAACCTATAAATAATATATCAAAACTAATGACGAATGTTTCTAATGGTGATTTTACCGTAAGAATTCCTGTTCATTATAATGATGAAATAGGGCAAATTTCAAAAGACTTAAACAATGTTTTAGAAACGATAGGAAAATCTATTTTCAATATTAAAAATACTTCAAAAAATGTTCACAATGCTTCGACTGAACTTAATGCTATAACTGATAAAATATCAATAGCTGCAAACGAAGTTGCATGTTCAATAGAAGAAGTAACAAAGGGAATAGGGCAGCAAGCAACTGATTTAAATGATATAGTATCTCAAATTCATGATTTTTCTAAGCAGCTTGATGATATAAACTCTAATCTTTTAAATGTAAATACCAAAACCTACGAAACCGAAAGTTTAGCTAACACAGGTAAAGAAAAAATAAATAAAATAATTAATTACTTTGAAGACATCCTCTCAGGATACAAACAAGTTATAGAAAAGCTTAATGAATTATCAGAACAAATACAAAGCATTTCTAAAATAACTGATACCATAAACGGCATTGCAGAACAGACAAATCTCTTAGCATTAAATGCAGCTATAGAGGCTGCAAGAGCAGGTGAAGTTGGAAAAGGCTTTGCTGTAGTTGCTGATGAAGTTAGAAAACTCGCTGAAAAATCGCAAGAATCTTCAAATGAAATTAAAAAATTGATAGAATCTATCATCTTAGAAACCAAAGACGTTATTTCAACCTCCAATAATGTTGATGCACAAATTAAAAATCAAATAACTCTTGCAGAAGATGCAATAAATTCATTTAATAATATACTAAATTCAATTGAAAACATACCACCATATATTACCAAAACCTTTGAATCTATGAATAAAACTATAGAAGCTAAGGATACAGTTCTTTCTAAAGTTGAATCAGTATCATCTGTTGCACAGGAAATTTCAGCATCAACCGAACAAATTTCATCATCGACGCAGGAAATGGGTTCTATTATAAATGAAGTAACAGAACTCTCAAGAAAGCTTAAATCAATTTCCGAAGATCTCAATAACAAAATCAGCAAGTTTAAAGCATAGATTTTCATAGTCAACGGGTTGTTCTAAATTAATAGAATAACCCGTTTTATTAATAATTTATTAACATTTATGCAAATTTATTGTAAATATTTATCTATAAACTTTATAAGTATATTATAATTAAATGAAACGGCGAGGTGTTATTATGATGGAAACTATCCTAATAGTAGATGACGAAGAAAGATTAAGGGATCTTTTAAAGGCTTATCTTATAAAGGAAAATTATAATGTTTTTACATCAGAAAACGGATATGAAGCGTTAAAAATATTAAAGGCCCATAAGATTCACCTTGCTATAATTGATGTCATGATGCCTGTTATGGATGGTTGGACACTATTAAATGAAATAAGAAAAACCTCTTCCCTACCTGTCATAATGCTTACTGCAAAATCCGATGATGACGATAAATTATTAGGATTTGAACTTGGAACTGATATTTATCTTACAAAGCCTGTAAGTCCCAAGGTTGTAGTTGCAAATGTTAAGGCCCTTTTAAAAAGAACATATTATACAGAAGTAAATTCAAATCATACATCATATAATGGCCTATATATTGATGAGGATGCCCATAGAGTCCTAATTGACGGCGAGGAGGTTTTCCTGTCGCCAAAAGAATTTGAAATACTTCTTTATCTTTTTAAAAACAAAGGTATAACCCTAACACGAGAAAAAATACTTGACGCAATTTGGGGATTTGATTATGATGGTGACTTAAGAACAGTAGATACTCATGTAAAAAGGTTAAGGGAAAAATTAGGTTCAAAGGGATACCTTATATCAACAGTTAGAGGCTATGGATATAGGTTTGAGGTGAAACATGATAAAAAGTAAAAGTTTAACCACAAAATTGTTTTTAATAAACGCAGTAATTTTTATATCCTTCCTTCTTCTAACTATGTTATTTCTATCTCTTTTTTTTGAAAAATTTTATATCTCACAAAAAATAAACGAAACTGAAAAAACATTAATCGAATTTGTAAATAAATACAAAGAAGCCAATACTATTTCAGAGGTAGAAAGCGTCCTTTTTGAAGTGGAAGAAAAGTCAAATTCCAAAATAATGGTTTTGAGTGAAAATCTAATGCCCAAAATTTTTAGATTAGATGGTAGGGACAAGGTATTAAAAAATAGATTGCTTTTAGATGTAATAAAAGGGATTAACCGTTCACAAATGAGATTTATAAGGAAAGACAATAATATAACTACCTTTTTTTTAACTGATAAAAGTGAGCCTATAATAGGCATTGTCAGCATATATAATTTAGACAATAAAGAACTTATTATTTGTGCAACATCGTTGCAACCTATAAGTGAGGCTATACTGGTAATCAATAAAATATATGTATATTTCGTTCTGTTAGCCATTGGCATAATCCTTATATTATCATATTTATATTCCAAAATTATATCGAAGCCTCTAGTTGAAATGAATAAAGTCGCAGTAAAGATGGCAAATCTGGATTTTAGCCAAAAATGCAACATAAAATCTGAAGATGAAATAGGAAGCCTTGCAAACAGCTTAAACGTCCTCTCTGAAAATCTAAACAATGCTTTAACTTCTTTAAAAGAAGCTAATGCAAAACTTGAAGAGGACATTGAAAAGGAAAAAAAGCTGGATAAAATGAGAAGGGATTTTATTGCAGCAGTTTCCCATGATCTTAAAACACCTATTGCCCTCATTGAAGGCTATGCAGAAGCATTAAAGGATGGAATATTTGATGATAAAGAAAAAGATTATTATCTTAAAATAATACTTGATGAAACAAAAAGTATGACAAACCTTGTTGAGGATATGTTAGAACTTTCAAAGCTTGAATCAGGAAAATTTGAACTTTCAAAAGAAAACTTTAAATTGGATAAATTGATAAAAATCATAGTTAGTAAATTTAAAGGACCTATTGAAGAAAAAAATATCACTTTAAAATTAAATCTAATAGATGATATGGAAGTTTTTGCTGACTTTGATAGGATGAATCAAGTATTAACTAATTATATTACAAATGCAATAAAACATACTCCCGAAAACGGCACTATTTATATTAATATGATAAATGAAGATGGTCAAGTTAAAGTAGAGGTCGAAAATACAGGCTCCCACATTCCTGATGAGGAAAGGGAAAGAATATGGGATATATTCTATAAACTCGACAAGTCAAGAAATAGAAAACTTGGCGGAACGGGAATCGGGCTTTCTATTGTAAAAAACGTCATGCAGCTCCATGGAGGGGGCTATGGAGTTGAAAACACCAATAATGGCGTAAGGTTTTATATAACACTACCAAAAAAGGGCTGCTAAGCAGCCCTTTTCAGATTGTCGACAAACCCTCTTTGGTGTTGAAATATTGCAAGAGCCACGTGAATGGATTTCAAAAAGGCATCTCTCATAAGCTCTAGCAATTCTTGCTTTTCGACTTTTCAAAAGTCCGTAATTCTGCACACGGACGTGCAGAGCCGAGTGGCCGACACGGATGTCGGCTCACGAGGGTAGGACTTTTGAAAACAAAGAAAAACTTAGAATTGCTTAGCGAAATGAGCGAATGCCAGGGAAATCCTTCACGTGGCTTATCAAAAAAATTTTTCAATAGTCTGCTTTTAAAATTCAATTGTTACAACTTTATTTAGCTCCAAGCTCTTTTTAACATCTATTACCCTCTGATTTCTCGAACCTCTAAATTTAAGCTTTAAATCCCTTTCCTCAAGAATAAACGGACCATCTACTAAAACATCTACATTTTTTAATAGTCCCATAAAGCTTTCTTCCTTTAAAAGCTCTTCAAAATAAAATCCAGTGTAAGCTACAATATGGTAATTTTCCTTTTTGAGCATTTTTGCAAGATAAGAAAATGCTTCAGCTTGAAAAAAAGGATCTCCTCCCGTAAAGGTTACACCGTCTATAAATCTTCTTTTTAAAATATCCTCGTAAATCTCTTCAACCTTCATCCAAAATCCCTTATCAAAATCATGAGTGGATGGATTATGACATCCTTTGCATTTGTGTTTACACCCTTGGGCAAATATTGTATATCTTATCCCTGGACCATCAACAAAGCTCTCCTTCTCTATACCCGCAACTTTTATTTTCACTTTATCACCTCTTCAATTCCACCCATGCTTTACTCTATCATAAAGTTCCTTTTTCTTTGCATCATTAAATCTGTCAATAGTGGATAAATATCCTGTTATTCTCCTTATCCTTCTTATATCTTCACTACCACATTCTGGACATTCGTTATGGATAATTCCCCTATGTCCGCATACTCTGCACTCATCTATCGGGAAGTTTATTCCTGCATATCCAACATCGCATTTTGCCATCCATTTTAGTATCTTTTCAAAGGCCTCAATATTGTTTTCGACTGTAGATGGGAGTTCAACATAGCTTATATGTCCACCATTGCAAAGTTTATGGAATCTTCCCTCTATTTCAATTTTGTCAAAAATGCTAATTTCTTGTGTTACTGGAACATGGTATGAATTAGTATAATAATCCTTATCAGTAACACCTTCAATTAAACCAAACATTTTTCTATCGTATGGAACAAATCTTCCTGCTGTTCCTTCTGCCGGCGTTGCATAGCAAACAAAATTTAGCCCTGTTTCTTCTGATGTTTTATCTGTATACTTTCTTATATATTCAATTATCCTATAACCTAATTCTAATGCTTCCTTATCCTCACCATGATGCTTTCCAATAAGTGCCTTTAAGGTTTCTGCAAGTCCTATAAATCCTATTCCTAAAGTTCCATTTTTTATAGCTTCTCTTATAGTATCTTCTTCCTTTAAATTTTCTGAACCCATATAAAGCTTTTGTCCCATGAGGAAAGGAAGGTCCTTTACCCTAAGATTTGCAAGCACTTCAAATCTATGAAGAAGCTGCCTTTTACATAGATCTAAAATTTCATCTAAGTTCTTAAAGAAACCATCGATATTTCCAAATCCAGCCTTAAGAGCAAGCCTTGGAAGGTTTATTGTAACCGGTGCTATATTCCCTCTCCCTGCTGATATTTCAAGACCGTTTCTGTTTTGAATTGTTCTTGTTCTGCATCCCATATATGAAATCTCATCGCCGTATTTTGCATTGAAGCTTGAATCCATAAAGCTAAAGGTTGGATTCATTCTATGGGCTGCAACCTTCATTGCAAGTTTAAATAAATCGTAATTTGGATCACCTTCTTCAAAGTTTACTCCTTTTTTAACTCTAAACACAAGGTTAGGGAATATCGGACTTTCTCCCCTTCCAAGCCCCTTATCAAAGGCTTCAAGCATTGCTCTTATTACCATTCTTCCTTCTTCTGAAGTATCTGTTCCAAGGTTTATGCTGCTAAAGGGGACTTGTGCTCCTGCCCTTGAATGCATGCTGTTTAAATTATAAACAAGGGCCTCCATAGCCTGGAATATTTCTTCATAGGATGGCTTTTCTTTAAAGGTTCTTATAACCGCAGCCATAGCTTTATCGAAATGGGGGAAACTTTGACCGCCATACATATCGTTTTGATTGCTTTGAAGAATTATTGCTGCTTGTGCTGTTGCAGAGGATATCCTCTTTGGCGGACGAATATATCCATATCCTGTATTAAAACCATTTAATAAAAGCTTTGTAAGATCTATTTGAAGACAATTTAAAGTTTTGCCGTAAAAGTCCAAATCATGGATATGAATATCAGCATTAATATGCGCCTTTGCCATTTCTTCCGGAATCACATTATGTAAATAATACTGTTTACTTGCAGCTGAAGCAATTTGCAGCATCTTAGCTGAAGGAGAGTTCCCTATGTTTGCGTTTTCTCTGCTTGTTTCCTTTAATATTTCCTTTACAACATCCATAAGTTCGCTTTTAGCTTCTCTATATCTTGTTCTTTTTGCTCTATATAAAATATACGCCTTTGCAGTTTTTGCATGACCATTTTCTATCAAAACCTTTTCAACACAATCCTGAATAAATTCCACTGTTGGAATTTCCTCATTTGGAAGGTTGTTCATGATATAGGATATTACCTTCTCAGTTAATTCTTCGGCCTTTGAATAATCCGTTCCCCCTACGTTTTGAGCTGCCAAATAAATAGCTCTTGTAATTTTTTCCTTTGTGAAGTTTACTACTCTCCCATCCCTCTTTTTTACTTGAGTAAGCATCAAAATCTCCCCTTTTCAAAAATTACCACAATATTTTGTGCACTTTAAAAATTTTACCCACTATATATAGTTTTGTCAAATTAAGTTTATTTTATTTTTTAATCTAAAAACATATTAAATTCACTTTTTCTAAAAATATCTTTTCATATTTAAAATATTCATCATTTGACATCATGAAAATCATAATGAAATTTACTAAAATTATTATTGCAAATTCATTGAAATTTCGCCCTAAATTTATTATTATATAAGTATGTTATGAAATTTTTGTGTCATTATCTTGCATAAAAGAATAGAATATAATATATATGCTTAGGAGTGATTTTATGAAAATTCCAAAAACCATGATGACTCAACATCCTGATAACGCAGTGGAGTATATTTCTATTCAACAAGAACCAGAAGAAGCCTTGTTTTCTCTTCTCCCTCAAGATTTAGGGGGACTTGGCATTGATGAGGTTATGATAGATTTTGAAGGAAAATTAACACCTTATCATCAACCCCTTCAAGTGGCAAACGAGCTTTTTTACAATGGTCTAATCCCTGGCAAAGATGTCTTTATAACTCCAAGACTATCAAGTGCGGATAAAGAAACAGTATTTAGACAAATCATGTGCATAATGGCTGCAGTGGAAACAAATTTTTCTATGTTTGAAAAAACACAATATCAAGCAATAAAGGAAGTAATCGTCCCCATGTGCGAATCTTCTAAGGATCTTATTGATACCCTTTCTCGAATTCAATCAGTAATTGAACTTGGAAACAAAAACTTTAGTATTAAATTTAATGAAGACACAATAAATATTATTCCTCTATTCGAAGATGTGGTCTCCCTTGTAAATATCGATAATTTATTAGAAGAATTTATAGATGGTTTAAAAAATAAACCAAAGTATATAAGGTTCATGATCGGAAGGTCTGATTCCGCCTTATCCTATGGAATGGTATCAAGCGTCTTGGCAGTCATTTTATCTATTTCTAAAGCAAAGGAATTAGAAAAAAGGCACCCCACTAAAATTTACCCTATAATGGGTTGTGGTAGTCTACCTTTTAGAGGGCAACTTACCTTTGAAAATATAGAAAACTTTCTTAAGACATACTCAGGAATAAAAACCGTAACAATTCAATCGGCATTAAGATATGATCATGGATTTGAAAAAACAAGAAGCCTTGTAAAATATATAGAACAAAACATAGACAAATATAAAGCAAAGGAATTTTCAAAGGAAGAAATTTCTATAATAAAAGATTTTATCTCCATTTTTACAAAATATTATCTTAAATCCTTTTTAAAAATCGCAGAAACAGCAGCAAATATATCCATCTTTATTCCCAAAAATCGTGACAGATTAGCAGCTTCTAAGAAGGGATTATCCTATCATAGGGAATTTGTTGACCTTAATAAATTTGCAACAATAATCGAAAACGAAAAAACAAAAGAAGAAATTTTAGAAATCGATACCACCTTAAATGTAAACATCCCAAGGGCAATTTCCTTTACCGCTGCAATGTATACCATAGGGATGCCACCAGAATTCTTAGGAACAGGCCGTGCCCTTAGAGAAATTAAAAATAAATATGGTGATTTTGGAATAGAAAAGCTCATTGAAATTTATCCACAAATAAAAAACGATATGGAATTTGCTTTAAAATATGCGAATCCAAACATTACAAAGCGTTTTATTGCAGAAGAAGTAAGAAAGGAATACGAAATAGATATTGCCCTTACAAGAGAAATACTAAATCTTGATTTTGACATGGAAGCAAATATAGAAAACAGCTTTTACCATACCCTTTTAAAAACCGCAAGGCCAATACTTTTACACCTTTTAGGCAAGGAGTCTCAAATACTTGATAATAATTGTCAAGAATATAATATTTTAAAAGAATTAATTATAAAATTAGGAAGTATTAGAGGTGGATTAGGTTAATCCACCTCTATCTATAAAAGCATTATATTGTTTTCCAAACATTTCGTATATAGCTCCTCATCCCATGCGGAAACTTGAACTTCTCCTATATGGGCCTTTCTTAAAAAGAACATACATATCCTAGATTGTCCTATGCCTCCACCAACAGTATAGGGTAATTCTCCCCTAAGGAGCATCCTATGGAAGGAAAGATTAATCCTTTCCATGCACCCCGCCTTTTTAAGTTGATATATCAAAGATCTTTCATCAACCCTAATCCCCATAGATGAAACCTCAAAGGCACAGTTTAAAACCGGATACCAAAATATTATATCTCCATTTAACTTCCAATCATCATAGTCTGGCGATCTACCGTCATGTTTTATTCCTGATTTTAGTGTATCTCCTATTTGCATAATAAAAACTGCCCCTTCTTTCTTTGCAATTTCCCTTTCCCTCTCCTTTGGTGTTAAATTAGGATATAAGTCCTCAAGTTCTTGACTTGTAACAAAAAAAATGTCATCAGGCAATATAGGCGTTATTGTTTTATATTTTTTACAAATATAATCTTCCGTCCTCTTAAACACATCATAAATATCCCTTACAATCCTCTTTAATGTTTCGACGTTTCTATCCTTTTTATCTATTACAAGTTCCCAATCCCATTGATCAACGTATATTGAATGAAGGTTATCTAAAGTTTCATCTCGTCTTATTGCATTCATATCGGTGTATAAACCTTCACCTACAGAAAAACCATATCTTTTTAAGGCAAGCCTTTTCCATTTAGCTAGGGATTGAACAACTTCTAGAGTATCATCTTCAATGTCATAGGCATCAAATCCAACCGGTCTTTCTGTTCCATTAAGGTAATCGTTTAAACCACTTTTCCTTTTTACAAACAATGGTGCCGAAACCCTTGTAAGATTTAGCTTTCGTGCAAGTTCCCTTTCAAAGTAATCTTTAATATTTTTTATGGCTATTTCTGTTTCCTTTAAACTTAATAAAGGAACATAATCCTTTGGAAATATTAACCTTTTCATTTTATCCCCTCCTTTGTAATAAAAAAACCTTTCATCCCTAATGGGACGAAAGGTTACTTCCGCGGTGCCACCCAAATTGGCAAAGCCCTCTTTAACGATACGGAGATAAACTCGATATCGCCTACCTTTTAACAGCGTAGCCCCGTCTAAGCCTACTTTTGCAATTCGCAATTTCGGTTAGAGGCTCCAAGATGTTCTTCGGAATAAGTCTAGCGCTAACCTCCCACCATCGTTAGCTCGCTGAAGCATTAACTTATTCCTACTCTTCTTATCATCGCCTTTGCAATATTTTATTTTTATTTTTCTTTTTTAAAAATAATTATACTTTATAATTCAAATTTGTCAATATATTAGTAATTAAAAACAACGTTTTATTTGCAATAAAATAAATTTCATCCTGCAATTTCTTGCTAAGTCCAATTTTAAAATCGATATCTTCTACTTCTATGCCTATTATATAAATTTCTTTAGCCATTTTAGATATAATATTCCATGGAAAATAAACATGGCAAAAAAATTCATTTTGCTCGGGTAGATTGGGTTTGAATGCTTTTACTTCCCCTACCTTTCCTGAGGATATCATTGCATCTACAAAAATTACTACATCATCTTCTTCTATAATGCTAAATAAAGAATTTATATCTGTTTCTATTGCAAAAATCTTAATATTATTCTCTTCAAGCTCTTTTTTAATTATTTTCAATACCTCAACCGAAACCCCATCATCCCCCATTAAAATATTACCTATTCCAATTACCTTTACCCCATTCCTTCATCTCCTTATGGTTACATGGGTTGCACAGGATATGCAAGGATCAAAGCTTCTTACGATTCTACCAACCTCAACTATATCATTTACATCATTAATTTTAGTCCCCATCAATGCCTTTTCTGCTGTCCCAAAAGAAATTTCATCCCTTGGTGAAAAGTTCCATGCAGATGGAGTTATTATGTCATAACCATTTATAATATCTCTTTCTAAACTTACAAAGTGAAGTAATGCACCCCTTGTTGTATCTGTAAGTCCTATCCCTTCAGCTTTATCTTTAAATTGATATTTTATCCTTTCTTCAACTGGCTCTATCCTTTCTATCAAAACTTGCATTATTTTTAATATAACTGATGCCTCAAGACACCTTGCTGTTATCCTATCCATGGTTGAGTTTTGTAATTTATATCTTCCGCTTAGAATCATCCTTGCTAAAGGGCCCACCTCCATAGCCCATTTATCATATCTTGGGGACTTAACAAAGGAATAGGCTCCTTCTTTGTTAATATCTTCAACTATTTGCCCATCTTCTATCTTATACCATGAGTAAGCTATATTTTCTCTTATTTTGTCTTTATCAAACTCCTGCCTTATCCCATTTATAATGACCGAAGGCTTTAAATAGGAAAAGTCTTCATAGTCAAATAGTCCAAAACTTAAAAAATTATTATATGTGTCTCCCTTTTCAAAATAATCGTTGTAATAATTAGAAATAATATCTACATCCTCAAGCATGTAATTATCTACAAAATCCTTTATTTTATTTATCAAAGATTTTAACTCTTCTATTTTAAATCTATCCAAAGAGCCAGTTACAACTCCCGGTAAAATGCCATGATTGTGGGGCGATTTACCCCCTAAAATGGAAACTCCAACATGGGCTAGTTTACTATACTCTATGCTCTTTATATAATCCCCTTGAATTTTATTGTTTAAATTAACTGGAAGTCTATAATCCTTATGGCATGTTTCTGACACAGGATTAATAGAATCAAATTTGACATAATCCGGAACTGTAAATAGGTAAAAATGTCTTATGTGGTTTTGAATTATATCAAAGGCGTGAATTAAGTCGCGAATATATCTTACATTTAACGAAGGCGTTATTTCTAGTGCATCCTCAAGAGCCAATGTTGATGCGACAGAATGAGCTGATGAACAAATACCACATATCCTTTCGGTTAAATAAACAGCATCTAAAGCATGCCTTCCCTTTAAAATTTTTTCAAAGCCCCTAAACAGATTCCCAACCGCCTTTGCGTCAATAATTTTGTCGCCCTCAACTTCAACCTCTATCCCTAAAAATCCACTCATCCTTGTTATAGGATCTATTACAACTATCCTTCCCATATTATCCTCCTAAGTCCTGATAAAAGGCTCCATACCGTCTGGAAAATAAGCATTAGCACATCCTATACAAGGAGTATTGTCACCTATCGGCCAGTTAACACCGCTATTCCACCTTCTAGTTGGGCAATCTGTTCTTGTCACAGGGCCTCTACAGCCTAATCTAAACATACAATAGGGCTCCCCTACATTTTGTGCAAATATTCTATTGTTAAAATAGGTTCTCCTTGGGCAAAAATCATGGATGGTAAATCCGTAAAATAATAAAGGCCTTCCCTCATCATCAAGTTCTATGCCATCATTTGTTATAAGATATGCCAAAGTGCCTATAATCCAATCCGGATGGCAAGGACACCCTGGAAGATTAATTACGTCTCTTCCTAAAATCTCCTTTGCGCTTTTTGATTCTGAAGGGTTAGGATTTGCCTTTGATACCCCTCCAAAGGAGGCACATGTTCCAACGGCAATAACATGCTTTGCCTTATAACCTGAAATTTTTACAACTTCAAGGGCAGTAATTTTTTTACCCTTATAACTTGCAATTACATTGAAAAGCCCGTTTTCCCTTGTAGAGATGGCCCCTTCAACAACAAGAATAAATTCTTCTTTAATTGTTTCTAAAAAGATTTCATAGGCTTTTTCACCATCGCAGGTCATAAGGCTGTTGCTAAATTTTAAGTTGATCATGTTGTTAAGAAGATATATTACATCAGGGTAATTGGCATTTAAAAGTGAAATGGTGTTCCCAGAGCACCCAGTCCCTTCAATCCATACTACATTTGGCTTATTAACCCTTCCCTTTTTAATTTGCGTAATAGCTTCTTCTGCTAAAATGTTTGATAATGAGTTTTTGTTGTTTATAATTTCTTCTACGCAACCGCTAATCTTCAACCTATATCCCCCTAAAGATTGCTTCCCTTTAGCTTTCCTACTACTTCAAGTTTTGAAAGTTTATTCTCATTTTCATGACATTTATTATATTCCTCAGTAACGTCCTTGCCAGCCAAAACTCCAAAATGACTTCCTCCGCCCCACGAGGCAATTAAAGTTACATCATAAACAGTTCCATTTACTGCAACATAGGCGGGTTTCCCATTCCTTCCATCAAAATTTGCAAGTTCCTCTAAAGTAAATTCTTTTAACTCCCTCTTACCTTCATTTTGTCTTAAAATATTTAATGTCTCCTCTAATTTTAAATAGGCTTGGTCTATGCTGTCTATTATCATATTTTTGTAATGTTCCTTCCCAAGGGGGCATAAGGTCAAAAACTCCATCGAATAAAGTTCTTTTATTCTTTCTAAAATTCTTTCTAGATCCTCCTTTAATTTACAAATATCCTCCACAGAATCACTCCACATAATTTCTTTAGTAAAATTATATTAATTTACATCCCCTAAATATACGATATCCTCAAAACTTCCATCTTCTTTAATCACTTCAGACAATTTTTTAGGATATATTCTAACCCCCTTTAAGTTCTTTAGATCTATCCATTCTATTCCTATTTGATATGCATCCTTTTCATTTGCCTTTTCATAGTTTATTTCACCCTTTAAAAAGCATATAAACATATATTCTATTTGGTGGACATCGCTATCCCACTCTTTAAATTCATGATTTTTCCCAATGTAATCCCTTACAAACTTTAAATCTCCAACCTCAACTTCAGCACCTATTTCCTCTTTGCATTCCCTTTTCAATGCCTCTATTATATTCTCACCTTTATTTTGCCCACCACCAGGAAGAAGATAAAATATCCCAAACTGATCCTTATTTTTTGTGCATAAAAGCTTGCCATCCTTAATTATTATTGCCTTAGCAGAATTTCTAATAGACATAGTCCACCTCCAAAACCATCATAGTGTAAAATTATTGTAGGACGAAAAAGGACAAAAAATTTAAAAGAGACAACCCCTGTGGTAAAATAAAAAGTGGAAAAAACACAAATCAATAAGGGGGTGTCTCTTTTGAATAATATTATACAACATGATATTATACAACAACATTTAATAAATTTCACTACTAAATTAATAAAAAATGTAGAAGAAATGCTGTCAAAAGAATGGGATTTTACAAAACTTGTTGAGGTAGTTAAAGAATCGACTGATGAACTTGGAAGGAATATAATAAAAGACTTTTTAGAAGAATTAGATAAAGCGATTAAAGAAGATGATAAGAGAAAAAAGGAATGGATAGTTGAAAGAAAAGACAAGAAAAGTATTATTACGCTCCTAGGAGGAATAGAATATTCAAGAACATACTACAAATCAAGAAAGAGCGGA
>NZ_CAKP01000116.1 GCF_000297115.1 Caloramator australicus RC3 | reverse complement strand
TAATGGCAAAGCTAAGGGTATTTAGCAAGAATGGAGGAAATTTAAGGGAAATAAGTGTGTTTAAGGAAGATGAAAAAGCCTTCAAGGTAAGTAAGAAGAAAATAAAAGAAGCGATAAGAAAGATAAATAAATCTTCACGTGAAGTTATGAATAATATAACGATATTGAACATAGGGAAAGTAACGCCAATTTACAGGATATTAAAATCAATAAAATATGAAAATATAATTTAAGTTTTTTAAATTTAACAAACGCCTTGAAACTAGCTAATTTAAGGGGTTGTCTATAAAAATTAACCTACAATATCTTGACACTATCTTTCAAAAAAATTCTTCTTGATTATTTTATAAAAATGTCGTATATTTATATATGCATCCTATATAACAATTTTGTGCATTTTGAACATTTTGTAAATAGTAGAAAAATTTGCAGGATTTTAGAATTCTGCAAAGAATATATTTAATATGAAAACTAAAATAAAGGGGGAACAAAAATGAAAAGACTTATTGCTTTAATTGCAACATTAACTCTTGTTGCAGGTCTTTTTGCAGGTTGTGCAAAGAAGGAAGCACAACAACCTACAGACCAAACTCAAATTAAAATTGGTCTTGCTACTGATGAAGGAGGAAAGGGAGATAAATCCTTCAACGATGCAGCTATTGCAGGACTTGAAAAAATCAAAGCAGAATACGGAATTGAACCACAAATTATTGAATCAAAATCAGCAGACGATTATGAACCAAATCTCACAACTTTAGCGGCTGACAATGATTTAGTATTTGGCGTTGGCTTTAAGATGGCAGATGCTATTAAGGCAGTAGCACAAAACAATCCTGATAAGAAATTTGCAATTATTGACTCAGTTGTAGATCTTCCAAACGTTGCTTCATATGTATTCAAAGAAGAAGAAGGTTCCTTCTTAATGGGTGTTATAGCTGGTAAGATGACTAAAACAAACATAATAGGATTCCTTGGTGGGATTAAGTTTGAACTTATTGAAAAATTTGAAGCTGGATTTAGAGCAGGTGTTAAGGCTGTAAATCCAAACGCTAAGGTTCTTGTTCAATATGCAAACAGCTTCAGCGATGTCGCATTAGGGTATGAAATTGCAAAGAAAATGTATAACGATGGTGCAGACGTTATTTACCATGCAGCTGGTGGTGTAGGAATAGGACTTTTCAATGCTGCAAAGGAAATGAAAAAGTGGGCAATTGGTGTTGACTCAGACCAAGCAGTTCTAATTCCAGATAAAGCTGATGTTATATTAGCATCAATGATTAAGAGAGTTGACACTGCAACATATACTGCTTCAAAGGCAGCAATAGAAGGAACATTCGCATCAGGAACAGTAGTTCTTGGCTTAAAGGAAGATGGTGTTGGAATATCACCTACTATTAATCCAGCTGTTCCACAGGAAGTAATTGATCTTGCAAATAAATATAAGCAAGCTATTATTGATGGTAAATTCACAGTTCCAACTAAGCCTGCTGAAGTTGATACATTCCAAGCACCACAAATATGATTGCATGCTAGATGCGTAAGCATCTAGCTTTTTTAAACGCTAAGGAAGGAGGATTATAAGTGGAAAAAGTTATTGAAATGAGAGGTATCACCAAAATATTCCCAGGAGTTATTGCAAACGATAATGTAGATTTCGAACTTAGAAAAGGAGAAATTCACGTTCTACTTGGTGAAAATGGTGCTGGAAAAACAACGTTGATGAATATTTTATATGGTCTTTATCAACCAGATAAAGGAGAAATTTATGTTAATGGAAAGAAGGTTAATATAAAGGGACCATCAGATGCTATAGCTATGGGAATAGGCATGGTTCATCAACACTTCATGCTTGTTCATAATTTTACAGTTGCTGAAAATATAATATTAGGTAGTGAGCCTAAAACAGCCTTTGGTTTTAAAATAGATTACAAAAAGGCAATAAAGGATGTAAAAGAGCTTGCTGATAAATATGGATTTAATGTGGATCCAAATAGCATTATAGAAGACATTACTGTTGGACAGCAGCAAAAAGTTGAAATATTAAAGGCTTTATATAGAGGAGCAGAGATATTAATATTGGATGAGCCTACCGCAGTTTTAACTCCTCAGGAAATAGAAGAATTAGGACAGATTCTAAAGAATCTTGTAAAGGAAGGAAAATCAATTATTTTAATTACTCATAAATTGAAAGAAGTTATGAATATGAGTGATAGAGTAACAATAGTTCGTAGGGGTAAGGTAGTAGATACAGTAAATACAAAGGATGTTGACATGGATACTCTTGCAGAGATGATGGTTGGTAGAAAGGTGAATTTGGTAGTTGAAAAGAAACCAGCAAAGGTAGGAGATGTTGTATTAAAAATTGAAAATCTTCAGGCTTTGGATCATAGAAAGCTGCCTAAATTAAAGGGTGTTGATTTAGAAGTAAGGTCAGGCGAAATACTTGGTATTGCAGGTGTCGATGGTAACGGACAAACTGAGCTTGTTGAGGTTATAACAGGACTTAGAAGGGCAACTGGTGGAAGAGTAATCTTAAAGGGCAATGATTTAACAAACAGAGCACCAAAGGAAATCATAGAGGCTGGTATTAGTAATATTCCAGAGGATAGACATAAACATGGTTTGGTTTTAAAATTCTCGTTAACTGAAAATGCCGTTTTGGGCCAGCATGATAAGGAGCCTTTCTCAAAGGGAATTATAATGAATTATGACGTTATTAGAGAACATGCTAAAAAGTTAATAAACGATTTTGATGTTAGAACTCCAAATGAAGAGGTTCATGCAGGGGCACTATCAGGTGGTAATCAGCAAAAATTTATTGCTGCAAGAGAAATTACAAAGGACCCAGAACTTTTAATAGCGACACAACCAACAAGAGGACTAGATGTTGGAGCAATTGAATATATTCATAAGAGATTAGTAGAAGAAAGAGATAAGGGCAAGGCAGTCCTATTAGTTTCCCTTGAACTTGATGAAGTCATGGCCCTTTCAGATAGAATTGCAGTTATGTATGATGGAAAGATAGTAGGAATCTTAGATGCTGATAAGACAAATGAAATGGAATTGGGTATCCTCATGGCAGGAGGAACTTTAAATAAGAAGGAGGGAGAACATGATAAACAATAAAACAAAAAATGTAGCTTTTAATGCTTTGGTTAAAAAGGCAATAGACGTTTTAATGTTCCCTCTCATAGCAATTCTTTTAGGATTGTTTGTTGCAGTATTTTTTGTAATGTGGGCAAAAAATTTAGGATTTATTGATGGAACAGCAACATTATTTTCAGCTATTTGGGAAGGAACATTCGGTAAAAGGGCAAATTTTATAGAAACATTAGTTGCAATGACTCCACTTATTTTTACAGGACTTGCACACTCTGTAGCCTTTAGAACAGGACTTTTTAATATCGGTGTTGAAGGACAATTTATAATGGGGATGCTTGCAGCAGCACTTATTGGTTTAATTCCTGGAATTCCAGCACCAATACATGTTACATTAGTCTTATTAGGTGGTTTAATTTTTGGGGCAGTGTGGGCTGCAATTCCTGGATATTTAAAGGCAAAGGTTGGAACTAACGAAGTTGTTAATACTATAATGATGAATTTTATCGCAATGAATGTTTCAAACTATTTCGTTAAGGGGCCTATTCATAGGGAAGGCTCAGCCTCATCAAAAATGATTTTAGAATCAGCACAATTATATAGATTTTTAAGTCCCTCAGAAAGAGTAAATGTTGGATTGTTTATTGGTATTGCTTTGATATTCGTTATATATTGGCTGCTTTGGAAAACAACAATTGGCTATGAATTAAGAGCAGTTGGACTTAATATGCATGCTGCAGAATATGGCGGTATTAATTCAAAGAAAAATATCATTTTGGCAATGGTAATTTCAGGGGCAATAGCAGGTCTTGGTGGCGCTGCTCACGTTGCGGGAACTATTCATAAAGCCCATCAGCTTGTTGGATTTACTAATTATGGTTTTGACGGAATAGCTGTTGCCTTGCTTGCAAAAAGCCATCCTATTGGAGTTTTATTCTCATCACTATTGTTTGGTGGCTTGAACTCAAGTGCTAGAATACTTCAAAAGTTTAGAATACCAAAGCAAATTGTATATATAATCCAGGGTATAATTATTATATTTGTAGCTGCTGATTATATATACAAATGGTTGAAAGAAAAGAAGAAAAAGGAGGCAATCAAGAATGCATAGCATAACGATCTCCCTATTCGTCTCATTAATTGCAGCTACATTAAGATTGGCAACTCCTATAATATTTGCAGCCTTAGGTGGCGTAATATCAGAAAGATCGGGCGTTGTAAATATAGGACTTGAAGGTATAATGATAGCTGGAGCATTTTTTGGAGTTTTAGGATCATTCCTTACAAACAATGCTTGGGTCGGAGTGTTATTTGCCATTATAGCAGGAATGGGAATAGCACTAATTCATGCTGTATTGAGTATAAACTTAAGAGCAGATCAAACAATCTCTGGTGTTTCAATCAATATATTTTCTGCAGC
>NZ_CAKP01000117.1 GCF_000297115.1 Caloramator australicus RC3 | reverse complement strand
ATATGTATATGCTAAAGCTTGCTCACCTTGTTGACGATAAGATACACGCGCGTTCAACAGGTCCATACTCATTAGTTACCTAACAGCCACTTGGTGGTAAGGCACAATTTGGTGGTCAAAGATTTGGTGAGATGGAAGTTTGGGCAATAGAAGCATATGGTGCAGCTCATACCCTACAAGAAATATTGACAGTTAAGTCTGACGACGTTGTAGG
>NZ_CAKP01000118.1 GCF_000297115.1 Caloramator australicus RC3 | reverse complement strand
CCTATCCCCTGTGTGCCTTGGCAGTCTCAGCCATGCTCTTTTCAGAGCCTTTATTGTCATGAAATGTGAAAAATTTGCTCAAGTTACTGAACTTAAAGATTTCTTAGAAATAATTTAATCATTGCTAAGCTTTGTGGGTTCGATATCCTTAAGCCTTTACCTTCTTACTCAGTTTTTCAAAGATTCATTAAAAATTTGTCTAACTCTTATCTTAAAGAAATCATGAAAAATCAAGTTAATATTCTTAAAGAGTTAGGTTTTATTGATAACAAATTTATTTCTGTTGATGCTACTCCCGTTAAGGCTAATACTAAATTTAATAATCCTAAGTCCTTTTCAAAAAACAAATTTTCTAAAAATAATCCACCTTCTTCTGATAAAGATTGTAAGTTAGGAGTTCATACTGCCAATAACTCCATCAATGTTAAAGCTTCTGAGGATAAGCCTAATAACTCAAAGAAAAAATATGAATTCTACTGGGGTTACAAAAATCATGTTATTTGTGATGCTATATCTGGTCTCCCTATTGCTGAATTTACTACTACTGCTGATGTTAATGAAGTTTCTAATCTTATAGAAATCCTTGCTACCACAAATGAGTGGTTTTCTCTTGAAGGCAGTTACATTATTGCTGATAAAGGCTATGATTCAAAACAAAATCATGATTTCATTCGTAATACCCTTAAAGGTCATGCCTTCATCCCCTTAAATAAGCGTGGCACTAAGAAAAAGAACTTAACATCAACTGGTAATGTCATTTGTGATGCTGGTTTAGTAATGCATAAAGATGGTAAACAATATTTTGATTCATATATCAAGCAAAAGTTTTGCTGTCCTTTTAGAACTTCTAAAGATGACTCTTTATGCCCATGTAACCATGAAAAATACTTTAATGGTAAGAAATACAGAGGTTGTGTAAAATATATAACTATTGGCACTGATTATAGGTCCTCTATAAATCGTGATTCTATATTTTTTAAAAAAATATATAGTCTAAGAACTGAATCCGAAAGATACAATTCTAGATGGAAAAATCTCAATACAGAACAAGCTTATGTTAGAAATATTAACTCCGTTACTAATTTGAATACAATCGGTCACATTTGCCTTTTAACTGTTGCAATTGCTGCCATAAAATCTGGCTGCGTTGATAAATACAAATCCCTATCGGGATTTAGAAGAACAGCCTAAATAAATTATATTAAAATTAAATTAAATTTTTTGAACATCAATTTTACCAAGGGAGTAGTCTACCCTTTTTTTGCTTTTTTGGTGTTAATTTAAGTTTAATTTAAAATAATTGAGCTTCACTTCATAAAAGTTAGAACAATTTAACATAAATAATTTGTTTTTAATCAATTATGCTCATCTCTACATTATATTAAAAAAG
>NZ_CAKP01000119.1 GCF_000297115.1 Caloramator australicus RC3 | reverse complement strand
ATATCTATATTCCCCATTCTTCTTAGATTTGTAATACGTTCTTGCATATTCTATTTCGCCTAGCATTGTTACAATCTTTTTCTTGTCTTTCCTTTCTACTACCCATCCCTTTTTCCTTTTTTCATCTTCTTTAATCGTTTTATCTAATTCTTCTAAAAAGTCCTTTATTATGTTTGCTCCTAATTCATCAGTCATTTTTTTAACTACATCAACAAGTTTTGTTAAATCCCATTCTTTTGATATAGTTTCTTCAACATTTTTTATTAATTTAGTAGTGAAATTTATTAAATGTTGTTGTATAATATTATTCAAAAGAGACACCCCCTTATTGGTTTGTGTGTTTTTTTTCACTTTTATTTTATCACAGGGGTTGTCTCTTTTAAATTTTTTGTCTTTTTCGTCCTACAATAATTTTACACTATGGTGAATGTGGATATAAAAATTCTGATGTAAAGAATTTAGCATTGAGAGAATGGAAATGTCCAAAGTGTGGTGCAGTTCATGATAGAGATATAAATGCAAGCAAGAATTTGCTAAAATTAGCCATGTGATTGGTATATATGGGGAAGGAACAGCCCTTTGAGCGTGGGTAATCTGGTAACAGAAGTTACCTTGACCACGAAGCCACCACTTCTATAAGTGGGGGTAGTTCACATTGTTATTTTGTTAATATTATAATTATGGTAGCGAGTTTTTATCTTTTATTTATCTATTTTTTTTAGTATAATACAAATAGAAAAGGTTTTCTATGATAGGGGGAGTTTAAATGAACATTTTAGTTACTGGTGGAGCAGGTTATATAGGTTCCCACACCGTAAAGATGCTCCATAGGATGGGGATTAATGTTGTTGCCTATGATAATCTTGTAAAAGGGCATGAAGAAGCTGTAAAATGTGATATTTTTGTAAAGGGAGACATCTTTGATAGCGAACTTTTAAGGGATACCATAAAAAGATATAATATAGACTCTGTCATTCATTTTGCAGCTTATAGCCTTGTAGGTGAATCTATGGAAAAGCCCATGATGTATTACAAAAACAATGTTGAAGGGACATTAAATCTTCTTGAAGTTATGCTGGATTGTAATGTTAAAAGGCTTGTATTTTCTTCAACTGCAGCAGTTTATGGTGAGCCTGAAAGGGTTCCTATAACTGAAGACCTTCCTAAAAATCCTACCAATGTTTATGGAAGGACAAAACTTATTATGGAAGGGGCAATGGAGGATTATTCAAGAAGTTATGGCCTTAAATATATCGCCTTAAGATATTTTAACGCATGTGGTGCAGATGAAGAAGGAGATATTGGAGAAGACCATAATCCAGAGAGCCATTTAATCCCATTGGTATTGCAGGCTGCATTAGGGAAGAGGGATAGCATAAAGGTATTTGGCGATGATTATCCGACAAAGGATGGAACTTGCATCAGAGACTATATCCATGTTAATGATCTTGCCTATGCCCATTACTTAGCCCTAAAGGCATTATATGAAGGTCATGAATCAGATGTTTTTAACCTAGGAAATGGCGTAGGTTTTTCGGTTAAAGAGATAATCGATGCAGCAGAAGAAGCAGTAGGGCATCCGATTAAAAGAGAAATAGTAGGTCGCCGACCTGGGGACCCTGCTGTTCTTATTGCAAGTTCAGAAAAGATTAAAAAAGAACTTGGCTGGAAACCAAAATATACTGATATAAAGGAAATAATAAAAACGGCATATAATTGGCATAAAAACCATCCTGACGGATTTTCAAAAAAGGCCTAATGTTTAGGCCTTTTTTGATTCGTTTTTCCGAATATTTTTTTCTTGCTTTTTTTACTTATTATGTTACACTTTATAATAGTTATAAAATATAACTATTTAAAGATGAATTAATCCTACAATGGAGGTGGCATAGTGAGTAGGGAAAGGTTGGCTGAGTATTTGCAAACATTTTTGCCGATGTTTTATAAAAAGCTTATGAAGGGCATTACCTTGCCAGGAGTAACAAAGCAACAACTATGGCTATTATATTTAATAGAAAATCATGATGAAAAGCCGATGAGCTTTTATAGTGAAAAAATGATGATTCCAAAGTCTAATTTAACTTCTATTGCTGATAAATTGATTGAAGATGGACTTATTGAAAGGGCATATGATCCAAAGGATAGAAGAATAATTTTACTTAAAATTACCGATAAGGGTAAGCTTTTTATAAATGATTGTAGAGAAAAAACTAAAAAAGCTATTTTTCAAAAATTAGAAAACCTTGATGATAAAGACGTTGATAGATTAAATGAGATATTCGAAGAGATGAAAAGTGTTTTTAACAAGTTAGAATGATTTGGAGTTGATGCACATGATTAAACTTTTTAGGTTTCTTAAAAAATTTAGGTGGCTTGTTATTGCTGTTATTGGCTTTATGTTTGTTCAGGCAATAGCTGAACTTTATCTTCCAACGTTAATGTCTGATATCGTTAATAATGGAATGATGAAGGGTGATACCGCCTATATATGGAGGCGTGGAGGCTACATGCTTTTAGTTGCAGGATTAAGTTCATTAAGTTCAATCGTTGGGGCCTTTCTTTCTGCAAGGGTTGCAGTTGGATTTGGTAAAATTCTCCGTGACAATATTTTTACCAGAGCAGAAAGGTTTTCACTTCATGAATTTGACAAGATAGGAACAGCCTCCATGATAACAAGGACAACCAATGATATAAATCAAGTTCAAATGGTTCTTGTAATGATGATGAGATTTATTATTTATGCACCTATAATGTGTATAGGTGGAATAATAATGGCTTATTCAAAGGATAGGTATTTGACATTAGTATTAGGAGGCATTTTGCCGCTATTTGTTGCAACAATTGTCTTGATTGCAGCTAAAGTTATTCCTCTTTTTAAATCCCTTCAAAAGAAACTCGATAAAGTAAATCAGATATTAAGGGAAAATTTAATTGGTATTAGAGTAATAAGGGCATTTAATAGGATTGATACAGAAAGAAAAAGATTTTATGACGCAAATAGGGACCTTACTGATACTGCAATAAAGGTAAATAAAATAATGGCTGTAATGCAGCCTATTATGATCCTTCTTATGAACTTTACAAGCATATCCATAATTTGGTTTGCTAGCAAAAGGATAGGCGAAAATAGACTTCAAATAGGCGATATGATGGCCTTTTTACAATATGCAATGCAGATTTTATTTTCAATAATAATGGTATCTATTATGTTTGTTATGATTCCAAGGGCTCAAGCTTCTGCAGAAAGAATTAATGAAATTTTTGAGATCGAACCTGAAATAATTGATCCTAAGGATCCTAAAAAAGTCGATGAATTTAAAGGGCATATAGAATTTAAAAATGTTACCTTCAGTTATCCAGGAGCTGAAACCCCGGCTATCGAAGATATCTCCTTTGAAGCAAAGCCAGGGGAGGTTACTGCAATAATAGGGGGAACAGGCTCAGGTAAATCTACAATATTGAATCTTATTATGCGTTTTTATGATGTAGATAGAGGTAACATTTTAATTGACGGAGTCGATATAAGGGAACTAGAGCAAAAAGAATTAAGATCATTTATAGGCTACGTCCCACAAAATGCAGTTTTATTTTCTGGAACTATAGCTGATAATATAAGATACGGTAAGGAAGATGCTACAGATGAAGAAGTAAGACATGCAGCAGAAATTGCCCAAGCTATAGAATTTATCAATGAAATGAAGGATGGCTTTAATTCTTTAGTTTCACAAGGTGGAACGAATTTATCAGGAGGTCAAAAGCAGCGTCTTTCAATAGCAAGGGCCATAGTTAAAAAGCCTAAGATATATATTTTTGATGATAGTTTTTCTGCTTTAGACTTTAAAACAGATGCTAAATTAAGATTAGCCCTTAAAAAGGAAACTACAAATTCAACTGTTCTTATTGTGGCACAAAGAGTCGCAACGATTATGGACGCAGATAAGATTATAGTTTTAGATGAAGGAAGGATAGTTGGGATAGGAAAACATAGGGAACTTTTAAAAACCTGTGAAGTATATCGTGAAATTGTGTCTTCCCAGCTAAGTGAGGAGGAGATAGCATGAGCGAGAGAAGAAGTATCAATAGACCTGCTGGCCCCAGGGGACCTATGGGACCGGCCATGGGAAGACCGGTTGAAAAGGCAAAGGACTTCAAAGGAACAGTAAAAAGGCTTGTTGAATATATGAAACCCCAAAAAATTAAGTTTATTGCTGTATTTATCCTTGCCGTCCTAAGCACAGTTTTTAACATAGTTGGACCTAAGATAATGGGGAAGGCAACGACAAAGCTTGGTGAGGGAATACTTGCAAGATATATGCGAATAATTCAAATACAGATGGCTATCCAAAAAAAGATGCCGCCACAGGTTATAGCAAAGCTCAAAAATTCACCAATTCCAAGTATAGATTATGATTATATCGGAAGAATTCTGCTTATTTTGATAGGACTTTATATAATAAGTGCAAGTTTTAACTTTTTAATGGCTTATATAATGTCAAGCGTATCGCAGGAAATGGTTTTTAAGATGCGCTCTGAGGTTAAGGATAAACTTGATCGGTTGCCTTTAAAATATTTTGACTCACGAACCCATGGAGAGATTTTAAGCCGTGTTACAAATGATATGGATAATATAGCGACAACTCTTCAACAGAGTTTAACCCAGCTTATAACTTCAGTTGTAACTATAATTGGAATATTAGTAATGATGATTTCTATAAGCCCTATAATGACTTTGATTGCCCTCTTTACTTTGCCAGCATCTGGGATATTGACTGCTGTAATCGCAAAGAAATCACAAAAGTATTTTGCGCAGCAGCAAAAGATAATAGGTGAACTTAATGGGCATGTTGAGGAGATGTTTACAGGGCATAAGATTGTTAAGGCCTTTGGACGAGAAGAAGATTCCATAGAAACATTTAAGGAAATAAACGAAAGACTTTATGAGGTTGGTTGGAAGGCGCAGTTTATGTCAGGTTTTATAATGCCTGCCCTTAACTTTGTAAATAATGTTGGTTATGTTTTAATCTGCGTTGTAGGTGGAATTTTTGTTGCAAAAAGAAAGATTCAAATTGGAGATATTCAGGCTTTTATCCAATATATGAGACAGTTTACTCAACCGATAGTTCAAACTGCAAATATAGCTAATATTATTCAATCAACAGTAGCATCTGCAGAACGTGTTTTTGAAGTATTAGATGAGCCTGAAGAAGTGCCAGACAAGGAAAATCCAATGGTTATTGAAAATCCAAAGGGAGAGGTTAAATTTGAACATGTAAAGTTCAGCTACAAGGATGACCAGCCTTTAATGGAAGATATTAATATTCATGTAAAACCAGGACAAATGATTGCGATAGTAGGACCAACTGGTGCAGGGAAAACTACTCTTGTAAACCTTCTAATGAGATTTTATGATGTAAAGGGCGGAAGGATAACTGTTGATGGAGTAGATATAAGAGACATGAAACGTGAAGATTTAAGGAAAATGTTTGGCATGGTTTTACAGGATACATGGCTGTTTAGTGGGACAATAAAGGATAATATAGCCTACGGTAAGGAAGGAGCTACGGATGAAGAAATAATTAGAGCAGCAAAGGCAGCCCATGCGGACCACTTTATAAGGACGCTGCCTGATGGTTACAATACAGTTATTAATGAAGAAGCGTCAAATATCTCTCAGGGACAAAAACAACTTTTAACTATTGCGAGGGCGTTTTTAGCTGATCCTGAAATTTTAATACTTGATGAGGCTACTAGCAACGTAGATACAAGAACGGAGGTTTTAATTCAAAGGGCAATGGCAAATCTTATGAAGGGCAGAACAAGCTTTGTAATAGCCCATAGATTATCAACAATAAGGGATGCAGATCTTATACTTGTTATGAATCATGGAACCATAATAGAGCAGGGAACTCACCAAGAACTCCTAGCAAAGGGTGGATTCTATGCTGAATTATATAACAGCCAGTTTGCAAGGTGAAAACTTAGGGGCTTTACCCTAAGTTTTTTATTTAACTAAAGAGTAACAGAAGTCGCCCACTTCTATAAGTGGGTGATGAATGTTGATTGATAAATTCTTTTTTATGATATAATCAGTATTACAGGAAGGAGGTGTAATTTTGCTAAAGGCTTATAAATACAGGATATATCCAACAAAAGAACAAGAAGAATATTTTGCTAAAGTATTTGGTTGTGTAAGATTTATATACAACAAAATGTTACATGACAAAATAGAATACTATAAAAAAACAGGGGAAATGCTAAACAATACACCTGCACAATATAAAAAAGAATATTCTTTTCTAAAAGAAGTAGATAGTCTTGCACTTTCCAACGCACAACTTAATTTAGAAAAAGCATATAAAAATTTCTTTAGAGATAAAAAAACAGCCTTTCCAAAATTCAAGAAAAAGAAAGGTTACCAGTCTTATACTACAAATAATCAAAATGGGACAGTAACACTTGAAGGTAGTTATCTAAAAGTTCCAAAGTTAAAGACAAAAATAAAAATAAAACAACACAGACAATTTGAAGGAAGAATTAAATCCGTAACTATATCAAAAACACCAACAGGCAAATATTATGCTTCTATACTTGTAGAAGAAGAAATTAAAGAATTACCTAAAATAGATAAAAAAGTAGGTATAGATTTAGGAATTAAAGAATTTGCTATTTTATCTGATGGAACAAAGGTAGAAAATCCAAAATGGTTAAGAAAAACAGAAAAAAGAATTAAAATTATACAAAAATCATTATCAAGAAAGCAAAAGCAAAGTAAAAACTATGAAAGGACAAGACAAAAACTTGACAAAACTACACGAAAAAATAT
>NZ_CAKP01000120.1 GCF_000297115.1 Caloramator australicus RC3 | reverse complement strand
TTGCGCAATATTCCCCACTGCTGCCTCCCGTAGGAGTCTGGGCCGTGTCTCAGTCCCAGTGTGGCCGACCACCCTCTCAGGCCGGCTACCCATCGTCGCCTTGGTGAGCCGTTACCTCACCAACTAGCTAATGGGCCGCGGGCCCATCCCAAGGCGGATTCCTCCTTTGGCTTATGCATCATGCGATACATAAGCTTTATGCGGTATTAGCAGGCCTTTCGACCTGTTATCCCCCTCCTTGGGGTAGGTTACCCACGTGTTACTCACCCGTCCGCCGCTAAGACACCTTGGATTGCTCCTTGGCATCTCCGCTCGACTTGCATGTGTTAGGCACGCCGCCAGCGTTCGTCCTGAGCCAGGATCAAACTCTTATGTTTAAATCCTTAGCTTCTTAAATTACTGCTGGTCGCTTCGCCACTGTTCAGTTTTCAAAGGTCAATCAGCGTTTCTTATCTTATCACGCTTTTTACTCTTTGTCAATATCTTTTTTCTTTTTTCTCGCCGCCCTCGCGACGACTTTTATATATTATCACCATGATTCCATAGCTTCATATCTGTTATAGACCATTATTTGAGTTTATATTACAAAATCTATGTTTTTCTCTTTTAATCTTGAAATTATAGCTATCGATATTCCAGGTTTAGTTGTCAGCATTATTAGTGTTTCCATTCCTCAAAATTCTATTCATTATTCTTTTATGCAAATAATTTTTTTACTCCCCTTAAATTCAATATCGATTAATCCCTTTTGATGTAAATCATTAATTATTAAATCTACAAATTTTTCTGGTTCATTTATTTTAACCTGTTTTTTACTCCAAAATACCCTTCCTCTAATATTTTTTATGAGATCTTGAAGTTCCATAATGCTTGCCTTTTTATTTTTATTTAAATAATCAAGTATTTTTTTCTTGCTTTAATATAAAGCACATTGATAAGTTCGCTAGGCAGTCTTGCCTCCTTTAAATATCCTATATACATTAAAATCATTGTTATTATCGCAATTGATAACACATATAATATGTATTTCACTTAACTTCCCCCCCATCTAAAAATTAGGCGGCAAAAATGCCGCCTTGAATTATTTACTTATAGTCTTGTCCTTTGGAAGATTTGTTTTCCCTACTTTATCTACATACATCCAAAGTGTCCATGCAACTATTAAGAATAAGATTAAAGCACCCCACTGTCCAAGTGGCATACTCTTTAATGCCAAATCGACATTAGCATAAGCAAATGCTGCAAGGATTACACCCATAAGGCCTTCCCCTGCGATAAGACCTGATGAATAAAGAACTCCAACTTCAACCTTTTCCTTTAGAACATCTTCCCTCTTTTCCATCTTATCAACTATACCTCTTATAATACCTCCAACCATTATTGGAGTTGAAAGATGGATCGGTAGATAAAGTCCTATTGCAACCGGAAGTGCAGGTATTCCAAATAATTCAAGCATTAAAGATGTTGCAACTCCCATGAATACTAGGTTCCATGGAAGATTTCCATTCATAATACCCTCAATAACAAGTTTCATAAGTGTTGCCTGTGGAGCGCCGAGTTCCTTTGAACCAAATGTATAAGCCTTGTTGAGCATTATCAAAATAAATCCTATAACTACTGCTGATGCAAGAACACCGATTATTTCACCCACCTGCTGTTTCCATGGTGTTGCACCAACAAGATAACCAGTCTTAAGGTCCTGCGATATGTCACCCGCTATTGCAGCAGCAGTGCAAATTACCGCACCGATAACAAGAGCTGCAATCATACCCTTTTGTCCTGAATAGCCAGCAGCCTTTAATATAACTGTAGTTATTAATAATGTAGCAATTGTCATACCTGAAACTGGATTAGAGGAACTTCCAACAAGACCTACTATTCTTGATGAAACTGTTACAAAGAAGAATCCAAATATAGCAATAAGGATTGCACCTAAAACACCAACTGGAATTTGTGGTAGAACTGCCATTAAAACAACTAGAATTAATACTCCACCAATAATCCATTTTGCATCCATATCGCTATCTATTCTTTCTATCTTTCCTGCTGCCTTTGCTCCAAATCCCTTCATTGCATCTTTAAATGAGTTGATTATAGTTGGAAGAGCCTTAATTAAACTAATTATACCGCCAGTTGCAACGGCACCTGCACCGATGTATCTTATATATCTACTCCAAATTCCCCAGTATCCAAGTTCCTTTATTGGAGCTGCTGCAGGGAAAATTGGTTCTGCAATGTAATGCCCAAAGAATGTAATCATCGGTATAAAAGCAAGCCATGCAAGGATTGCACCACCAAGCATATAAGCAGAAATTCTAGGACCAACTATAAATCCAACACCAAGAAGAGCTGGGTAAACATCAGCACCAATTGCGGCACCTTCATATCCTTTAATTTCCCATTCTATTTCAGTTGGGAATAGCTTTAACCCGTCTCCTAAGAACTTATAAACAAGTCCTACAAGTCCTCCCATGAATATATACTTTGCACCTGTCCCACCTTCTTCACCTGCAACTAAAACTTCAGCGCAAGCAACTCCTTCTGGATATGGGAGCTTTCCATGTTCTTGAACAATTAAATATCTTCTAATAGGAATCATGAAAAGAACACCAAGAGTACCACCAACAAATGTAATTATTCCCATTGTTAATGCATCTGGGCTTTCTCCCCATAAAAATAATGCTGGAAGTGTAAAGATTGCACCTGCTGCAAGGGATTCACCAGCTGATGCGATAGTTTGAACCATGTTGTTTTCAAGAATTGACTTTCTTCTTAAAACAACTCTAACTATTGCCATTGAAATAACTGCCGCTGGTATTGATGCTGAAATAGTCATACCAACTTTAAGTCCAAGATAAGCATTTGCAGCACCAAATATGATGGACAAAAGTATACCTACAACTATTGACAAAGCAGTAAACTCAGGCATAACCTTTTCTGATGGAATGTAAGGCACATACTTTTGTCCCTCCTTAAGACCATAAGCGCCTTCAGGAAGACCCTTTCTTGACATATAACCCCCTCCTTTAAAAAAATGATTATATCTAATTTATATTTCTATAATAAACAAAATTTTCCTTCAAATTTTTCGAAAATTTAAAAATATTTTTAATTTTTTCTAAATGCATGGTTAGAAAAAATATGATATTGACATTCATTATCGTTTATGTTATATTTAAAATAAACCAACATATATTTAACCCTTTAGAGAATAACCCCTATCACATAAAAAAGCTTCGGGCATTTGCCCGAAGCTTTTTTATTTAACCTTCGCAAGGAATAAAAGTCTTTCCCATCTTCTATCTACTTCTTCTTGTATCTTTTGAACTATATGTTCATTTTCTGGCTTTAATAGATGCTTAAATCTTCCTTGAAGTTTTAACCATTCTGTTATTGGCTTCTTTTCCTTCGGAATATAGTTTATCTTGTATTCTCCATTTTCAACTTCATAAAGTGGCCAGAAACATGTTTCAACTGCAGCCTTAACAACTTCAAGCTCAGTTGCAGTATCGCACCTCCAACCTCTTGGACATGGAGTTAAAACGTTCATAAACTTAGCACCTGTAATCTTAAACGCCTTTTCAGCCTTGTTGTAAAGGTCAAACATATATGGAGTTCCAGGAATTACAGGAACAGTTTGTGCAGCATATGGAATATGGTGTGCTACCATAATTTCAGTTAAGTCTTTTCTAAACTGTTCTTTACCTTGCTTTACTTTTCCTGCTGGTGAAGTTGTTGTATCTGCACCATAAGGAGTTGCTGATGATCTTTGGATACCAGTATTCATATATGCTCCGTTATCATAGCATACATAGAGCATATCATGTCCTCTTTCCATAGCACCTGAAAGGGATTGTAAACCGATATCATATGTTCCACCGTCTCCACCAAATGCTATGAACTTATACTTTCCATCAACAAATCCTTTTTCTTCAAAGCTTTAAAAGCAGCTTCAGTTCCACTGCATGTAGCTGCAGCATTTTCAAAAGCAGTGTGAACCCAAGAATCCTTCCATGATGTATATGGATAAAGACATGTTGAAACTTCAAGACATCCAGTTGCGTTTGAAATAACAGCTCTTTCATCATCATCTAATGCCTTAAGTATCCAGTTAACAACCATTGGCGCTCCACATCCTGCGCACATTCTATGTCCACCGGTAAATCTAACCTTCTTCTTAGAAAGCTCCTTTAAATTTGGCATAAAAACACCTCCTATTCTCTTACACCTAAGTAGTTGTAAACTTCGTATTTTCCTGTCTCAATTGCATTGAATAGGTCAGCATAAACCTTTTCAATTTGAGTTGTAGTAACGTCTCTTCCGCCAAGACCGTAAATATAATTAGTAACTATCTTTCCATCTGCTCTTCCATACATAGCGCTTCTAACTTCAGCAAACAATGGGCCACCTGCTGCTGAGAAGCTATCAGCCTTATCCATTACTGCAACAGCCTTAACGTTCTTTAGAGCTTCAGCAAGCTCTTCTGCTGGGAATGGTCTGAACACTCTAATCTTTATAAGACCAACCTTCTTGCCTTGTGCTCTTAAATTGTCAACAACGAACTTTGCTGTTCCTGCGGTTGAGTTGATAACTACTATTGCAGCTTCTGCATCTTCCATTTTGTATTCTTCAAAGAAACCATATTTTCTTCCTGTTAACTTTTCATATTCTGCTGCAATTTCTAAGATTACCTTCTTTGCATTCTTCATAGCTTCAGCTTGAAGTCTCTTGTGTTCAAAATAGTGATTTGGAAGATCAAGTGGTCCCATTGAAACTGGATCTTGTCCAATTAAAGCAAATGGAGCTTCTCTTTTTACTCCAACAAACTTTTTAACTTCTTCATCATCAAGCATTTCAAGGTTTTCAACTGCATGACTTGTTATAAATCCGTCATAACAAACCATAACTGGAAGTTGAACATCCTTATGTTCACCTATTCTTATTGCTTGAATTAAGTTATCATATGCCTCTTGAGCTGATTCACCATAAAGCTGAATCCAACCTGAATCCCTTGCACCCATAGTATCTGAGTGATCGTTATGTATATTGATTGGTCCTGAAAGTGCTCTATTTGTAACAGCAAGAACCATTGGAAGTCTCATTGATGCACCAACATAAAGCATTTCCCACATAAGTGCAAGACCTGCTGATGCTGTTGCAGTCATAACTCTTCCACCTGCTGCTGCAGCACCTATACATGCTGACATCGCACTGTGTTCTGATTCAACTGCTACGAATTCTGTATCTACTTCTCCATTAGCAACGAATTGTGAGAAGTATTGTGGAACTTCTGTTGATGGTGTTATAGGGAAAGCAGCAACAACATCTGGATTTATCTGTTTCATACCAAATGCAACTGCTTCGTTACCACTTAAAGAAACTCTCTTTGCCATATCCTAATCCTCCCCTCATTATTCTTCTGGAACGAAGTCAAGTGCGCCAAACTTACATTGCTTTGTGCAAACTCCGCATCCTTTACAGTGATCATAATCAAATCCCTTTATCTTCCCGTCTTCAACAAGGATTGAATTGTCTGGACATACTACCCAGCAAAGTAGGCAGTGTTTACATTTATCTTCATGCCATACTGGTCTCATTGCTCTCCAGTCACCAGTTTTAAAATCCTCTGCATTACCAGCATCAAGAATTACTCCACCTGGTGTAGTTTCCTTCCAAGTAGTATTTGGTGTTATATTCATCTTTCTATTATTCATTTCCCTTCACCTCCTCAAGTGCTCTCTTTACAGCTTCCATATTCTTTGGAACAACGTGTGGTTTGTTTGCAAACTTATGCTTGAATGAAGCTTCAATGTCGTTTAAGAATACATCAACTGGAATAACACCTGTAATCTTAACAACTGCTGCAAGCATTGGAGTATTTGGGAAGTATGCTCCAAGTGTTTCTTCTGAAATCTTTCTTGCGTCAATTGTATAAACCTTTCCGTTGAAGTTTAATTCCTTTTTAATTTCTTCAGGTGACTTTGCAGTGTTTACTATAACTGCTCCACCTTCCTTTAATCCCGCTGTAACTGGAACTGACTTGATTAATGTTTCGTCAACAACAACAACATAATCTGGTTCATAAATATTGCTGTGGATTGTTATTGGCTCATCGCTTATTCTGTTGTAAGCAGTAATTGGAGCCCCCATTCTTTCTGGACCATATTCTGGGAAACCTTGAATATACTTTCCGGTATTAAAAGCTACTTCTGCAAGAAGTAATGAAGCTGTCTTAGCACCTTGTCCACCACGACCGTGCCAACGAATTTCAACTAGCTTACCCATTTTACTTTTTCCTCCCTTCATTTAAAAAGAAATTCAAGTATAACATAATAATTATTAATTAATAACAGTTGTTTAAAAATAGTAAAATTAAGAATAGTCAAAAATATAACAGAGCATCAAATAGATTGTAACAAACCCTACATTTAAAGTCAATAATTTCAAAAAATAAAAAGGATTCGACATATCAGGCGAATCCTATAAAAAATATTTATTATTTTTTATAACGGATATACTATATATTTAATTAAAAATATTAATAAAAGCCCTGGTATACCTAAAACTCCGACTAAAAACGATGTTATTAAATTGAGCGGAATAGCCGTTTGAAAAAGATTGAGTAATATGTTTAGAGCAAAAACTATAAGTCCTCCAATTGCTGTTTTTAATATAATCTTAAATATGATCAATTTTTTTAATTTCATTGAAAGGACCAATAAAATTAAAAATATAACTACCCCTAAATAGTAAATTATACTTTGATCTATATTCAACATCATAGAAATCCCCCCTTAAATCATATTTATTCAAACAAAAAAATATTATTACCTTAACTTCTTTAAAATATATGCAATTCTTTTTTGAATTGCCTTTTCAGCATAAATTGCATATTCTATAAGGTCAGGATCATCCACATAATTTATATAATTTCTTATAAGTTCAAGCTCTAAAACTGCAGCCTTGAATTCATCCTTTAATGCATCATTTTCATTGACCTTTTCCTTGGCAATATTTAACTTTTCAGCAAATTTTATATTCATTTCCATAAGAAATCCACCTCCCCTATGTTATCTGTTATTATTCCCAAAATGTGGTGGATTTAAACAGATTATTGATATATAATAATTAAGAGTTTTAATATTCAACAAAGGTGTGAAAGCTATGAAGTTATCCATTGAACAACTAAGAGTTTATGAGGCCTTTGAAAATAAAACAGCTGAATGTCCCCTGTGTTTAATTCAAAATGAATATGAAAGGCAATTAATAGAAGTTATATTGGGAGAAATGGTAATGGATTCCGAATTCTACACAAAACTAGGGAATGAATTTTTATTTTGTAGACGGCATTTTGAAAAGCTTAATCAAACCTATGACAAGCTTGGTTTAGCATTGATTCTAGATAAGATAATAGATATTGAAATAAATAATGTTGAAAAAAGTGCTCAATCAATAAATAAAGATTCTTTAATTCGCAAAATATTTAAACCCCACAACAATATTAGATATGATAATAATCAAGAATGCTTTATATGTAATAAAATTTATACCAATATCATTGATAATATAGGCATTTTAATCCATCTTTGGATTAGGGAAAAGGATTTTAAAACCTTATATAAAACCTGTAAAGGTTTTTGTAAAAATCATTATTTATTAATATTATCATATTGTAATCATCATAATACTTACGAAACGGGAATTAATGAATTTATTGAAGTTACAAAAGAAATTCAAAACAAAAGTTTAAAGGAATTACAAAAGGAAATTCAGTGGTTTATTAAAAAGTTTGATTATTTAAATGCCGATGCTCCTTGGGGAACATCTAAAGATGCTGTGCAAAGAGCATTAAAAAAAATAGTTGGTTATAAGGAAGAGCCTTAAATTTACTCTTCCCTTTTGAACGACTTTATTTTCTTTTGAAGGAGTTTAATTGGAATTGAAGGAGTTTTTTTTGAGGAAGACACAAATGTTCTTGTCAAAAAAACCTTGTCAAAACCACCCCATCTCACCTCTTGAAAAATCTACCTCCCATAAAATACCATAAAATAAAGTCTGTCAAAATTCTCAAAATAATTTCCAATTTATTTACACATATTTACAATTATTCATGTCGAAAAGGAAAATAAAGTTTGACAAAAATTTATGGATAAGTGGAATAGTGTTTTAGTTTTTAATAGGGGAATAGTATTAAGTATAGTGGTAAGTAGAATAGCAGTTAGGGGGGTATATAATTCTTACTATTTAATCTTTCATATTTTCATACTTTCCCATACTAAGCACTATAAAACTTATTCTCACTATTAATCTCAATTCAATCACTTAAAACCCTTGAACTTACTAAATCCTTACTAACTATCTTCTAATTTTTTCACTTAAAACTAAACTCCTGTCCTCACTAATCCCAATATCCTTCTCCCTAAAATTCCTAATCACTATCCCCCTTAATTCCCATACCCTATTACCCTATCATACTTAATCTCTAAAATACTAATCCAAATAAAAAAGGAAGAGCCTTAAATTAACTCTTCCATTTTGAACAACTTTATTTTCTTTTGACAAGGTTTAACTGGAATTGACAGAGTTTTTTTGAGGGAGACAAAAAAAAGAAGGGATTTAAATTTCCCTTCTTCCTTCTAATGCCTTACTTAAAGTCACTTCGTCGGCATATTCTAAATCCCCGCCTACGGGGATTCCATGGGCTATTCTTGTAACTTTTACTCCTAAAGGTTTCAAAAGCCTTGCAATATACATTGCTGTTGCTTCACCCTCAACATTTGGGTTTGTTGCCAGTATTACCTCCTTAACCTCAGGAGTAATTCTAGATAAAAGCTCTTTTATTCTAATATCATCCGGACCAATCCCACCTAACGGAGAAATAGAACCGTGAAGCACATGATATATCCCAAAAAACTCCCTTGTTTTTTCCATTGCGATAACATCCTTTGGTTCTTCAACAACACAGATGGTTGTTTTATCCCTCTCTGTATTCTTGCATATTATACATGGATCCACATCCGTTAGGTTACCACAAACGGAACAATACTTTATATTCTTTTTTGCATCTACAAGAGCCTTTGAAAAGCTCTCTACATCTTTTTCATCCATGTTTAAAACATGAAAGGCTAATCTTTGGGCAGTCTTTGGCCCTATTCCTGGAAATTTAGTAAACTCATCAATAAGTTTCAAAAGGGAATGGGGATAAAAATTCAAAAAAATCACCCCACATTAGAAAAGACCTGGCATTTGAAGACCACCAGTTATCTTTGCCATTTCGCTTGTCACAGTTTCCTCTGCTTTATTTGTAGCCTCATTAACTGCAGCAAGAATTAAATCTTGAAGCATTTCAACATCATCTGGGTCAACAACTTCTTTCTTTATTTTTATTTCAAGAAGCTGCTTTTTACCGTTTACCACTGCAGTTACAGCACCACCGCCAGCTGAAGCTTCAAAAGTTCTATTATGAAGTTCTTCCTGAAATTCTTCTATTTGTTTTTGCATTTTTTGAACTTGCTTTATTAAATTATTAAATCCGCCTCCCATTGGTGGCATTCCACCCTTGAACATTTTAAAACCTCCTTGTAGCCTTTATATTATTATATGCAAATACTTGAATGTGGGTCTTTAAAAATTATACCATTTTTTTTATATCTCTCCAAGCCATTAATTTACTCAACCACTTCAACTATATCTTCACCAAAAATTTCCTTTGTCTTTTTAATAGCTTCCTCTATATCATTCTTTTCCTCTTTAACCTCAAGTCTTATCCTAACTGGTTTTCTTAAAACCTTAGAGAAGGCCTCTATAATAAACTTTTTATTGTCTCCCTCTTCGATTTTCTTTTTTGAAAAGGCATATTTGCCTTCAAAGGTTATTGTTATTTCTCCATTTTTTACAGATGTAACATCCCCTAAATTAAGCAGGGAAGCAAGGCTCATCCTTTTATTTACTTTTAAATAATTTAAAACATCCTGCCATGCTATTCTAGCTTCATCTAAAGTAACATCAACAGTTAATGCAGCCTCCTCCTTTGCCTCCTGTTTTGCTGCTTCTTCTACCTTTAATATTTGTTTTGTTTCCTTTTTGTGTTCTTCCCTTAAATTTACATTTATATTTACATTTCCAGATTTTATAGCTTCCTCTAGTCTATTTAATCTATTTAAAATAACTTCTAAGGAAGTGTCATATTCTATTCTGCAAAACTTAATCACCGCCATCTCAAGGGCGATCCTTGGCTGCATAAATGTTTTTGCATCGTTTTCCGCCTCTATAAATATATTTATCCCCCTCATTATTTCTTCACTTGAAATTCTGCCTGCTTGATTTTTAAGCTCCTTTATATAATCTATACTTGCATCTATAATCTCTGAAGGGTTTTTAGAGACTTTAACCATTAAAAGGTTTCTAAGATGAGCAATAATTTCTTCTATAAAATTGTTTATATCCTTACCTTCTAATATAATTTTATCTACAAGTTTCAGTGAATTTTGAATATCCTTTTCAATTATCAAATCAACAAGTTTAAAAATATTTTCCTTTGATGTTAAACCTAGTATTGATATAACGCTTTCATAATCTATTTTGCCGCTTACTGTAGAAACCAATTGATCAAGTAAAGACAAGGCATCTCTTAATGCACCATCAGAATTTGAAGCTATAAGATCCAAAACATTTTCTTCAATCTCTACTCCAATTTCGTTTACAATAAGCTTTAGTCTTTCCTTAATCTCATCCTTTTTAATTCTCTTAAAATTAAACCTCTGGCATCTTGATAAAATAGTTACCGGAACCTTTTGAGGGTCTGTTGTAGCTAATATAAATACAGCATATTCAGGGGGTTCCTCTAAGGTTTTTAAAAGAGCATTAAAGGCATGAGTTGACAGCATATGAACTTCGTCTATTATATATACCTTGTATTTTGCCTTTGAAGGAGGAATTGAAACAGTATCGATAAGATCCCTAGCATTCTCAACTCTATTGTTAGATGCAGCATCTATTTCAATAAAATCAAGTAATGTTCCTTTGTTTATTCCTGAACATATTTCGCACTCATTACATGGATTCCCATCTATTGGATTTAAACAGTTTATAGCCTTTGCAAATATTCTTGCTGTCGATGTTTTACCTGTTCCTCTAGTTCCTGAAAAAAGATAAGCATGCGATATATGTCCAGCTTTTATTTGATTTTTTAAAGTTTTAACGATAGGCTCCTGTCCGACAACTTCGTCAAAGTTTTGAGGTCTCCATTTTCTATAAAGAGCAATTCTCATAAAATCAGCTCCTTTAAAAATTAAGCTGGTGACTTAGCACCAGCTTGATGTCTGTATATAAAAAAAGACCTGGCAATCCAGATCTTTAAGGCCGTGCACCTTGCCTTGATATAAACCTACAGGCGTTACCCTGGTAGTTAGCTCCAACCAGGCTTCCCCATGGCACACAGAAGTGCCTGCTTACCGTTGCTTCCTCCCGGACCTGGCGGGGTTCACAGGTTTCTGTTGCATAGGACCCAGTTATCAACACCACTTGCCAGGGGCAGTCCCCACAGGCAGGTACCTCAGCAAGGAATTCAACCCTGCTATAGCGGATTGCAGGTTACAGGGCACCGCTACCTCCCCGTCTAGCACGGCCATGGCGGAGAGAGCGGGATTCGAACCCGCGGAACCCTTTATAGGGGTTCACACGATTTCCAGTCGTGCTCCTTCGACCTCTCGGACATCTCTCCATATGGCACTTATAGATTATACTATATTTAACGAAATAATTCAATAACAATTTTTGTAAGCTTGTGATTATTTTATGATAATGTCATGTTGTAGAGTAATATGATAAAATGTCACTATGAGGAACGAGGTGTTTTATTCAATGTCACAAAAACAAATTAATAGGTATGTTGTCATTCAAAAATCCCTTGAGGGTTTATTAACTGTCAAGGAAGCAGCAAAGGTTTTAGGCCTTAGCGAACGTCAAGTTATTAGATTAAGAAAGGGTGTGATGCAAAGCGGGGTTTCTGCTCTTATTCATAAAAACAAAGGCCGTAAACCTTCTCATGCTGTTTCCGATGAACTTAAAGGTAAAATTATCTCTCTTAAATTGTCTGACAACTACAAAAATGCTAACTTCAAACATTTTAACGAGCTTCTTGAAAGATTCCATGGCATTAAGCTAAGTTACTCTACCATCTACAATATCCTTAACTCTACCGGTATTAAAAGCCCTAAAAAGCGCCGTAGATTTAAACCCCATACAAGACGAAAAAGAAAACCACAGATGGGGCTTCTAGTTCAGATGGATTCCTCTCCATTTGATTGGCTGGGTATTGGCTGTAACTATTCTATCCATGGTGCTATCGACGATGCTACTGGCAAAGTTCTCGGTCTTTATA
>NZ_CAKP01000121.1 GCF_000297115.1 Caloramator australicus RC3 | reverse complement strand
TGTTTCTTCTGAAATCTTTCTTGCGTCAATTGTATAAACCTTTCCGTTGAAGTTTAATTCCTTTTTAATTTCTTCAGGTGACTTTGCAGTGTTTACTATAACTGCTCCACCTTCCT
>NZ_CAKP01000122.1 GCF_000297115.1 Caloramator australicus RC3 | reverse complement strand
TGAATATTCTATTCCTCCTAGGAGCGTAATAAATACTTTTCTTGTCTTTTCTTTCAACTATCCATTCCTTTTTTCTCTTATCATCTTCTTTAATCGCTTTATCTAATTCTTCTAAAAAGTCTTTTATTATATTCCTTCCAAGTTCATCAGTCGATTCTTTAACTACCTCAACAAGTTTTGTAAAATCCCATTCTTTTGACAGCATTTCTTCTACATTTTTTATTAATTTAGTAGTGAAATTTATTAAATGTTGTTGTATAATATCATGTTGTATAATATTATTCAAAAGAGACACCCCCTTATTGATTTGTGTTTTTTCCACTTTTTATTTTACCACAGGGGTTGTCTCTTTTAAATTTTTTGTCCTTTTTCGTCCTACAATAATTTTACACTATGAAAATATATGACACTAAGGGATAAATTATTGGCAGGAAAGGAAGAAAAAGCACTCTTTGTCAACAATAAAGGAGATAGGATGACAAGACAGGGTTTTTGGAAAATATTAAAGTATTATGCTAATTTGGCTAATATACAAAAAGAAATAACTCCAAACATAATAAGGCATTCCTTTGCAGCACATTTGATAGAAAATGGAGCGGATTTAAAATCTTTACAGGAATTATTAGGACATTCAGATATATCAACAACTCAAATCTATGCAGAACTTTACAAATATAAAATTGGTGAAGTTTATAAAAAATCGCATCCAAGGGCATAATGCCCTTTTTATTTTTTTAAAAATGTTGTATAATAAAATTCCAAAAATATTTACTGGCTGTGCGAAGGAGGATATTTTATGATTAACCGCGTTGTTTTGATAGTTATGGACAGCGTTGGAATAGGCGAATTACCAGATGCTCATACTTATAACGATCAAGGAAGTGACACTTTAGGTAATATTTCTAAGGCAATTGGGGGATTAAAACTTCCAAATATGCAAAGATTAGGCCTTGGAAATATAGATGACATAAAGGGTATTGAGCCTGTTGATGCACCAGAAGGAAGCTATGGAAGATCAGGTGAAATGTCTAAAGGTAAAGATACTACTACAGGACATTGGGAAATTGCTGGGCTTATTCTTGAAAGACCTTTCCCTACATATCCAAATGGCTTTCCAAAAGAGTTAATAGAAGAATTTGAAAGAAGAATAGGAACGAAAACTCTAGGGAATAAACCGGCATCTGGAACAGCTATCATAGAGGAATTAGGAGATGAGCATGTTAAGACAGGCTATCCAATAGTTTATACATCTGCAGATAGCGTATTTCAAATTGCAGCCCACGAGGAGGTTATTCCTCTTGAAAGGCTTTATGAAATGTGCAGAATTGCAAGAGAAATGCTCGTTGGAGAACATGGCGTAGGAAGAGTAATTGCAAGACCTTTTATAGGAACATCAGGGAACTATAAAAGAACATCCAACAGAAGAGATTTTGCTTTGAAACCATTTAATAAAACATTGTTAAACTATATTCAAGAAAGTGGAATGGATGTATGTGCAGTTGGAAAAATAGAAGATATTTATGATGGATATGGAATAACAAAGGCAGTGCATACTAAAAATAATATGGATGGAGTAGATAAAACAATCGAATATATGAAGATGAATACAAAGGGATTAATTTTCACTAATTTAGTTGACTTCGATATGCTCTATGGGCACAGAAATGATGTCCAAGGATATGCTAAAGCCTTAATGGATTTTGATGCAAGGATTCCTGAAATAATTGATAATTTAAGGGATGATGATGTCCTTATAATAACAGCTGATCATGGTTGTGATCCGACCACAGAAAGCACAGACCATTCAAGAGAATATATTCCAATATTAGTTTACGGTAAAAACATTAAAAGTGGAGTGAATTTAGGGACAAGAAAAACTTTTGCTGATATCGGAAAAACAATAGCTGAACTTTTAAATGTAAATGCAAACATAAACGGTGAAAGTTTTGCAAAGGAAATATTAAAATAAGAGGTGATATCATGCAGGAATTAACTAAAATCAAGGAAGCAGCAGAATTTATAAAGAGCAAAATCCCACATGTTCCAGAAATTGCTATAATACTAGGCTCTGGATTAGGAATATTAGCAGATGAAGTTGAGGATAAAATTGAAATACCTTATAGCGATATTCCAAACTTTCCTGTCTCCACTGTTGCAGGCCATGCGGGTAAATTTATTTTTGGAAGATTAGAGGATAAAAATGTATTGCTCATGAATGGTAGATTCCATTTTTATGAAGGTTATTCTATGAAGGAAGTTACGCTTCCTATTAGAGTATTTAAAATGCTTGGAGTTAAAAAGCTAATTGTTACGAACGCGGCAGGTGGAGTAAATACAAATTTTAAACCAGGGGATCTTATGATTATAAAGGACCATATTAATTTTTCAATGGCTAATCCATTAATAGGACGAAACATTGAAGAGTTTGGACCAAGATTTCCAGATATGTCTAATCCTTATGATAAGGAATTAATAGAAATAGCCAAAAATGTTTCCAAGGATATTGATGTTCCTGTTGTCGAAGGTGTATACTTTATGCTAACAGGACCTAACTATGAAACTCCAGCTGAAATACGAGCAATAAGAAAGCTTGGTGGAGATGCTGTTGGTATGTCAACAGTTCCTGAGGTTATAGTGGCAAATCATTCAGGAATAAAGGTATTAGGCATTTCCTGCATAACTAATATGGCAGCTGGAATATTAGATCAACCTCTTAATCATGAGGAAGTTATTGAAACTTCAATGAAGGTTAGAGAAAAGTTTATAAAGCTTGTTAGAGGAATTGTAAGTAAAATGTAGGAGGGATAAGAATGAATTATTTAGAAAAAATAATGGAGGCAAAGGAATACATAAAATCCAAGATTGAAAGGACACCTGATGTTGCTGTTATATTGGGATCAGGACTTGGAAAACTTGCTGACGAAATTGAAAACAAAATGGTTATTAAATACAGCGAAGTTCCGCATTTCCCAGAGTCAACAGTAGTAGGGCATGCTGGTGAATTTATTTTTGGATACATTGGAGATAAATATGTTATGGCCATGAATGGAAGATTCCATTATTACGAAGGACACGATTTAAAGGACGTGACTTTGCCTATAAGAGTTATGAGGGCATTGGGCATTGAAAAGATAATCGTCACAAACGCAGCTGGGGGAATGAATCCAGAATTTGAAGCGGGTGACCTAATGATTATTATAGACCATATAAATATGATAGGAGCTAATCCACTTATAGGTAAAAACTATGAGGAGCTTGGACCAAGGTTTCCTGATATGTCGGAGGCATATAATAGAGGACTTATTAGGCTTGCAGAAGAATGTGCCGAAAGGATAAATGTTAAAGTTCAAAAGGGTGTATATGTTGCTGTATCAGGACCCAATTATGAGACACCGGCAGAACTTAGAATGTTAAGATATATGGGGGCAGATGCAGTAGGAATGTCAACAGTTCCTGAGGTTATTGTTGCAAACCATGGTGGTATGAAGGTTCTTGGTATTTCTTGTATTACTGACATGGCTATTCCAGATAATTTAGAGCCCCTTGATCATGAAAGGGTTGTTGCTACAGCAGCAAAGGCAACAGAAAAATTTGTTAAATTAGTTAAGGAAATCATCAAATCCATGTAATAGGGGGATAATCCTATGAGAATGTATGATATTATTTTGAAGAAAAGAAATGGTGGAGAACTAACAAAAGAAGAAATTGAATTTGTAGTTAATGGGTATACTAAGGGAGAAATTCCAGACTATCAAGTTTCAGCCCTTCTTATGGCAATTTATTTTCAAAAGATGAATAAAAGGGAAACTGCAGACCTTACAATGGCTATGGTTAATTCAGGAGAAGTTGTTGATTTATCTGCAATTGAAGGAATCAAAGTTGACAAACATTCAACGGGGGGAGTTGGAGATACAACAACTTTAGTTCTTGGGCCTATGGTTGCAGCAGCAGGAGCACCTGTTGCAAAGATGTCAGGAAGAGGTCTTGGACATACTGGTGGAACTTTAGATAAACTTGAATCAATAAAAGGTCTTAGCATTGAAATGCCTAAGGAAAAATTTATTGAAAATGTAAATAAAGTAAAACTTGCAGTAGCAGGTCAAACTGCTAATTTAGCACCTGCAGATAAAAAACTTTATGCTTTGAGAGATGTTACTGCAACTGTTGATAATATATCTTTAATTGCTTCAAGTATTATGAGTAAAAAAATTGCAGCAGGTGCTGATGCCATTGTGTTAGATGTTAAAACTGGTGCAGGGGCATTTATGAAGACTTTAGATGATTCCTTTGCCCTTGCAAAAGAGATGGTGGATATCGGAACTAATGTAGGAAGAAATACTATTGCCATAGTTTCAGATATGGATGAACCTCTTGGATTTGCTGTTGGTAATGCTTTAGAAGTAAAGGAAGCGATTGATACACTGAAGGGAAAAGGCCCCAAGGATTTATATGAGCTTTGCATGACCCTCGGTTCATATATGCTTATTTTAGCAAAGAAGGCCGATAATGTAGAAACAGCAAGAGAGATTTTAGAAGATACAATTAGAACTGGTGCAGCATTAAATAAATTCAAAGAATTTGTTGCAGCTCAAGGTGGAGATCCTGAAGTTATAGATAATCCAGAACTTTTACCAAAGGCAGAACACATTATAGAGTTTAAGGCAGAAGAAAGCGGCTATGTAAATAAAATAGTGGCAATTGAAGTTGGTTTAGCTGCCCTTGTTTTAGGAGCAGGTAGGGAAACAAAGGAAAGCCAAATAGACCTTGCTGTTGGAGTTGTTTTAAATAAGAAGGTTGGAGATTATGTGGAAAAGGGAGAACCGCTTGCTTATATTCATGTAAACGATATGAGCAAATTAAAGGATTGTGAAGAAAGATTAAAGAGGGCCTTCCAAGTAACAAAGGAAAAACCAGAACACAGACCACTTATTTTTGGTGTTGTTACAAAAGAAGGAATACAAAGATACTAAGCACGATATAGTTTTATATCGTGCTTTCAGACTGTTGAAAAAGTTGTTTTTTGATAAGCCCCGTGAAGGATTTCCCTGGCATTCGCTCATTTCGTTAAGCAATTCTAAGCTTTTCTTTGTTTTCAAAAGTCCTACCCTCGTGAGCCGACATCCTTGTCGGCCACTCGGCTCTGCACTTCCGTGTGCAGAATTACGGACTTTTGAAAAGTCGAAAAGCAAGAATTGCTAAAACTCATGAGAGATGCCTTTTTGAAATCCATTCACGGGGCTCTTGTAAAGTCTAAACACCAATGAGAGTTTGTCTACAATCTGTAAGCACGATATAGTTTTATATCGTGCTTTTTATATTGAGAATACCTCCTAAGTAAGATAATAAAAAGATTCAAGCAGGGAATAATAAAATTAGATAAAAAACAGGGAGGGAATTTAATGAGAAGATACATAGCTTTGTTAATATCATTAATAATGCTCTTAACTCCAACTCAAGTTTTTGCTAAAAATACTGATGGATTAAAACTGGATTGCAGATCAGCTCTGCTTATGGAGAACTCATCAGGCAAAATTTTATATGAAATGAATGCAAACGAGAAGGTTTATCCAGCAAGCGTTACCAAAATAATGGTAATGCTACTAACTATGGAGGCCATAGACAGGGGAGATATTAAACTTACTGATAAGGTCGTCGTAAGTCCAAGAGCAAAATCCATGGGCGGAAGCACTATGTTTTTGGAGCAGGGTGAAATAAGAACTGTTGAGGAACTTTTAAAGGGTGTTGCAGTAGAATCGGCAAATGATGCGTCGGTTGCCCTTGCAGAATTTTTGGCAGGAACAGAGGAAGCGTTTGTTGAGAAGATGAACAAAAGAGCAAAGGAACTTGGTATGAATAACACTCATTTTGTAAATTGCACTGGATTCTTTGATCCAAATCATTATACCTCAGCTTTAGATGTAGCTATAATGTCTAGGGAACTTTTAAAACATCCAAAAATTTTGGACTATACCAAAATATGGATGGAAACTATTAGCGAAGGTCGAAAGGAACCTTTTACTCTTGTTAATAGAAATAAAATGATAAAAAGCTATCATGGATGTGATGGATTAAAAACTGGTTATGTAAAGGAATCTATGTATTGTATATCAGCAACAGCTCAAAGAAATGGAATAAGGTTCATTGCAGTAGTAATGGGTGCTCCATCAGCAAAGGAAAGAAATGAGATGGCAGCAAAGCTATTGGATACTGGATTTGCAAAGTATGAATCTATTACCGTTGTAAAAAAGGGTGATATTGTTGGCGAAATTAAATTGCCAATGGCAAAGCCTGAAAAAGTAAAATTAATAGCTAACGAAGATTTAAAAATTTTATTGGAAAAAGGAACGAAGATTAATTATGAAACAAAAATTGAACTTTTTAAAGATCTAAAGCTTCCGATTAAAAAGGGTGATGCAGTTGGGATTATAAAAGCAGTTGAAGGGGAAAAGGTTTATGCTCAAGCACAAGTTATTGTAGACCAAGATATTAATAAGGCAACTTATTTTGATTTGCTGGAGAAGATGTTTAAAATATATTTAAACTTAAGATAGTAAACGGGTAGGCAATTCTACCCGTTTAAATTATCTCTTGAATCTCTTAAATAAAAATTATATACTTAAGTAGATGCTCATTTTTAGGGTGATGGACATGAATATTAATATTGAAAGTGATGAAATAATAAGTTATTTTAAAAAGTTATTTGATAGATATGATTTTAAGTTTTATTTAGTTGGGGGAGCTATAAGGGATAAAATTCTTTCTTTAGAACCAATGGACTACGATTTTGTTGTAGAAGCAGAAGAAGATGATTATTTTTATATTTTAGAAAACCTTTCAAAGGAATTAAATTTTGATTTTAAGTATCATAAGCACTATAGAACGGCAATTTTACAATATAAAGATAAAAGAATAGATTTAGCTATGTCGCGAAGGGAGTTTTATCCTGTCCCTGCATCTAAACCAATTGTATTTCCTACGAATATCTATGAAGATTTAAAAAGAAGAGACTTTACTATAAATTCTTTAGCCTATGACATAAAAGGCAAAATTTTAATTGATCCTTTTAATGGGTTAGAGGATATTAAAGAGAAAAGGATAAGGGTATTGCATGATTTGAGCTTTAGAGATGATCCATCAAGAATTTTTAGGGGAATAAAATATGCTTCACGATTTAACTTTAATTTCGACAAAAGGACCTTTGACTTGATTAAACTTGCTTTATCTATTGGATATGTTAATTTATTGCCAGGAAATAGACTTAGAAATGAGATTATTGCAGCATTACAAGAAAAAATATTAAATATACTTTGAGTATCTTACAGGAATTAAAACTGTTTAATACTTTAATCGGCGATGATTTTAAACTAAATATGAATTTTGATGAGGAAGAGTTCAACAATCTAAAAGATGAAGAAAAATTTATTGTTTTATTTTATAAAAATGATGAAGAAATTATCTTAAAATCAATGGAAATCCTAAACCTTAGTAATAATTTTAAATTAAATTGTGAATTGCTAAAGCAGGTTGATAAATTAATAGGCGATAATGTTAAGGAATTATATAGGTATTTAATAATAAATATAAATAAAATCAATAAAAAAGTATTATATTGTTTATTCAGTAAACATGAAAGTATTACTAATTATATTCGAAATATAGATGGGATTAAAAGTGACTTTAAAGGACTTGAAAAGGAAGATATAGTGAGTTATAAAATAGAAAAATTATTGGAATTTTGGGGGAGAGAATAAGATGAACAATTATGATTTTGGAACTTTTATATTAACTGCAATTGCTATAGTTTTGTCTTTGACTGTCCATGAATACTCCCATGCATTGATTTCAACTGCCCAAGGGGATGAAACTCCCAAATATTATAATAGATTAACTATAAATCCCTTCTCCCATGTGGACTTATTAGGACTTTTATCATTATTTTTATTTAAGTTCGGTTGGGCAAAGCCAGTTCCTATAAATCCTTCTAATTATAAAAATCAAAGACTTGGGACTATTTTGACATCATTAGCAGGACCGGTATCTAATTTATTGTTATCATTCTTGGCTGCAATTATTTATTTTAAGTTTCAGCCTGAATCTTATGCGGTTATTTATTTTTTAAAGGATTTAATCTTGATCAATGTTGGTTTCGCTGTATTTAATATGCTCCCATTTCCTCCCCTTGATGGTTCAAAGATTTTTGCTGAATTATTTAGGGGGAAAATAGCTGATTTAATTTATTCAATTGAAGGCAAAGGAATATTTATTTTGTTCCTACTATTGATGTTTCCACCCTTTGAAAATTTTATAGCTAGGTTGATTGAGTTTGTATTTAATGGAGTAATTGTTATTGCAATACAATTAGTTAGCAGGTGATTATATGTCTATTAATATAAAACTTGATGTTTTTGAAGGCCCTTTGGACCTTTTATTGCATTTGATTAAAAAGGCAGAAGTTGATATTTATAATATACCTATAACTGAGATTACTGAACAATATTTAGAGTATCTTAAGGCTATGGAGGAATTAGACTTAGAAATAGCCAGTGAATTTATAGTTATGGCTGCAACTTTATTGGAGCTAAAATCTAAGATGCTTCTTCCAAAGCCAAAAATAAATGAAGAAGAGGCTGCTGATCAGGATCCAAGAATAGAACTTGTTGAAAAACTAGTAGAATATAAAAAATTTAAAGAGTTTGCTAATTTTTTAAGGGAAATAACTCAGGATTATGAATTATATTTCAAGGAACCTGAAGTTATTGATGACATTAAAGAAAATAAAGACATCTTTTTAAAAAATGTTAATTTAGAAAATATTATGCATGCCTTTAAAAGGGTAATGGATTCATACAAAAAAAGGTATAATAAGCGAAGTAGCATTTCCCAAAACATAGATCATGATGAATATAAGATTGAGGATAAGATGGATGAGATATTAAGACTTTTAAAAAATAAAAAGAAGATGAAATTTAGCGAATTTTTTACTAGTGCAAGAACAAAACTGGAAATTGTAGTTATATTTTTAGCTATGCTGGAGTTGATTAAGTTAAGACATATTAAGGTGTTTCAAGAGGATAATTTTTCAGATATATTAATCGAGGGGATGGTAAATTAATGGAGGAATACTTATTTGATTTAAAAACACAGAGGGATATAGATAGAATAAAAGGTATCATTGAAAGTATATTGTTTGTTTCAGGTGAAGCAGTATTAAAAAAGGATTTGATCAATGTATTAAATATTTATGAGAAGGATTTTGAATGGATTATTAAGGAAATGATTGATGAATATGAAAACGAAAAAAGAGGAATTTTTATATTGGAATTTAATGATAAGCTTCAGTTTTCTACAAAACCTGAATATAGCAGTTTTATAAGAAAGCTTTTTAGGCCTGAATCAAAACATAATTTGTCACAGGCTGCCTTAGAAACCTTAGCAATTATTGCATATAAACAACCTATAACTAAATCTGAAATAGATGAGATTAGAGGAGTAAGAAGCGATAAGGCAATTTCAACCTTATTAGAATATGGATTAATTCGTGAGGCTGGTAGATTAGAAACAGTTGGAAGACCAATAATTTATGAAACAACGGAAGAATTTTTAAAGTATTTTGGATTTAAAAATTTAAGTGAATTACCAAATTTAATTGAATTTAATTTGGAAAAAAAGGAAGAATAAATATATGAAGATATATTTATTCTTCCTTTTTTGTTTATGGGGTGAATTATATGAAATTATTACTATTATTATCCATTTTTTTTATTATTGTAGTTATATTTTCAAAAACGTATATAGAAATATATTTTAATTTAAACAAACTAAATATTAAATTAAATTTTTTATATGTTATAAAAATAAACTTATTTGAAAAAAATATTAAAGAGAAAAATAAAACTAAGTCTGTCAGGAAAGAAAAAACAAGAGGTAATGTAGAAATATTAGAATTAGTTAGAGATTTAATAAGTAATTTACTTCACCGTCTTGATGTAAATTTAGATATATATTTTTTATTTGGGACGAAGGAACCGCATATTACTGCTATACTTTATGGTATGATAAATTCTTTTTTAGGTTCGCTTTATCCAATACTGAAAGATACATTTAAAAACTATAATCAAAAAATAAATATTATTCCTGTATTCGACAAAGAATTATATGATCTTAAATTAGATATTCTAATAAAAATTCAAAATCTTTATTTAATATGGATGTCAATAATTTTTTTATCAAAATACATAAAGAAAAAAGGAAAGGGTGGTTTTAGGTATGGAACATCCAATAGAAGCATTAATGAGAACTACAATGGATAGCCTCAAGGAGATGATAGATGTCAACACGATAGTTGGCGATCCAGTGGAAACTAAGGACGGAAGTGTCATAATTCCCATTTCGAAGGTTAGCATAGGCTTTGCATCTGGAGGAAGTGAATTTGCAAGGGAAGGAAAAATCGATGAAAAAGCAAAATTTCCATTCGGCGGCGGAAGCGGTGCAGGGATGGCTGTAAGTCCAGTAGCATTTTTAGTAGTTTCAAAGGATTCGGTAAAGTTACTTCCTGTAAATCAAGCTAATTCAATTGAAAGAATTATAGATGGAATACCTGATCTTATTGAAGATATTGTAAATTATTTTAAAAAAGATAAAAGTGTAAATATAAAAAATGCATATTCAAGCGAAGATGGAGGTTTTAATGCAACATAAATTAAGGCTATGGAGGTAGGACAAAATTGAGAAGAATTTTTATAGTTATTTTTTCTTTATTTATTCTTTCAGTCCCTTGCTTAAATGTTTTAGCAAATTCTAAAGAATTAAACTTAAATTGTGTGGCGGCCACAATATTAGATCAAGAATCTGGTAGAATTTTGTATAGCAAAAATGGAAACAAAATATTGCCAATGGCAAGCACTACTAAGATAATGACTGCCATTGTGGCTATTGAGAGGGGAAATATAAAAGACGTAGTTACAGTTTCAACTAAAGCAGCATCGGTGCCTGGAAGTTCAGCTGGTCTTAGAGCAGGCGATAAAGTGACTTTAGAAGAACTTCTTTATGGACTTATGCTAAAATCGGGAAACGATGCTGCAGTTGCTATTGCTGAACATATCGCTGGTAATGTGCAAAATTTTGTTAAACTGATGAATGATAAAGCATTAGAAATTGGGGCATTAAACACAAGTTTCATTACGCCCCATGGGCTAGATGCAGAGGATCATTTTACAACTGCTAACGATTTAGCAAAAATAACTGCATATGCAATGAAAAATGATTTATTTGCAAAAATAGTTGCAACAAAAGAAATTTCTAGTGGAATTACAGGACCTTTTAAGTATTCTTATAACAATATAAATAAATTTTTGTTTAGAGTTGATAACTCTGATGGTGTTAAAACGGGATACACTGGTAATGCAGGCAAATGTTTAGTAGCATCAGTTAGACACAAGTTTGGAAGATATATCTGTGTAGTTTTAAATAGTGCGGATAGATGGAAGGATGCAGAGAAGTTAGTGCAATATGCATCAAAAAATTATATTTTTATAAAAGCTTTTGATAGAAATGAAATAATAAAAAATATTCCGCTTTATGGAGGAACCGAAAAAAATATCTTTGCCCAAACAAAATCAGACTTATATTTACCTATTCTTCCAGAAGAAAAGAATAAAATCAAAGTTGAGCTTTTTTCACCTTCGGTGCTATTTGCGCCCATAGCAAAAGATGAGATAGTGGGGAATGTTGTAGTGAAAATTGATGATAGTATTATATCAAAGTCCCCTTTGATAAGTGATAGAGATGTTAGAAGAAAAAACTTTATAGACATGATAAAGGATGTATTTTTACGAGCTGTTAGAAAATAACAGCTCATTTTTTGTAACCAAAATTAACAATAATGAATATTTTAATTATATGGGAAGGGGGGACGGTCATGTTTAAATTTGTAGACTGTATTGATGCTGGCACGGAATATTGTCCTTGCTATTTAGCAGAAAAGGGTGAGTGCATTATTTGTTCTCAATTAAAAGGAAGGGCCTTTTGTGATTGCCTAAACTGGAAGGGAACTTGTATTTTTCAAGAATATACGTGGAACAATAATAAAGCCAAAAAAGCAAGAGATTTTAAAGAATATGTCCTAAAGAGCATCAATTTTCTAAGAGATGATTTGATTATAATGGAGGTATTTGTAAACCCATATTTAGCAAAACAATTAAATAATATCGGATCATATGTATTTTTAAAAAAGCCCCAATCCCCTCACTGTTTTGCAATGCCAGTTTCGATTATGAAAAGCAATATAAAAAATAATGTAATTACAATGGCAATTAAAATATTGGGGGTAAAAACAAAAGATATTTTAGATTGCAAAGAAAAAGTTGAGATTAAAGGTCCATACTGGAATGGAGTTCAAGGTCAGATATTTCTAAAAAACTTAAAAAATAGTGAAATATTAATATCTGCAAGGGGAGTTGCTGCATCGCCCTGCGTTATGGTGGCGAACAAATTAAAAAAACACAATAATAATGTAATTGTCATATTAGACAAAGGACGTAGTAACGAAAATTTTGCCAAAAAAGAATTTTTAGATTTAGGATGCAAAGTATACGATGTCAACATGATAGACTATTCAAATTATACACTTAAGGATGAGTTTAAGAAACTAATTAATGAGCTGATGAGAAAGCATGATTTTAAAGTAACTATGTCAGGTGGCAGCGATGAGTTTCATAGACTTTATCTTAATTATATTTATTCAGTAAATAAAAATTTAAACTTTGCAACGGTAAATAATGCTTTGATGACGTGTGGTGAGGGTGTATGCGGGAGTTGTCATTTAAAACTTTGCAACGGACAAGTTATTAGGGGATGTAAACAACAATATAATCCTGCGGAGGTTTTCATCAATATAAAAGGGGATGTTAATATATGATGGTAATTGTTATAGGTGGAGGATGGGCAGGTTGTGCAGCTGCATTACAGGCTAAAAAATGTGGTGCTGAGGTTTTAATTATTGAAAAAACTGATATGCTTTTGGGACTTGGAAATGTTGGAGGAATAATTAGAAATAATGGTAGATGGACAGCCGCAGAAGAGATGATAGCCCTAGGAGGAGGAGACCTATTTGAAATAGCTGATAGATGTGCAAGGCACAAAAATGTTGAATTCCCAGGCCACAAACATGCAACTTTATATGATGTTAATATTATTGAAGCTGAGGTTAGAAAATATTTATATTCAATGGGAATTAATATTATGTTTGAAAATAGAGTTGTAGATGTAGAAATGGAAGGGAGAAGAATTAAATCTGTTTATTTACACGATGGAACCGAAATTGAAGGGGATGTTTTTATTGAAACTACTGGATCTACGGGACCTATTGGGAATTGCTTAAGATATGGAAACGGTTGTTCAATGTGTATATTGCGTTGCCCATCTTATGGACCAAGAATAAGTATTTCAATGAGGGCGGGGGTTGAAGATCTTCAAGGACTTAGAGGGGATGAAAGTTTTGGTGCCATGAGCGGATCCTGCAAATTAGAAAAGGATTCCCTCTCTAAAGAATTACAAGAACAACTAGATAAAGATGGAGTAGTAGTTATTCCGGTTCCTAAAGAAGATATAAATTTAGATAAATTAAAAAATAAAGTCTGTCAACAATATGCTCTAAAGGAATTTGCTGAAAATATTGTCTTATTAGATACAGGCCATGCAAAACTAATGACAAGCTATTATCCTTTAGAAAAACTTAGAAAAATTCCTGGATTTGAAAGAGCAAGATTTATAGACCCCTATTCAGGAGGCAAAGCTAATTCGATAAGGTATCTATCAATGGCACCAAGGGATAATCATATGAAGGTAGTTGGTATTGACAATTTATTTGTAGGTGGAGAAAAGAGCGGGCTCTTTGTTGGACATACAGAAGCTATTGTAACGGGAACATTGGCAGGATATAATGCAGTAAGAGCAGGGCTTGGATTGAATTTGGTAGAACTTCCTACTTCGCTTGCGGTTGGGGATATAATAAAATTTGAAAATGAAAGCAAACAAACTATTGAAGGTTTAAAGCAAAGATATACCTTTGCGGGGGCTGTTTACTTTGAAAGGATGAAGGAATTAAATCTTTATATTACTGATGTTGATAAAATACGTAAAAAAGTAGAGGGATTATTTTTGAAAGACTTTTTTAAGAATAAAATAATTTAAGGGGCTTGTGCCCCTTATTCTATTGGTAAAAAAGTTAAACCTATAAGTCCAGGCCCAGAATGCACTCCAAGAGCAGGACTTACTTCGTTTACTATAATTTCTTTAACAGAAGATATATTTTTAATTTTATTTGCAAGTTCATTGGCTTCATTTTCTACATTTGCATGGGGAATACCAACTATTATAGATTTATAATTTTTAGAATACAAAAGTAATTCATCAATCATCTTTGCTACAGCTTGATTTTTTCCCCTGACCTTTGAAAACATATAATATTTGCCATGTTCATCTACAGAAATTATTGGTTTAAGATTTAATAAAGATCCTATTTTAGCAGCAAAACCGCTAATTCTCCCGCCCTTTTTTAAATATTCTAATGTATCAACTGTAAAAAATCCTTTTACTCTATTTTTTAAAACTTCTATTTTATCTAAAATTTCATCATAATGGTATCCGTTTTTTATCATTTTAGCTGTTTCATAGACTAAAAGCCCAAGTCCTAAGGAAAGAATTTTCGAATCTACTACTGATATATAAATATCGCTGATTTCTTCCTTAACAAGTTTGAACATATCATATGTGCCGCTTAAGCCTGAAGATATAGTTAATGCAATGCAATGGGTAAATCCTTTTTGTTTTAATTCGTTTAGTTTTGAAACAACATCATAAGGAGATGGCATTGACGTTTTGGGAACCTCAATATCTAAGTTTTGATAAATTTCAATAGGTTTAATATCCATTCCATCTCTATATTCATTGTTTTTATATATGATCCTTAGAGGAATTACATTAATTCCGTATTCGTCTATTATCCTTTGTGGAAGATCACATGAGCTGTCGGTAACAAGAGCGACTTTTTCCATAAATTAACCTCCTAATATTTTAAGGTTATTATAACATTAAATCTATGAAAAATCTAATAAAAATTATGTAACATAAAAAAAGGGGATAACTCCCCTTATCTTGCTGAAGGTCTTCGCTCTTGTTTTTTTGCTTTTCTACATTTTGGACATCTTACTGGATCGTTTTCAAATCCCTTTTCTTTGTAGAATTTTTGCTCACCTTCAGTAAATATAAATTCTTTACCGCAGTCTTTGCAGATTATAGATTTGTCTGCCATAAAAAAAACCTCCTAACTTATATTGGTGATGTTAATAATATTTCCAATAAACATAAAAATATACAATGAATTGAAAAATATTTAATTTAATTGAAATAATACACATAAAATGATAAAATTAACTAAAAAGGATGAGTAAAGGGGTTAAACTGATGCATAAAGAGGTTATAGGCGAAAAAAGTATAAAAAGAAATGTTTTAATTATTTTATTGTTTTTATCTATTTCATTGTTCTTATTAATTAAATATCAGCTTTATGATATAAATAAGTTAAGAGGCATAATTGGTTATAATAAAGTTATTGCACCTTTTATATTTTTAATATTATGCACCGTAAGACCACTTCTACTTTTACCAGTTGGTATTTTTTCAACATTGGGAGGATTAATTTTTGGTGCATTATTAGGAACCTTTTATACTTTGGTTGGAAGTATTTTAGGTTCAATAATTGCTTATTTTTTAGCAAAAAAATTTGGAAAGGATTTGGTGGATAGGTTATTAAAAGGAAGATACAGCAGAATAAAAATAAATTCAAAGGAAAACGGATTTATTATTACATTTATTTTAAGGGTTGTTCCAATACTACCCTTTGATGCTGTAAGTTATATTTGTGGAATTTCTAACATAACATTCAAGGATTACCTTTTAGGAACTATAATAGGCATTATTCCTGGGACTTTTATTTATAGCTACTTTGGTAGTTCCCTTAAAAATATAAAGTCTAAAAAATTTTATATAGCAATACTTTTACTTTTGCTTTTGAGTTTAATACCTTTTATTTATAAAAGATATTCTACTAAAATTAAAGCAGTCGAATTTGAGGAGGATAATGACAGATTGACAAAAAAAATAAAGTGACTATAATTATACATGTAAAGGGGAGTAACTCGGCCTAAGCCTTAACCGATCGTCACCTCGGCGAAAGCCCGGTCGGTTAGCAAGGGAAACCTTGTGAGTAAGACCTTTATCTATGGATATCCATGGATAAAGGTCTTTTATTTTTGAAAAAATATTCTAAGGAGGGATTATATGAAGCCGTTCTATATGCTTACTAAACAAGAAATATTTTCAGAACTTAATACAAATGAAAATGGTATATCGGATGAAGAAGTCAAAAGGAGGCTATCAGAGTTTGGGTATAACGAATTTAAGGAAAGAAAAACAAAATCATTATTTCAAAGATTTTTAGATCAATTTAAGGACTTTTTAGTAATAATTTTAATAGTTGCTGCCTTAATATCTGGATTTGTTGGAGAGATTGCTGACTCAATAATAATCTTATTTGTAGTAATTTTAAACGCTGTTCTTGGCGTTATTCAAGAGAACAAAGCTGAAAAATCTCTTAGTGCACTAAAAAAGATGGCAGCACCTCTTGCTGTAGTTGTAAGAAATGGAATTTCAAAAGAGATTCCTGTAAGGGAAATTGTTCCTGGAGATATAGTAGTTCTAGAGGCAGGTAGATTTGTTCCAGCGGATTTGAGGCTTATAGAAGCAGTAAATTTAAAGATAGAAGAATCCTCATTAACAGGTGAATCCGTTCCGGTTGAAAAGAGTAGTGAAGCATTAGATAATGAAAATATTTCAATTGGAGATAGAAAGAACATGGCCTTTATGTCCTCCATGGTTACATATGGGAGAGGCAAGGGTGTAGTTGTTGCAACTGGTATGAAAACGGAGATAGGTAAAATTGCAGATATGCTCTCTAATGTAGAAGAGGAACAGACACCTTTGCAAGTAAAATTAGAAGAAGCAGGCAAATGGATGGGAATAACGGCATTAGTTATCTGTGCAGTTATGTTTTTGGTAGGAATATTAAGAGGTCATGAATTATTTGATATGTTTATGACTTCAATTGCCCTTGCTGTTGCTGCAATTCCTGAGGGACTACCTGCAGTAGTTACAATTGTTCTTGCTGTAGGTGTTCAAAAAATGATAAAAAGGAATGCCATAATAAGAAAATTACCTGCGGTTGAGACTTTAGGATGCGCTACTGTAATTTGTTCTGATAAGACCGGAACTTTAACCCAAAACAAGATGACAGTAAAAGAAATATTTACAGTAAACGGTTATGCAGATGATATATTAGATGCTAAAAAGGCTTTAATAATTGCTAATCTTTGCAACGATACTAAAGTTGTTGAAGAAAATGGAAAGATAGTCACTTTGGGGGATCCGACAGAAACAGCTTTAGTTGACATAGCATTAAAGGCAGGAATTGATAAAAGGGAGTTAGAAAAGCAGTATTTAAGGATTGATGAGATACCTTTTGATTCAGATAGAAAACTAATGACAACATTTAATAGATATGAAGATAAGATAGAAGTTAATGTAAAGGGAGCGCCAGATATATTATTATCTAAATGTAAGTTTATTTTAGATAACAATGCTGTGAGAGAAATAACAAATGATGATATTGAAAGAATAAAAAGAGCTAATGAAGAGATGGCTGCTAAGGCATTAAGGGTTTTAGCAGTAGGATATAAAAACACAAATGAAGTGGATATTAATAATGCTGAAAAGGATTTAATTTTTGTTGCTTTAATAGGCATGATAGATCCTCCAAGGGAAGAAGCAAAGGATGCTGTTAAAAAGTGTAAAACCGCTGGTATTAAGCCTGTAATGATAACAGGAGACCATAAGACAACAGCAATTGCTATTGCTAAAGAACTTGGAATTTTAAACAGCGATGAAGAAGCTATTACCGGTGTAGAACTTGAAAAAATGAGCGATGAGGAGTTGTTTAATAATGTAACTAGGTATAGCGTTTATGCGAGGGTTTCACCAGAGCATAAGGTAAGAATCGTTGAAGCATGGAAAAGGAATGGTCAAATTGTTGCAATGACAGGAGATGGAGTTAATGACGCACCGGCTTTAAAGACTGCAAATATTGGTGCAGCGATGGGGATAACCGGAACAGATGTTGCCAAGGAAGCTGCTGATATGGTCCTCACTGACGATAATTTTGCAACTATTGTAGCGGCAGTAGAGGAAGGAAGGACGATTTATTCTAATATTAAAAAGTCCATAAGCTATTTGTTATCATGTAATATAGGAGAGATAGTTACACTCTTTGTTGCAACGCTTTTAGGATGGGCTGAACCTTTATTGCCTATTCACATACTTTGGGTAAATCTTGTAACGGACAGCCTCCCAGCTTTGGCATTAGGAATGGAACCTGCTGAAGAAGGAGTAATGAAACAACCGCCACGAGATCCTAATGAAGGAATATTTTCTAAAGGGACGGGTTTTAGAATATTGATACAAGGTATATTGATAGGAGCTTTAACTCTAATTGCTTATGTATATGGTGTTAACTATGGTAAAAAGCAAGGCCTTTCCTTTGAAGAATATGAGTTAATTGGAAGAACCATGGCATTTTTTACTTTAAGTTTATCACAGTTAGTTCATGCTTATAATAATAGATATGAATTAAAGTCAGTAATTGCAAGTGGCATATTTAAAAATAGATACTTAAATCTTGCTGTTCTAATATCTTTATTTATTCAAATTACGGTTTTATCGACTTCCTTCTTAAGAAGGATATTTAAAGTAACATTATTAAATAGAGAACAACTTGTAGTGGTCCTATTGTGCTCAATAGCTCCATTAGTAGTTGTTGAGATAGCTAAATTATTTAGAAAAAAATGAACTATAGCTTTGCTATAGTCCAGACTGTTGAAAAAGTTGTTTTTTGATAAGCCCCGTGAAGGATTTCCCTGGCATTCGCTCATTTCGCTAAGCTATTCAAAGCTTTTCTTTGTTTTCAAAAGTCCTACCCTCGTGAGCCGACATCCGTGTCGGCCACTCGGCTCTGCACGTCCGTGTGCAGAATTACGGACTTTTGAAAAGTCGAAAAGCAAGAATTGCTAGAGCTCATGAGAGATGCCTTTCCTAATCCTTCCGGGGCTCTTGTAAAGTCTAAACACCAATGAGAGTTTGTCTACAATCTGAACTATAGTTTTGCTATAGTTCATTTTTTTGTATTGACAAACTTATTTTTTTGAATATTATATATATGAACAAACAATTGATTAAATGTATCGATACAATAGGAGGGGGATTATGAGGACAGAAAAATTTAGAAAAATAATTTATTCAGGTTTTGGTATTGCGCTTGTTTTTGTTGCAACAATAGTTATTAAAATCCCGTATGTAAAGGGGTATATTAATTTTGGAGATATTTTTATTTTTGTTATTTCAAGTATATTAGGAAGTAATATTGGATTTATTTCTGGAGGTATAGGGTCAGCCTTTTCAGATATTTACCTAGGGTATAATATATATGCACCCGGAACATTTATAATTAAGGGTTTGGAAGGATTTATTGCAGGGACATTGCTTAGAATATTTGATAGGAAATTTAATCCTTATTTTATTTATTCGGCTTATTTTATAGCGGGTCTTTGGATGGTATTGGGATATTTTATATATGAAACTGTTCTTTATGGTTTTGCAACTGCAATGACTGCTGTCCCAGGTAACTTAGTTCAGGCGATTGTCAGTGCCATTGTTGCTATTCCACTTTCAAGGGCTTTAAAGAAGGTTATAAAGTAAATTGAACCTAAAGGCGAAATTGCCTTTAGGTTTTTTGTTTATATTTTGATTAGTTAGGAAAAAATATTAATAGTAATTTGGAGGTGAAGAAAATATGCTAAATAGAATTAGAGAAACCAGGATTCAAAGGGATGGACTTTATGAAATAACCCTTCAAATACCTGAAAGTGAGTATTTTAGTGTTTATGATAGCGTGACGGAATATAATGCAATTGAGATATTAGGAAATTATCTTTCTAAATATCAAGATGATGCAAGATTTGATAATGTAAGAATAAAGCATAATAAAAATGGCCATATTGTTGATATAAAGGCTGAACTACATTATCTTGATAATGATCATACGGATGCAAGTCCTGTCCCAGATATGCTCAATAAAGCGAGAGGTGAATAGTTTTGCTAATCCCTTATTTGACTTTATTTTTTATTTTAGGAGTTTTGATTTATTTTTCAGGAAGCATTATTTTAATTAGTGCAGCTTTAACTGCACTTTTTTTGATTTTTATCAATAAGAGGAGTTTGATATATTTTTTAATAGCATTTTTAGTATTAGGAATATTGGTTGCTAATTTTAAACACAGCAATTTTGTGAAGAAGGAGGAATTGTTAAGGAATAATAATATTTTTGATGGATATATTGCTGAAAAAAATTCAGATAGTTATTTGATTGTAAATTATAAAGAAAATTATAAGATTCTGTTATATACTACTAAGGAGTTTTCACCGGGAGATTATATAAAAATATATTCAAAATTTGAACCCATTCAAACTTATAAAAAGAAAAATTATTATTCAAGGGGAATTATAGGAAAAATAAAAGAAAATGAAAATTTTACAATTATAAATAAAAAAACAGTTTTATCATCTTTAGTTAAAATTAAGTATTTTTTGATAAATAGACTAACTTTAATTGACAAAAAGGCAGGAGGGTTAATAGCTGCAATATTATTTGGATATACATCAAATATGAAAGAGGAATACAAAATATTCAATGATTTAGGATTATCGCATTTTTTAGCTGTATCTGGGTTTAATCTTGGAATTATATTTTTGTTTTTTAATAGAATTTTTGAATGCTTTGGAGCAAATTTAAGAAAAATTTTATCCCTAATTATTTGTTTCATATTTATTTTAATTTCGTCACTTGAACCTTCAGTTCTAAGAGCGTTTATAATGATTGCCTTTGTAAGCCTTTCAAAGATAGTAAAAAGACCATCGTTAGGATTAAACAATCTTTTTATAGCAGCACTATTGATGCTACTTTTTAACCCATATTTAATTTTTAATAGAGGATTTATATTTTCGTATTTAGCAACGTTTTCAATCCTGATATTAGGACATTACATTAAGAATGCTAATAATGATATATCAGCTGCTCTTTCTACTTTTTTGTTTATAACGCCGATATCCTTAATTTATAATGGTTATTTTTCAATATATAGCCTTATTTTGAATATTATATTATCACCTTTTATTGGTATATTAACGATTTTATCGTTTTTATCCTCTATAATATTTTTAGTGTTTAAATTGGACATTTTTCTTTTTCCACCCTTATTTTTTGGGATAAAGTTATTTGAGATTATAACAAAAATTAGTAAATATAATATTCAAATGTTTTTTAGCATGAACTACATTACATTAGTTAGTTATTATTTATTAATATTTATAAACTTAATAAAAAAGGAATATAGAAAATTTAACTATATATTAGTTTTATTTTTAATATCTTCAATTTTGTATAATCCTAAAAATTTAAAAGTAAACATTATTAATGTTGGTCAGGGAGATAGCATTTTAATTGAAACTCCATATAAAAAAGTAATTTTGATAGATACAGGGCCAAGTTTTGATGACTATATTGCTGCAAAAGAAAAAATAGTTCCATTTATTAAACGGAAAGGATATAATAAAATAGATTTACTTATTATTACCCATCCCCATAAGGATCATTTCTCTGGGTTTTATACTATTTTAAATAATTTCAATGTTTATAATATCGCCGCACCATTTAATATAGACAACATAAAATCTACTCTGCTTTTAAAGGGGGATGAGGTTGTGATGGATGGAGTTGTTCTCAAAGTTTTATATCCAGAAGTTTTGCAACAAAAGGATGATAAAAATGAAAATGCTATTGTTTTAGAATTATCTTTTAAAGATTTTTATATGCTATTGCCTTCGGATGTAGATTTAGATAATATAGATTTAGAAAATAAGGATTATGATATAGTTCAACTGCCACATCATGGTTCAATAAAATCCTTTGATATAAATACAGCTGAAAAATATAAATTTAGTGTTGCTGTTGTATCAGTTGGTAAAAATAATTTTGGACATCCATCGAACTTATTGATGGAATACCTTTACCAAAGGGGAGTTAGAATTTTTAGAACTGATATAAATGGTAATATTACAATACATACTGATGGTAAAAAATATTTTATAAAAGGTGATTTTGATGATAGTTAACGATATAAAATCATTTGAAAGGGAATTACAATCAAACCGAGTTATTATTATCGGTGGAACTAATAAAAATGATATTGTTTTATCATTAAAAAAAGCTTATAAATTTTATGAGGAAAATGGATATGATATTAGAATTTTAGATTTTGAAAATACATCTATTGATGAAATTAAAAATGCTATTTTTACTTCAACTTTTTTTGTAACAGCAAAATTGGTTCATGTTAAAAATTTTAATATAATTAAAGCGAGAACAGAAGAAGAAAAAATAAATATTGATAAAGGCATAATAAAGGAATTGGTTGAACTAATTAGAATTGTTGATTCTGATACAGTTTTATTGTTTACGACAGATGGACAAATAGATCTTTCTAATCAAGTAAGTAAAATAGTATCTGAAATAGGATGCTTGGCCCATTTTGTTATTACAAAGCAGGATTTGCCAAGTTTCGTTGAAAAACTTGTAAACAAAGAATATAAAAAAGCAGGACGAGCGGAGATTAATTATTTTTTAGAGTCAATAAATTATTCAACTCAGGAGGTTTATAATGAACTTAATAAACTAATAGATTATACCCTTGATGAGCCAAAAATAACCCTTCAGCATATTGATGATATTGTCACTAAAACACTAGAAAGCAATATTTTTAAAATGGTTGATAGTATAGGCAAAAAGGAAGCTCACACTGCATTGTCTATCTTAAATACACTCATAAATCAAAAGGAATCGGAACTTAAAATATTGGGAATGATAATAAGGCAATTTAGATTGTTATATTTGATGAAGATTATAGATGAACGACATAAGGGAATGGGTGAGGATGAGATATTGAGAAATTTATCCTTGGATGGCAAGAAAAGATTTATTATTAAAAACCTAAGAATTCAGCACCAAAAATTTAATAGAGATGAGATAATTAAAAATATTAATTTGTGCTTGGAAACAGATTTTAGTATAAAGTCTGGAAAACTTCAAGATAGTAAATTGGCATTAGAACTTTTGATTTTAAATATATGCAAATAAAAGTAAAAAACACCCTAAATGGGTGTTTTAATTATTGATTTGAAACTTTGTTAAGCTTTAAAGTAAGTCTTGACTTGTGTCTTGCTGCTGCATTAGCATGAATTACTCCCTTAGCAGCTGCTTTGTCGATTTTTTTGATAGCTTCAACGAGTAAAACCTTTGCATCATCTAAGTTGCCGCTGTTTAATGCAGCTTCAAACTTCTTTATAGCTGTTCTCATTGAAGACTTAACCATTTTGTTTCTTAATGTTCTTTTTTGGGTAATTTTTATTCTTTTTATAGCTGATTTTATGTTTGCCATTGACTACCCTCCTCAAAAATAAATTATTTATACCAGCAGATGGGGAATCTGCGAAGGGTTCTACATATTACAACAAAGGATATTATACCATTAATATTTGTGCATTTCAAGAAAAATATATAGTTTTTGTCCAATAATTTTGCTCATAGGCACAAATAGTATATGAAAAAAAATTATGGGAAATCTATAAATAGAATTTTTTAAAAGAGGGTGGTTCGATGTTTAATATTAGAACAGATCTTGCGATAGAAGCACGGGAAATTTATAGGGAAGGCAGCAATAGAGAAGTCCCAGGTGTTGCGGTGGACGTTGATCATAAGGATGAAGATATTAAAATAACCATTGTTAAGGTTTTAGATGAAAGAGGAGCAAGAATAATCGGGAAACCAATAGGAAGCTATATTACTATGGAGGTTCCCAAAATTAGGCACTATGATGCCGAATTTCATGATAGATTAGGAAAATCTTTGGCTAAACAATTAGCAGAACTAATAAATTTAAAGAAGGATGGAACTGTATTAGTAGTTGGTCTTGGCAATTGGAACGTAACACCTGATTCATTAGGCCCTAAGGTTGTGTCAAAGTTATTTGTAACTAGGCATTTAAAACAATATATGCCCCAATACTTAGAAGAAGGAATTAATCCAGTATGTGCAATTTCTCCAGGGGTTTTAGGAATAACTGGAATAGAAACTGCTGAGATTATTCAAGGAGTAGTGGAAAAGGTAAAACCAGATGTTGTAATAGCGATAGATGCATTATCCTCAAGGAAAATGGAAAGGGTTGTAACAACTATTCAAATAGGGAATACAGGTATAAATCCTGGTTCAGGTGTTGGAAACAGGAGAATGGAATTATCCGAAAGAACCTTAGGAATCCCTGTAATAGCTATTGGTGTTCCAACTGTTGTAGATGCTGCAACTCTTGCTAACGATACTATTGATCTTATGATAGATTCATTAATTAAACAGACGTCTAATGATAAGGATTTTTATAATATGCTTAAAAATGTCAATAAGGATGAAAAATATGCCTTAATAAGACAAATACTAAATCCTTATATTGGTGATCTTATGGTAACTCCTAAGGAAATCGATAGTTTAATTGAAGACATTTCAAAGGTTATAGCAAATGCGATAAATATTGCCGTTCATCCTGGTATTGAGTTAGAGGACATTAATAAATACATTCATTAAAAGGACACCGATAAGGTGTCTTATTTTTTGTTTTAATACTATAAATTTGAACATATAAATATTAAGAGTAAATTATAAAGGGGAAGATGGGGATGCATAAGAGGTTAAATTGGATGTTAATATTAGAATATCTAGGGAAAATAGGAGTATTTCTTATTCTATTAAAACTTTTATTAAGTTATGTTTTACCCATTATGCTTATATTTTTTAATTCCAAATATAAGTTAAATACATATCAATTCCTTTTAGTTCAAGCAACACCTATGCTTTCTATGTATCAAGAAGATGACGAAGAAGACATAAATTGGTTTTCTGTAATAACAAAAAATTTAACTGGAATTGATTTTTATGATTATAAAACGTTATTAATAAGCAGTATTCCAATGATGGGTGAGGTTGAACAACAAATTTTGGCTATAAAAGAAAGCGGACCTATTGTTGTAATACCAAGGACAGAGGTGGCATTGGAGGATGAAGAGGAAATTCAAGATGAGGAAGCAATAAACAATTCATCACAAGAAAAAGAGGAAACTGCTATAAATATAATAGAGCAAGCAAAAGCAAATCCGCCCCAAAAGAGAAAACTTGATCCTAAAAAGCCTTTAATTTTAATCTATCATACTCATACAACAGAGAGCTATAATCCTGATGGCAAGGGACAAAATTTTACAACGGATTCAAATTTAAATTTAATAAGGGTTGGTGCAGAATTAAAAAAGGAACTTGAGGAAAAGTATGGTATATCAACAATCCATGATACGACTTTTCATGATATTCCAAAGCGTGAGGGAGCATATTTTAAGTCTAGACCAACAGTTCAAAAATATCTTAAAAAATACGATAGTTTTAAAATTATAATTGACTTACATAGGGACGCAAATGTAGGAAAAAATAAATCTACTGCAATTATAGGTAATGAAAGATATGGGAGGGTTATGTTTGTTGTTGATACTTTAAATAGAAATCACACAAGGAACAATGTCTTAGCATCGAAGATAAATGATAAGTTTAATTATTTATATCCAGGATTTTCAAGGGGAATAATGTATAAGCAATCTAAAAGTCATTATAACCAGGATTTATCTTCAAAAATAGTTTTGATTGAGGTAGGGTCAAATGAAAATTCCCTTGAGGAAGCCATTAATTCTGCAAAGGTGATTGCAAGGGTTTTAGCAGAATGCATAGATTAACTAATTTCCTTTCATTTATTTACATAAAATAAATTTTAATATATAATTATTTAATAGCAAAAACGAAGAAAAGATTGTACTCTACCTATGAGGAGGATATATATGCCAAGTGATAGACAAAAGAAGATAAGAAATTTTTGCATTATTGCGCATATTGACCATGGAAAATCAACCTTAGCTGATAGATTGATTGAAAAAACAGGAACTTTAACCCAAAGAGAAATGGAAGATCAGGTTCTCGATACAATGGAGCTTGAAAAGGAAAGAGGAATAACGATTAAAGCTCAGGCCATAAGACTTGTTCATACAACGGAAGGTGGTGAGGAATATATTCTAAATCTTATAGATACCCCTGGCCATGTAGACTTTAATTATGAGGTTTCAAGAAGCCTTGCAGCTTGTGAGGGGGCACTTTTAGTTGTTGATGCAACACAAGGAATACAAGCTCAGACCCTTGCAAATTGCTATTTAGCTTTAGAGCATGATCTTGAAATAATTCCTGTAATTAATAAAATAGACCTTCCAAGTGCAAGACCTGATGAGATTAAAAAGGAAATAGAAGATGTAATAGGGCTTGATTGCTCTGATGCTCCATTAATTTCTGCAAAGGTTGGACTTGGAATAGATGATGTTTTAAAGGCAATTGTTGAAAAGATACCTTGCCCTGAGGGCGATGAGGACGCACCACTAAGGGCATTGATATTTGATAGCTATTATGATTCATATAAAGGAGTTATATGTTATATTAGGGTTAAAGAGGGAACTATCAAAAAGGGCATGAAAATTAAGCTTATGGCATCTAAAAAGGAATATGAAGTAACCGAAGTAGGAATCTTTAGGCCACAATATATGGAAGTTCCAGAACTAAAGGCCGGAGATGTTGGATATGTTTGTGCCAGCATAAAAAATGTCAGGGATGCAAGAGTTGGTGATACTATTACTGAAGCTGAAAGGGAAGCTAAAGAACCGCTTCCAGGTTATCGCCCTGCCATTCCGATGGTATTCAGCGGATTTTATCCAACAGATAGTGCAAAATATGAGGAGTTAAAGGAAGCATTGGAAAAGCTTCAACTTAACGATGCCGCCCTAATATTTGAGCCAGAAACATCTGTAGCTTTAGGTTTTGGATTTAGATGTGGATTTTTGGGACTTCTTCACATGGAAATAGTTCAGGAGAGATTGGAAAGGGAATATAATCTTGATATAGTAACAACAGCTCCAAGCGTTATATATAGAATTACTAAGACGGATGGAGAGGTAATTGAACTTACAAATCCGACAAATATGCCATCGCCAACAGAAATAGAATTTATGGAGGAACCTTATGTTAAGGCAACTATTATAACTCCTTCAGAATATGTTGGTGCGGTAATGGATCTTTGTCAAAATAAAAGGGGAATCTTTAAAAACATGGAATATATAGAAACAACAAGGGTCATGCTTCATTATGAGATGCCATTAAATGAAATTATATATGATTTCTTTGATGCCTTAAAATCCAGAACAAAGGGATATGCTTCCCTTGACTATGAACTTATAGGATACAAGGAATCAGACCTTGTTAAACTTGATATATTGCTAAATGGTGATCCAGTAGATGCTTTATCTCAAATTGTTCCAAAGGAAAGGGCATATCAAAGAGGCAGAGCAATATGTGAAAAGCTTAAGGAAATTATTCCAAGACAGCTTTTTGAGATACCTATCCAAGCTGCAATTGGTTCGAAAATTATAGCAAGGGAAACTGTAAAGGCCTTGAGAAAAGACGTTCTTGCAAAATGCTATGGTGGAGACATTACAAGAAAGAAAAAGCTTCTTGAAAAGCAAAAAGAAGGTAAAAAGAGGATGAAGCAAATTGGAACTGTTGAGGTTCCACAGGAAGCATTTATGGCTGTATTGAAGGTGGAATAATGGAAAGGGCTTTATATATTCACATCCCATTTTGTGTTAGAAAGTGTCTGTATTGTGATTTTTATTCTATTTCAGATTTGTCTTTGCAGGATGATTATATAGATGCTTTAATAAGCGAAATAAAAAGAATTGAAGACAAAAAATTAAAATCAATATTCATCGGTGGGGGAACCCCCACCGTTTTATCTAAAAATAGCCTTGAAAAACTGTTAAGAAGTTTAAGCAAATTTCAATTTACGGAGTTTACTGTTGAAGCTAATCCTGGGACTTTGGAAAAAGAAAAATTGATAGTGCTAAAAGAATATGGAGTCAATAGGCTATCTATTGGTCTTCAGGCTGTTCAAGATAAGATTTTAAAAAGTCTAGGGAGAATTCATACCTTTAGCGATTTTTTAGAAAACTATGAAATGGCAAGAAAAATAGGTTTTAATAATATTAATGTTGATTTGATGTTTGATATTCCTGGACAGGGAATGGATGACTGGAAGGAAACATTGGAGAAAATTGCAGAAATTAAACCTGAACATTTGTCGTGCTATAGTTTGATAATAGAAGAAGGAACGCCCTTTTACGAATTATATAATATGGGACAACTTAACATTGCTGATGAAAATATCGATAGAGAAATGTATCATTATTCAGTAAATTTTTTAAAAAGCAAGGGATTTGTGCATTATGAAATATCGAATTTTGCTTTACCGGGATATGAATGCATTCATAATCTAACCTATTGGAATGAAGAAGAATATTATGGAGTTGGGGCATCGGCTCATTCGTTTATAGATAAATTTAGATATTACAATGTGGATGATGTTAAGAAATATATATACTTAGTATATAATGATGAATCAAAAAGAGAAAAAATATTTATTAGCAAAAAGGATGAAATGAGCGAATTTATTCTCCTTGGTTTAAGAAAAATAAAAGGCGTTTCTAAAGAAGTTTTTAAAAAAAGATTTAGTGATGATGTTTATAATGTTTTTGGTCAGGAAATATCTAAACTAATTGAACAAGGGCTTTTAATGGATGATGGGAAAAATATTTTTTTGACGAATAGGGGTCTTGACATTGCAAATCAGGTTTTTATGAGATTTATATAATAAAATAAAGGAGCGTTTAAAGACGTTCCTTTATTTTTTTTGAATTAAGAAGGAATTGGCTTTTTTATGTAGAATATTATTAATCGATGTTAAGTAAGTATTTTATTGCAGGTGATAAAATGGAGAAGAAAAGATTTTATAGAATTTTGCTTATTACAATAGGATTGATAGTTATCATAAAGTCTCTTTTTAATATCAATATAATTAGTTTCCACGATTTGTTTTTCTTCTTTTTTGCCTTATTTATTGCATCTATTATGAATTATTTTACTCTTTTTGTTAAAGATATTAGATTTGATTTTACGGAAACAATAACCATCTTCATATTTTTAACCTCTGGAATTTATAATGCGATTTTGTTTGAAACCCTTTATAGTATCACCACATTTATTATTAATACGTTTTATTATAAGAAGGCAGATAATAATTTAGATAAATTATTGGTAAATACCTCAATGTTTGCAATAATTGTTTTTTTATCGGGTAAAATAAGCAACTTATTATCTAGTTTTGCAAATTTGCCTTATTTAGAAGATATTGTATTGTCTGCAGCATTGTTTGAGCTTCTTTTCTTGACTTTTAATATATTGCTATTATACATTGAAATTATTTTGGATGGAAAGAGGCTATCTATATTTAAAGCCTTTGATTTGGAAATTTTACTTACGGACTATATTATTGCTGTGACGCTGTCGATATCCTTGTGTTTGATAAGTTTTAGCTCGGGTAAATTAGGAACGGTTTTAATATTTGTTATTTTAGTTATATTAAGTTATACCTTTTATCTTTTTAAAAGATTGGAGTTTAAAAATGCAATAATTAAAAAATTGCTCATTATAAGTGAGGACCTAATTAAATATGGCGATTTAAAAACAAAGTGTGATTATTTCTTAATAAATTTAAAAGAAATAATACCCTATGATATTGCTGCAATATATTTTTTCGATTATAAAAATGATGATTTCGCAATCCCTATTTCTTTTTATCTACCTATAGAACTTCCTTTAAACGAATTAGACCTTAATATTAAAAATGGCAATACTATAAAAAGAATTTTAGACAAGAAAATATATATTAGCAAAAATACCAAAAGAGATAAAAATATTTCAATTGTAGGGGAACTCCAAAATTGGTGTGAATCTGCTGTATTCGTTCCAATTGTTGTAGAAGATGAAGTGAAGGGATTAATCTTTTTAGCAGGACGAATTAGCATGTCAAATTTACTATTGCAGGATATTGAAGATCCATTAAATATACTTTCAAAACAAATGGCATTAGCAATTTCTAATTATAGATATTTTTTGGATATAAAAAAGGAAGCTGAAATAGATCCATTAACAGGTCTGTATAATAGAAAGGTGTTAGATAAAGAAATAGACAATTTAATAAAACAAAATGTAAACTTTTCTATTGTAATTTTTGATTTAGATGATTTTAAAAAGGTTAATGACACGTATGGACATTTAGCAGGGGATCAGGTTCTTAAGGAATTTGCAAATGTTATTAAGAAAGTTATAAGAAAAACTGACATAGCTTGTAGATTTGGAGGAGAGGAAATATTAATCATATTAAAGGGACTATCAAAGGAACAGGCATACATAATTGCAGAAAGAATAAGAGAAAAGTTCGAAGAATCAAATATTATTATAAACGGTAATTCAATTAATGTAACAGTGTCAGGTGGTATAGCTTCGTATCCAGAAGATGCAAATAACATAAAGGAATTGCTTAATAAGGCTGATGCTGCTTTATATATTGAAGGCAAATCGAAGGGTAAAAATAAAATAGCTATATGCTAGCTGAGGCTCATCCTATACTTTTTGCGGCTATTGTTCCTATTTGCGGTGGGACGGTTCCCAAAATAGGATTCCCTGAAAGGATTAAAGTTCTTAAAGATGTGCCTGTTTGGGCATTTCATGGTGCAAAGGATGAAATAGTTCCTATTGAAATGTCTAAAGAATTAGTGGATGTTTTAAGGCAGCATAATGGAAATGTTAAATTTACAGTATATCCAGATGCAGGACACGATTCTTGGACCGAAACTTACAGAAATAAAGATTTATATGCTTGGCTTCTTGAACAGAAGAATGATAAGTTTACATTAGAATAACAATATAGGATAATCCTCTTTATGGCATAAATATTATTATGCTATAAAAGAGGATTATTTTTTATATTATGAGAATTTTTAATAGAATATATTGACAAATTTAAAGGATAGTGATATTTTTTATCTTAGAGTTAGCACTCACTATCAAAGAGTGCTAATAAGAGAGGAGGTGGGAGCATGGATCTTGGCGAAAGAAAAAGATATATACTAAAGGCAATTGTAGATGATTATATTGAAACAGCAGAACCTGTAGGATCAAGAACCATAGCAAAAAAATATGAGATGGGAATAAGCTCCGCCACCATAAGAAACGAAATGGCCGATTTAGAGGAGTTGGGATATTTAGAGCAACCACATACATCAGCTGGAAGAGTCCCTTCAGATAAAGGTTATAGATATTATGTAGATAAGCTTATAAATATAAAAGATCCAACGCCTGAAGAGGCTTTTGAAATAAAAAATATATTGCAATTTGCAACTATATGTGAGATAGATAATATAATAAAAAGAACAACTAAACTTTTGTCAGAGGTTACGAGATATACAGCGGCAGTTTTATCGCCTTCGGTCAAAAAAAGTGCAGTAAAATCAATACAGCTCGTTCAAGTTAACGATTATGATATTTTAGCAATAGTTGTTACTGATACTGCCGTGATTAAACATGTTTTGATTAAGCTGCCGAGAAGAATAGACTATGATACACTTTTAAAAATAAATAACATGCTCAATGAAAAATTAAGAAATCTTACAGTAGAACAGATAGATCTTTCAGTTATAAATCAAATTCTTATGGAACTTAGAGGGTATTATGAAATATTAAATGCTATTATTCCTGTTTTATATGATTCTTTAAAATCAGTAGACTGCGATATTTATTTAGAAGGAACAACCAATATTTTTAAATATCCAGAGTATAATGATATAAACAAGGCGAAAAACTTCTTGTCATTATTAGAAAGAAAGGAAACCCTTATTGATATATTCTCAGATGATGGAGAAAACCTTAAGGTTTCAATTGGTAAAGAAAACAACAATGATGAAGCTAGAGATTGCAGCATTATAAGGGCATCATATATGGTTGGAAATAAGGTTGTGGGCACTATTGGAGTTATAGGACCAACGAGGATGGATTATTCTAAGGTAATCGGGATACTAAAGTTTATAGCAGATAATTTAAATGACATATTAAGAAATTCCTTCTAACAGGGTGGTGAATTTATGACAAATGAAAATGTGAATGAAAAAGATAACTTGATTTTGAAAAAAGAGGAACAAAATGAAAAAATGAAGGAGGAGAATATAGATTCAAATCAGGAAGTTAATGAAGAAAAAGAGATATTAGATGACAAGAGTAAAGAGATAGAAGAGCTTAGACAAAAACTTTCTGATAAAGAAAATGAGTGCCAAAGTTATGTAGATTTATTAAAAAGAACTATGGCGGATTTTGATAATTTTAGGAAAAGAACTCAAAAAGAGAAAGAAACAATATATACAGATGGCTTTGTAGATGCAATTAAGGAATTATTGCCTGTCCTTGATAATCTTGAAAGGGCAGTGGCACATGTTGAAGATAATGAGTCAAATCCTTTAGTCGAAGGTATACAAATGACTTTAAAGTTATTTAAAGATACACTTCAAAAAATGGGAGTTGAAGAAATAAAATCAGAAGGAGAAAAATTTGATCCAAATTATCATAATGCTATAATGCATGTTCAAGATGAAAACTATGATGAAAACATCATAGTTGAAGTATTCCAAAAAGGATATAAATATAAAGATAAAATAATAAGATACAGTCTTGTAAAAGTAGCAAATTAAGAAAGGGGAGGAGAAGAAATGGGTAAGGTTATAGGTATTGACCTTGGAACTACCAACTCATGTGTTGCTGTCATGATTGGTGGAGAACCAGTTGTTATTCCAAATTCTGAAGGTTCAAGAACAACACCTTCAGTTGTAGGTTTTAAACCAAATGGAGAAAGAATAGTAGGTCAGGTTGCAAAAAGACAAGCAATAACAAATCCAGAAAGAACAGTGATATCAATAAAAAGGCACATGGGAACAAACTATAGGGTTAAAATCGACGATAAGGAATATAGCCCAGAAGAAATTTCAGCAATGATACTTATGAAGCTAAAGGCCGATGCTGAAGCTTATCTTGGAGAGCCTGTAACTCAAGCAGTAATTACAGTTCCTGCATATTTTAACGACAGCCAAAGACAGGCTACAAAAAACGCAGGTAAGATAGCAGGGCTTGAAGTTTTGAGAATAATAAACGAGCCAACTGCAGCATCACTAGCTTATGGACTTGATAAAATGGATAAGAATCAAAAGATTTTAGTCTATGACCTTGGTGGTGGAACCTTTGACGTTTCAATCCTTGAAATAGGTGATGGAGTATTTGAAGTTAAGGCAACTAATGGTAATACCCACCTTGGTGGAGATGACTTTGACCAGAGAATAATGGATTATATTATGGATACTTTCAAGGCTGAAACAGGAATAGATTTAAGAAACGATAAGATGGCACTCCAAAGATTAAAAGAAGCAGCAGAAAAGGCTAAGATCGAGCTTTCATCAATGCTTCAAACAGAGATAAATCTTCCATTTATAACAGCTGATGCAACAGGTCCAAAACATATTAACATGACATTAACAAGAGCAAAATTTAATGAATTAACTGCAGATCTTGTTGAAGCAACTATTGAGCCTATGAGAAATGCTTTAAGGGATGCAGGACTTACAATCAATGATATTGATAAAGTTATATTAGTTGGTGGTTCAACAAGAATACCAGCAATACAAGATGCTGTAAGAAACTTTACAGGAAAGGAACCAACAAAGGGAATAAATCCTGATGAAGCTGTTGCAGTAGGAGCTGCAATTCAAGCTGGAGTTTTAACAGGTGAAATTAAGGACCTCTTGCTTCTTGATGTTACACCATTGTCCCTTGGTATTGAAACATTAGGAGGAGTATTTACTGTTTTAATTCCAAGAAATACAACGATTCCTACAAAGAAGAGTCAAATATTCTCAACAGCAGCCGATGGCCAAACCTCCGTTGAGATACATGTTCTACAGGGAGAAAGACCAATGGCAAGGGACAACAAGACCCTTGGAAGGTTTACTCTATCAGGTATACCACCAGCTCCACGTGGAGTGCCACAAATCGAAGTTACATTTGATATAGATGCTAACGGTATATTAAATGTTTCAGCAAAGGATTTAGGAACAGGAAAGGATGCAAAAATTACAATAACAGCTTCAACACATCTTTCAGACGAAGAAGTTGAAAAGGCAGTTAAAGAAGCAGAAAAATATGCTGAAGAGGATAAGAAGAGAAAAGAAGAAATTGAAATCAGAAATAATGCTGATTCATTGATTTATCAAACTGAAAAGACAATGAAGGATTTAGGTGATAAATTAACAGCAGATGAAAAGTCAAAGATAGAAGAAAAGATTAAGAAGCTAAAGGATGCCTTGAATGGAACTGATGTTAATGCTATAAAGACTGCATCAGATGAGCTTACTCAGTCCTTCTATGAAATTTCATCAAGAATTTATTCACAATACAACCAAGGAGCAAATCAAGGATTTAATCAACAGCAAAATACAGGAAACGATGATATAAAGGTTGACTACGATGTAAAGGACGGTAAATAATATAAGAGGGATTTTTATCCCTCTTTTCTGTATGTGAAAGGTGGTGAAACAATTGGCAAAGGACTACTATGCAATACTCGGAGTAGACAAAAATGCATCCGACGAAGAAATAAAAAAGGCCTTTAGAAAATTAGCCCTTCAATATCACCCAGATAGAAATCCCGGCAATAAAGAGGCTGAGGAAAAATTTAAGGAAATAAACGAAGCATATCAGGTGTTATCGGATCCTCAAAAGAGGGCACAATATGATCAATTTGGAACAGCTGATTTTAATGGGCAGGGATTCGATTATTCAAATTTTGGTGGCTTTGGAGGATTCGAGGGCTTTGGTGGTTTTGGAGATATTTTTGGTGATATTTTTGGTGATTTCTTTGGTGGTTCAAGAAAACAAAAAACAGGCCCCCAAAGGGGTGCTGATTTAGAATATACATTGAATCTATCCTTTGAGGAGGCAGCCTTTGGAGCCAAAAAAGATGTAGAAATTTTCAGGCATGAAACATGTGATACCTGTCATGGAACAGGGGCAAAGCCTGGAACTAGTCCAAGGACATGTGATAAGTGCCATGGAACAGGTCAGATGAAGATTGAAAGAAGGACACCTTTTGGAAGTTTTGTAAGCATAACTACCTGTGATAGATGCCATGGAGAAGGAAAGATTGTAGATAGTCCTTGTTCAATTTGTGGAGGAAAAGGCAAAGTTAGAAAGAAAAAGATAATCTCAGTAAATATTCCTGCAGGTGTTGATAGCGGTATGACAATACCATTAAGAGGCGAAGGTGAACCAGGTGTAAGAGGAGGTCCTGCAGGCGATTTATATCTGCACATTAATGTAAGACCTCATAAGATATTCAAGAGGCAGGGGAGCGATATTTATTGCACGATACCGGTTAGCATAACAAAGGCAACACTAGGTGGTGAAATTACAGTTCCAACCCTTGAGGGTGAAGAAAAATACAATCTTCCTGAGGGAACTCAGCCTGGAACTATAATTAGACTAAAAGGTAAAGGCATCCCAAAACTAAGAAGCAGCGTAAGGGGAGATTTATATTTTGAAGTTAAGGTTGAAGTTCCAAAGAAGCTGACAGAACGCCAAAGGGAGCTATTGAAAAAGCTTGCTGAGGAGTTTGGAGAGACAGCACCGGAGAAAAAATCCTTTGTAGACAAATTTAAAGATGCATTTGGAGTATAAAAGGGGCAGCTGCATTGGCATTAATTGCTATTGCAGCCCCCTTTTTATTCTCTTTTTGCTTACCTATTAAACATCAATAATAACACTTGCAGTAATTAAATATTTGAATTAATATAATGTTTGAAAATAAAAAAGGAGTTGATAAAATGAAGGGGAAATGGATTGAAATAAAAGTAATAACAAGTCCTGAGGCCGTTGAAATGGTTAGCGGTATTTTTTATTCTTTAGATGTTAAGGGGGTAGCAATAGAGGACCCAAATGATATATTAGAAAAACAAAGTAAACCAAGTTGGGATTATGTTGACATGAATTTATTTGAACATGGAGACAAGGCAGCTGTAGTTAAAGGATATTTCAGCGATGATAATAATATTGAGGATATAGTAAAATTTATAGATGAAAGATTAAAAGAACTTAGAGAAGAAGGTTTTAGTATTGGTGAAGGAAGAATAATTACCAATGCAGTTTATGAAGAGGATTGGGCTCATTCATGGAAAAAATATTATAAGGTGACTAAACTAGGTAATAGAATTGTTGTTAAGCCAAGATGGGAGGAATATATTCCAAAGGAAGATGAAATTATAATAGAACTTGACCCAGGCATGGCCTTTGGAACGGGAACCCATGAAACTACAATTTTGTGCTTAGAACTTCTTGAAAAATACATAAAGGGTGGTGAATTAGTCTACGATATAGGAACTGGTTCAGGAATACTTTCGATTGCTGCATCGAAGTTTGGGGCTAAAAAGGTTATTGGAGTAGATATTGATGAGGTAGCTGTAGATGCTGCAAGGGAAAACGTTGAGTATAACAATATTGAAAATGTGGAAATAAGGCATGGAAATTTAACTGATGTTTTAGAGGAAAAGGCGGATGTAATAGTTGCAAATATTATTGCTGATGTGATTATTATGATGACTCCTTCTGCAAAGGAATTTTTAAAGAAGGATGGACTATTTATAATTTCAGGTATTATACAGGATAGGAAAACTGATGTTTTATCCACACTTGAAAGAAATAACTTTAATTTAATTGAAATTAGAGAAATGGGAGAATGGGTAGGAATTGTTGTAAAAAATATGTAGAGGGGATGAAGTATGCACAAGTTTTTCGTATCAGCAGAACAAGTTATATTTCCTAATATATATATTGATGGAGAAGATGTTGACCATATCGTTAAAGTTTTAAGGTTGAGAAACGGCGATAAGATACAAATTAGCGACGGGAATGGCAAAGAATATATTTGTGAAATAATAAAATCAGATAAAAAGGAAGTTGTGTGTAATATAATTGAAAGCTTCGATAACGAGACAGAAGCACCTATCAATATAACATTATATCAGGGGCTTCCAAAATCACAAAAGATGGACCTTATTGTTCAAAAATGCGTAGAGATAGGAGTTGTTAGAATTGTTCCTGTAATAACTAATAGAGTTGTTGTTAAAGTAGAGGGAAGGGATTTAAAAAATAAAATAGAAAGATGGCAAAGGATTGCCTATGAAGCTGCAAAGCAAAGCAATAGGGGCATAGTTCCTATTGTTAACGATGTCATGAATTTTGAAGAGGCAATTGAAGAAATGAAGCAAAAGGATTTAGTAGTGGTTCCCTATGAAAGAGAAAAAGAAAGGGGCATAAAGGATCTTAGAGATAGAAAGGATATAAAAGATATTGCTATATTTATTGGCCCTGAGGGCGGTTTTGAAGAGGAGGAAATAGAAAACTGCCTTGATATTGGAGCTATTCCTGTTACTTTAGGTCCAAGAATATTAAGGACAGAGACTGCTGGTTTTGTAACATCAGCTCTAATTTTATACGAACTAGGAGATTTAGGAGGAGGAAGATGAAAAAGGTTGCCTTTTATACATTAGGTTGTAGGGTTAATACCTATGAAACGGAAGCTATGGCAGAGACGTTTATTAAAAACGGCTATGAGGTTGTGGATTTTGATGATTATGCAGATGTTTATGTTATAAACACCTGCACAGTTACAAACATAGGAGATAAAAAATCAAGGCAAATGATAAGAAGGGCAAAAAAGAAGAATAATGATGCCGTTGTTGTTGCTGTAGGATGTTATGTTCAGGTGGCACCTGAAGAGGTTGAAAAGATAGAAGATGTGGATATAATTGTTGGAACAAAGGATAAAGGTAAGATTGTTGAATTTGTTGATGAATATTTAAAAAATAGAAAGAGAATTAAGCACGTTGAAAATGTTATGAGCATTAGACATTTTGAAGAACTTGAAATAGATGAATATCAGGATAAGACTAGGGCTTTTTTAAAGATTCAGGATGGTTGCGACAGATTTTGTTCCTATTGCTTAATTCCGTATGCAAGGGGGCCAGTAAGAAGCAGAAAACCTGAAAATATTTTAATGGAAGTTGAGAAACTGTCAAGAAATGGATATAAAGAAGTAATTTTATCAGGTATCCATGTAGCATCCTATGGTAAAGATCTAAAGGATGTGAATCTTATAGATGTAATTGAAATGATTTCTAAAGTAGAAGGAATAGAAAGAATTAGAATAGGTTCAGTAGATCCAACATTTTTTAATGAAGAAATAATAGAAAAATTAAAATATATAGACAAGTTTTGCCATCATTTTCATTTATCCCTTCAGAGCGGCTGTGATGAAACCTTAAGGAGGATGAATAGACATTATACTACCTCAGAATATAAAAAAATAGTGGATAATTTAAGGGAGGTTTTTGAGGATGTCTCTATAACAACTGACGTTATTGTAGGATTCCCTGGTGAGACCGATGAAGAATTTGAAAGGACTTTTGAATTCTTGAAGGAAATTAAACTTTCAAAGATGCATATATTTAAATATAGCCCAAGGAAGGGGACAAAGGCAGCTGAATATAAAAATCAAGTCCCAGAGTCAATTAAAGAAGAAAGAAGCAAAAAGCTCATTGAACTAGATAAAATATTAGAGCATGAGTTTATAAAAAAACATGAAGGAAAGGTAATGGATGTTTTATTTGAGGAATATAAGGAAGGTTATAATTGGGGATATACTAAAAATTATATAAGGGTTGGAGTAGAGTCACAAAGGGATTTGTCAGGAGAGATAATTAATGTTAAAATAATAGAAAGTAGGGAAAATAAGGCAATTGGAGTTTTAAAGGAGGTGAAATAATGGACTGCATATTCTGCAAAATAGCAAATGGAACCATTAAGACTGAATTTTTATATGAAGATGAAAGAGTAGTTGCATTTAGGGATATTAATCCTGTTGCACCAGTTCATGTCCTTATTGTTCCCAAGAAACACATTGAATCAGCTTTAAAGCTTGAAGGGGAAGATTTTAATTTGATTGGCCATGTGTTTATGGTTGCCAAAAAGCTAGCTAATGAACTTGGTATTGCAAAAGATGGTTTTAGAATAGTAAATAACTGCAATAGAGCTGGAGGACAAACGGTTATGCATATTCATTTTCACCTATTAGGTGGACGGGATATGCAATGGCCACCAGGTTGATGTAACATAGTGTAAAATTATTGTAGGACGAAAAAGGACAAAAAATTTAAAAGAGACAACCCCTGTGGTAAAATAAAAAGTGGAAAAAACACAAATCAATAAGGGGGTGTCTCTTTTGAATAATATTATACAACATGATATTATACAACAACATTTAATAAATTTCACTACTAAATTAATAAAAAATGTAGAAGAAATGCTGTCAAAAGAATGGGATTTTACAAAACTTGTTGAGGTAGTTAAAGAATCGACTGATGAACTTGGAAGGAATATAATAAAAGACTTTTTAGAAGAATTAGATAAAGCGATTAAAGAAGATGATAAGAGAAAAAAGGAATGGATAGTTGAAAGAAAAGACAAGAAAAGTATTATTACGCTCCTAGGAGGAATAGAATATTCAAGAACATACTACAAATCAAGAAAGAGCGGAGAATATAGATATTTACTTGATGATGTTATAGGTATAAGGAAACATGAGAAGGTGGATAAAGAAGTAAAGATAAGGCTTGTAGAGAATGCAATCAACATGTCCT
>NZ_CAKP01000123.1 GCF_000297115.1 Caloramator australicus RC3 | reverse complement strand
CACTTATAGATGTGGTGGCTTCGTGGTCAAGGTAACTTCTGTTACCAGATTACCCACGCTCAAAGGGCTGTTCCTTCCCCATATATACCAATCACATGGCTAATTTTAGCAAATTCTTGCTTGCATTTATATCTCTATCATGAACTGCACCACACTTTAGACATTTCCATTCTCTCAATGCTAAATTCTTTACATCAGGATTTTTATATCCACATTCACTACATGTTTGACTTGATGCATAATTTTGTGGTGCTATTATTATTTCTCTGCCATACCATCTTGCTTTATATTCTAACATCCTTCTAAATTCTGCCCATGATACTTCTGTTATTGCTTTGGCTAATTTATGATTTTGTTGCATATTTTTTACCTGTAAATCTTCTAAAACTATCACTTGGTTTTCGTGTATAATTTTAGAAGATAATTTGTGAAGAAAATCTTTTCTTTGGTTTGATATTTTTTCGTGTAGTTTTGCAAGTTTTTGTCTTGTCCTTTCATAGTTTTTACTTTGCTTTTGCTTTCTTGATAATGATTTTTGTGTAATTTTAATTCTTTTTTCTGTTTTTCTTAACCATTTTGGATTTTCTACCTTTGTTCCATCAGATAAAATAGCAAATTCTTTAATTCCTAAATCTATACCTACTTTTTTATCTATTTTAGGTAATTCTTTAATTTCTTCTTCTACAAGTATAGAAGCATAATATTTGCCTGTTGGCGTTTTTGATATAGTTACGGATTTAATTTTTCCTTCAAATTGTCTGTGTTGTTTTATTTTTATTTTTGTCTTTAACTTTGGAACTTTTAGATAACTACCTTCAAGTGTTACTGTTCCATTTTGATTATTTGTAGTATAAGACTGGTAACCTTTCTTTTTCTTGAACTTTGGAAAACCTATTTTCTTATCTCTAAAAAAGTTTTTATATGCCTTCTCTAAATTAAGCTGTGCATTAGCAAGGGCAAGGCTATCTACTTCCTTTAGAAACGGATATTCTTTTTTATATTGTGCAGGTGTATTGTTTAGCATTTCTCCTGTTTTTTTATAGTATTCTATTT
>NZ_CAKP01000124.1 GCF_000297115.1 Caloramator australicus RC3 | reverse complement strand
ATTCTCCGTCTCTTTCTTGATTTGTAGTATGTTCTTGAATATTCTATTCCTCCTAGGAGCGTAATAATACTTTTCTTGTCTTTTCTTTCAACTATCCATTCCTTTTTTCTCTTATCATCTTCTTTAATCGCTTTATCTAATTCTTCTAAAAAGTCTTTTATTATATTCCTTCCAAGTTCATCAGTCGATTCTTTAACTACCTCAACAAGTTTTGTAAAATCCCATTCTTTTGACAGCATTTCTTCTACATTTTTTATTAATTTAGTAGTGAAATTTATTAAATGTTGTTGTATAATATCATGTTGTATAATATTATTCAAAAGAGACACCCCCTTATTGATTTGTGTTTTTTCCACTTTTTATTTTACCACAGGGGTTGTCTCTTTTAAATTTTTTGTCCTTTTTCGTCCTACAATAATTTTACACTATGCTAAAAGGAGTCAACATTACAGCCAGCGCAGGCATTGCATTATATCCCATAGACGGCCTAAGTTTAGATGATTTATTAATGAAGGCAGATGTTGCTTTATACGGGGCGAAAAGTTCTGGTAAAAATAAATATATATTTTTTAACAATGAAATGATTGATAGGCTTAAGGAAAGAATGGAGATTGAAGAGATATTAAGAGATTCTATAAACAACGATGGTTTTGTTTTATATTATCAACCTATTATTGATGCTAAAAGCTATGAAGTTGTTTCCTTTGAAGCACTTTTAAGATTAAGAAATCATAACATATCCCCTGCTAAGTTTATCCCCATTGCAGAGGATACGAACCTTATAGTTCTAATTGGAGAATGGGTTATTAAAGAGTCATTGATGCAGCTTAAAGGGTGGAAGGAAAAGGGATACAAATTAAAGCCTATTGCAATAAACGTCTCGCCTGCTCAAATTAAAGATAAATCCTTTCCCAAAAAGGTAGAGGGTATGCTTGAGGAATTTAATATTGAACCTTTTTATATAGAACTTGAAATAACTGAAAATATAATGCTGGAAAACCATGATGATGTAATAAATACATTAAGACAGCTAAAGGATATAGGCGTTAAAATAGTTTTAGATGATTTTGGGACGGGATATTCTTCGATAAATTATTTGACTTATCTTCCTGTTGATAAAGTAAAATTAGATAAAAGCCTTAGCGATAGATTTTTAACTCATGATGCTTTAATAGTAAAGAACCTGATCTCCTTTGTAAAGAGCCTGAATCTTAAAGTAGTGGCAGAGGGAATAGAAACTAAGGTTCAAAGGGATTTATTAAAAGAAATAGGATGTGACTTTATTCAAGGATATGTTTTTAGCAAGCCTGTCCCATCAGAAGAAATTGAAAGTAAATTTTTGGAATAGGATAGGAATATTTCCTATCCTATTTTGTCGGAAAATACTAAAGACATAGGACAAAGAGTCGATAAATAAAATATGAAATTTAAAAAATATTTTAATCATATTAAAATTAAAGGGGAGCATGATTAGTATGAATTTTTTTAAGAGGATGATGTTAAGGCAAAAACTAATATCAATCTTTATTTTAATATCGGTTATCCCAGCAATAATAACGACATCAATTACTTTATTTAGAAGTAAAGCATTGGTAGAAAGCAAAGTAAATAATTTAACAAAACAAATTTCTGATGAAAAGATTGCATATATTGATACTTTTATTGAGAGAATTATAGGTCAAATTGATTCCGTTATTAAAAGTCCTGATGTTTATAGAAGGGACAATGCAAAGCTCTTGAATATCCTTCAAAATCTTCAACAATCTGATGAAAATGTAATAGCTTTATATGTAGGAAATAGTGATAAGGAAATGCTTATATATCCTAAAATTCAGCTTCCAGAAGGATATGATCCTACATCAAGACCATGGTATAAAGATGCCGTAAATTCCTTTGGGAGGGCAGTTATAACTGATCCCTATGAGGATGCAGCAAGTAAAGACGTGGTTATAACTGTTGCAAAGGCCTTTAAGCTTTCCGATGGAAAAACAGCTGTTGTTGCAGCGGATATAAGCATAGATACTATAATAAAAAATATGTTAAAGACGAAGGTTGGAGAAACAGGATATACAACCTTGATTTTAGATAACGGAGTAGTAATTGCCCATCCTAAAAAGGAAATGCTCTTTGTAAATATCGCTGAAAAATATGATTTTGGTAAAAAGGTTGTTCAAATGAAAAATGGTAATTTAAAATATAATTTTAACGGTGAAGATAAGATAATGGGATTTTCCCATTCAAAACTCACCAATTGGATTGCCATTGCGACAATGAATCAAAGTGAATATGCAAAGGAATTTAATAATAGTCTTACCCAAACAGCAATAATACTAGCTATAATGGCAGCATTAACTGCTATTTTAGGCTTAGCTTTTGCCAACAGAATCTCAAATCCTTTAATAAATATTATGCACCTTATGAAAAGGGCAGAGAAGGGTGATATGGCAATAGATGTTGAGGTTACAAGCAGCGACGAAGTAGGAAGGATACAGGAAAGCTTTAAAAATATGATAAAGGCCCAAAGGGAAATGATAAAGAAGATAAAGGTTAGCGTTGAGGAGGTATTGGGACAATCGGAAAACTTATCAGCTACATCTGAGGAGATGGCCTCAAGTTCACAGGAAGTTGCAAAGACGATGCAGCAGATAGCAGAAGGTTCCTCCTCCCAGGCAAATGATTTACAGGAAATAGTAAGCCTTATGATTAACCTTACTAATAGCATAGAAGGAGCCTACCAACAGTTACAGAAGGTCAAGGATGAGGCTGGAAATACAAGTAATAAAGCAAGTGCAGGAAAAGAAGAGATGGACAAATTAATAAAGTCAATAGATGATATAAGAAATGCCTTTGAGTTAGTTGTAGCAAAGGTTAACAATCTAACAAGCTCAGTAAAGGAAATAAGCAATATAACAAGCGTAATAACATCCATATCAGAACAAACTAACTTATTAGCATTAAATGCTGCAATAGAGGCAGCAAGGGCAGGGGAGGCAGGAAGAGGTTTTGCAGTAGTTGCGGATGAAGTTAGAAAGCTTGCAGAGGAATCTAAAAAATCAACCAGCGAAATAGCAGAACTTGTAAGCTCAATACAAAAGGATACGGAGGATGTAATAAAGACCTCCAGCAGCGTAGAAAATTTTATAAAATCTCAGACCAAAGCAGTAGAGAACACTGTAGGTGCCTTTGGAGAGATATTAGAATCTGTAGAAGGAATAGTTCCGCTAATGGAAATGGTGCATAGAGGAATGGATGAAGTAGTGAAGTCAAAGGATGAGATACTATCAAAGGTAGAAGCTGTTAGTGCAGTAACGGAAGAAAACTCAGCAGCAGCTGAAGAGGTTGCAGCATCTTCAGAGGAACTTTCAGCATCCTCACAGGAGGTTGCAGCAACAGCTGAGCATCTAAGTTCTCTAGCTTCTGATTTATCTAAAATGGTTGATGTGTATAAAGTTGAATAAAGTAAAACTTAAAAGGGAAGCTAAATTGCTTCCCTTTTAAGTTGGGATAAATTTGGTTGAGATGTTATCAAATTAGAAATATAATAAAATATAAGAAATTGTTTAAGATATGAATAAAAGCTTTGTGTTTTTACCCAATAGGGGGGATTTTATGATTAAAAGGCTAGACATAGCACAAATCAACGATATTATAAATAAAATAATAGAAAACATAAATTTAAGCAGGGAACAGATATTTGATATAATAGACGGGATAAGAAAAGAAGAGGAAAATCTTATGCTTGAAATAGCAAGCATTAAAAATAGGATATTAAATGTTATAGATGAGGTAGACAGGTTAGAAAAACTGGATAAAAAGCTAAGAATTAGACTTGCTGAGGTTTCGAGGGATTTTTTTAAGTATACTGAAGAGGATATAAAAAAGGCCTATGATGAGGCCTATGAAGTTAGAATAAAATTAACTGAAAAGAAAAACGAAGAAAAAATGTTAAGGGAAAAAGGGACCACTTAGAGATACAGCTAAAAAAATTGGCAGAAAACATAAAAAATGCCGAGAGGGTAATTCATCAAATTAACGTTGCTCTAAAATATTTAGAAGGAGACATATTGCCTGCCCTTGGGATGGATAATGTAGAATCGGAGATGCTCCTTGGAATAAAGATTTTAGAGGCTCAAGAAAATGAAAGAAAAAGAATAGCAAGGGATATCCACGATGGTCCAGCCCAGTATATTGCAAATGCAGTAATGAGGGTTGACTTTTGCAAAAGGATAATTGAAAAAAATATAGATGAAGGATTAAAGGAGCTTTTTGAATTGAAGGAAATACTGAAAAGGGCCCTTAAGGAGGTTAGGGATATAATATTTGATTTAAGGCCTATGTCCTTAGATGACCTTGGATTAAATCAAACTATTCATGAGCTTGTAAAATCTATAACCCAGGATCATGATTTAATAATTAATTTAAAATTAAAACCCGTAAAGGACGAGATTGAGCCAATAATTCAGGTTGCTGTTTTTAGAATAGTCCAGGAAATATTAAACAATGTTAAAAAACATTCAAAGGCTAAAAACGTAGAGATAAAATTGGACTATGGTTTAAAATATCTAATGCTTGTAGTTAATGATGATGGAATAGGATTTGATGTTGAAAAAACCTTAGATGAGGTAAAAAAACGAGGGGAATCCTTTGGTCTTTTAGGAATAATGGAAAGGGTTAAACAACTTCAGGGGGATATTCATATAGAGTCCAAAAGGGGAATAGGGACAACGTTTAAAATAAAGCTCCCTGTAAACAGGAAGGTGTTGAAGGATGAGGGAGAAAATTAAGGTATTAATTGCCGATGATCATGAACTTATAAGAAGGGGACTTGAAAGGATTATAAGCTTTGAAGAGGACATAGAGGTTGTTGGGGAAGCAAGGGATGGCAGGGAGGTTTTGGATATTTTAAAATCAAAGGCTGTGGATGTTTTGCTTTTAGACATTAATATGCCCATAATAAATGGAATTGATGTTTTAAAGATTGTAAAGAAGGATTTTAACAATGTGAGAGTTATACTTCTTACCGTTGAAAATCAAAATACCATAATAAAAAAGGCAATAGAAATAGGTGCTGATGGGTATATTTTAAAGGATTCTGCGGGAAGTGAAATAGTAGAAGCCATAAGAAGGGTTTATTCCGGAGAAAACTATATAGACAAATCCTTAATGTCAATTCTCTTTGAGGACATCAAATCAAAAGGAAAGAGAACTAATATTTTAGATTCCCTTACCAAAAGGGAAAGGGAGATACTTTATCTTATATCCCAAGGTTTATCCAATAAGGAGATAGGTGAAAGGCTTTTTCTTTCTGAAAAAACTGTTAAAAACTATACCACAAATATATTTTCAAAGCTTGACGTTAGGGACAGAGTTCAGGCTGCAATAATTGCAATAGAAAATCATATAGAGGAATATTTTAGGGACTAAAGTCCCTATTTTTTTGTGCCTTTTGTTTCTATTTCATTTTTTTTTGACAGAATACAATAGTATTAAGAAAAGGCGAAGGACATCAGAAAAAATTAAAAGGGGGTTATATATATGCTAAGAAACCTTTTAGGTTTTATGATGAATCTAAATCTTAAGAAGCAAAAAGGACAAGGCATGGTAGAATACGGGCTCATAATCGCATTGGTTGCTGTGGTTGTTATAGTTGCACTAACGCTACTTGGCGGAAATATAAGAAATATATTCAACCAAATTGCAGGAGAGCTTGGAGGCGGACAATAATTCTAAAGAAAGTAGATATGCAAAGGCATATCTACTTTCTTTGTCCATAGCTTAAATTAAAGTTGGTGATGGAGATGAAAAAAAAGGGACAATCCCTTGTGGAATTTGCAATTATACTTCCTATTTTGGTTTTAATAATTTTTGGAATCATAGAATTTGGACTTTTGATGAATTCATATATAGTTATTCAATCTGCTTCAAGGGAAGGTGCAAGGATAGGAATAGTTGGCGGGACGGATGAGGATATCTTAGATTCCGTTTATACTGCTGCTTCTAACCTTGATATCAATAGGATCAATGTAAATATAAATCCTAATGAAGGATCAAGAAAGCCAGGGGATACTTTAACCGTCCAGGTTGAGTATGATTATGATATTTTAATGCCTGTAATAAGTAATCTTTTAGGTGACAGCATAAGGCTAAGGGCAAAAACATCTATGAGGGTAGAGTAGGTGATGGGAATGAAAAGAAAGGGAAATGCAGCGATTATCTTGGTAGTTGCCTTTACTGCTTTATTAGGCTTTACCGCCCTTGCTCTGGATATAGGAAATGTTTATATAAATAAGGTTAAGCTTTCAAATGCCCTTGATGCTGCTGCCCTCTCGGCATGCCTTGAACTTCCGGAAAATCCTTCAAAGGCAAGCGAAATTGCTTATGAATACTTAGAGAAAAACGGAATTGATCCAAGTAGAACTACTATAAGTATAAGCGATGATAACAAACAGGTTGAAATAGAAGGCGATTTAGATGTTAAATACTTTTTTGCAAAGGCAATCGGCCTTAAAGGGACAAAAGTTTATGCAAAAACAAGGGCTGCCATAGGCCCCGTAAAAAGCGTTAAGGGGGGCTTAAGGCCCTTTGCGGTTGTAGCCTATGATTTTTCCTACGGGGATAGGGTGACATTAAAGGAGGATGCAGGAGACGGATACCATGGAAACTATGGCGTTGTTGCCCTCGGAGGATTTGGGGCCAACGTCTTTAGAATAAATGCACTGTATGGATATAACGGGAAAATTAGCGTAGGGGACCTTATAGATACAGAACCTGGTAACATGGCTGGGGTCGTTGATGATATAAGAAATTATATCAATGCGGACTCCTATACTTTTCAAAATTTTAATAGGGATTCAAGAAGGCTATGGACACTGCCTTTAGTTAACACTTTAGAGGTAGAGGGAAGAAAAAAGGTTTTGGTTGTTGGGTTTGCTGAGTTTTTTGTTGAGGATGTTGAAAAAAGAAGTGGAAAGGCTGAAGTTACTGGAAGATTTATAAGATACGTAAGAAGCGGGGAGATAGATTTTACTTTAGAAGATACAGGCCTTTATGCTGCAAAACTTATAAGATAGAGGTGTTGTTATGAAAGGATCCATTAAAAGGCTTATTTTAATCTCCTTTATCATATCCTTAATGTCCACAATAGGAATTTATTACTATATAAACTCCCCAAAGGATAAGGAAAAGGTTAAAAAGATAAAAATTTTAGTTGCAGCTGAAAACATTTCAAGGGGAACTCCTATAGAAGATAAGATGATAAAGGAAGTAGAAGTTGAATATTCTGATGCCTTTTCAAATTATGTAAGGGATAAGAAAAGCTTAATAGGCCGCTTTGCCAAGGTCACTATTTATAAAAATGAACCCTTTATATTTGATAAGCTTATAGACAAAGACAGTTCAAGCCTAAGTTTTAAGCTTCCCCAAAACCATAGAGCAGTTTCTGTAAGCGTTACAGGGGATACCGGTGTTAGTTACCTTTTAAAGCCTGGGGATAGGGTGGATATTTTAGTATTTTTAAAGGAAAAGATGGATAACGATAAAACAAGGCCCAGCATCACAAAAACTATAATTCAGGATGTTGAGGTTTTGGCAATTGACAGAAATACCCAAGATGAAACAAAAACAAAGGATGACGGAAAGGTTCCCCAGAGCTTTTTTGTTACATTATCTATCCCAAATGATGATGTAGAAAAATTGGTCCTTGCAGAAGGAGTTGGAATTATAGAGCTTGCCCTAAGACCTATCAATAGTGGGGATAGGATAAATTCAAAGGGAGCCGTTGAGGATAACCTTTTAAACAGCACAAGCAGCATAATCTATAAGACGATTATTTATACAGTTAAAAAGGGAGATACATTAAGGAATATCAGCAGAAAATTCTATGGAACTCCGGATAATTATATCCTTTTAAAGCAGGTCAATGGAATAAAAAACGAAAATTTAATTGAACCAGGAATGAAGATAAAGGTTTTGCTTCCTGTAAAGGAGTGATAGGATGATAAGGATTTTAATTGCCGATGATATAAAGGAGACAAGGGAAGTTATAAAAAAGATATTAGATATGGAGGATGGATTTTTAGTTGTTGGGGAGGCACAGAATGGAGAAGAAGTTTTAAAACTTATTCCAAAGGTAAAACCCGATGTCATCCTTATGGATATCAATATGCCTATAATAAATGGTCTTGAGGCTACCGAAAGGATCACAAGGGAATATCCAAATATAATAGTTATAATAATGTCGGTTCAGGGAGAGAGCGAATATCTAAGAAAGGCTATGTTCTATGGTGCAAAGGAATATATTATAAAGCCCTTTAACTACGAGCAGTTAATAGAAACCATAAAGGCAACCTATGAAAGATACAAAGACTTAAATAAGATGATAGAAAAAGAAAAAAACGCAAAGATAATTACCCTCTTTAGCACCAAGGGGGGAGTTGGGAAAACCACTTTAGCAACTAACCTTGCAGTCCTTTTTAGTCAAGGGAAAAAAGTCCTTCTTTTAGATTTAGATCTTCAATTCGGAGATATTGCTGTTTTAATTAATGGATTAAATTATAAGACGATAATGGAAGCCATAAACGATGATTTAGAGTCTTTTAGCAGCATAAAACAATATTTATATTCCTTTAATGAAAACTTGGATGTTTTGTTTGCACCAAAAAGCCCGGAGGAGGCAGAATTTATAGGCAAAGAAAGCATAGAAAGGCTTTTGGATGTTTTAAAGAAACACTATGACCTTTTAATTATAGACACAGGGGTTAACTTTTCAGATAATACATTGTTTGTATTAGATAGCGCAGATTATATATTCTTCACATCAAATATGGATATTGCCTCATTAAAAAACGCAAAGACAGGGCTTAATGTTATGAAATCCTTAGGATACGATAGCAAAAAAGTAAAGCTTATAATAAACAGATTTAACACTAAATATGGTGTAAGCTTAAGGGATATTGAAGAGACCTTTAAGGAAAACTTTTTTAAAGTCGTAGAAGATGATGAGGAAGCGGTTATTATCTCTATAAATAAAGGACAGCCTATAGCATCAAATCCCAAATATAAAAAATCCAAAATATTAAAATCCCTTGAGGATATAACAAAGTCCATTGAGATTTAGTGGACTGGGGGTGTGACCATGAGCCTTGTAAAAAGACTTGAGGGAATTAGCGATAAAAAGCAGACAAAAAAAGAAAGGGAGATGGACCCTTATATAGAGCTAAAAACTAAGATTCAAAATAAAGTTATTGAGGAGTTGGATATAGATTTTAATGAGATTTCTGATGAAAACGAAAAACTTAAAGAAAAAATAATCTCTATAATCGATAAAAATATTGAAGAGGAATCACTAAATTTAACAAATGCCCAAAGGAAAAAGATAAAGGAGGAGCTTTTAGATGAGATAATAGGATTTGGGCCAATAACATCCTTTTTAAAGGATCCAAGTATTAGCGAGATAATGGTTAACGGTCCTAATAAAATTTATGTTGAAAGGAATGGTAAGCTCCTTCTTACCGATGCGAAGTTTAAAAACGATGATCATGTTATGCATGTTATAAAAAAGATAGTGTCGCCTTTAGGAAGAAGGATAGATGAATCCTCACCAATGGTGGATGCAAGACTTCCTAATGGTTCAAGAGTCAATGCGATAATTCCTCCCCTTGCGATAGATGGTCCTGCAATTACCATAAGAAAATTTTCCGAGGATCCCTTTACAATAGAAGACCTAATTAATTTTGGAACGCTAAATGCCAAGATGGCGGAGTTTTTAAAGTGCTGCGTTCAAGGACGACTTAACATTATAGTCTCCGGTGGAACGGGAAGTGGAAAAACTACAACCTTAAACGTTTTATCCTCCTTCATTCCAAACGATGAAAGAATAATAACCATAGAGGATGCAGCAGAGCTTCAACTTTCACAGGATCATGTTGTAAGGCTTGAAACAAGACCGGCAAACCTTGAGGGGAAAGGGGAGGTTACAATAAGGGATCTTGTGAAGAACAGCCTTAGAATGAGGCCGGATAGAATTGTTGTTGGTGAGGTGCGTTCCGGTGAGGCCCTTGATATGCTTCAGGCCATGAACACAGGGCACGATGGTTCCTTGACTACCGGCCATGCCAATTCCCCAAGGGATATGCTCTCAAGGCTTGAGACGATGGTTTTGATGTCAGGGATGAATCTTCCTGTTAAGGCTATAAGGGATCAGATAGCTTCTGCAATAGACCTTATAATTCAGCAGGCAAGACTATTAGATGGAAGTAGAAAAATAACCCACATTACAGAGGTGCAGGGTATGGAGGGCGATGTAATAGTCCTTCAGGATATATTCAGGTTTGAACAAAGGGGTGTTGACAGCAAAGGAAAGGTAAAGGGAGATTTTGTATTTACAGGAGTTATTCCAAAGTTTATGCAGAAATTAAAGGAAAAAGGTATTGCTGTTCCGACGGACATATTTTCATGATGGGGTGGGAGTATGATAATTCTTATATTTTTTTCAGTATTCTTCTTAGTATTGGCTATATTTTTAGTTTTCCAAGGTAAGGAAAAACCAATTGAAAGGTTAAAGGAAATGGAGGATAATCAGAAACAAATAAAGGATGAAGAAATAAGAAAAGAGAGCCTTATTAAGTTTCTTGCAAAATTTATTCCAAAGAAAAAAGGAAAAAAAACTCAACTAGAAGAAAATATTATAAAATCCGATATTCCTTTAACTTTGGAGGAGGTCTATGTAATTAAAATATTAATATCAGCCCTTGTTACTTTATTTATATATGCAGTTTCAAGGGATCTTTTAATTTCCTCCTTTTTAATGGTTATTGCCTTTTATATTCCAGATATCATAATACTTAAAAAGAAAAAGGACAGGTTAAAAGAGTTTGACCTTCAGCTTGTAGAGGCGATAACTTTGATTTCAAACTCCCTAAAGGCAGGATATTCCCTAATGCAGTCCATTGCAGTTGTAAAGGACGAGATGATGGAGCCTATTTCAAAGGAATTTAATAGACTTTTAAAGGAGATAAGCCTTGGGAAAACCGAAGAAGAAGCCTTTTTGGATCTTCAAAACAGGGTTGATTCGGAGGATTTAAAACTATTCATCAATGCCCTTTTAATACAAAAGGATGTTGGAGGGAATTTATCCGAAATACTTGATAATATAGCAGAAACCATAAGGGAAAGGCAAAAATTAAAAAATGAACTAAATGCTTTAACTGCCCAGGGCAAACTTACAGGGCTTATAATATCCCTGATGCCTATATTTCTTGCGATGATAATTTATTCCTTTAATAGGGAGTATATAATGCTCCTTTTCACGACAAAGATAGGAATGGCTATGGTTATGTTTGGGGTAATAAGCCAAATTATTGGACTTTTTATAATACGAAAAATAATAAACATAGACCTTTAGGGAGATGGTGATATGTTTTTTTTAATTTTATTGTTTTTCATATCCTGCTTTACATTTATTTATTCCATTCTATATTATTCATATCAGGACAAAATAGTTATTCAAAAAAGGTTAAGGGATTTAGAGGGTAGAATTGTAGAAGATAAAGAGCTTTTAACTTTTAGCCAAAGGGTTATAAAGCCTATATATGACATGATAAATAGGCTCTTAAGTAAATTAACTCCATCCTATAAGCTTGTTACAATAGCCAAAAAGCTTGAAAGGGCAGGATATCCTAAGGATTTTACCCCCGAAAGGTGGTTTTTTGTAAAATATACATCAGTATTGATTGCCTTTTTACTTTCATATTTGATGTTTTCATTTATTCAAGAAAACAAAGTAAAATCTATATTTATTTCCCTCTTGATAGCAATTTTAACTAATGCAATCTTTAATGTCAATTTATCCTCAAAGATACAAGTAAGAAAAAAAAGAATATTAAAGGACCTTCCCTATATTTTAGATTTAATTACCGTAAGCGTAGAGGCGGGATTATCCTTCGATGGTGCCATCGCAAGGGTTATAACCATCATAAAGGGGGATCTTAGTGATGAGTTTGCAAAGACGTTAAAGGAGATTAGGATGGGAATTCCAAGGAAAATTGCCCTTAAAAATATGAGCGATAGAAATGAAGTAAGGGAGCTTTCCATGTTTGTGACATCTCTAATTCAAGCGGATGAACTTGGAGTTAGCCTTGGAAAGGTTTTAAGGATAGAGAGTCAAAACCTAAGGGAAAGAAGAAAACAAATGGCAAAGGAAAAGGCCATGAAGGTTCCGATAAAGATGCTTTTCCCTTTAGTTTTTTTTATCTTCCCAACGATATTTATCATACTTTTAGGCCCTGCAATAATAAAGGCTATAGAAATGTTTACAAGGTGATGTTATGAAGGAAAAGATTTATATAGAAGGTAAAGTTGTTGAGGCTTATATTGCCGATACATTCTTTAAAAGATTAACAGGTTATATGTTTAGAAAAAAACCCCATCATGAGGCAATACTTTTAAAGCCCTGTAACAGCATCCATACCTTTTTTATGTTTTTTAACATTGACGTATACCTTTTAGATGAAAATATGAATGTCATTAAAAAGATAAAAAACCTAACTCCATGGAAGATACTCCCCCCAATGAAGGGTGTAAAATATGTATTAGAAGTGCCTGCCACTTGACATTTTGACTTTTTGACATTTCTACATTTTACCAATAAAAATGATGCTTGTTTTAACTATGAAGATAGTGTCAAGATATTGTAGGTTAATTTTTATAGACAACCCCTTAAATTAGCTAGTTTCAAGGCGTTTGTTAAATTTAAAAAACTTAAATTATATTTTCATATTTTATTGATTTTAATATCCTGTAAATTGGCGTTACTTTCCCTATGTTCAATATCGTTATATTATTCATAACTTCACGTGAAGATTTATTTATCTTTCTTATCGCTTCTTTTATTTTCTTCTTACTTACCTTGAAGGCTTTTTCATCTTCCTTAAACACACTTATTTCCCTTAAATTTCCTCCATTCTTGCTAAATACCCTTAGCTTTGCCATTATCTTTAATCCTTCCTTGCTCCATCCTAATGGCCTGCTGCTT
>NZ_CAKP01000125.1 GCF_000297115.1 Caloramator australicus RC3 | reverse complement strand
TAAGGGAAATAAGTGTGTTTAAGGAAGATGAAAAAGCCTTCAAGGTAAGTAAGAAGAAAATAAAAGAAGCGATAAGAAAGATAAATAAATCTTCACGTGAAGTTATGAATAATATAACGATATTGAACATAGGGAAAGTAACGCCAATTTACAGGATATTAAAATCAATAAAATATGAAAATATAATTTAAGTTTTTTAAATTTAACAAACGCCTTGAAACTAGCTAATTTAAGGGGTTGTCTATAAAAATTAACCTACAATATCTTGACACTATCATTTAACATTAGATTGTTGACAAAGTTAATTAAAAATCATATAATAAAATCAGAGTAAATTAATCGGAATTAAACGCTGTGATCAGGGAAAGTAGGCTATATGGAGTGGCCAGAGAGGGGCTCCTTGGCTGGAAGAGTCCTACACAAAAGTATAGCTGAAGTGCACCTGTGAGCGTTAGGCTGAAATTCAGTAGGCTGAGACGGGTCCACCCGTTATAGTGGGACGGCATGATGGTGCCGGATAGAGATGGGATTATTGTCCCAATCAGAGTGGAACCGCGGAGATTAAGCCTTCGCCTCTGAACAAGAGGTGAAGGCTTTTTTATATAGTTTTTTAATTGTCCTGTGCACAGGGAAAAATAAATATAATTGGAGGGAGTATATATGATTTTTAACAGCATTTATGAATTGATTGGAAACACACCAATGATTAAATTAAATAGATTGACTGATGAAGGAATGGCTGAGGTGCTAGTGAAATTAGAGTCCTTTAACCCGGGATCAAGTGTTAAGGACAGAATAGCTTTATCTATGATTGAAAAAGCTGAGGAGATAGGATTAATAAAACCTGGAGACACAATTATTGAACCGACAAGCGGAAACACAGGTATAGGACTTGCAATGGTTGGTGCTGCAAAAGGGTATAAAGTTATTTTAGTTATGCCAGAAACTATGAGTATTGAAAGAAGAAAACTCATGAAGGCCTATGGTGCTGAGCTTGTTTTAACTGATGGTAAAAAGGGTATGAGGGGTGCTGTTGAGGAAGCTGAGAGATTAGCAAAGGAAAATGGATATTTTATGCCGCAGCAATTTAAGAATATAGCCAATCCTCAAATTCACATGAAAACAACTGCGCAAGAAATACTAAAGCAAACGGAAGGTAAAATAGATATGTTTATTGCCGGTGTTGGAACAGGAGGAACCATAACTGGGGTAGGTAGAATTTTAAAAAAGAAATTCCTAATATAAAGATTGTTGCTGTAGAACCTAAAGATTCTCCGGTTCTATCTGGAGGTCAACCAGGCCCTCATAAGATTCAAGGCATAGGCGCAGGGTTTATTCCTGATATACTTGATAAAGATGTAATCGATGAAGTTATAACTGTTACAGCAGAACAAGCATTCCAAACATCAAGAGATTTAGCAAAAAAAGAAGGGATATTAGTTGGAATATCATCTGGTGCAGCAATTTTTGTTGCATTAAGTAAGGCGATGGACTTAAGAAAGGGAAAAAGGATAGTTACAGTAGCACCTGATACAGGTGAAAGGTATTTATCAACAGACCTATTTGAGGAGTGATTAGTATGTTTAAAATGATTATTGAAGAGGCAAAAAATATATTAAAGAAGGATCCGGCAGCGAAAAGTCTTTTGGAAGTTATTCTTTTATATCCGGGGTTACACGCATTAATTTATCACAGAATTGCCCATTGGTTTTATGTCAGAAAACACTTTGTGATAGCAAGATGGATATCTCAATTTGCAAGGCATAGAACGGGTATAGAAATACATCCAGGTGCTAAAATAGGCAAAGGTCTTTTTATAGATCACGGGATGGGAGTTGTTATAGGAGAAACGGCCGAGATAGGGAACAATGTAACTATTTTTCATGGAGTGACCCTTGGTGGAACAGGAAAGGAAAAGAATGTTAAACGTCATCCGACCGTTGGAGATAATGTGGTAATTGGAGCAGGAGCTAAAATATTAGGACCGATAAAAATAGGTAATAATGCTAAAATCGGTGCCAATTCAGTTGTTCTAAAGGATGTCCCACCATATGGGACAGTTGTTGGAATCCCAGGTAAAGTAGTTAAAATAGATTACGAATCGATAAAGGATAAAGAAAATTTAAATAATGTTATATATGGATTATGGATTTAAAACCCAGGCTTCACCTGGGTTTTAAAATTCTAATTTAGTAACGCGATTATATATGTCTTGTGCTGTCATGCCAGTTGCATCGATAACAGGGGTTTTACTTTCAGCATCTTGAATGCCAAGAAAATCCTTATTTCCTCCTGCTACGATTATAGCATCATAGTTATTATTGCCTTTAATGTTATGAATTTGAGGACCATCAAATATGTCAACTTTATATCCTTGGCTTTCAAAGTATTGTCTTACGTTTTGTAGATTTCTTTCAACGGCTACCTTTCTTCTCATTGTTATCCCTCCATATTATTTTCTATTTATTATTGTGGAATTTTAAAAAACAATTTATACTAATAATGTGTCCTAAAAGTTTAAAACCCTGGGGTGAAATGATGATAAAGGAAAAAATAATAAATTATGCAAAGCATATTGGCATTGAATACATTGGGTTTTCAAGTATAAATTTTAAGGATGAGTTTGTTAATAGATTAAGAGAAAAAAGGTTAAATGGACATTTGTCAGGGTTTGAGGAGCAAGATGAATATAAAAGAACTAATGTAAAGAATATTATGGAAAATGCTAAATCCTTTATATCAATAGCTGTTCCCTATAGAACGATGGAGATCGATTATAATAAACCATATTTTTCAAAATCATCATTGGGATTAGATTATCATAAAGTTTTATATAATAAATTAAATAAAATACAAATATATTTAAAAGAAGAGTTTAATGCTAATTCCTTCTACTTTTGTGATATAGGGCCCTTACATGATAGAGAAATTGCATATATGAGTGGAATAGGGTTTTACGGAAAAAACACAAATATATACACTGAGAAATATGGTTCCTTCGTTTTTTTAGGGGAGTTGGTTACAGACATTTATATTGAACCTGACATTCCAATTGAATCAAAATGTGGTGATTGTGAGATTTGCATGAAGGCCTGTCCAACAGGAGCAATTGAAAGACCTTATTATGTAAATTCTAAAAAATGTTTATCCTATATTACCCAGAAAAAAGATGGACTAACTTATGAAGAAATGGCCAAAATGGGCAATAGAATTTATGGATGTGATACCTGTCAGGATGTTTGCCCTTTAAATAAAAGAGCTTTATTTTCAAACATAAAGGATTTTATGCCTGAAGAGTGGAATATAAATATAGTAGCAGAAGACTTTTTAAATATGTCAAATAAAAGGTTTAAAGAAACATATCAAAAAACTTCTGGCGGCTGGAGGGGGAAAAAAATACTACAAAGAAACCTTATTATTGCCTTAGCTAATAGTAGAACTAATGAAGGTCATGCTAAAATAAAATCTTTAATTAACGACGATTATTTTTCATATTATGTAGAATATTATTTAAAAAGGATGGGGGGATATTAATGCCAAAAAGGGATGACAAAGGTTTTTTAGCTAAGACATTAATAAACGCAACGGCTATTTATTTAACTGCAAATTTAGTTGAAGGCATACACATAAGCAGCTTTGGGACTGCGATTGTTGCAGCAATTGTTTTGGGATTAGCAAATGCTTTAATAAAACCTGTTTTGTTAATTTTATCTTTACCTATTAACGTTGTTACTTTAGGACTTTTTACCTTAGTAATTAACGGAATATTATTAATGCTGGTTTCTATGTTTACAACAGGTTTTATTGTAAGCGGCCTTGGCTCTGCAATAATAGGTTATATTGTTATTAGCATCTTATCCTTCTTAATAAATGTTATATTGTAATGATTAGACTAAAGAAGAATTATTACGAAGGGATGATATAATGTTAAAAGACATTTTAGGCAAGTTTTTATTTACTTTACCTGAAAGTATTTATAAGCCTATTTGTAAAAAAATTGTTGACTATACTCTAAACAAATATGCTCATATTGAAGTTAAAAATTATGAAAATCTCGCTAGTTTAAAATCACCAGTCATTTTTATAGCGAATCATTTAAGCAATTCTGATGGACTTATATTAAATAAAGTATTAAAGGATTTTGATCCTTATTTTGTTGCTGGAGTTAAGCTACAGTCTAAAGCATTAAGTCGAATAGGCATTGAATCGGTAAACACTATTACAATTCACCCAAATTCAGCTGATATTGAGGCAATTAAAAAAAGTATAAATGTTATTAAAGAAGGACATTCTCTGATGATATTTCCTGAAGGAACACGTTCAAGAACTGGAAAAATGATAGAAGGTAAAAAAGGAATTATTTTAATTGCACGAAGGTGTAATGTTCCAATAGTTCCGATTGGACTTTATGGAACAGAAAAGCTTATGCCTATTAATGACGATGATATGGGGAAGGAAAGATTTTTTAAGGCAGATGTTACTGTAAATATAGGAAAAGCTTTTAGTTTACCAGAAAAAATTGAAGGAATGAATAAAGAAGAATATGATAATTATTGTTTAAATTATTTAATGAAAAAGATAGCTGAACTATTACCAGATGAGTATAGGGGAGTTTATAAATGATAGTTGGAATTGCAAATATTAAATTAAAATTTTTTACACCACATTCTTTAAAGGAAAAAAGACAAATAGTAAAGAGCTTAATATCCAAAATAATGCAGCATAATGCTTCAGTAGCAGAAGTTGGAGAAAATGATAAATGGCAACTATGCGAATTGGGTATTGCAACTGTAGGCAGCGATAAGAAGGTAGTAGATGCAACTTTAAATTCAATTTTTAGACAAATTGAGCAGGATGGAAGGGCAGAAATAATAGACATTAATATAGAAATATTGTAAAATAAATCTAGGATATGAATATAATTTGGAGGTGTAAAAATGGGGAGCAAAACATTACATGATTTTTTAGTTAAAAATTTGGAGGAATTAAAGGCTCAGGGGGTTTATAGGAAACTTCCTGTTGTTACAGGTCCAACAGGCCCTAAGTGCATTATCAATGGAAAGGAAGTAATAAATTTATCTTCTAACAATTACTTAGGTTTTGCAAATGATCCAAGATTAATAGAAGCTGCAATCAAGGCTACTGAAAAATATGGTGCAGGAGCTGGCGCAGTAAGAACGATTGTAGGAACTTTAGATATTCATGAAGAACTTGAAGAAAAACTTGCAAAATTCAAAAAAACTGAAGGAGTTATAGTATTTCAATCAGGATTTAACTGCAATATGGGAACAGTTAGTGCTCTAATGACAAAAGAGGATGCAATTCTATCCGACGAACTAAATCACGCAAGCATTATAGATGGTTGTAGATTATCAGGAGCTAAAATTCTAAGATATAAACATAACGATATGGATGATTTAAGAAAAACTTTAAAGGAAGCCTATGAAAGTGGCCAGTATAAGAAATTTATGATTGTAACTGACGGAGTATTCTCTATGGATGGAGATATAGCAAGGCTACCTGAAATAGTTGAAATCGCTGAAGAATTTGATGCCTTTGTTTATGTAGATGATGCTCATGCTTCAGGTGTATTAGGAAAGAATGGTAGCGGTTCTGTTTCACACTTTGGGTTATATGGAAGGGTTGATGTTCAGGTTGGAACTCTTTCAAAGGCGATAGGAGTTGTTGGCGGATACGTTGCAGGATCAAAGGAATTAATTGATTGGTTAAAACATAGAGGAAGACCATTCCTTTTCTCAACTGCAATGACTCCAGGGGCAGCTGCTGCTGCATTAAAAGCAATCGAAATTTTATCAGAAAGCAGTGAGCTTGTTGATAGACTTTGGGATAATGCAAAATACTTTAAAGAAAAGCTTTCTGCATTAGGATTTGACTTAGGAAAGAGCGAGACACCAATTACACCAGTAATAATTGGTGATGAAGCAAAGGCAATGCAATTTAGCGATGAATTATTTAAAGAAGGACTTTTTGCTCAAGGTATTGCTTATCCTACAGTTCCAAGAGGAAAAGCAAGGGTTAGAAATATTGTTACTGCAGCACATACTAAGGATATGCTCGATGAAGCAGTTGCTATTTATGAAAAGGTAGGAAAGAGAATGGGTATAATATAAAAGGGGCTTTAAGCCCTTTTTATATTATTATTTAGGGGTGAAAATATGAATAATTCTTTGGATATAATTAAAATATTAGAAGAGGAATATGGAAATTTGGGATGTGCTTTGAATTATACAACACCCTACGAACTTCTAATAGCTACAATACTATCGGCACAAACTACTGATGAAACTGTTAATAAAGCTACAGCTGAGCTTTTTAAGGATTATAATAAACCCCATGATATTGCAAATTTAACTCCACAGGAATTAGAAGGTTATATAAAAATATGTGGACTTTATAAGACAAAGGCAAAAAATATTATTGAAGCTAGTAAAATTATAGTTGAACAGTTTAATGGAAATGTTCCAAATAAAATGGAAGATTTAATAAAACTGCCTGGGGTTGGGAGAAAAACTGCTAATGTTGTCCTTTCAAATGCCTTTGGAAAGGATGCAATTGCTGTTGATACACATGTGTTTAGAGTTGCAAATAGATTAGGCCTTGCAAATGCTAAAGATGTTTTGCAGACGGAAAAACAACTAATGGAGAATATCCCAAAGAGTTATTGGTCTAGAGCACACCATTGGCTTATCTGGCATGGAAGAAAAATTTGCACTGCTAGGAAACCTAAATGTGACTTGTGTAAATTAAGAGATTTTTGTAAATATTTCGCAGAAAATAAATAAAAAAATATTTTTAATTTAGAAGGAAAATTATCTTTTTTGTAGAATAAACTAATTTAACTTAAAAATTTCTTAGGAGGATCTTTTATGAATAAAGGCGCTAAGGCAGCACTTATAGTATTTATCTTGATTTTAATTTCTGTTCCAGCTGTGTCGGCTTTTTTAAAAACAAGTGCTAATAACAATAAAATATTTAAAGGCATTTATATTAACAATGAAAATGTTGGTGAAATGACAAAGGAGGAAGCAATAGGTCTTTTAGATGAAAAGTTTAATAAGCCATTACAAGAAAAAACTATTAAATTTACTTATCAAGATAGAATATTCAAGACAACCTTTAAGGATTTAAATGTAAGATATAATATCGAAGAAGCTGTGGATAAGGCTTTATTAATTGGAAAAGAAGGGAATATTTTTAGACAAACTATCGAAAGAATCAAATTGTTAAATTCAAGTGTAAATATTACATTAGATTTAAGTTATGATAAAACTAATATAGACAAAATTGTTCAAAAGATTTCCCGAGAAATAAATAAGCCCTTTAAAGATGCAACAATTAAGTTAGTAGGTCAGAATTTTGTTATTACAAAAGAAGAAAATGGCATTAAAGTTGATGAAGAAAATTTAAAAAGCCTCATAGTAGATGCTATTCAAAATAAAGAAAATAAAGAAATTCATATTCCAACTTTAAAAGTTGAAGCTAAGATAAAATCTTCAGATTTAGAAAAAATAAAAGAAAAGATATCAGTTTTTTCAACAAAATTCAATCCTTCAGATGTTAATAGAACTGGTAATTTAAAAATAGCTGCTCAAAGTTTGGACGGCACTGTGCTTATGCCTGGCGAAATTTTTTCAATGAATAAGGTTTTAGGCCCAAGGGTAGCTTCAAAAGGATACAAGGAAGCTCCAGTGATAATAAATGGGACATTGGTTCCTGGACTTGCAGGTGGTATATGTCAGGTTACTACAACAGTTTACAATGCAGCATTATTAGCTAATTTCGATATAATTGAGAGACGCCCCCATGGGCTTAAAGTTTCCTATGTTCCTCCAGGGCGCGATGCTACTATTTCAGGCACTTCAATAGATTTTAAGTTTAAAAATACCAGTAATGCACCTATATATATAAAGGCATGGGTATCTAACTCTTATGTAAATGTAATTTTTTATGGGGCTAATGAAAACCCAAATATAAAAGTAGTAATAGAAAGTGAAATAATAGAAAGAATTCCAACAACTACAGAATATATAAAAGATCCAACATTGCCTGAGGGTCAAAAGATAGTTGAAGCAAAGCCAATCGATGGGGTAAAGTCTGTAACTTATAGAAAAATATATAAAGATGGTATTTTAATAAAAAAAGAGTTGTTATCTAAGGATTACTATAAGCCAGCAAAGGGGAAGGTTAGAATTGGAACAAAAAAAGTCATAACACAAACTAGTATTGATGATAAAGTAGTTGAAGATGTAATTGAATCACAATGATTAAAATATAGACAATTAAAATAAATGATGATAGAATTTTATTAGAAATATGCGGGCGTGGCGGAACTGGCAGACGCACTAGATTCAGGATCTAGGGCCTTAGAGCGTATGGGTTCAAGTCCCTTCGCCCGCACCACATTATCCACCTTTAAGGTGGATTTGTTTTTATAAATAATTTAGGGTTGGTGAAGATATGTATTTTTACTATGTTAACTTTCCGGATGGAGAAAATGAACTTTGCAAAATGGAAATTAGACATCTTTTTGGAATAGATTTAAAAGAAAAATATTTTTTTTATGAAGATTATGTAGATGTAAATAGAAGTCCCTATGTTAAATATAGTATTAAAATTGATGCTGAGGATTGTGACATCAAAAACTTAGCTGAAAAAATTAAAACTATGGAGCTAAGTTATGATAATTATAAGGTTCAATATATAAGTTTATTTGAAAGAATGGATTTAAATAAAAAGCATTTTGTCGAAAGCATTATTGGTAGTGCTATTAAAGGCAAAGTAGCTATTCATGATCCCTTAATTAAAATCGGCGTTATAGATTTTGAGAATAAATGGATAGTAGGACAATTGCTTAGAAATGAAGGTGTTTGGCATATACATGATAAAAAACCAGTTCAATATTGTAATTCTTTAACTTCAAGGGTTTCAAGAGCATTGGTTAACATAGCAGTTGGCAAAAATCTAAATTTAAAAGTAGTTGATCCCTGTTGCGGAATTGGGACAGTGGTTTTAGAGGCATTGTCGATGGGAATAGATATTAAAGGCTATGATATAAATTATAAGGTTGTAAAGGGAGCAAGAGAAAATCTTAATTTCTTTAATTATCCTGATGCTATAAAAAGAAGTGATATTAAAGATATAAATGAACATTTTGATGCAGCTATAGTTGATCTACCGTATGGTGTCTTATCGGTAACTACTAAAAAAATACAAGAGGATATAATTAAACATACTGCAAGATTAGCAAAAAGAGCAGTATTTGTAACTTTAGAGGATATGAAGGATTCTATTGAAAAATATAATTTTAAGATATTAGATAAGTGTCAACTAAGAAAGGCAAAATTTATAAGATTTATAACGCTAGCAGAATTAAATGAATATTGTTATTAATTGTATCTAGTGATATAATTAATACTATAAAACTTAATAAATATACAGGTGCCCTACAGGGGTTAAAAGGGAAAGCGGTGAAAATCCGCTGCAGCCCCCGCTACTGTAAGTGGGTATGAAACCTGAAAAGCCACCTAATTGGGAAGGCCAGGGAGTAAGATGATCCACGAGCCAGGAAACCTGCCTGTATATTAGGAGCAAAACCTTCGGAGGGAAGGGAAAGCTTATGTTAATAAGCCCTTTCCGGGCTTTTTTGTTTTCCCTCTGATGAAGAAAGGGGGTGAATTTATGAAAAGGCTGTTAAGTATAATTTTAATCCTTTTATTATTTATATCATGTGCTAGTGTAAAAAGTCAAAATATTGATACCTCAAAACAAAATATTAGTTCAACATCAATACAACAAAGCAATGAGAAGTTAAATGTAGCTAACAAAGACCCTAATAACTTACCTGTTAAAGAATTTAACAAAAGCAGCAAAGAAACTCAGGATACAAAAAAAGAATTACAAGCTACTACTAAAAAAGTTCAAAATAAGGAGATCAATATTAGACTGATTATATCAAAAGAAAATGGTAATGAAATAATATTTGATAAAACGGTAAAAACCTTATCATCCAAAAACGCTCTACAAATATTAAAAGAAAATGCAAAGGTGTATGAAGTTGGAGGTTTTATTAAGGAAATCAATGGGATTGCCTCCATTCCTCAAAATGAACTTACACAAGAAGATATTCAAAAAGGTATTTTAGGCTACGACTGGTTCATTTATTTGAATGGCAAAAAAACAAAGGTGGGCGCAAAGGATATCATCTTAAAAGATGGGGATATATTAAATTTTGATTATAAGGGATGGACTATAAAAGATTTAACACCGTAAAAGGGGGATTTAAAAATGAAAAATTTAGGAAAGAGATTATTAAGCTTATTATTGATTATAGTTTTTATGATATCTTTAAACTTCAATGCGCTTGCAAGTTCTAAAAGTAACTTTAACAATGCCAAGACTGCTCTTAATTCTTCTTTGAAATACTTACTCACAAAGACAAAAACAAAAGGCATACAAGACTGGGATGCAATTGCACTTGCAATGGCAGGATACAAATTAGATAACATCAAATTTAACGGTAAAAGATATATCGATTTAAAAAGCAGCGATATATTAAAAGAGCTCTCATATAATTGGACAACAAGCTATGCAAAACATATTTTAACTATAACTGCCTCCGGATATGATCCTAGAAATTTTAATGGAATAGATTTAGTTGAAATTTTAAAATCCTCACAACTTTCTAATGGCAAATTTAAAGATATGATCAATGGAACAAACGAGAATTTTTTAAATAGTCATATATGGAGCATTATTGCTTTAGAAACTTTAAAGGAGAGCTACAATAGGAGCGCTGCAATTTCATATTTGGAAAAAAATCAAAATAAGGACGGAGGATTTCCATTAGTCATTTCAGGAAAAAGCGATTTAGATATTACTGCAATGGCTATCACAGCTTTGACAATGGCAGGTAGAAATAAAAATTCAGCATCTGTTAATAAGGCTTTAAACTATTTAAAAAATAACTTAAAGAAATTGCCTAAAGAGCAACAAACTGCAGAAACGATTGCGTGGATCCTTCAGGCGGCTGTATCATCAGGGGATGATTTGTCAAAATATATCATTAACAATAGAAACATAATAAATGAATTGCTGTTATACAAGGATAAGACTGGTGGTTTTAAACATATTAAAAGTGGGAAAGTCGATGATATAGCTACAAATCAAGTTGTAAGAAGTTTATTAAGCTATGTAAATAAGAAAAATGCATATAAAAATATTATTTGTATGAGGGGTAATTACTATAAGGCTATAAATAGAGAAGAAAGTTCTAGCTTTAATATTCTATATTCTTCTTATTTTAAGGATGTTAAACAACTTGATTTAATTGTAAAGTCTAACTATTACGATGAAGCAAATATTTTATTAAATGGTGAAAAGAATTTACTTATTGCTAAAAGCAACAACGGCATAATTAAATTTTCTAAGAATTTTAATTTAAATAATTTAAACTATAGGTTAATATTAAAGAAGGACGGTAAAGCGTTAAAAGTTGTTTTAGGAAATTTTGAACCGGTAGAAAAAAGTTTCACAACAAAAGTTAGAGTTGAGGCACCCGATAAAACCATACTTGATGCTGAAGTAAGAACTGGTAATAAAATAGTTTATGACCTTCAAGGGAAAAGCTATGTCACAGAAAAGCCATCTGCCTATGCTGCTTTAGTTAGGGCATTAATAGAAAACAATATTAGTTTTAGTGTAAATTATGATTATGGGGCACCATTTATAAATGAAATAGCAGAAATAAAAAGTGGATCCTTTGGCGGATGGGATGGCTGGATGTATATGGTAAATTATGCTGAACCAAATTCAGGAATGGCGGATTATGAAATAAAAGATAATGATAATATATTAGTTTATTATGGAGATTGGGGAATAAAACCACTAAGTATAGAAATTCTTGGCGATATAAAATTAAACTCACAAGTCCAAGTCAAAGTGACATCGAATGGTAGTGCTGTAAAGGATGCTATAGTTTGCTTTGGAGAAAATAGGATTAACACAAATGAGGAGGGAATAGCAACTATAGTTTTAGATAAAGCAGGGATATATAAAGTTTATGCAGAAAAAAATACCGACGGTAAGCCGATGTATATTAGAAGTGAAAGCAAATATATTGAAATTAAATGATGGGTGGTTTTTCCACCCATCTTATTATAAAAGGTGATAACTATGCTGAACTTTTCAAGGGATAAATTTATACAAAGATTTAATACATTAACAAATATAATTTTAATTTTGACTTATATTATAGCATTTCTTATGATAAATAATATTTTAATTTTGGCGATTATTTTAATTTCACTAATCTTACTTGCTAAAGTTAACAAGATACATAAAGAAGTTTTTGCTTTTTTTAGGTTTTCAGTTTTTATTGCACTTATAATTATTATTTTTAATTTATTGATAAACAAGAATGGAGAGACACAGATATTTATTATCGGGGACTTTTACATAACTTTAGAATCTTTTTATTATTCCTTGTTTATGGCATCAAGACTTATTGCAATAATGATGACATTTGCTTTTGGAAATTTAATAATAAATCCAGATGATGCCTTTAGTATCATATCAAAAATATTTGGTAAATCTTCACTGGTCATGAGCCTAGTGTATAGACTGAGCTTTAGTTTAATAAAGCAAATAAATAATATTAAAGAAATTGAGTTTATTCGGGGAAATACATTTAAAGGAAATCTTTATAAACGAATAAAATCATATGGTGAAGTAGTAAATATTTTGTTTTTATCTTCCCTTGAGGACTCGATAGAATTGGCAGAGGCGATGTATTCAAGAGGATATGGTTCAACAAAAAGAAGTAGTTTTAAAAATCAAAATTTCAATTTTAGAGATTATGTTATAATTTTAATGTGCACTATTTCAATTGCATTCTTAATAGGGCAGTTAATATTAGGTTTAAATTCTTTTAAATTTTTTCCCAAAATCGATAGTCCTTTAAAAAAAATTACAGTATATGAAATAATAATTTTATTTGTTTTTTATTCAATAGTATTTGTAAATTGGTGGTGGATTAATGGAAATGATAAAAATTAAGGATCTTACTTATTATTATCCCGAAACTTCAAGACCGGCCCTTGAAAATATAAATTTGACTATAAATGAAGGGGATTTTGTATTGATTGTAGGGCCTTCAGGATGTGGTAAGTCAACGATATTAAGAGCAATAAATGGGCTTATTCCAAATTTTTATGGGGGAAAGATTAAGGGGGAAGTCCTTGTAAAAAACAAGAATATAAAAGATATATCAAAAAAAGAACTGTTTAAAACTGTTGGATTCATTTTTCAAGATCCAGAGAAACAAAGCGTTTATAACACGATAGAAAGAGAAATAGCTTTTGGAATGGAAAATTTGAATATGGATATAACACGCATGAAAAAAAATATAGCAGAGGTTAGTAACCTATTTAATTTGGACTTTATAAAGGAAAAATCAATAAATAATATTTCAGGTGGGGAAAGGCAAAAGGTAGAAATAGCTTCAGTAGTAGCCATGGATCCAGAGGTGATTTTATTAGACGAACCAACATCTCAACTTGATCCAATTTCTGCTGACGAAATTTTAAATGCTATAAACAAATTAAATAAGGATATGGGGAAGACAATAATTTTAGTTGAACAAAGGCTGGATAAAAGCTTTGATATGGCTGACAAAATATTGATTATGCAAAATGGAAGAATAACTAATGAGATTGGTAAAGATGAAATTAATATTTATATAGATAAAATTAATTTCTTACCTAAAGTATCGATTATTTTTAAAGAAGCTGGTTTTAAAGCTGTTCCGTTAAATATAAAAGAAGCCAAAAAAATAATAGCTAATAAAAATGTCCCTAATAAAAGAGACAGTAATATAAAAAGTTTTAAAGATGAAATTTTAAAGGTAGAGGATTTATATTTTGAGTATAGTCCAAATAGACCTATCCTAAAAAATATAAATTTTAATTTACATAAAGGCGAAGTATTAGGTATAATGGGGCATAATGGAGCAGGGAAAACAACTTTATCAAAAATATTAGTGGGGTTAATAAAGAAATTTAAAGGTAAAATCATTTTAAATGGTAAGGAAATAGAAAGATTAAATGATGTTGAAAGAGTAAAAAGCATCGGATACTTGGCCCAAAATCCAACACTTTATTTTGGCAGAGATACAGTGTTTGATGAAGTTTCTTATAGTTTAAGAAATATTGGTGACTTTGACAGAGAAAAATTAATAGAATTATTGAAAAAATTTGACTTATATGGAATAATGGATAAAAATCCTCGGGATTTAAGCGGAGGGCAGAAGCAAAGGCTTGCTATAGCATGCACTGTTGTAACAAAACCGGATATTTTAATCTTAGATGAACCAACCAGAGGAATAGATATTTATCATAAAATAGAAATAGGAAATTTTATAAAGGAATATGCCTCTTTAGGTAAATCAGTTATAATAATAACCCATGACAGCGATTTTGTTGGTGATTTTTGCGATTCAACTATGATAATGCACCAAGGTGAAATTGTTGCTCATGGGAAAACCTTAGATATACTTTATGATGCTATATATTATTCTCCACAGATTTCAAGAATTTTTAAAGATAAAATAAAAGTCGTTAATTCAAAGGAAGGCATAGAAATACTAAAAAGGATAACTAATTATTGATGGTGATAATATGAAAAAGTTAATAAATGGACTATTTTTTGTTATTTTTATAGCTCTAATTTTAATTTTGACTTATTTTAATATCGGTTTAAATTCTACGATAACAATATCGGCTGTTTTAATTATTATTTACTTTTTCTTATTGTTTGAATTTAAGGGCATAGATTCAAAAAAATTGGCAGTAATATCAACTATGGCTGCAATGGGAGGGGTTTTTAGAATTCCCTTTGCGGGTGTTCCTAATGTTCAACCTACTACTTTTATTGTGGCAGTGTCGGGCTATACTTTAGGTTCCGTTGAGGGATTTATTGTAGGTGTATTATCTGCTTTTATATCAAACTTTTTTTTAGGGCATGGTCCATGGACTTTATGGCAAATGCTTGGATGGGGGTTGTGCGGAGTATTTTTTGGAGTTTTAAGAAAACTTATAAGTAACTACAACATAGTAATATTTACGATTTTTTGTGGCTTGTGGGGGTTTATTTATGGAATAATATTGGATATGTGGTTTGTTGTGGGGTTTATTCGCCCATTAACCATTAATGCGGTTTTACTTGGTGTAGCAAGCAGCTTAGTATTTGATTCTATGCATGCTATTGGCAACATAATATTTAGCATATTATTTTCAAATAAATTTGTTAAAATATTAGATAGATTCATTAAAAGATTCGAGGTGGAATATATTGACTGAGGAGGCAATAAAATGAGATATAAGATGATTGCAATGGATATGGATGGGACATTGTTAAATAGTAATAAGGAGATAACAGAACGCACTAAGATGGCTTTAAAAAAGGCTGACCAAAAAGGTATTAAGCTTGTAGTATGCACAGGAAGAATTTTTACTTCGGCTTTATTTTATGCAAAGCTAATTGGGACTAAAGCTCCTATTATTGCTTCAAATGGTGCCTATATTAGAGAAAAGGATGAAGATAGAATTATATATAAAAAATGCTTACAAAAGGAAAAGGCAAAGGAAATAATTAAGCTTGCAGAAAATGAAGGATTTATTCCTCATGTCTTTACTGAAGATACCATTTACTCTACAAAATTAATTTATTCATCAAAAAATTATACCTTATGGAATCAGCAAATTCCGGAGAATGAAAGGGTTAAAGTTGAAATAGTTAAAGATTTATATGATGTAATCCAAGAAAATGACATTCTTAAAATCGTTGTTATGTCAGATGAATTGGATAAACTTTTTAAACTTAAAGAACATATAAAAAACAACATGGATGTTTCTGTTTTTTCTTCTTTTGATAATAATTTTGAAATTATGGCGGAGAACACATCAAAGGGTAATGCTGTTAAAATACTAGCTGATTATTATAATTTAAAAAGCGATGAAGTAATCTGTATTGGTGATAATGAAAACGATATATCAATGGTAGAATACGCAGGGCTTGGGATTGCTATGGGTAATGCAACCGAAGAATTAAAGAATATTGCAGATTTGATAATAGATTCTAATGACAATGATGGTATAGCAAAATTTATTGAAAATTATATATTATAAGGGGGTCATTATGGAAAAGGTATTTTTATCAAAGTGTGAAAATTATAATAGAGAAGAGGTTTATAGTGCAATTGATAAAATTTTTGATATGGCTGGTGGGATAGGCAAAGTTGTAAATAAAAATGATAAAGTTTTTTTAAAGATTAATCTTGTTATGAAAAAACATCCAGATGATGCCGCAACAACCCATCCTATGGTAGTTGAAGCTGTGGCAAAAAAATTAGTGGATTATGGCTGCGATGTTATAATCGGGGATAGTCCAGGAGGACCATATAACGAAAAGGTTTTGAAATCCCTTTATAAAGTTTGTGGCATTGAAGAGGCAGCTAAAAATTCCGGTTCAAAATTAAATTATGACTGCCGAACAGAAGATTTTTTTAACTCCTGAAAATTGTATGATAAAAAAATTAAACATGATTAAACCACCCTTTGAATGCGATAAAATTATAACCATTTCGAAGTTAAAAACTCATGGGATGGCATTATATACAGGTGCTGTAAAAGTTTTATTTGGGATGATACCCGGAATTTATAAAGCAGAATATCATTTAAAAATGCCAGATATAAAAGACTTTTCAAATTTGCTTGTAGATATTTGTGAGACAGTAAAGCCTCATTTTTCTATAATCGATGGTATTGTTGGAATGGAGGGGGATGGACCAACTGCAGGAGTGCCTAAAAAAACTGGTCTTATATTGGCATCCTTTAATCCATATTATTTAGATGTTGCTGGTTCTTATGTTATGGGAATAAATCCTGAAGATGTTCCGACAGTTCAAAGGGCTATTGAAAGGAATTTATGCACAGGGAGGATAGATGACATAGAATTTGAAGGTGAAAATATAAATAATTTTATATTAAAATATAAGCTCCCAAATACAAAAAGCGTTAACTTTTTTAGAGGAAGAGTTCCTAAAAGAGTTGAGGAATTCTTAACCTATTATCTTTCACCAAGACCAGTTTTTCAATATGATGTTTGTATAGGATGCAACAGATGCCATGATGTGTGCCCACCAAAGGCCATTAAAATGGTGAATAACAAACCACATGTTGATTATAAAACCTGTATAAGATGTTTTTGTTGCCATGAGTTATGCCCTCAGAAGGCAGTAAAAATCCATAGAAATAAGATAATTAGTAGATTTTTAAAATAGCACAATTAGTTGTGCTATTTTTTATGTTAATTTAACTGCTAAAAAAATACAATTTTAACAAATAGGTGTATAATTAAATATGGAATTTTTTTTAATCATTTGTAATAAGTATTTAATAGTAAGGGAAAAGGGGGTTTTACAATGAATTTGGCTAAGACAAGATTAGGAGAGGCAGCAATAAAGGAAGTTGTAAAGTATGTTTTGAAAGAACCTGAGAAGAATCTTCCTAAGCTAATCAATTGGGCAGAAAAGATAGTAATAAGGGAACAGGATAAAAAATATATAGCATCCATAAAAAAATATCTTGATGACAAAGATAGCAATTGGTATAAGTATACTTACAAGCTCTTAACAGAGACGCATCCTAATGTTAGAGAAAAAATCGGTATAAATTACTTTTTAAATGCAACTTTCTTTGGCATTCCTATGCAGCTTGAAAATGAGAAGAAATATGATTGTAACATTCCATGGGCTATTTTGATGGATCCAACGTCAGCATGTAATCTTAATTGTATAGGATGCTGGGCTGGAATGTATAAAACATGGAACTTAGACTTTGAAACTCTTGATAGAATTGTAACTGAAGGAAAACAGCTTGGAATCTATATGTATATTTTCTCAGGTGGAGAACCTTTAATTAGAAAGAATGATATAATAAAATTATGTGAAAAGCACGATGATTGTGCATTTTTATCCTTTACAAATGGAACATTAATAGATGAAGAATTTGCTAAGGAAATGCAAAGGGTAGGAAACTTTGCAGTAGCCTTTAGTATAGAGGGTTTTGAAGAAGAAACTGATATGAGACGTGGAAAGGGAACTTTTAAAGCAGTTATGAAGGCAATGGATATATTAAAAGAAGCAGGTTGTGTTTTTGGCTTCTCTACTACTTATCACAGATACAATACGGAAGCTGTTGCATCACAAGAATATATAGATCTTATGATTGAAAAGGGTTGTAGATTCGGCTGGTATTTTACTTATGTCCCTGTTGGAAAAGACAGTGATGTTAACTTTATGGCAACTCCTGAGCAAAGAAAATATATGTATAAAAGAATTAATGAAATAAGAGCAAAGGATCCTATTTTTGTTCTGGATTTTTGGAATGACGGCGAATTTTCACGAGGGTGTATAGCAGGTGGAAGAAGGTATTTCCATATCAATGCAAATGGAGATTGTGAACCGTGTGCTTTTATCCATTATTCAAATATGAATATAAAAGAACACTCACTTTTGGAAGTGTTACAATCTCCTTTATTTAAGGCATATAGAAAGAGACAGCCATTTAATGAAAATCAATTAAGGCCCTGTCCGTTAATTGATAATCCAGAAGCCTTAAAGGAAATGGTTCATGAAACTAATGCATATTCAACACAATTAAACGATGATGAAACAGTAGATGAGTTATCGGAAAAGCTAATGTATTATGCAAATGAATGGGCAAGGGTTGCAGAGGAAATTTGGAATGAAAAGCATATTATTAAATAATTATTTGGCATCCGCTATGGATGCCTTTTATTTATGATAACTCTGCTTGAATAAATTTTAAATGATTGTTAAAATAAGATTAAAAGAATTCAGGAGGGATAATATTGAATTTAAATATAGTTTTATATCAGCCTGAGATTCCTCAGAATACAGGCAATATTGGAAGAACTTGTGTTTTAACAAATTCTTCACTTCATTTAATAAAACCATTAGGATTTCTGCTTACAGATAAATACTTAAAAAGAGCCGGAATGGATTATTGGAAAGATTTAGATGTGCATTATTATGAAAGTTTTGAAGAATTCTATGAAAAACATAAAGGTAAAAGAATGTTTTTATCGACAACCCGAGGGAAAAAATTATATACTGATGTTCAATATAATGTAGGAGATTTTATTATTTTTGGAAGGGAATCCTCAGGTGTTCCTGATTACATAAGGGATCTTTTAAAGGAAAACCTTATAAGGATCCCAATGGTTGAGACTACCGATAGATCCTTGAACTTGTCAAATTCAGCAGCTATTATCATGTTCGAAGCGTTAAGGCAAATTGGCTTTCCAAATATGAAATAAACAAGGAGGTTTCTATGGAAAATATAGTAATTGTAACAGATAGCACAGCAGACCTTTCTAAGGATATAATTGAAAAACATGGAGTTGTAGTTGCCCCTTTAACTGTAACTTACAAAGGTATGTCTTATAAAGATGGAGTGGATTTATCCATCGATGAGTTAATAAGCTTTTTAGATGAATCTGATGAATTGCCTAAAACATCCCAAGTTAACCCAAAGGAATTTTACGATGTATATAAAAAATTAATTGATGAAGGAAAAGAAATCATTTCAATTCATTTGTCCTCTGGTGTTAGTGGAACTTTTCAATCAGCAAATATAGCAAAAGAAATGTTAAATACGGATAAGATTCACATTATCGATTCAAAGGTTGTAAGTTTTGGAACAGGACTTTTAGTTCTTTTAGCTATTGAATTATTAAAACAAGGCAAAGCTATAAAAGAAGTTGTGGATACTTTGAAGGAATATAGCAAAAAAGTAAGAGTAGCCTTTGCTGTTGATGATCTTGAATATATTAAAAAAGGTGGGAGATTATCTGGTGCTCAGGCAACAATTGCAAAAATATTAAATATTAAACCTATAATCCATATGGAGGATGGTAAATTATATGTATATGATAAAGTTAGGGGACTAAAGAGGGCTATAGAAAGACTTACAGAATATTTAGAAGAAATGGATGTTGATACTTCTAAGCCTATAGCTGTTGGAACGGTTTCATATTTTGAAGAAAGAGAACAATTAGGAACGATGGTAAAAGAAAGATACAATATTGAAAAGATACTTAATTTTATAGCAGGGACTGTTATAGCTACTTACTCAGGACCGGGTGTTGTTGGAATATGCTTTTTCAGTAAATAGTAATTTTTCTTGTAATATTTACAAAAATTTGCAGGAAATTATTTAAATTTATTAATAATATTGAAAAAAACAATAGCAATTTATGTTAATATGTAATATAATATAATTGAAAGTTAAATAATGTCTGGATGAAGCAAGTAGGAGAGACCCTGATGGGCGCCGAAGGGGTAAGTTAGGTTAGCCGAACCTAATGATACTCTCAGGCAAAAGAACTATTTGCTGACAGAACTCTGGGCAAGCAGAGGATGTAATGGCAAACATTGCATCCTCTTTTTATTTAATATTTAAAGTTTTTAACTTTATGAGGTGTAATTTTAAATGGAAAAGGTAATAATAGTAACGAATAATGATATGGCTTTAGAAAAATTTAAGGACAAACATCAAGTAGAATTTGTAGATGGTAAGCTTTTAGATGTTTTATATAAAGTTAGGGACTATATTCATAAACATCATAAATTATTAACCCATCCTCTAATGGGTAGTATAAAGCCTAATCAGACACCCTATAAAAGTGTAGCTTTAAGTTTAAAAAAATCGGATGAGTTAGATGTTGACTCGTTAATGTATATAGAGAAAAGTATAGAAACAGCAGAAAATTTAATAAAGAATAAACCGCCAAGGGAATGGCCGGAAAATGTTCTTTATGATTTTAAGGTTATCGATTTTGATTTAATATATAATGCATTAAACAGATAAGGGGTGGTAAAATGTCAAATCATGTTTATGACATAGTTATAATTGGAGGAGGACCAGCTGGACTTGCAGCAGGTCTTTATGGGTCAAGATCAAAACTTGATGTATTGATTATCGAAAAGGGTGTATTTGGAGGTCAAGCTGCTACAACTGCAGAACTTGAAAATTATCCAGGATCAATTGAAAATTGCACAGGCCCAGCTTTAACAGAAAGAATGAAACATCAAGCAGAGGAATTTGGAACAAAATTTGTTTATGATGAAGTTGTAGATGTAGATTTTTCAGGAAATATTAAAGTAGTTAAGGGAAAAGAAGGGGAATATCACGGTAAAACTGTAATTATTGCAACAGGTGCAGCTCCAAGACTTGCAGGATTTAAGGGGGAAATTGAATTAAGAGGAAGAGGAGTATCCTACTGTGCAACATGTGATGCAGATTTCTTTGAAGGATTAGACGTTGCAGTTATTGGTGGTGGTGATTCAGCTATAACAGAAGCTTTATATTTAACAAAGTTTGCTGAAAGCGTAACAATTATACATAGAAGAGATACATTTAGAGCAGCTAAATACTTAGTTGAAAAGGCTATGAACCATCCAAAGATTAAGTTTATATTAAATAGTGTTGTTGAAGAAGCTAAAGGCGATGAAATACTTGAAGGTTTAGTTGTTAAAAATCTTCAAACTGGTGAGGTTTCAGAGGTTCCTGTAAATGGTGTATTTGTATTTGTTGGTCTAGATCCAATAACTAAGGTTTTCGAAGGAAAGATAGCCCTTGATGAAAAGGGATACATTCCAACTGATGAAGAAATGAGAACCAATGTAGAAGGTGTATTCGCTGCCGGTGACGTTAGGGTGAAGATGTTAAGACAGGTTATTACTGCAGCTGCTGACGGTGCTATTGCTGCTGTTGCTGCAGAAGAATATATTAATGAAAAATTTAACAAATAGGAGGGATAGTAATGTTAGAAGTAAATAAGGATAATTTTGAAGCTGAGGTTTTAAATTATACTGAAAAGCCGGTATTTGTTGATTTCTGGGGAGATAAATGTGAAAAGTGTAAGCAACTTATGCCAGATGTTCATAAATTCGAAGAGATGTATGGAGATAAGATCAAATTCTGCAGCTTAAATACAAGTGAAAATAGAAGACTTGCTATTGCTCAAAAGGTTTTAGGTCTTCCAACAATGATTATGTATGTAAATGGAGAAAAGGCAGAGGTTTTAACTCCAGATAAGATTCATTCAGCAGCAGATATAGAAGAAATGATTAAAAGATTTTATAAGTAGGCTTACAACCTAGCCTAAGGCTAGGTTGACATAAAGTTTCAGAATCTTGTAAGTGTTCAAAATTTAAAGGAGGTGAAGGCTTTGCGCCTCGAATTAGGAAAAATTTATATTAAGGACGTTCAATTTGGTCCAGAAACTAAAGTTGAAAATGGTATTCTCTTCATCAACAAGGAGGAACTTTTAAAGGAAGTAGGTGGAGATGAAAGATTAAAATCCATCGACGTTGACATTGTTCATCCCGGTGAAGAAGCAAGAATAATCCCAGTTAAGGATGTTATCGAACCAAGAGTTAAAGTGGAAGGACCAGGAGGAATTTTCCCAGGATTTATCTCAAAGGTAGATACAGTTGGCTCAGGAAAAACTCATGTTTTAAAGGGAGCTGCTGTAGTTACAACTGGAAAGATTGTTGGTTTCCAAGAAGGTATTATCGATATGTCAGGAGAAGGAGCAAAATATACTCCATTCTCAAAAACTCATAATGTTGTAATGATATGTGAACCAGTTGATAATCTTCCACAACATGAGCATGAAGAAGCCGTAAGAATGGTTGGATTAAAAGCTGCTACTTATTTAGGAAAGGCAGGCAGGAACGTAACACCTGATGAAGTTAAGGTTTATGAAACATTACCACTTTTACAGCAAGTAGCACAATATCCAAATCTTCCAAAGGTTATTTATGTTTACATGCTCCAAAGCCAAGGCTTATTGCATGATACCTATGTATACGGTGTTGATGCTAAGAAGATTATTCCAACATTCATTTATCCAACAGAAGTATTTGATGGTGCTATAATCAGTGGTAACTGCGTATCAGCATGTGATAAGAACCCAACTTATGTTCATATGAATCATCCAATTATTGAAGATTTATATGAAAGACACGGAAAGGACATCAACTTCTTAGGTTGTGTTATAACAAATGAAAACGTATATCTTGCTGATAAGGAAAGATCATCAAACTATACTGCAAAGCTTGTTGAGTTCTTAGGTGCAGATGCAGTTATTATTTCAGAAGAAGGATTTGGTAATCCGGATGCTGACCTTGTTATGAACTGCTATAAGATAGAAGAAAAGGGCATAAAGACTGTTCTTGTAACTGATGAGTATGCAGGAAGAGACGGTTCATCACAATCCCTCGCAGACTCAACTCCAAAGGGAGATGCAGTTGTTACTGCAGGTAATGCAAATGAAGTTATTGTGTTACCTCCAATGAAGAAGGTAATAGGACATCCAGAAGCTGCAGATGTTATAGCAGGTGGCTTTGCAGGTTCATTAAGACCAGATGGTTCAATAGAAGCAGAAATTCAAGTTATAACGGGTGCAACATCAGAAGTAGGATTTGGATATTTATCTGCAAAGACATTCTAATTGAAAAATAATTTCAAAAGGAGGTATTTATATGATTTTAAAGGATAGAAAGGTTATAGCAATTGGCGATAGAGATGGAATTCCAGGCCCAGCAATAGAAGAATGTGCAAAGAGTGCAGGAGCGGAAGTTGTATTTACATCAACTGAATGCTTCGTTTGAACGGCTGCAGGTGCAATGGATCTGGAGATCCAACAAAGAGTTAAAGATTTAACTGAACAATACGGTGCTGAAAATATAGTTGTTCTTTTAGGAACTGCTGAAGCTGAATCTGCAGGACTTTCAGCGGAAACAGTAACTGCTGGTGACCCAACTTATGCAGGACCATTAGCAGGAGTTTCATTAGGACTTAGGGTATATCATATCCTCGAACATGTAATAAAAGAAGAGTGCGATGCTGCTGTTTATGAAGAACAATGCGGCATGATGGAAATGGTTCTTGATGTTGAGGCTATAAGCAGAGAAGTTAGCAGTATAAGGGAGCAGTTCAGCCAATTTAAGGACTGATTAAGCCGCCGAGAGGAGGGAAAATTTTAAATGTTTAAAGTTGTTCATTATCTAAACCAATTCTTTGCCAACATTGGTGGGGAAGAAAAGGCGCATATAGCCCCAGAAGTTAGAGAAGGGTTTGTAGGTCCAGGGATGGCATTAAATAATGCATTTAAAGGAGAAGCTCAGATTGTTGCTACAGTTATATGTGGTGACTCGTATTTTGCAGAAAATACTGATACTGCTTTAAAGCAAATACTTGAAATGGTAAAAAAATATAACCCAGATATATTTATTGCAGGACCAGCATTTAACGCTGGAAGATACGGAACAGCTTGTGCAACTATCGCAAAGGCTGTTAAGGAGGAGCTTGGAATACCAGTTGTAACTGGTATGTATATAGAAAATCCAGGTGTTGACTTATACAAAAAAGATCTTTATATAATTTCTACTAAAGACAGTGCTGTTGGTATGAGGGATGCTGTTCCCAAGATGGCTGCTCTTGCCCTAAAGCTTGCAAAGGGTGAAGAAATAGGAACACCAGCACAGGAAGGCTATATAGAAAGAGGAATTAGAAAGAACTATTTCGCTGAGGAGAGAGGTTCAAAGAGAGCAGTTGATATGCTCATTAAAAAGATTAAGGGTGAACCATTTGAAACTGAATTTAAGATGCCTGTATTTGATAGAGTTGCACCAAATCCACCTATAGCTGATATAACTAAAGCAAAGATTGCACTTGTTACATCAGGTGGTATAGTTCCAAAGGGTAATCCAGATAGGATTGAAAGTTCAAGTGCAAGCAAATTTGGAAAATATGATATTGAAGGAGTTTTTGATTTAACTCCTGAAACATATGAAACAGCCCATGGTGGATATGACCCAGTATATGCAAATCAAGATGCAGACAGAGTATTACCTGTTGATGTTCTTAGAGATTTAGAAAAAGAAGGCAAGATCGGATCGTTACACAGATACTATTACTCAACAGTTGGTAACGGAACTGCGGTTAAGAATGCTGCTAAATTCGGTCAGGAAATTGCAAGACAACTTATTGCTGACGGCGTTCAGGCTGTAATTCTAACTTCTACTTGAGGTACCTGCACACGTTGCGGAGCAACGATGGTAAAAGAAATTGAAAGAGCAGGACTTCCAGTAGTTCATATGTGCACAATTGTTCCAATTTCAAAGACAGTTGGAGCAAACAGAATAGTTCCAACAGTTGCTATTCCTCACCCACTTGGAAATCCATCCTTATCGCATGAAGAGGAAAAGGCACTAAGAAGAAAGCTTGTTGAAAAGGCTCTTAAAGCATTACAAACTGAAATTCATGAACAAACAGTTTTTGAAGACTAATATTAAGGGTCGGGATTTTAAGGGGTTATCCCTAAACCCCGACCTATAATTTTAATGGAGGTGTTATTATGTTTCCAGTATTAAAAGGTGCAAGTTATATTTTAGTGCATACTCCAGATATGGTTATGCACAATGGAACAACTCAAACATTAGAAAGAGAAATTAACCCAGCTTCGGATTATTTAAAAAAGGCTGTTGAACATTTAAGACCATTTGAAGACGTAGTTGCATATCCGGTAACACAGACATACATAGGCAATTATGATCCTGAAGAATTGGCAAAATTATCAAGACCATGGTTTAATCATAAACTAGAAGGGGCTACTAGATTTGGAAAATTTGGAGAAATTATGCCTCAAGATGAGTTTTATGGTCTTATTAAAATTAGCGATGCCTTTGACCTTGTAAAATTAGAAAAGGAATTTACAAATCAAGTTAAAGCTAAATTTGAAGCCCATAAGTTATTAAAGGACTATGCAGCAAAACTTGGTGAAGGTGTTGATGCACCAGAAATTGAAAGGATGGTAGATTCAGGAATAGCAGAAGGACTTTACATGAATGGTAAATTAGTTGGATGCGTAAAAAGAGCCCATGAATTTGATAAAAATTTATCAGCACATGTTATTACAGAAAATTTAGCTGTTAAGGCATCAGGAGTTTTAGCGGTTTTACATTTAATAGATAAATTAGGAATTAACAAGGATGAAATAGATTACATAATAGAATGTTCAGAAGAAGCTTGCGGTGATATGAATCAAAGAGGTGGAGGAAACTTCGCAAAGGCTATCGGTGAAGTGGTAGGTCTTAAGAATGCAACAGGATGCGATATCAGAGGTTTCTGTGCAGGGCCAACTCATGCCCTTGTAAACGCTGCTGGGTTAGTTCAATCAGGGGTATTTAAGAATATCGTTGTTGTAGGCGGTGGTGCTACTGCAAAACTCGGTATGAACGGTAAGGACCATGTTAAAAAGGGATTCCCAATTGTTGAGGATGTTTTAGGTGGATTTGCAGTTTTAGTATCAGAAAACGATGGTGTTCATCCAATTATAAGAACTGATGCGATAGGGAAGCATAACATAGGCTCTGGTGCAACACCACAAGCTGTTATGGAAGCAATTGTTGCAAAACCACTTGAGATATTAGGATTAAAGTTTACTGATATAGATAAATATTCAACAGAAATGCAAAACCCAGATGCTACAGAAACAGCAGGGGCAGGAGATGTTCCAGCTTCTAACTATAAGATGATTGCAGCTCTTGCTGTTATGAAGGGTCAAATAGAAAAGGCTAAGATGGCAGAATTTGCAAAGAACTGCGGTTATGTTGGTTTTGCTCCAACACAAGGACACGTTCCATCAGGAGTTCCGATAATTGGTTTTGGTGTTGAAAAGATACTTAATGGAACTATGAATAGATTTATGCTTGTTGGTAAGGGAAGCTTGTTCCTTGCAAGAATGACAAATCTATTTGATGGTATATCCTTTGTTGTTGAAAAGAATCCAGGAAAGCAAGAAGATACAACAATTTCAAAGGAAGAAGTAAAGAACATGGTGGCAGAAGCTATGAAGGAATTTGCCTCATATCTACTTCAAAAGTAAGAGGTGATACTATGGCTAACGAAAATGTAAAGAGGCTAATCGGTGAAGTTTTTAACGAAATAGCCGATGCGATAAAAAGTGGAACTTTTGGCAAAAAAGTTAGGATAGGTTTAACTACATTTGGTAGCGAACATGGGGTAGATGAGCTTGTTAGAGCTGCTGAACTTGCAACAAGAAAATACTCAGATTTTGAAGTGGTTTTAATTGGACCAAAGGTTGAAACTAATTTAACTGTTTATGAAGTTGCAAATGATGAAGAAGGACACAAGCTAATGGAAGAGCTGTTAGATGAAGGAGAAATACATGGCTGTGTAACACAACATTATAATTTCCCAATTGGTGTTTCAACTGTAGGTAGAGTTATTACCCCAGGAAGAGGAAGAGAATTGATACTTTCTACTACAACAGGAACCTCATCAACAAATAGAGTTGAGGGTATGGTTAAAAATGCAATATATGGAGTAATTACAGCAAAAGCATGTGGTATTAAAAATCCAACAGTTGGAATATTAAATGTAGATGGTGCAAGACAGGTTGAAAAGGCTCTTAAGGAGCTTAAGGAAAATGGTTATGATATAAATTTTGCAGAGTCCATAAGATCCGATGGTGGAGTTGTAATGAGGGGAAATGACCTTCTCGCAGGTTCAACGGATGTTATGGTAATGGACTCTTTGACAGGTAATCTTTTAGTAAAAATATTCTCATCCTTTACAACAGGTGGAGATTATGAAGCCTTAGGATATGGATATGGGCCAGGAATAGGTGAAGGATATGAAAGATTAATTTGCATTATTTCAAGGGCTTCAGGTGCACCAGTTGTTTGTGAAGCGTTAAGATTTTGTGCAACTTGTGCTCAAAACAACATAATAAATATAGCAAAAGAAGAATTTGAAAAGGCAAACAAAGCAGGACTTAAAGAAATTTTATCGAAGATTACCAAGTCAAATCAGCCGGCTGAAGTTAAGGAAGTTACAGCACCACCTAAAAAGGTTGTTACAGCTCAAATTGCTGGTGTTGATATATTAGAACTTGAAAATGCAGTAAAAGAGCTTTGGGCAAATGGAATTTATTCAGAAAGCGGCATGGGATGCACAGGCCCAATAATACTAATTGCAGATGAAGATGAAGAAACGGCAATAAATGTTTTAAAATCTAAGGGATATATAGCATAAAATTGATAATTTATTGGCACCTTTAAATTAAGGTGCCAATTTTATATAATTTTATAAATAAAAAATTTTTTTGAATTATTATATTTTATTTTAAATAATAATATATTTCAAAAACATAGTGTAAAATTATTGTAGGACGAAAAAGGACAAAAAATTTAAAAGAGACAACCCCTGTGGTAAAATAAAAAGTGGAAAAAACACAAATCAATAAGGGGGTGTCTCTTTTGAATAATATTATACAACATGATATTATACAACAACATTTAATAAATTTCACTACTAAATTAATAAAAAATGTAGAAGAAATGCTGTCAAAAGAATGGGATTTTACAAAACTTGTTGAGGTAGTTAAAGAATCGACTGATGAACTTGGAAGGAATATAATAAAAGACTTTTTAAGAAGAATTAGATAAAGCGAATTAAAGAAGATGATAAGAGAAAAAAGGAATGGATAGTTGAAAGAAAAGACAAGAAAAGTAATTATTACGCTCCTAGGAGGAATAGAATATTCAAGAACATACTACAAATACAAGAAAGA
>NZ_CAKP01000126.1 GCF_000297115.1 Caloramator australicus RC3 | reverse complement strand
TATCTATATTCTCCGCTCTTTCTTGATTTGTAGTATTGTTCTTGAATATTCTATTCCTCCTAGGAGCGTAATAATACTTTTCTTGTCTTTTCTTTCAACTATCCATTCCTTTTTTCTCTTATCATCTTCTTTAATCGCTTTATCTAATTCTTCTAAAAAGTCTTTTATTATATTCCTTCCAAGTTCATCAGTCGATTCTTTAACTACCTCAACAAGTTTTGTAAAATCCCATTCTTTTGACAGCATTTCTTCTACATTTTTTATTAATTTAGTAGTGAAATTTATTAAATGTTGTTGTATAATATCATGTTGTATAATATTATTCAAAAGAGACACCCCCTTATTGATTTGTGTTTTTTCCACTTTTTATTTTACCACAGGGGTTGTCTCTTTTAAATTTTTTGTCCTTTTTCGTCCTACAATAATTTTACACTATGACTAATATAAGTTATGATACACAAATAACATATGTCATTATTAAAGCGTCCTTACTCATGACTAAAGTCACGAGTGTGCGGACGCTTTTTTAATCAATTATAAATATCCTTTTGTTATATTCCTCACCCTCTAAAGTAAAGTTATCACAGTAGCGCTTTGATAAGGGATATATTATATCCAAAAAAGCATTAGTCTCCCTATCGTTAAGCCAAGCAGAAAGTACCCTTGCATCCTCCATCTCTATAGCTCTTATAAAGGTCTTGCTCCCTTTTAACATATTATCACCTCAAGAAGATTATAGCAGAACTTAAGCTTTCGTGCCAGGTAATAAAAAAGAGGATAGAAAAATCACTATCCTCTTTAATAATTTGTTTTTGGTTTTATGTCCTAACAACTTATTTGTAGTCAACACTCTACTTTATCTTAACAGTGTTATAATTTTATTCTGCTATCTTTACATTTGCAGCTATCTTGGTCTAATTTTTTTTCTAAAAAGACCTTCAAAAATGTTTCCATAATCTTTTCTTTATTTTTGTTCATACTGCCTTGAATATCATGCAATACTATATCTGTTGCATTTATTCCTGTGCACCAATTAGTTATAATACCTATTGCTGAATAACACATCCCCAATTCCTTTGCTAATACCACTTCTGGAACGTTCGTCATCCCTACTACATCTCCACCTAGTTTTTTATACATTTTTATTTCTGCCTTTGTTTCAAATCTTGGTCCCTCTGTGCATATATATATAGCTTCTCCCTTAACCTTTAAGCCAACTTCCCTTGATGCTTCATAAAACTTATTAATAAGATTTGGGCAATAAGGATTGTCCATGTTAGTATGAACTACTCCCTCTTCCCCCCCTTCATAAAATGTTAAAGTTCTATTTTTAGTAAAATCAATAAAGTCAGTCAAAATAACCACATCACCAGGTTGATAATTTTCATTGCAGGATCCTACTGCTGCAGTAGCATAAATATATTTAATACCAAGCATTTCAAGCGCCTTTAAATTTGCGCGATAATTTATAAGATGTGGAGGAACCGTATGGCCCTTACCATGTCTTGCTAAAAAGACAATTTCTTCTCCATTAATATTTACAATGTCTACGACTACTTCTCCGTATTTCGTATTTATGGTTTTTGAATAGCAATTTGGGTATAAATCATAGACACCTGTCCCACCTATTATAGCTTTTTTCATAGGTTCTCCTCCTACCAACCCATACTTTTTAAAATACATCTTATATGTTCCATTACTATAATTCTAATCTCTTGTGCAGTTCTATAAATACTATTCTTTCAAATCCCCACAAATTCCCTCCCTAAATTCTTTTAAGTATCGTTATTTATTTTCTAAGAACAATATAAATTTACCATTATCAGTTGTCAATTATATTATTTAAGTTTTTTATTTAAATTTAAATAAAAAAGGCAGGTTTTACCCTGCCTTAACATTACTTTCTCTTTAAATACATATAAATTGGAATACCGATAAGCGTTACTCCAAGACCTAATAGTGCTCTATTTGTGCTTGTTGTTATTGTGCTAATTAGTATAAAGAGTCCACCTGCAATTCCGATAAATGGAACTATTGGATAAAGTGGAACTGTATATGGCCTCTTTAGGTGCTTAAATTTGCTTCTTAAAACAAATACACCAGCAACAGCCATAGTAAAGAATATCCATAGAACAAATACAACAAGATCAGTTAGTGTATCAAAGGATCCTGTCAATATATATAAAGTTCCTACTGCAAAAATGTAGATTATTGAATTAATTGGTGTTCCTGATTTTGGGCTTAATTTTGAGAAAAATCCCTTAAATGGGAGTAACCCTTCCTCTGCCATTGCATATGGAACTCTTGAAGCAGTTAAGATGTAGCCGTTTAAAGCCCCAAATATTGAAACTAAAATTCCAAGGGATATAAAGGATGCACCAAAGTTTCCAAACATAACAACTGCTGCATCTGATGCTGCCTTCTTTGATGCTATAACTTGGTCAAATGGTAATACATTTAATACTGCAAGGTTAACTGAAAGGTATGCAACTAACACAAGTCCAAGCCCAATTATTATAGCCTTTGGAAGATCCTTTGCTGGATTTTTAAGCTCTCCTGCGATATTACCAACATTTATCCATCCATCATATGCCCATAAAGTTCCTAAAACTGCAAGTCCAAATCCTCCTGCTGTGCTCTCTTGAGCTACCATAGGAGTAAAGCCATGGGCTGTACCCTTTATAAGCCCAAAAATAGCTATAACAAATATAGGAATGAGCTTTCCTATCGTTGCTACAGTTTGAATTTTTCCACCAAATTTAGTTGAAATAATATTTGCTACAGATAGGAAAAATAAAACAAAAATCGCTAAGAGTTTTTGTTGCATTTCTGTCATTGGAATAAATGCCGTTGCCTGAATAGAAAAGATTATCGCAAGGGCAGCAACTGAACCTGGAAAATACACAGCAATTTGAACCCATCCTAATAGGAATGCTGCAAGGTCTCCATATAATTCTTTAAGGTAAGCATATAGCCCTCCTGTTTTTGGAATTGCTGCTGCAATTTCTGCAACAGTAAGTCCTGCAGCTATTGTAATAATTCCTCCAACAACCCAAGCCAATATTCCAAGGCCTGGTGCACCAGCATTTTTAGCAACTATTGCCGGCTTAAAAAATATACCTGACCCTATAACTACACCAATTACTATTGCTATTGCCTCTAAAAGACCAAGCTCCTTTTTTAGGATTTCCTTTTCTTCGTAGGTTTCTAGTTTTCTAGCCTCCATTATATCATCCTTTCCAGTAGTTTTTCTATTGCAGCAACGTCTTTTTCATCTACTACTTCAACCCCGTTTTTCAAAAGAAGCTCTACTGTTATCCCATTACCCTCCTTTAATTTATTAGAAAAGGTTCCATCATAAACATAGCCTTTTCCACAGGATGGGCTCTTAGATTTTAAAATAGCTGCCTTGCAGTTAAAAGCCTTTGCTATATTTAAAGTTTCATAGGCTCCCTTAATAAAAAATTTAGTTACATCCTCACCCTTGATATTAACAACTTGTCCTTTACCTTCCAATACATCCTTTGCACTTCCTATGATTTCAGAAGGAAGCCTTGGAGTAGTCATCCCCCCAAGCTGTTCAGGACATATTGGGATTAATTTGCCTTCTTTTAGCTTTCGATACAAAAATTCATTGAAGTTATTTCCACCATCATACTTACAATTTACTCCACAAAGACAAGCACTTACCAAAATCATTTATATCACCCTCAAAAGTCGCACAAGTATAAATTATATAGTAAAATCTGAATTTAGTAAACTATTGTTAAAAGTTTATTTAAGTTCAACAATTGTAACTCCACTTCCGCCTTCACTAAAATCGCCCAGTCTAAAACTTTTTACATGGCTGTGACTTCTTAGGGCCCTTTGTATGCCTTCCCTTAAGGCACCTGTCCCTTTGCCGTGGATTATAGTAACCTTAGTAAGACCGGATAAAAAGGCATCATCTAGATATTTATCAAGATTATAAAGTGCTTCATCTATTGTCTGTCCCCTTAAATCGATGCTTGTTGAAATATTTTCTGCCTTTTCCTTTATAATCTTTGTTGTTCCTAATTTTTGTGCTTGCTTTTTCCCCTTTTCTTCTATAAACAATTTATCCAGTGGAACACTCATCTTCATAACCCCAATTTGAACTAAAACTTCACCCTTGGCATCTGGAAGCGAAAGAACCGTCCCCTTTGCAGAAACTGTAGAAACATACACTTCATCTCCAACCTTTACATCCCTTGCCTCTATCATTCCATCCTTTACGATTACTTCTTCCTCTTTGCTTGACATTGCATCGAGTTTATTTTTCAATTTCTTTCTTGCCTCTTCTGCTTCCCTTATACTTTCAGCCTCAAGGGCTCTTTTTCTAAGTTCGTTAAGCTCCTTTAAAATGGCATCCGCCTCTTCCTTTGCCTGCCTTATAATCCTTCTTGCCTCTTCCTGTGCCTTTTTTATTTCCTTATCCCTTTGGCTCTCAAGCTTATATTTTTTCTCTGAGTATTCCTTTTTAAGCTCAAGGTTTTCCCTCTTAATCTTTTGAACCTCATCGATTTCCCTTTCAAGAAGCAAAGTCTTATTTTGAAGGGATTGAATTACATCCTCAAACTTAGCAACATCCTTTGATATAAACTCCCTTGCCCTGTTTATTATGCCCTCGTCAAGCCCAAGCCTTTTTGAAATTTCAAAGGCATTAGATTTTCCTGGAATTCCAATTAAAAGCCTATAGGTCGGCCTTAGGGTTTCCACATCGAATTCAACGCTGGCGTTTTCAAACCCTTCCTTTTCCATAGCAAATACTTTAATTTCGCTGTAGTGGGTAGTTGCAACCAATTTAGCACCCTTTTTATAAAAATATTCCAGCAAAGACATCGCAAGGGCTGCCCCTTCGCTTGGATCCGTCCCTGCACCAAGCTCATCAACAAGGATTAGGGACTTTTCATCAGCTTCTTTGACTATGTTTATAATATTTTTCATATGGGATGAAAAGGTTGAAAGGCTCTGTTCTATACTCTGTTCATCCCCTATATCCGCAAAGACCTTGTTAAAAACAGAAACCGTAGAACCATCAGAACATGGAATTGCAAGACCTGCCATTGCCATCAAAGTTAAAAGGCCTGTGGTCTTTAATGTAACCGTCTTACCTCCTGTGTTAGGCCCTGTTATAACAAGGGCGTTATAATTTTGCCCAAGCCTTATATCAATAGGAACAACCTTTTCCTTGTCTATAAGGGGATGCCTTGCCCTTTTCATGTTTATAATCCCCTTATCGTTTACCTCAGGAATTGAAGCATCAAGATCGAGTCCAAACTTTGCCTTTGCCATCAAAAAGTCTAAATAGGCTATGTTTTCATTGTCATGTAAAAGCTCCTCAGAATTTTTAGCTACCTTTTCTGAGAGCTCCTTTAAGATTCTTTCTATTTCTACCTTTTCTTTAAGTTCTAATTCTCTAATTTCGTTATTTAACTCAACTATAGGCATGGGTTCTATAAATAAAGTTGAACCGCTGGCCGATTGGTCATGAACAAGCCCTGCGACGCTTCCCTTGAATTCAGATTTTACAGGAATTACATATCTTCCATTTCGCATTGTAATAATTGGCTCTTGAAGATATTTTGAAAGGGAGTGAAGCATCGATTGAAGTTTTTCCTTTACCCTTTGGTTTTTATCCTTTATTGCCCTTCTAATGCTATATAGCTTTTCACTTGCCCTATCATCTATTTCCTCTTCGCTTACAATTGCCCTTTCAATGTCCTCCTCAAGGCTTTTAATATAAAATAAGGATTCTATAATTTCATTTATTATTGGGTAATTTTCCTTTTTAGCACCATCGGCAAAAAATGATTTTAATCTTTTAGTCACTCTTAAGATATCAGAAACCCTCAAAAGCTCTGAAGGGGTTAATGTAAATCCCATTTTTGCCCTTTTTACCGAATCCTCTATGTCCTTAACCCCTTCCAATGGAAGACTTCCCCACTTTAAAACAACATCATAGGCTTCCTTTGTTTCCCTTAACCTATCTTCAACCTCTAAAAGATTTGATGTTGGTAAAAGCTCCTCACACATTTTTCTTCCTTTACTTGATACTGCCCTTTTAGATAACATTTCAATTATTTTGTTATATTCTAAAACCCTAAACGTTTTTTCGTTCATCTAATCATCCCCTTTAAAGAATACCTCTATAAAAATGTCCCTTTGTTATTTTGTTTTTGTTTTCTTCTAATATTTTTTTTGCTTCATTGCTCAAGGAAAAATCACCTTTATGCCCCCTTGTTAGAGCATCCTTATAGGCTTTTACAACTTCACCTGAAAATTTTGCATCCTCATCTAAAAATTCCATAACCCAAAAGCTACTATTAAGACTTACAAGATCCTTTATATGTTCAAGCATTATAGTTATCTTTGAATTAAATATATGGCTCCTACAATAAAGATCCGTTGCTATTAAAAATTTTTCCCCCATTCTGTCCTTAAGATAATGAATTTTATCTTCACAAACCTTTGGGCAATTTAACTTAGAATATCCCTTTTCACTTCCTATTGGGCAATGCCTACTCACCATCATCCTTGTTCTTCCGTAGACAAAAACAATTGTATCCTTATTTGTCTTTGATATAAGGTCTTTGAGCTCTAAAAGATTCAACTCCTGTGAAAGATATACACCCTCATTTTCAAAGGTATCGGGGCAGAATGAGTTTAAAATGTTAAAGCCCTTATCAAGATAGACATCATAACCTAAGTTTAAAAGCGTATTATAAAAGCCTATATTCCCACATAATGCCTTTGTAAATCCTAAATCTTTTAACTTAATTGCCCTCTCTTTGTAATAATCAAATTCTTCTATAATTATCTCAGGAAAATGTGGATAAACTTTATCCTTATATTCCAAAAGATCCACAATATCCCCTTCGTTTATCCTTAATCTATCCCCTCCAAAAAATACCATATCAGCGCCATTTTTTAGTGCCTCTTTTGCAATATCTATTCTTCCAGTTTTAACAATGATCTTTGGCTCTTTTACCTTTTCCCTTTTTTCAAAATTAATATTAACCTTTATATCTTCCCTTTTTTCCTGAAGCTCATCAAGAAGTTTCTCAATTGCCCTTCTTCTTATTTCATTTAATTTTGAAATAGGAATCATAAGGTTATCTTCAAGTTCAACCTCTATATTTTTAAAGAAAAATGGAGTATCCTTCGTCTTTGAAAGGGCTTCAATTATCCTTTCTTTAGTTGTTGGCTTTGTTTTTGCGATTTCAACCCCATCAAGGCTTATCTTTATCCTTTTAGGACCTATAACTTCAAGTTCCATTCCATCCTTTGTAGCGTTAAATCTTCCAATTAAGGGAACTTTCTTTGTTTCCTTCCCCTCAAAGCTTTCTCTTGCCCTTTTAATTAGCTCTGCATCCTGAGTTTTATATAAAATATCCCCAACCTTTGCATTCTCAAAATAAATTTTTACAATGTCTCCCTTTTTAGCCTTTTGAATTTCCCTCCCATCCTTATCGTAAATAGTATTAACAGGAACTCCTATTCCCTTTCCAAATATTTCAAGTCCATCTCCCAAGTTAAGCTCATCCTCAAGTTTTATTTGAACGAATTTCCCCTTTTTTTCTATAACTTTCCCTAGTAAAACACCCCAATTTTTGGGATTTTCATAGGACATCATTTTAGGTCCATTTTCATCAAATAAATAGGCCGTTGTAAAGCCTCCTCTGTTGAAAATCTTTATAGCATCCTCCTTATCCTCCTGAGTTAAAATCCCATCAATTGCCCTTCTATAAGCTCTAACTACCGTTGCAACATATTCAGGCCTTTTCATTCTTCCTTCTATCTTTAATGACTTTACTCCTGCCCTTATTAATTTTTCAATATGTTCTAAAGTCCAAAGATCCTTAGGACTTAAGATATATTTTTTATACCCATCATCTAAGGAATACTGCATTCTACAGGGCTGTGCACATCTTCCTCTATTTCCACTTCTTCCTCCTATAATACTGCTAAAAAGGCACTGCCCTGAAAAGGATATACAAAGTGCCCCATGGATAAATGTCTCAATCTCCGCTTCGGTATTTTTGCATATATATTCTATCTCATTAAGGCTAAGTTCCCTTGCAAGAACTACCCTTTTTATCCCTTGAGAATATAAAAAATTAACACCTTCAAGGTTGTGGACAGTCATTTGGGTGCTGGCATGAATTTCAAAATGCTTTATGTTTTCCCTTAAAAGCTTTAAAAGTCCAATGTCTTGAATTATAAGGGCATCTACTCCGTTTTGATATAAAAAGGCAGCATACTCAAGGGCCCTTTCAATTTCATTGTTTTTTAAAAGGGTATTTAAAGTAACATAAACCTTGGTTCCATATGCATGACAAAATCTTACTGATTCTATTATCTCTTCTCTATCAAAATTCCCCGCATACTGCCTTGCCGAAAATTCCTTTCCGCCTATATAAACTGCATCGGCACCGTTAAGAATTGCCGCCTTTAAGGATTCAAAATCCCCTGCTGGGGCTAAAAGTTCTACCATGTTTTCCCTCCCACAAAAAATAGGGGTTTACCCCCTATTGTAAAAGTTTTTCTTATTAAAATCCCTTGCTTCCTTTAAATCTTTTTTGAGCCTTACAATTTCAATTTCACTCTCTAAAAGTTTATCCTTTAGCTCATTAATATCCTCGTCCCTTTGGCTAACCTCCGCCTGCAGCCTTTGATTTTCAACATATAGCCTTTCGTAATCTTCCTTCATTTTCTTGTATTCTTCGCTGTATTCTTCAAAAGTTAAAGACGCTTCCTCATATTGTTTTTGAACCTCTTGAAGATTTAACATTAATTTTTCATTTTCCTGCTTTAATTTATTATTCTCCTCAAGGACAAAATTATACTGGTTATTAAGGTTTTCAAATTCAAACTGCAGCATTTCAAGCTTTTTAGCTGGCTCTTCTATGGACTTTTTAATTTCTTCAACTTCCCTTTTTAATTTAAAAAGCTCATCTGCAATCAAAAGGGCTGTTAAAACTGCAGCAGAAGTATCGTTATGATTTATATTATTCCTTCTTATTTCCCTAATCCTTTTATCCACAAAATTAGCCAGTGAAAATAAATACTCTTCTGATTCTGTCCCCGTCAATGTATATTCACAGCCATTTATCTTAACATTCACCTTATTTTTCATATCAAGCACCCTACCCTTTCAAAATGCTGTGTTAATTATATTTTATCATTATTTTAGAATTTTTCACTATAATTTTTTACTTTTTCTAGGACAAAATTCTTTATTCTTTCCGCACTTTGTTGACAATGATAACAAATTATTTCTAAAGGTTTAGGGTGCATATTTAAAAGAAATTTTGCAGAATTTAAGTCCATTTCAGCAAACTCAAACCATTCATTAGCAATATCCTTACTGTTCATATAAACAATCCCCTTCATGAACAATTTTATATTCTATTGTAGAGCCTATCTCTGCTCTTTCGGTAAATTCCTCCTTTGAATACACCAAAATATCAATAGGAAAATCAGCTACATCCACTAATGATTTTCTTATAAGACGCAATATATCCCTTTTACTTATTATGTTTTCACTAACTACAATACACAAATCTATATCACTTTCTTGTGTTGGATTTCCATAAGCATAAGAGCCAAATAAATAGATTTTTTCCGCCGGAATTATTTTTTTTATTTCGTTAGTAATCTTATCTATTTGACATTTTATATTTTCCTTCACACTCATCACCTACCAAATTTATAAATAATAGCCTTGAGCATAATTTTAAAGCCTTGAAATTACTAGCCTGCTATGGCTAAATTTTTTTATCACTCACAAATATATTTCATAGGATTTCCTCCTTTTTTGTCGAATTATATTAATATAACAACATTCAATTTAACAACAAAAAGGAGGAAATCTCTATGTATCAACGTCAAGAAATTTTTAACATTATTGAATTTTTTACTTCTCAAAAACTTATCAATTTTTATACAACCCTCTTTGAAAATCTTGATTTATCTCCATTACCAGATAAGGTCCCCTCTAAATACGGCCCTACTGGGTTTTCTCGCCATGCTCTTTTCAGAGCCTTTATTGTCATGAAATGTGAAAAATTTGCTCAAGTTACTGAACTTAAAGATTTCTTAGAA
>NZ_CAKP01000127.1 GCF_000297115.1 Caloramator australicus RC3 | reverse complement strand
CAGCACATTATTCCATCTAAAAATCAATTCAAAAATGCAAATTATTTTAACCTCGCATTTTTCTAAAGGATGTAATAAATTGCATCCTTTCAAGTCAAATTTCTTTATCCTCAACAATGCATAATTTTTAGTTTTTTACAAATAATCATATTAAACTGAACAACAAAAATATAGGGGAAAAGCCCTCTACCTCCACATAAGCTTTTCCCCTAAATCTGAAATTTTGTTGTTCTTTAATTATGATTATATCCAAATTTTCTAACTTTATTCATCAATATTTGTTTTTAGGGGAAGCATCTTTCTATCCAACTCAATATGGCTGTAAAAATTGTGGCTATATGGGTAGGCTCCATAGGCATGGATACTATTATCGTAACGTTATTACCGTATTTGGAACTTACAAAATCAAAGTATTACGTGTTAAATGTCCATCTTGTAAAAAAACTCATGCTCTTTTACCTCACTTTCTTGTCCCATATTTTCAATACTCTTTTTATACTATTCTTTTTCTTCTGTTCCTTAAGTTTGTTCTTGGTTCTTCATATAGTGAAATTCTTTCTCAGGTTAAAAAATTTAACTCCCTCTGTGCTCTTAATACTGCTTCTTTAAGTAGATTCCACAAAAGATTTATCTCTAAATTTAATGAAATTAAAGCCTTCTTTGCTTATTCTACTGATATTTATCCTGAGGCTGATTTTAATAACTTTGGTATTTTGATTAAATACATCATCTCTTTTGAAAGAAGAAATATATCCTTCAATACTTCATATTTTAGTTCAATGCCTTCATATTTCTTTTCTCCTTGATGAGCAGTCGTGTAATTAGGGGAAGTGTCCTTTTTTTGCTTTTTTAAGTCCTTTTTCAATTTATTTAAGCATTTTTTGAACCTTTTAAGTCCCGCTTTACATTATTTTGTTTTCATATCAACCATCTGTTTCCATTTTATTCTCATCCTAAACATCCCACATAATTTAATAGGGATATACTCCTAACAATTTGTCCATAATTTTAGTATAACTTAAAAAGGAGGTTTTGTTATGGATGAGGATTTAAGGCAAAAGATCGCTCTTTTTCGTTATTCTCTCATTGCACCTGTTATCACCAATACATATACTCAATCTTCAGTAAAAGAATATTTTCAAGAAATTTGTGCTAAACAGTATGATACTCCCACTGGGAAAAAAGAATTCGCTCCTTCTACTGTTAAGGATTGGCTTCGCTTGTATAGAAAGTATGGTATTAATGGTCTTTATCCTAAGTTTAGAAAGGATAAGGGTAATTTCAGAAAATTATCTGATGAAGCTAAGGAATTTATTTTGTCTTGTAAGGCCGAATTCCCTTCTCGTTCTGCTAAGTCCATTTATTTTGAATTAATTGCTCGTGGCTATTTTTCTATAGGTGAAATTTCTCTGTCAACCGTTCAAAGATTTTTAAGCAAAAATTCTTTGCCCTTAGAAAATAAATCTTCCGAAAGAAGGGCCTTTGAATTTGAATATCCTAACGACTGCTGGCAATCGGATATTTCTTCTGGTCCATACTTAACTATCGATGGTAAAAAACACAAAACATATATCGTTGCTTTTTTAGATGATGCTTCAAGATTAGTCGTTAGTTGCAAAGCTTTCTTTGAGGATAATTTTGTATCTTTGTTATCAGTCTTTAAAGATGCTGTATCTAAAAGAGGTATTCCTAAGAAAATATTCGTTGATAACGGCAAGGTTTACAAGTCTGAACAAATGGAGTTTATCTGTGCTTCCTTAGGAACTATTCTTTGTTTTGCAAAACCATACTCCCCCCAATCAAAGGGCAAAATCGAAAGGTGGTTTAAAACTCTTCAGGAGCAATGGCTTGGTAGTATCGATTGGTCTAGCTTTTCTTCCATCGATGAGTTAAATCTATCTTTGCAGGAGTATGTTGAGGGTGTTTACAATGTCAGTTATCATTCATCTATTAAACAAAAGCCTATTGAAAAATATATGAAGCATATTGAAAAAGATAAAATTTGTCCCTTCTAAACAAGAGATTGATTATTTATTCCTCTATCGTGTTACTCGCAAGGTTAGAAATGATTGCACTATTCAACTACAGAATATTTCCTTTGAAGTCCCTTTTAAGTATGTCGGTGAAAGAATTAATGTTCGTTATGACCCTTCTTCTTTAGATAAAGCATATATTTTTTCTGATGATAACCATATTTTAGACACTATTTACCCGGTTAACAAAATTGACAATTCCAAAGTAAAAAGACAAAGAAATATTAAACCCATTGATTTTTCAAGTTTTTCTACAAATTCAAAGGAGGTTTGATTATGTTTACTGCTTTTTATGGTCTTTCTTTTGATCCTTTTCAAAAGGATATAGAAACAAAATTCTTCTTCAAATCTAATGACTTTAATCAGGCCATTTCAAGACTCGACTTCTTAAAAAATGTTAAGGGTTTTGGTCTTTTAACTGGAGAGCCCGGCTCTGGTAAATCATCTCTTTTGAGATATTTTGTTAATTCTCTGAATCCTAATCTTTTTAAATGTGTATATATTCCTCTATCTACATTAACTGTTATGGATTTTTACAAGGCCCTTTGTGATGGTCTTGGCATTATTCCATCATTTAAAAAGGTTTCTATGTTCAAACAGATACAAGAATCAATATACACATACTATCATAGCAAAAACATAACTCCTATTATCATATTAGACGAAGCTCAATTCCTTAAAAATTCAATACTTGACGATCTAAGAATAATTTTTAACTTTCAAATGGACTCTAAAGATTGTGCTGTTCTTATTCTTTCCGGTCAAACTCAATTTATATCTCAAATTCAAAGGCAACCGCATGAAGCACTAAGACAAAGAATTGTTGTTAATTACTCTTTAAAAGGATTAACCTTAGATGAAGTAAAGCTGTATATTCCATATATGCTTAAAATTGCTGGTTGAAGTGAGCCAATATTCACTGATGATGCCCTCGAACTTTTATATTCAAGCTCTAATGGGCTTTTAAGGCCACTAAACGCAATTGCAAGAATGAGCTTGATTGCTGGAGCTAACAAAAACACAAGAGTTATTGATAGTGAGCTTATTTACGAAGCTCAGACTGAAGTAAATATTTCAGCTTAACCATGAGGGGTT
>NZ_CAKP01000128.1 GCF_000297115.1 Caloramator australicus RC3 | reverse complement strand
AAGAAGTAGAACATTTGAGACATACATACGAATGCAAAGAACTATATAAAGATAGAAGCAAAACCATAGAGAGGGTATTTGCCGACTTGAAGGAGAAGCATGGTTTGCGATGGACAACACTAAGAGGGATAGAAAAAGTGTCCATGCAAGCGATGCTTGTTTGTGCTTGCTTTAATTTAAAGAAGATGGCAAATTGGATGTGGAAGAAGGGACAAAACGGCCCTGGAAAGGGCAAAAATTTCTTTGTATTTATAAAATATTTATCAAAAATGCTTGTAAAAATACTCAAACCCCACTTTTCGTTTTTTGAAAAGTGGGGTTTGTCGACGGTCTGAAGACTCAATAGTAATATTACTATTGAGTCTACTTTTTGTTATATATAGATATTTTTTTAATTATATCTCCACATATATTATCAACCTTAATATTCCAAAAGCCTGCTTCAATTAAATTATCTATTGTTCTTCTATTAATATTAGCACCATACAGATTTAACATTAAAGGATTAAATAAATCCAACAAAAATCCTAATAATTTATTTCCGCTTCTAAGATGTTCTAATAATACTATATTCCCACCAGATTTACAAACTCTTTTAATTTCCTTAAGGCCTTTAATGGGATCAGGAACTGAGCAAAATACAAATGTCGCAAAAACTGTATCAAATTCGTTATCATGAAAATCCATTTTTTGTATATCCATTTGTATTAAGGCCACTTTTTTATTTAATTTTTCTAATTTTTTCCTAGATTTTTGCAGCATCTTTTCACTAAAGACTATAGCCGTTATATCTAAACCTTCAGGATAAAATTCAATGTTTTTACCTGTTCCTACTCCTACTTCTAATACTTTGCCACTTAGCTCCTTCATTAAGTCTAGTCTCCATCCATAAAAAGGCATATTTCCCATTGGTTTTTCTAATATATCATAAAATATTGATGCTCTATCATATCTTTTTCTAATTTTTCCAGTTATATCATCCATATCTGCACCTTCTTCAGGATTAACTTATATTACATTATAAATTATTTAATGGATTAATAAAAAATAGCAAAATATATAATGCACTACCCAAAAACAGTGTAGCATTAAATCCAAACACCATGGCAATTATAATCGTCAATACCGAACCTATTACTGAAAACAGGCCGTTAACTCCCCACATAATTGGAACAAGTATTTCATTTTTTGTATCTCCGACTAATTTTCTTATACCCGTAGGAAATGGTATCCCCATGAATAATCCGAATGGCAAAATAGACAAAATTGTTATAGATATTTTATAATTAATGGGAAAATCAGCGGCTATTCTAAAGATAATTTTCATATTTAATTGAAGAGTAAAAATCATTGAACCAATAATGATAAGATATGCTGATGATTTAGAAATAAGTTTTTTTATTAAACTCAACTCACTTAATCTACTTCCTATTCCACTACTTATAAGTAATGTTGATAAGACAATGCTAAATGTAAGTGAAGGATTCCCAATAAATAATACCATTTTTTGAATAAGTGAAATCTCAACAAACATATATGCCATACCTAAAATAATAAAATATTTTGATATCGCATAATGTTCTTTGTTAGATAAATACTTCTTCTTAATAAAACTCCAAATGGATAAAATAGTTATTAAAAGGCCTACGATTTCAAGCGGGATAAATTTTGAATAGTTATAGAAAAATGGGCTATCATCTTTTATTGGTTTTGAATTAAATGGAATAGAATTTAATAATGCATTAAATGTAATTTTTTTCTCTTTAAGATCTTTATATATATAAAACTCTGAACCTTTAATATGAATTATATCTCTATTTTGTTCATTAGTTATTCTCCTTAATTTGCTTATTTCTAATTCGGTAAAAGGAAGAGTTTTAAATATAACCAGTGGCATTTCTATTTTACCATCATGAGATGGATTATCTTTTACTACTCCATTAATTATCACAAAATAATCCGTGACATCCTCTTGCTTTACTCCAATATCTAAAAGAACACTTATTCCAGTATTTACTACTTTTAAAAGGTCCATACCACTATGAACCATAACGCTTAATTTACCATTTGTTTCTAAATGTTCAAAGTATTTCTTAAATGCTTCTTTTGTAAAGATATAATTCTCAGATAATGCATATTTATTATTTTCAATTGCATTCGTCATAACCATAGAAAGATATATATTATCATATTTTTCCTTGCTTCTTTTAATAAAATTTCTACCATCTTCATTATAAATTTTTACACCATCAATATTATATATATCCCCACTAAATTCTCTAAACTTATTTACAGCTTCTATGGTTGAAGTGTTAATCTCAACTGCATCTATTTTTTTGCTTTTTCCTAATTTTGCAAATAATACGTCTTTTCCTCCCCCCGAACCAATAACTAAGGTTTTATCATTCCTTCCAAAATAAAATGGTATATAGTTGACCTCTCTTTTAAGATATTCAATAGTTTTAATGTTGCCATTAAATTTAATGATCGGAGCAGCTGCACCCCCATCAGTAACAATTATTTTTTCATTCATATCTGTTGTTTCAATAACATCTGTTCTAGAAATTGAATCCCATTTTGTAAATGATATCCCTGTAGGTTTACTTTGGGTTCTTTTTAATATATTTAAAACGTTATTAGGATTAGTATAATATGAGTAAAATCTTTTTTCTATATATTTAGTCGCACTTCCCTGAATAGTTATCAAAAACATAATTCCCATAATCATAATAAAACCTAATATTCTTTTTTTACTGTAATAATAGTAAATGAACAGTGGCACTGCAAACGAAACCATATCAGTAATGAACAAACTTGTAATAAATCCAAATCTATCCATTAATTTTAAAATTAATAAGCTTCCTATGGCACCGCCTAACAGGTCTATAAAATATAGTCTTCCACTTTCATTAGATTTTTCTTTAAAGATTATTGAAATTAAAGCTCCACCAAAAATAAATGGGATTGCACCTATTAAAGAGTAAATAACAAAAACGGGAAAGTATGGCATAAAATACATTAACAAAATACTAAAAATAATACTTAAAGGAAACAGAAAGGAGTATTTTAATAATAGATTACCTAAAGATATTTTATTAGCTTTTAAATATTTATATATTAGTATACCTCCTAATCCATTGCCTAAAATTGCAAACGAAATTACCATAAATACAAAATTATAATTTAATATTACAGAAAACAGTCTTGTAAGTAATACTTCATACATAAATAATGACAAACTAATAAAAAAAACAGATATGTTAATTAATGTAAAACTTCTACCTTGAGTAACCTCTTTTTTATGCCTATTCACATCATATCCTCCTTATACATAAAATCATTTAGTACTCAGTAATTTTTATCAATTTTATTAAGTCATTATACCATTTTAATCTCATTATGTTTTTATTTCCACTTATTGATATATCTAATTCTAAAAATTCTGTATTTTCATGCATCACTGGTTTACCGTTTAAATATTTTGGTATTTTATACAATCCCAAAATATGATGCCCTTCCCCATCAATTTTCATCCAATTTATATTATTGATTCTTAATTCATCGCCAGTCTTAAATGAAGTAATTTTCGAAAATTATAGAGATCTAAATTTTCCGTATGAGTATTAAATTGAGTCTTTATTAATATAAATTTATCGCCTTCTTGTATTGGATTAAGTAAAACTGCTAAAGCAGTTATATTCCCTTGTTGATCAAATCGAGTCAATCTTTCTTCCAGCTGAAGAGCACTGTCTTTTTTCCCTTGATTTTCATTTACATTAAAATTTTTGATATTTTTATTTGAATTAGCATTCTCATCCTTTAAAAAACTAGTTTTATTATAAAAATAATAACCTCCAATAAAACTGAATATCAATATAATTATTAGGATAAAAACAATCGAAAATTTACTTTGCATATTATCCTAAACCTCACTTATCTATTTATAGAATAATATATCCATAATCCAACAATAGCAACTAATATAATCATTACATATTCGAGCATACTTGCCTTAACTGCTTGAGAAGGCTCTTGTTCATCTATATTTGAAATATTTTTTATTTTTAAACTAACAACTACAGTAATAAATATTATGGCAAAGCTCGTAACATGTGCAATTGTAAATGGATAAATTACGATGGGATTACTTCTAAAAAATTCTACTATAGCTCTATTGATAGAGAATCCAATTAGATAATGAATAAAATTTTGACCATTGTATTTTAATTTTCCTCTTCTTGTCCATAAGTAGCCAAACAAAATCAAATCTAAAATCATCTCATACATTTGAGCTGGGTGCAATATTTGTGAATTTACATTTACGCCCCAAAAATATATCCTTTTCATAGGAACTCCATAAACATCGCATCCCATTCTTCCTATAGCCTGGCCAATGGCTATGGCTGGTGAGAAGGCATCAGCAATCTTTAAAAAAGACAATTTTTTCCTTTTTGTATACCACAGAGAAAACAGTATCCCCGATATTAATGCACCTTGAATAGACATGCCTCCTGAACTAATGGAAAAAATTTCAAAAGGGTTTTTTAAATAATATCTCAAATTAAAAGCTAAAATATAGTAAAGTCTCGCACCTATTATCGAAACTATCAATAGATAAAAGATAAAATCCGTGATTTTATTTTCGTCTAATCCTTTTCTTTTTGATTCTTTAAGCGCTATAAATATTCCAAAAATAGCTCCAATAGCTATTGTTACTCCAAATAAATATATGCTAAAATGACCCAATCGAAATAGTTCTCGCAATTATTTCACCCTTTCACTGAACTGTAATAAAAAATTCTTAAAAATTACTTTTTTTATGTTCACTTTTTTTATAGTTTACATCCTGATGTTCATGTAGATGCTCTTGTGGATTCTCATTATTGTTTCGATGATCTTTCATACTATGTTCTTCATGCCCTCCACAACAACCTCTATGTCCATCATGATTACCATCTCTTCTATTGCTCATATTATGCATGTGTCCTCCACAACAACCACCGCCCCTAATCATCATATAAAACATTAAAACAAATATAGCTATAGAAATTATATCCCAAATCATAAATATCATCCTTTCCTATATTATTCATTGTTTTCCAAGAACAGCATTAACAAAACAAATTTATGCTGTTCTTGGAAGATTAAAAACTAGAATTCATTTATGCTGACAACTTCATATCCTGCTTCTTCAATAGCAGCTTTAAGCTTTGAATCATCAACATGATGTGCAAGTTCAACCTCTGCTGATTTCTTTTCAAGACTAACTACAACATTTTTAACTCCGCAAACCTCTTTTAATGCGCCTTCTATGTGCATTACGCAGTGACCACATGTCATTCCTTTAATTGATATGACTTTTTTCATAGTAACACCCCTTTATATTTATTTTGAAGGTTTAAAACCTTTCAATCGCAAAGCATTTAATAAAACAGAAACAGAACTAAAGGACATCGCTGCAGCAGCAAAAATTGGATTTAACTTAGGTCCTCCAAAAGCATATAAAACGCCAGCCGCTATAGGAATTCCTGCAGTATTATACGCAAATGCCCAGAAAAGATTTTGCTTAATATTTCTGATAGTTCTTTTGCTTAATTGAATTGCTGTAACAACATCCATCAAATCACTTTTCATTAATACAATATCTGCTGATTCCATTGCTACATCCGTTCCTGAACCAATTGCTATCCCTACATCGGCTTGGGCAAGTGCTGGTGCATCGTTTATTCCATCTCCTACCATTGCTACTTTATAACCTTGATTTTGAAGCTTTTTAACTTCATTTGCCTTATCCTGTGGTAATACTTCAGCTAGAACAATATCAATTCCTACTTTTTTTGCAATAGCTTCAGCAATTCTTTTATTATCTCCAGTAATCATAGCAACTTTTATTCCCATATCATGAAGTTTTTTAATCGCTTTTGCACTGTTTTCTTTTGGCATATCAGCAACTGCTATTATTCCTGCCATCTTTCCATCTATTGCAATAAACATAGGAGTTTTTCCCTCGCTCGATAGTCTATCTGATTGCCCAAGCAATGTTATTTCTATCTTCCTATCATCCATTAACTTTTTATTCCCAAGAAGTATCTGCTTATTATTTATATATGCTTCAATACCGTATCCTGGAATTGCAGTAAATTTATCTACATTTAATATAGGAATATTCATGCCTTCTGATTCTTTCACAATTGCTTCCCCTAAAGGATGTTCTGACCCCTTCTCTGCTGAAGCTGCAAGCTGTAGCAGTTCTTCTTTATTAAAGTCATTTGTTACGATAATATCAGTAACTTTAGGCTTACCTTCTGTTATAGTTCCTGTCTTGTCAAAAACAATAGCTTGAATTTTATGCGCTGTTTCAAGAGCTTCCCCACCTTTAATCAAAACACCATATTCAGCACCTTTTCCCGTTCCAACCATTATTGCTGTTGGTGTAGCCAATCTTAATGCACAAGGACAAGCAATAACTAATACTGCAATAAAAATAGTAAGTGAGAAAATTAATGATTGACCAGTTAAAGCCCAAGCTATACCTGCTACAATTGCTATGACTAATACTATTGGAACAAAATATCCTGAAATTATATCAGCTAATTTAGCTATAGGAGTTTTTGACCCTTGAGCATCTTCAACCAATTTAATAATTTGCGCTAATGCTGTATCTTTACCTACTTTATTAGCTTTAAATTTTAACAACCCATTTTTATTGATACTACCACCTATCACTTTATCTCCTTTCTTCTTTTCTACTGGTATGCTCTCACCCGTAAGCATCGACTCGTTAACTGAAGAGTATCCATCAATAACTGTTCCATCGACAGGAATTTTTTCTCCTGGTTTTACTAAAACTATATCTCCAACCTCTACCTCCTCGATTGGTATCACCATTTCTTGTTCATCAACAATAATGGTGGCATTTTTAGGGGCTAAACCCATAAGTTTCTTTATAGCCTTAGAAGTTTTACCTTTTGTTACAGATTCAAGATATTTTCCTAATAGTATCAAAGTAATAATTACTCCTGCAGTTTCAAAATACAAATCCTTTGCATATTCAATGTTGCCTCTAGTAATCTCAATAATGGCAAAAATTCCATATATAAATGCTGCACTTGTTCCTAAAGCTATGAGAGAATCCATATTGGGACTTCTTTTTATTAGAGTTTTAAACCCAACAGTATAAAATTTATTACCAGCAATAATTATTGGAATTGATAAAAGCAGTTGTATTAATGCTCCATTGGATCAATAAACTTAGGCAATTTTATGCCAATTAAATGTCCCATGGCTATATATAATAAAGGTATTGTAAATATAGCTGAAACGATAAATTTTTTCCATTAAGTCTTCATTTCCTTTACTCTTCTCATTTTTTCTTCATCAATCTTCTTTTCTGAATCAGCCTCTAGTGGCGTATATCCAGCATTTTTTATTGCCTGTTTTATCTCGGATATCCTAACTTTATTAGTATCATATAATATAGTAGCTTTCTCAGAGGCAAAATTAACATTAACACTTTGTATACCATTTAATTTTTTTATAGCCTTTTCAATGCTATCTGCACATGATGCACATGTCATTCCTATTATATTTAAAGTCTCTTTTTTTGTAGGCACTTTAATCCCTCCCGCATATATAAAATCTACTTAATTTTCTCAATTATGAATATAAAAATATTTATCTTCAAACTTTGAGAATTGTAGCACTATTAATTGTCTTCCCTAATTGATAATCATTTAAAATTTCACTCCCCACCTATGGGTGGGGGTATAATCTAAAAAAATTTTCTGAACTTGACTTAAGCAGGATATAAGTTGTACCAAGCTAACTAATTTAAATTCATCATATTATTGTAATTACCATTATCCCCATGGCAAGCTTCTTCTCCACCCATTGCGTTGTGCATTTGTATCATATCTTCTTTACTAATAGATTCCATAATTTTTGTCATGCTCTCATAGGCACTTCCCCTTATGATTTCTTTCATATTTTTATAACCTTCATCGCTTATGTTGTTCATAAATTCATCCATTGACTTATAATCACCTTTTTCTAAAGCTTTAGCAAGATCTTTATATCCATATTCCTTCATCAATTTTATCATCTTTTTATTAAATTCCTCTTTATTATTTGTTAAGGTTTTCTGGCCCATAAATAGAACATGATTATTTATCTTAATCCTCTTGGTTTGTACCTTTGCATATACAATGCTTAATTAACTTCCTACCACGACTGTCAATACCAATAAGATTATAGCTGCCTTTATTTTTATATAAAAACTCCTCGTATAATATGATTTATAGAGAATTTCCAGTTCAAGTTTAAGTGTTAAACAGCACATTATTCCATCTAAAAATCAATTCAAAAATGCAAATTATTTTAACCTCGCATGTTTCTAAAGGATGAAATAAATTGCATTCTTTCAAGTCAAATTTCTTTATCCTCAACAATGCATAATTTTTAGTTTTTTACAAATAATCATATTAAACTGAACAACAAAAATATAGGGGAAAAGCCCTCTACCTCCACATAAGCTTTTCCCCTAAATCTGAAATTTTGTTGTTCTTTAATTATGATTATATCCAAATTTTCTAACTTTATTCATCAATATTTGTTTTTAGGGGAAGCATCTTTCTATCCAACTCAATATGGCTGTAAAAATTGTGGCTATATGGGTAGGCTCCATAGGCATGGATACTATTATCGTAACGTTATTACCGTATTTGGAACTTACAAAATCAAAGTATTACGTGTTAAATGTCCATCTTGTAAAAAAACTCATGCTCTTTTACCTCACTTTCTTGTCCCATATTTTCAATACTCTTTTTATACTATTCTTTTTCTTCTGTTCCTTAAGTTTGTTCTTGGTTCTTCATATAGTGAAATTCTTTCTCAGGTTAAAAAATTTAACTCCCTCTGTGCTCTTAATACTGCTTCTTTAAGTAGATTCCACAAAAGATTTATCTCTAAATTTAATGAAATTAAAGCCTTCTTTGCTTATTCTACTGATATTTATCCTGAGGCTGATTTTAATAACTTTGGTATTTTGATTAAATACATCATCTCTTTTGAAAGAAGAAATATATCCTTCAATACTTCATATTTTAGTTCAATGCCTTCATATTTCTTTTCTCCTTGATGAGCAGTCGTGTAATTAGGGGAAGTGTCCTTTTTTGCTTTTTTAAGTCCTTTTTCAATTTAT
>NZ_CAKP01000129.1 GCF_000297115.1 Caloramator australicus RC3 | reverse complement strand
GAAAGGATAAAAGAAGTAAGAAGGTATATATTAAACAACTGGGAAGGGATAGAAATATATAAAGATGACGATGATGTAATAGGATGCAGCGCAGAAGGGCATGTAAGCCATGTATTATCGGCGAGATTAAGCAGCAGGCCATTAGGATGGAGCAAGGAAGGATTAAAGATAATGGCAAAGCTAAGGGTATTTAGCAAGAATGGAGGAAATTTAAGGGAAATAAGTGTGTTTAAGGAAGATGAAAAAGCCTTCAAGGTAAGTAAGAAGAAAATAAAAGAAGCGATAAGAAAGATAAATAAATCTTCACGTGAAGTTATGAATAATATAACGATATTGAACATAGGGAAAGTAACGCCAATTTACAGGATATTAAAATCAATAAAATATGAAAATATAATTTAAGTTTTTTAAATTTAACAAACGCCTTGAAACTAGCTAATTTAAGGGGTTGTCTATAAAAATTAACCTACAATATCTTGACACTATCTGGAGTATATCCTAATATTTTTTTTATATTACGAGAAACGTAAATAATATTCCAAAAATTATCTATGAAGAAAAAAACATTTTGCATTGCCTCCAAAAGTTCTTCAAGATATATGTTAAACATATCCCCCACCCCTATTTAACGTGTCAATATCTATAATTCTACTAAAATTTTCATTTTCCTTCTAAAATTTGTAAAAAATTTATGGAAAATTTATGCAAAAAGGTCGCTATCCGTCGATAGCGACTTATGGTCTTATAAACATCTGTGTCCAGTATAGCCTTCCTTTAGAGTCTTTTGCAACTCCAACACCAATTTGAGTAAAATTAGGATTTAATATATTTCTTCTATGGCCAGCAGAATTCATCCAGGCATTCATAACCTCCTTTGGAGTTTTCTGTCCCATCGCTATATTCTCACCTGCAGCTCTAAATCTTATTCCAAACTTTTTCATCATATCAAAGGGTGAACCATAGGTTGGGGAATAGTGGGAAAAATATTTTTTATTTATCATATCCTGCGACTTTATCCTTGCAACTTTACTAAGCTTAACATTTTCACTTAAGGGCTTTAAACCTACTTTGGCCCTTTCAACATTAACAAGCCTTATAACTTCCCTTTCAAAGGTCCTTGTATCCTGATAAGATTTTTCCTTTGCAAAAACCGCCGGGCTCAAAGAAAGAAAAATTAACAATATACTTAAGCTCTTAAATAGCCTTTTCAAAAAAATCACCTCCACGCTTATTTTGCGTAGAGGTTTTCTTTTTATGCGGATTTAGTAAAGCTAGTTCTTTTTATTTTACCCCAACTATGCTTCAATCGTCTAAACTTAAATATTCCTTCAAATCTATAAAGACTTGTTAGCTGCCTGTAACCGAAGTTTTCTAAAATTGCATATAAAGTAAGCTTTAAAACCTGGCTAAGATAAGGATATCTATTAAAGGTATATTCCTCAAGCAATATAGCACCAATAGATAAAAGTATTCCATAAAGAACAGCTGCTGCAAAGAATAAAATAAAATATCTTACATTTAAAATTCCAAAAATATATGAAAGAGGAATTAAAATATATCCAACAACTTCAATTATAGGGCCTAACATTTCAAAAAAGAAAAAGTAAGGATATGCATAAAGGCCTATCACACCATATTTTGGATTAAAGAACATTTCCTTATGTCTAAAAAGGGAATCCATAAGACCTATCTGCCATCTTCTCCTTTGGCTTTTAAGGTCCCTTAAATTCTCTGGAGCCTGAGTCCAGCAAACCGGATCCGGAATAAATTTAATTTTATACTTTCTTTTTGTTTTCTCATGAACTTATGGAGCCTTACGATAATCTCCATATCCTCTCCGATTGTTCCTGTTGTATATCCTCCAACTTCAATCGCCACATCCTTTCTAAAGGCACCAAAGGCACCGGAAACTATAAGGAGGGAATTTAGGGCATCCCAACCCATCCTGCCTGTTAAAAAGGCCCTTAAATATTCAATGATTTGAAACAGGGCAATCCTACTCTTTGGAAGATCAACTTTTTGTATAAGCCCCCTTCTAATTTTTGAACCATTAGCAATTCTAACTATTCCACCAACAGCAACAGTTTCCTTATCCTCTATAAAAGGCATTATAACCCTGACTAATGAGTCGGTTTCTAATATAGAATCTGCATCAATTGATGCAAATACAGGATATCTTGAAACATTTATTCCTGCATTTAGGGCATCTGCCTTTCCTCCATTTTCCTTATCTACTACCACAAGATTAGGAATATCTAAATTTCTATATACTCCCTTTATTTTTTGTGTTTTTAAAAGGGTTCTTACTGGCTGATCGATTAATTTAAGTTCAAAGGATTCTATTAGTTTTTCTAAAGTATTATCCTTAGAACCATCATTTATCACAACCACTTCAAACTCCGGATAGTTAAGATACAAAAGGCTTTTAACATTATCTACTATGGTTTCCTCTTCGTTATATGCAGGAACTAGTATAGAAATAGGAATCATATTGGAGGATTTTGTATAATTTTGATAATCAGAATAGCGAATTTTTCTTATATATCTGTATAAACTAAAGGCTGAGAGAATAAGTTGAAGAAAATATATAAAGTTAATAGATATAACATAATATATGATAAAAATATTAAATTTTAAAATTATCTCTCGAATCATTATCATCACCCTTTATATTTTTCTAGGATGTTTGCAAGCTTTTCTTTTTCATAATTTTTATCGTCCCCTGCGATGTGTTGGGCTGCATATAGTATTATGTCCTTTGCAAACCTATCTTCACCCTTCATAACCTCATCGATTGCGTCAATACCACCGGGAATTTTAATAAGAGATATTGCTGCGTTATATCTTACAAACCACACTTTATCGGATAAAGCCTTAACCAGTGGAATTACTGCCCTCTCATCCGAAAATCTTTCTAGAACCTTGGCAGCAACTGCCCTAACCTCCCAAGTCTCATCCTCAAGGCATTTTATAATTTCATCAATAAATCTAACATCCGCAGTATTTCCAATAAGCTTTATCGCTGCAATCTTTTTTTCCTTGTTGTCCTCTTTTAAAAACTTTACTGCAATTTCATTTAAAGAAATGTCCATAAAGTTGGAAGCAGATTTTATAAAAATTGATGCAAGGTAATTATCCTTTGAGTTGAACATCTTTTTATAAACATACTGCTTGTCTCCTTCAAAATCATCTATTATCTCAATCAAGCTCCTTTCGGATAATAGTATATTCCCACTAAGACTTTCAAAGGCTTTAATAAAAGCTTTTTCATCTCCTATTTTAGAAAGGGCCAAAAAAGCATTATATTTAACATCCGTAGATTCTATCTTTAAAGCTTCTAAAATTCCTTCTATTGCCCTTTTGCTTCTAAACTCCCCAAGCTTTTTCAAGGTTAGGGAAACTTTATATATATTTTTGGATTTTAAGTTTTGTAATTCTATATCTACGATTCCTATATCTTCTACGAGCTTTATAAGCTTTTTAATAATTTCTCCTTTATAAATGTTAAAATAATATATTATCCTTCCTTCGAAAAGATCCATCTTTATCTTATCATCTATTATTCTTTTTATTTCTTTAATTTGATTTTCAGTTACAATTCCCTCCTCGAGATTTAAAACCAAGTTATCAACAAAATCAAAAATATGATCTTCGTATTTCTTTCTTAGTCTGTATTTGATTAACTCTATTATTTTTTCAAAAAGTAGATAGAAATAAAGCATAAGAATAAAAATAGAGAAAACAATTATCGATAAAATAACAAATCTTTCCACACTATCACCACTAACCTATTAATTTTTTTATTCTAATATCAAGCTCAACGGGTGAAAAAGGCTTTGTCACATATTCATCAGCACCTGCATTTAAAGCCCTTTGGACATGAGATTCTGATTTGTGCCCCGATAAAACTATAATTTTTACGTTTTTATTTAGTTTCCTTATCTCCTTAGTAAATTCATCGCCATTCATTCCAGGCATATAAAAATCAGTAATTATAAGATCTATGTCCTTATTGTTATTAAATATTTCAAGAGCCTCTTCGCCATTTTGGGCAGTCAAACAATCGTAACCCTTATTTTTATATCTTTTATTCAATATAGATAAAATTATCCTATCATCATCAACGATTAATATTCTTTTCTTATTATATTCTACTATTTGTTTTGATGTTAATACCCTTGCACCGCCCTCTTGTTTTGCCTTTATAAGGGCCTTTTCTGCAAGGCTAAAGAGCTCATCGATGTCCTCCATATCCCTTCTAAACTCTGCAATACCTGCTGAGAAGGTTAAGTTTACTCCATATTTTTCCCCAAGTTTTCTTATCTCCCTCTGCATTTTATCGGCAAGCATTAGAACTTCCAAAAGGGATCTGTTAAAAAACATAAAGGCAAAGGAATCGCCATGAACCCTGTAGATTATATCGCTATTTGCTGTAAGTTTTTTGAATACCTGAGCACTCTCCTTTAGAATATCATTTCCTTTACTTTTTCCTAAGGATAAATTTATTTTAGCCATGTTGTCAAAATCAAGAAGCATGAATAAAAAGGTATCCCCTGCATTTTTAACCCTTAAAAATTCTTTTTTTGAAATTATATCGCCATGATACCTTGAGTAAACTCCGGTAAACACATCATAGATATTGTTTTTAATATAGGTGTTAGAAAGTCTATATATATTTTTAAGTTTAAGCAAAACCTCATCCACATCAAAATTTTTTTCAATATAATCAACTACACCTAAACTTAAGAAATATAATTTTTCTTCTTTAGAACCTTTACCAAAGGCAACAACAGGCATCTTTTTTAGGATTTCTTCGTCGTTTAATATATTTAAAGTAATAATCCCATGACTTTTTAAATCATTATCGATTAATATAACGTCTGGTCTTCTTGAATAAATATAATCAACAACTTCGAAATCATAGTTTTTAATAGAAACTTTAAAACCCTCTAATTTAAGGGATTTTATAAGCTCACTAAAGGAAGGTTCATCTTCTGTGATTATTAAAAATTCATCCTCCCTTAAAAAATATTTTTGAATAATATCTATGCATTCTTTAATGACTAAACTAGCTTTGTCTATATCAAAATCAACAAGTAAATTCAAAAGAGCTTTATGAACTTCAAATAAGGCATTATCCTCCGCCTCCTTTGAAAGAATTGTAATTCTATCTAAAAGCTCCTCCTTCTTGATTTTATCAAAATCTTCTGTTAATCTATTAAAATCTTTTAAAAATTCCTCCATCCTTTTCATCTTATCACCCTCAACACAACTCTTAGTATTATTATACTATTGAGATATAAAAAAAGTATAGGAAAAATCCTATACTTTTATAAAGTTTCTGGATCCTTTTTGAAGTAGACCCTTTTGTCCTCGGTAGCACTATTTTTTATTCTGTCTCTAACCCTTTCTATACAATGGTCTATATCATCAAACATCTTTTCATCTACAATATAATAGAAAAATAAATCCTCTAAATTTCTTGCCGTTTCTAAAATCTTCTTATTCAGCTCTAAAAACTTTTCAAACTTTCCACTTTTTATAACATTTTTAAACTGTTCAAGGTCTATTTCAATCATCTCAACCACATCCTTAAGATCTTCAAAAACACCTGCAATCATAGGATACGGCTTTACCCTTTGAAGAAAGTATTTTTCCTTAGCATTTATGTTATATGCATAGCTAATTTCATATCCTTCAATATTAAATTTCACAAAGCACTGCTTTCCAATAAAGCAGACAACATTTGCCCCCATTTGCCTTAGGAGCATCTCATGCATCGTTTCTTTAACATTAATCTCCTTCATACCCACACCCTCTTTTCTATCTTAATTGGAATAAAAGTAAATAGACAGTTGATATTATTATTGAAATAATCATAAGTGGAAAACCTATTTTAGTAAAATCCTTAAAGGTGATTTTATAGCCTTCCTTTTCCATAATTCCTGCAGTAACGACATTGGCAGAGGCACCAATTAATGTTCCATTTCCTCCAAGGCATGCCCCAAGGGAAAGTGCCCACCAAAGAGGAGTTATGTTTATTCCTCCAATAGCCCCAAGTCCCTTTATAAGAGGTATCATTGTTGCAACAAAGGGTATATTGTCAAGGAAGGCTGATAGGATTGCCGATGCCCAAAGGATTACAAGCCCCGTAAATATTAAGTTCCCTTTTGTAAATTCAATTACAAGTTTTGCAAGCATTTCTATTACTCCAACCTTTTCAAGGGTTCCAACTATGATAAATAGCGATATAAAGAAAAATATAGTTGGCCACTCAACTTCAACTAAAATTTCATCGATTTCAATCCCACTAATTAAAAGAAGAATTGTAGCACCTGATAGGGCAACCGTTGAAGATTCATAGCCTAAATGCTCATGGAGGAAAAATCCAAGTATTATAAGAAATAAAACAGTAAGGCTCTTTACAAGAAGTTTTCTATCTACAATTGCTGTTTTTTCATCTAATTCCATTATATATCTTTTTAGTTCATCTTCAACATGAAGTTCTTTTTTATAAATAGCTCTAATTATATATACGCTGACTATTAAAATAACTATTATTGGTGGTGTTAAATTAATAATAAAATCCATAAATCCAAGCCCTGCCTCTGAACCTATCATGATGTTTGGCGGGTCACCTATTAAGGTTGCTGTTCCACCTATATTAGAAGCCAAAACCTCCGACATAATGAAGGGTATGGGACTTAGCTTTAATAATTTTGATATAACTAATGTCACTGGAATCATAAGAAGGATGGTTGTAACATTATCCAAAAAAGCTGAAATAACTGCTGTCATGATACCAAAGAGGATTATTATCTTCATCGGATCTCCCTTAACCATTTTAGCAGCCTTTATGGCAAGATATTGAAAAAGTCCTGTCCTTTTTATTATCGCAACCACAATCATCATACCAACTAAAACCCCAACGGTGGTATAATCTATAAATTCGGTTGCATTACCTTGATCTATTATTCTAATAATAAGAAGAACCATAGCTCCAATCATAGCGGCAACTGTTCTGTTTATCTTTTCTGTAACGATGAGGACAAAAGTAATTAAAAATACTGCAATTGAAATCAATTGTATAGTGTTCATAATCTCCCTCCTTAGTGCCTGCCACTTGACTTTTTGACATTTTGACATTTCCAGTTTTTACTACATATCCTTCTTTAAACAAAAAAATTATACCCCTCTTAGGGGTATTTGTAAAGAAAATTATAGATATTCCCTTTGTAATATTTCACCATCTATGCTTATTGTAACAACTTTAACTGGTATATTAACGCCTGCCCTGTCCCTTGCTATCCTTGATGCCATAGCAATTCCGCTGCAGCAGGGAACTTCCATCTTTACAACTGTTATCGATTCTAAATCGTTATTTTTAATAATCTCGGTTAACTTTTCTGTATAGTAGTCGTTATCATCAAGCTTTGGGCACCCAACAACAACAGTTCTGTCCTTTATAAAGTCGTTGTGGAAGTTCCCATAGGCATAGGCTGTGCAATCTGCAGCGATTAAAAGGTCTGACCTATATAGATACGGTGCAGATGGTGACACAAGTGCAAGCTGCACAGGCCATTGTCTTAGCTTTGATGCTACCTTTACGTTTTCATCCTTTACCTCTCTATTTATCTGCCTCATCATGCTTCCAGGGCATCCCCCTATGTGGTGATGCGCATTATGATGAGCAGGTTTTTGGTTTTCCCTGTGATTCATTCTGCTTAGATGCTCTTCAACCGCCTTTTCATCGAATTCATCGGCTTCCCTTTCGATAATCGTTATGGCACCCTGTGGGCAGTGTCCAAGGCATGCTCCAAGTCCATCACAAAAGCTATCCTTAACAAGTTTTGCCTTTCCGTCAATGATTTGAAGTGCTCCCTCTGCACAGTTTGGTATGCAAAGTCCGCATCCATTGCACTTTTCTTCGTCTATGTGAACAATTTTTCTAATCATATTAAAACCTCCCTTCAAATTCTAAGTAGATTATACATAAGCTTTTTAAAAATTTATGTGATTTATGTCATATTTACATAAAAAAGTAGCACTATATAGTGCTACACAGATTGTAGACAAACCCTAATTGGTATTCAGACTTTGCAGGAGCCCCGTGAATGGATTTCAAAAAGGCATCTCTCATGAGCTTTAGCAATTCTTGCTTTTCGACTTTTCAAAAGTCCGTAATTCTGCACACGGACGTGCAGAGCCGAGTGGCCGACACGGATGTCGGCTCACGAGGGTAGGACTTTTGAAAACAAAGAAAAGCTTAGAATTGCTTAGCGAAATGAGCGAATGCCAAGGAAATCCTTCACGGGGCTTATCAAAAATAACTTTTTCAAAAGTCAGTAGCACTATATAGTGCTACAAAAGTTCAACTATAAGAACTACTATTGCAAGGACAATTCTATAATATGCAAAGGGCTTTAAATCCTTTTTCTTTATATAACCCATAAAAAGCTTTATAACAAGCAGTGCTACGATAAAGGATACTAAAGTTCCTACAAAAAGGGTTATCCATTCTATTGAGCTAAAGGCAAGGCTGGACTTTAAAAGCTTTAAAACTGATGCTCCAACAAGGGTTGGAATTGCAAGGAAGAAGGAAAACTCAGCCGAAACTTCACGGGAAAGACCAATAAGTAAACCTCCTATTATCGTTGAGGCTGACCTTGACATTCCCGGCCATAGGGCAAGGCACTGGAATAATCCAACCAATGCAGCATCTGTATAGCCCATTTTATCCGTATCATTTATTCTTACCCTTTTTAGCCTATTTTCAGCAATAATAAGAAGTATGGCACCAAATATTAGGGCAATAGCAACCGATGTGGGATTAAATAGATATTGATCAATCTTTTCCTCAAACAAAAATCCTAATACTGCAGCAGGTAAAAATCCTACTACAACCTTAAACCAAAGGGAATAAACCCTTTTAGCCTGTTTTTTATCGTCAAAGCTTGGGAAGATTTTATTCCAAAAATAAAATATAACTGCAAGTATTGCTCCAACCTGTATTACAACATCAAATACATTTGCAAACTCACCTGTAAAATTTATATATTTGTTGGCGATTATAAGGTGACCTGTTGAGGATATAGGCAAGAACTCTGTAAGACCTTCTATTATGCCAAGTATTATAGCCTTTAAAATCATGTTTATGCTCCTTTCTTCATTGCTGAAACGGCTCTAAACTTTATAGTATATGAATAGCCCTTTTTAGTTTTAATCTTGGCAATATAAGCTTTATTTGTAGCCAATTTTTCTATATTTTGCTTTATCATTGCAACTTTAACATATTTATCTGAAGTTCCTTCATAATATTCCTTTATATAATTATTGTTTAAAAGGAATATAAATGCATCATAGTATTTTTTGTTGTTAAGAAGGCTTTTATTTATTTCATAGTAATAGTTATCAATTTTAACCATAGAAAAGCCGCGTTTATCATTAGTTTTAGATTTTCCCATAAGTATTGCAGCAATATTTAACTGCATATCAGCATCCTTTACAAGAACGTCTGGAGTTATTCCTATTTTATTTATCTGTTTATCAAGGGGTGAGTAGAATTTTTGTATCGTAAGCTTTAACATTCCTCCATCGGAAAGGGGAACAAAACCTTGAACTGTTCCTTTTCCAAAGGTTTTGTTACCTACTACAAGCCCCCTTTTATAATCCCTAATTGCCCCTGTTAAAACTTCAGATGCTGATGCGCTGTTTTCATTAACAAGGATAATAACTCTTTTGCCGTTAAAAATCTCACTATCCTGTGATGCTAATTCTTCTGTGTAGTCTTTACCCTTTAATAAAACTATATTTCTCTTTCCAAGAAAATATCCACCTATTACCCTTGCGGTTTCCAAAAATCCACCTGGATTATTTCTTAAATCTATTACAAAACCATCTAAATCAGAATTTTTTTCTACGTAATTCCTAAAGAAAGAATCTGTATCTTCACCAAAGCTTGAAATAGTTATATATCCAAAGTTATGCATTCTTTTAAATTCAACCGTTGGAAGAACTATTTTTCTTCTTGTCACTGAAAACTCTAAAACGTCTGTTCCTCTTTTTACCTTTAAATTAACTATTGTTCCTTCCGGACCCCTTATTAGCTTAACTGCGTTTTCTACCTGAAGGCCCGCAAGGCTTGTCCCGTCAGCTGCTATAATAACATCCCCACTTTTAAGTCCTACCTCCTTTGCAGGTGAACCTTCAAATACTGTCATTATCTTAATACCTTCATCAACCCTTTCAATTTGAACCCCGATGCCTGAAAAGGTATTGTTTACACTATTTATAAACTCATCAAACTCTTCTTTAGTAAAATACTGAGTATAAGGGTCATTGAGAGCCTTTATTACATCATAAACATTATCTGCCTCTAATGCGCTTTGTGGAATATCATCGACATAGTAATATTTTAATATTTCCTTAACCTCATCAACCGTCGCTGCAAAGGCAGTTACATTAAAAGTAATAAAAATAATAAGACTTAATAGTCCAGTCCACAACCTCTTTTTCATATCATCAACTCCTTCAAGTGCCAGGCACTTAAGATTTAAGTTTTTTAAAATTATAAATCTTTTTTGGCCTATAAGTCAAATCTTAATTTTAAGTGCCAGGCACCTTATTTTTAAGTTGTGATACATCTGAAGCAGATATCCCTAAATAATCAGCTATTTCTTTTATAGTATATTTATTTTCTAAAGCAGCTTTAATAAACATTTTCTTAAATTCAATTGCGTCTTTACGTTTCGAAGTGCCTTTTATTTTATCCCAAGAATCTTTTAATTTTAGCTCAGCTAAAATATCATCCAAAGTTTTCCTTTGATTGCATTGTTTATTTTTCAAAATATCTTTTTCTAATATTTTAATCTTTGTTCCATTTATAAAATTCTTGAAATTATCCACAAAAATTGTAAAGTCATTTTCACTACTTGAATCATCACCTTTTTCTTGTGTTATATCAACTAAAAACCTTATGGCTTGCTTTTTATCATCTGATATCATATTTAGTAATGTATCTTTTGATATAAAACTTTCTATGTTATATTTGTATATTTTAAAGCTACTCCAAGGATAATCCTCAGCTTTTTCTACGATTCCTGCCCTTATAGGATTCCTGCTTATATACCTAAAAAGCCAATAAAGATATGTTTCATCTTCAACAATTTTAGCATTATATCTATTTTCAAATACATGACCTCGTCTTCCATGCTTGTCGTTATAATATTTGCTATATACATTATTAATGTTATACATTACTTTGCTTAGAGGGGTTTCGTTACATTTTATCATCAAATGATAGTGATTGCTCATAATACAATATGCTAATACTTCATAATCAAACTTTATCAAATAATCCCTTAACTGAATAATAAAAAACTTTTTATCAGCGTCGTAAGCAAAAATATTTTCTTTATTATTTCCCCTATTATAAACATGATAAATAGCACCTTTGTATTCTATTCTCCTTGGTCTTGCCATATCAACACCTCCATCTCTGATTATTCCCAAAATAAAAAAACTTAAACTTAAGTGCCAGGCACTTAAGTTTAAGTTTTTTTTATATTCTTTCCCTCGGTGTATAGTGGGTATGTAAAAGTTTGTGGGCCTTTTCTCCGCCTATTTCACCCATATATTCCTTATACATCGCAATAACCGCTGGATTTTCATGGGATTTTCTTATTGGTTTATTTCTATCTTCTTCATATATTGCATTAAGCCTTGCCCTTACTATATCAAGATTTCCATGATGATATGGCTGTCCTCCTCCATCTATACATCCCCCGGGGCAGGCCATTATTTCAATGGCGTGGTAAAATCTTTTTCCGTCCCTAATATCCTCAAGAAGCCTTCTTGCATTGCCAAGTCCGTGGGCAACTCCTATTTTAAGTTCCATATCCTTTATCTTTACCGTTGCCTCCTTAAGCCCGTCCTCAAGTCCTCTTACTCCATGGAATTCAACCTTTTCTAGTGTTTCACCTGTTATCCACTCATAGGCCGTTCTTAATGCTGCCTCTATAACTCCTCCCGTTACGCCAAATATTACTGATGCTCCTGTAGATTCACCAAGTGGATCATCAAAATCCTCATTAGGAAGCTTCGTAAAATCTATTCCAGCCTCCCTTATCATCTTTGCAAACTCCCTTGTTGTAATTACATAATCAACATTTTTAATGCCGTTTTCCTCAAATTCCTTTCTTTGAATTTCATACTTTTTAGCAATACATGGCATTACTGAAACTACGACTATCTTTTCAGGTGGGATATTAAATTTTTCTGCAAAATACGTCTTTGCTATTGCCCCAAACATCATGTGGGGTGATTTACAGGTTGAAGGAATATCCAAAAGCTCAGGGAATTGATGCTCTATAAACTTAACCCAGCTGGGGCAGCAACTTGTTAATATAGGAAGCCTTCCCTTGCCCTTTAATCTTTCTATAAACTCCTTCGCCTCCTCAACAATAGTTACATCAGCAGCAAAATCAGTATCGAAAACCTTCCTAAATCCAAGCCTTCTTAATGCTGCAACCATCTTTCCTGTAACAATTGTCCCAGGCTCAAGTCCAAATTCCTCCCCAAGGGCAACTCTAATAGCCGGTGCCGTCTGAGCTATTACAAACTTGTCAGGATCGTGTAGTGCCTCCCAAACCTTTGCAACATAGCTAACCTCAGTTAAAGCAGCTGTAGGACATACCGATACGCACTGACCACAGAAGGTGCATTGGGTATCAATCATAGGAAGATTAAAGGCTGGTGCTACAACAGTTTCAAATCCCCTATCAACGGCAGAATAAATCCCACAGGTTTGAACTTCATTGCACATGGTCTCGCAGCGTCTACACATTATGCACTTATCCGGATTTCTATAGAGGGCACCGCTGGAGCCATCCTTTGTATATGTGGACTTTTCACCTTCAAATCTAATTTTTCTAATTCCAAGATCTGCAGCGAGCTTTTGTAAATCGCAATTCCCGTTTTTCTCGCAAACAAGGCAATCGGTGGGGTGATCGGATAATAAAAGCTCCACCATTGTCCTTCTTGCCCTTATCGCCCTTTTTGTGTTTGTCTTTATAACCATCCCCTCAAAGCATTCCGTCGCACATGCTGGAGCAAGATTTCTTCTTCCTTCTATCTCAACAAGGCAAACTCTACATGATGCAGTTCTATTTACCATCTTTATGTCGTGTAAATCAAGATGGCAAAGGGTTGGAATGTTTATGTTAACCATCTTAGCAGCCTGCAGGATTGTCGTCCCTTCTGGAACTTGAAGCTTTATATCGTTTATCGTAACATTTACCATATTAAACCTCCTTTCAAGTGCCTGCCACTTGACTTTTTGACATTTGGACATTTCTATATTTTACCATACTATTTCCTTGTTATTGCACCAAATCTACATGTCCTGTAGCATTCTCCACACTTTATGCAGCCTTCCCTATCAATAACATGCACTTTCCTTGGCTCACCGTGTATTACATTGACAGGACAAACCTTGGCACAGGCAGTGCATCCTACGCATTTTTCTGGGATTATATAGTATTTAAGTAGCTCAGTGCATACCCCTGCCGGGCAGGACTTATCCTTAACATGGGCAAGATATTCATCATAGAAAAATTTCATCGTCGATAAAACAGGATTTGGAGATGTTTGACCAAGGCCACAGAGGGAGGAATCCTTAACGGTTTCTGCAAGTTCTTTTAGCATCTCTAGATCCTCCATCTCTCCTTTCCCTTCGGTTATCTTGTTTAATATCTCAAGCATCCTCTTGTTTCCTACTCTGCAGGCTGTGCACCTTCCACAGGACTCATCGCAGCTAAACTCAAGATAAAACTTTGCGATATTAACCATGCAGTCATCCTCATCCATTACAATCATTCCACCAGAGCCCATCATTGAACCTAGGGCGTTTAATGTATCGTAATCTATTGGTGTATCAAGATGCTCTGCTGGGATGCATCCTCCTGATGGTCCACCAGTTTGAACGGCCTTAAATTTTTTACCTCCCTTTATTCCACCGCCAAGGTCGTATATGATCTCCCTTAATGTTATTCCCATGGGAACTTCAACAAGTCCAACGTTGTTTACCTTTCCAGCAAGGGCAAAAACCTTTGTTCCTTTGCTCTTTTCTGTTCCAATTGAGCTAAACCATTCGGCTCCGTTTAAAATGATAGGCGGAACGTTTGCAAAGGTTTCTACGTTGTTTATATTAGTCGGCTTTTTCCAAAGTCCAACCTGGGCAGGATACGGCGGCTTTACTGTAGGCTCGCCACGCCCACCTTCAATTGAATTTATAAGGGCAGTCTCTTCACCACAAATAAATGCACCTGCACCTATTTTTATCTCAACATCAAAGGAAAAGTTAGTACCTAAAATATTTTTCCCTAAAAGTCCCATCTCTCTAGCCTGGCTTATTGCAATCCTTAGTCTATGTATAGCAAGTGGGTATTCAGCTCTAACGTATATATATCCAAACTGGGCACCTATTGCATATCCTGCTATTGCCATACCCTCCAAAACTGAATGGGGATCACCCTCAAGTATACTTCTGTCCATAAATGCTCCCGGGTCCCCCTCATCGGCATTGCAGATTATATATTTTACATCACTCTTTGACTTTCTTGTTGCCTCCCACTTAAGGCCTGTTGGGAAACCTCCCCCACCTCTTCCCCTTAAGCCGCTTCTTTTAACAGCATCAATAACCTCCTCGGGTGTCATCTCCGTCAAAACCCTTGCAAGAGCCATGTATCCATCTGAAGCTATGTATTCGTTTATATTTTCAGGGTCTATCTTCCCACAGTTTCTAAGGGCAATTCTAATCTGCTTTTTATAAAAGGGGATGCTGCTCTGTTCTGGGAGTCTTTCTTCTGTTTCAGGTTCTTTATATATTTTTTCTTCAACTATTCTTCCCTTTATAACATGTTCTCTAACTATTTTTCTTGCCGATTCTTCATCTACCTCTACATAGAAAATATTGTCAGGCATAACTTTAACAATAGGTCCCTTTTCGCAAAATCCAAAACATCCCGTCATCAAAACCCTAACCTCCTCCTGGAGGTTAGCTTCCTGTATACCTTCCCTTAAAACCTCTAATACCCTACTACTGTTAGACGCCTGGCATCCTGTTCCACCGCACACCAAAAGCTCCATCCTAAGTGGCATATTATCCCTCCTATCCTTTTAATACCCATTCGCTAATAACTTCTCCATTTTTTACGTGCCTTCTTACTATCTCCCTACCCCTTTCTGCATCCACCTTGCCGTAAAGAACTGGAGATTTTCCTGGAAATCTTACCTCTACGGTGGGCTCAGCATAGCAAAACCCCATACAGCCCGTTTGAACAACAACAGCGTTGTTTATATTTTCCTTATGAACCTCATCAACTATTGCGTTTATAGTATCCCTTGCCCCAGCTGCAATTCCACAGGTTGCCATGCCAACCAAAATCCTTATTTTATTCTCCTCCGCCTCCCTGTTTTGCAAAACATCCTTATACTTATCCCTTATCTGCTTTAGCTCTTCTATCGATTTTATCATCTAAAACCCTCCTTATTCTCTATACTCATCAAGTATCCCCTTAACTTCTTCTACCTTAACCCTTCCATAAACCTTACCATCCACCATAACAACCGGTGCAAGGCCGCAGGCACCAACGCATCTTAAGGTGTCAACTGTAAAAAGGCCATCCTTTGACATATTCCCATCTTTTATGTCCAGCTCCTTTTTAATCTCCTCCAAAATTTTATCTGCCCCCTTAACAAAGCAGGCCGTTCCCATACAAACGTTTATAACATGCTTTCCCCTAGGCTCCATAGTAAAGTAAGAATAAAAGGTTGCAACTCCATATACCTTTGCCGCAAAAATGCCAAGCTTTCTTGCGATAAAAAGCTGAACATCCTTAGGAAGATACCCGAAAATCTCCTGGGCCTTATAAAGAACTCCAATCAGTGCCCCTTCCTTTTGTTCTATAGAGTCTATATATTCCTCAAGCTGTCTTAACTTAACTTCATCAACATCATACTTTGCCATATAATCCCTCCTTAAATAATTACCTAAAAAATATTTTTAACTAAAGACATTAAATTCATACAAAATTGTTAATAATTATAAGTGGCAGCCACTTGACATTTTGACATTTTGACTTTTTCAATTTTTTCCATAAAAGGAGGTATCATTATGCCTAGGCCGCCAAGAATAATATATAGCGGTGCAATCTATCACATATACCAGCGCGGTAACAACAAAGAAGACATTTTCAAAGAAGAGGAATACAAAAAATTTTTCTTAAAACAGCTAAAAAATCTAAATATAAGATTCGATTTTAACATTTTAGCCTATGCAATCATGAGTAATCACTACCATTTTCTAATCAAAACAGGTGATACACCCATAAGTGATATTATTTTCAATTTAAACAATATCTATGCGAAATACTATAACGAAAAGCTCAATCGCAGCGGACATGTTTTTGAATCTAGGTTTAACAGCAAAGTCGTTTTAGATGACGCATATCTGATATGCCTTTTAAGATATATCCACAGGAATCCCGTTAGGGCGAACATAGTTAAAAGTGTTGATGAATATAGATGGACTAGTCATTACTTTTACAAAAACAATATTAATAATTTCGTTTATCCTTCTTTTATTTTGAACATTTTGTCTAATAATCTTAAAGATTCCCTTAAAATTTATAATAATCTCATGATGGAAGAAGGAGATGATTGCAATTTTAAAAAGGATTTAGAGATAATTTGTAAAAAATTCAGCTTTAATCTTGAATCAAGCTTATCATTTTTAGACCTACAAGATTTAGCTGAACCTGGCAAAAGACCGAGTTTAGATGAGATATGGTTGGAGGTTAATACAAATAAAGATGAATTACATTTAATTAGACGAGGTTTTAAAAGAAGAAATTTTACCAATTACAAAGTAGAATTTATAAAAAAAGCATTAAAACAAAATTATACTATAACTGAAATAGCAAAGTTTTTAAATGTATCACCATCTGCAGTATCAAAAATAATAATAAGAAAAGATATAAACCCCACCTTCTAAATTTTTGGGTTCTTTAAGCTAACCTAAACTTTAAAGTAGCGGTTCAAAATCTATGCTCCTAAAATGTTAAATTCTCCACCTTCAAAAAATGTTCTATCCCCGCTTTAGAACAGTGTTTAAATTAGCTTGATTTTGATACCATTTTGTCAACACTTTAATAAGTCAAACGACATGCACTGCCAACTTACAAAAGTTAGCTATGCATGTCGTTAATTAGGTTAAAAAATATTTATACACATTTACAAAATTAATCAAATTCCGCTATCAAACAGATTTTATTAATTACAATATTTGTTGGTAAAATTATGTAATGTCAAAAAGTCAAAATGTCAAGAGGCAGGCACTCATTATTAAATTTGCAGCAATTCCCGCTACAAGACCCCCTATTGTGTGGGAAAGTATTGCTTTGTTTGTAAGGTCCCTTGCCTCAAGGGCATCCATCATTGCAACATGGGTTGAAAGATAACCACTCCAGCACATTCCCATTGCGGTAAATACGGCAATTTCCCTTGCTCCAATTAGTCCCTGTTGTAAAAGCTTTGGAACAAGACCAATTGCAGCTCCAACAGCTCCAAGGGCAGTTATAGGAAAGGCTATGGATTCTGGACTTTTAAATCCCAAAAGGGGCTTTAAAATAAAGCTTAACTTTTCTCCAATCCAGGTTAAAACAGGCACTCCCTCATAGGCTGCACCTGTATATACTTCATTTTTAGGTCCGTTTATTAGCATCATAACCAATGTGCATATAACAATAACCCCAGGGATTATAGAAAGGCCCATATCGACTCCAGATTTGCCTCCATCTAATATAGCCTCAAGGGTCCTTTGGAATGTGCTTCCGTTTCTTATTTCTCTAAATTTTGTGATATCAAATTCGGCATCTCCATCAAGGGCCATTTCCTCTTTTCCATACTTTTTCTTTGAAAAGTGCATCATAATTCTAACGCTTACTATACTTCCAATTATAGCACCGATGTTTCCAACAATTGCTGCTAAGACAAAACTTTGTCCCTCCGGTGCTTGGGCAATCATAAATGTAGTAACTATAAGCCCCATTCCAAAGGCTGTTCCAAGGTTTGTAAGGGCTGGAACTTGGTATTTTTTAAAGTATCTTCTAAAACCCTTATCCTTTGCAAGGGTAATAATTGCAGGATTATCCGATAAATATGTAGTAAGAACTCCAATGCTTGCAGCCCCAGGCATATCGTAAAGGGGTTTCATAAGGGGCGATAAAATTTTGTTTATAAGGGCTACAACACCAAATTCCGTTAAAAGTGCCCCAAAGGCGCCTGCCAAAACTGCAATGGCCATTATGAAAAATACGGTGTTTAAAAGTAGATCATGAGCCGTCTTCATCATAGTACTAAACATATTGGCAAGGCCCATTGTTTTTGCTAAAAAACCAAAAAATAATAGAATGATTCCAAGAAAAATAAAAGATTCTTTGTTAACAGCCTTTACAATTTTCTTATCCACAATATCCCTCCCATCCTTCCTTATATTTCCCATTTTAGCAAATTACAAAGATCTAAACAATAAGACAGAAAAAGTTAAAATATTAACTTTTTTGCAAAGATTTATTTTTGTATCATTAATATGAAAACACAAAAAATTGTCCCCCATATTAAAGTGAGGGACAAAATAAAAATCTTAACAAAATTTTACTTATATGCAGGATTAAGACTTGGATATAGGTTATAAGCCTCAGTCTGAATTATGTTATTATCAGCATCTTTTCTACCTGCTCCTATTTCTAATTTATTTTCAGCAGCATTGTATTTATAGCAGAATACATAGGATGAATTCATTTTAGGTTTTAGCTTATCAAAACCTTCTAAATACTTAGATAAATCAATAGTGTTATCAGTAAATACACCTGTTTGCGATATTTTAACCCAAATTCCTCCTGTATCCTTTATCTCTCCTCCTTCAAGTACAACTTCCTGTATCGTCGCTGCTATTGTATTTGCAGTCACCACATCCGCCATAGCCTTTGACTTTTTCATAGCCTTTGAAATCTGTGGGGTTGTAATGCCTACTAAAAGGGCGATGATAGAAATTACAATAATCATTTCAAGTAGTGTAAAACCTTTTTTCTTCATAGAATACCTCCTTTTAAGCATAAGGTTTAAATATATAAAAAATGCATATTTTTAAATGAAATCACTTTAACTTTACTCCTCACTCCCTTCAATCTATTTTCAGCTTGATTTTTTCCAATTTTTACTTGTTTTAAACATGGGCTTCAAAAATTTTTGTAAATTTAATCAAAAAAAATAGCACAGTGCATCCTAAAATGCACTGTGCTAAACATACGTTACATACTACTGATTGCTTATCTCAAATTCATATTCAAAATCTTCTTTATAACCGTTCTTAAAGTTAATTACTGTCACTTTTATTCTATATTTTTCAACTGTTCTGTTGTTTCTATAATTTATTCTTTCACCTTGCTTTATACTTGACCAAGTATTGTCGTCTATAAACCTATACTTTACATAGAAACCATACTGAGCATCTGGATCATTTATTGTTGTATCATTTTCATCGTCAAGCCATTCAAAACCTGTTATGCTTCTACCTTCTACCCCAAAGGAATACAAATCTGTATATCCTACAAAGGAGTATGTTGCATCTCCATAAGGATAAACCAATCCTTCAATAACATCTAAACCTATTTTTCTCAAATATCCATCATATAGATAAACCTTATAAACCTTTGAAGTATCTATGGTAAACCTAATTTCCTTTGATGCTGTAAATGTAGAAGGTTTCATAGCATAATTTTCATATCTTATACTTACCTCATATTCACCTTCAACGTTTGCTACTTCTTCTCCTTCCCAAACTCCATTGTTTAAAACAAAATTATATGGCTTGGAATTTCCATATTGTCCACTTATACTATCCTTTAATCTTATAGTTCCAACAGCAGAAACAGTTGAATCGGTAAATGGAACCATTACCTTAACCTTATATCCTGTTGTTACTCCATTTATAGTCTTTCCTAGAATACCTGCAAGATATGGTTGTGGTGGTGCTATATTTTCTCCAAATAGTCTAAACTTAATCGTTTGTTTTGCAATTTCAGTTCCACCTTGATTTAAGGTTACCACTAATTTATATTCACCTGTATTGTTTGAGTTCTTTTGGATTGTTGATTCAATAGCCGAATTATCAACACTTCCAGCTGAAACCTGAGTTGCACCCTTTGTTAAAACATAGCTTGCATTTATACCGCTTGGAACATCTTTTATATCAACAGTAATATCGGCATTGCCTATATATCTTGCAGTTAATGTGCCGGTTATATCATCGATTATGAAAGTCGTATAATCCTTACTATCAAGTATAATTTCTCCTCCTGCCTTTATAACCACCTGTGGCATTGGAACAAGGGCAACATATGCAATTTGTCCTGGCATTTTATTGGACATAGCCTTGTATCTTGCAAGGATATAGGTTTTTCCAGTAAGCATGCTTGCTTGGCTTAACATCTCATCGCTTGACATCCAATCTATTCCGTTTAATGAACATTCTATGAAACTGCTAAATCCTACAAATCTTCCAGATGTAAAATCGTATGATACATTTGGTTTTGCTTGGGCTATCATAATATATGGCTTTGATGGATCAAGGTAGCCCTTATTTGCGTCATAATAGGCAAGTTTTAACAATTTATCCGTCGCATAGCCTTCAAATACACTTCTTTCTATTTCAAAGGAGAATAAACCGCTTCCTTCTGGTGTTGCTGTTATTGGTGATGCAGTATAATCCTTAACAATGGAATTGTCTGCATTGTATAGTCTATAACCTATTTTATCATTTATTCCCTTATATGTTACCTTATAAACCTTCTTATTGTTATATTCCGTATATTCAACCTTAACTACAACCGGTGCCTCAGAGCTGTATGCAACATCCGTAAATTTACTTAACGCCCTTCCTGCTCTTTTAACTGCAACTTTAATTACTCCGCCTTCTTGATTTAGGTCTATCTTTGATATAACTGCCTGTCCTGTTTTGTCAGCCTTTGCCTTTCCAAGAGGCTTTGTCATATCATTTTCATCGTATACATAAACTTCATCTCCTAAAGCAAGTCCCTTTATAACTATACTATCTGCTTTACTTCCTTCATTGTTAGTTACAACAACATTATTCATATTAATTGGTGCAGAATACATAACAGCTTTACCACTTACTTTAGTTCCGTATCCTACAACCTTTCCACTGAAGGTATATACTCCATCCTTTACACTATATTTTGACATATCCCAATTAACTAAAAGTTCCCTTATATCTCCATCGCTCATAATAGCAGTAACCTTATCGGGCAGCTCTATATTCTTAAGGTCAGTAATTTCAACGGGATCTAAATCATCAATTTTTACAATCTTATCGGCATACTTAATCTTTGCTATTGCCTCTGGCTTTGTTCCTTCAGGAGAGCCTAACTTATATCTATAAAGTTTTCCAGATTTTAAATAAAATATATAATCCCCTGCTATGTTTATCGCCGTTGCTAAGTCATCTATTATCTTTGTTCCACTTGAAACACCGAGCTTATATATCTTTCTTCCATCTACATAGCTTGAATAGAATATGTCATTATTGGTTACTGCATTTATTACGCTCAATTTATCTTCAACACTTTTTGTAATAGTTCCACCTTTAGATTTTACCTGAACTTCAGTTGTAAAGTAAACCGGCGAAATTCTGTTATATGATATAGTTTTATAAAGTTTTCCATCAAGCCCTGTTGCATAAACTATTCCATCATTTGTTAAGCTTAAATATCTTACCCCTGGACTTGTTTGGGAGGAAACCGTTAAAAACTTTGTTCTATTGTTTCCGTTTAAATCGATGGAATAAAGTCTTCTTGCATCTGAGGTATTGCTATAATAAATCTTATTTCTATCCCCATCAACTACTATATATGCAGCTGAATCATAGGTAAGCCTTTGTCCAGAATAACTTGCATTTGTATTGAATTTGCTAAGTTTATATATCCTGTTTTTATCCTTGCTATTTGAATAATATATATAATCCCCCACCACATTTACATAGGAAGACAAAACATCATTTATCTTCTTTCTTCCCGTTCCATCAACATTTACCTTATAGATCTTACCACCATCGGATATATTACTATAATAAATCCAATCGTCTACAACATTTATATACCTTGCATTATCTTCAACTATTGGATACTCCTCAACTCCATATATATTCTTTTTATAAATCTTTCCTCCATCTGCTAAATTAACATAATATAAAAATTCTCCATCAGTTGCTGCAAGCCCAAGATTACTTATATTCCCTGCAACCCTTGTTGGAATATTACCTAAGGAATAAGTTTTTAAATTAATTAAAACAGGAAGTCCTGTAACGGAAGAAGAAACATCCTTTATCTCCCCTTGTCCAACAAGATCTCCGCTTGCAGAATATAAATTTATATAAAAATCATCCCTGTTTGTTATTAATGTAAAGGACTCATTAGTAGCTCTTTTAACTGAAGGATCTATTGTTGAACTATCTGATACAACAAAATAATAGCTGTTTGGAACACCAACTATCTCTTTGATTACAACGCTGACAAGATTGTATCCCGAACCTGCTGCACTAAAGGATGTGTTTATTGTTATATATCCATATTTTGTGCTTCCAGGTTTATACTCTCTAAATATCCCACTTCCATCTGCAATATAGACCTTACCTTGATCATCTGGACTATCTGAATAAAGGGTTAGTTTTCTTCCACATATAAGCATTATTTGTTCTTCAGTTGCAGCCCTTCCATCTTTATCTGTTATATTGCCTTGTGCATCTATAGAAAATATCTTGTTTTCATTTCCCTGAAGGCTTTGAAATTGATTTACCTCTTGAGGAAATTTACTCACATAGGAACTTGTATATATTCTGTCGGCTATTATTATGCTATTTTTAGGCAAATTAACTGCTTTTGCAGCAAAGGCCATCTTAGGCAGCATCCCTATTATCATAATCACTGTTAAAATAAAAGCTACAAATCGCCTCATGACAACACCCCCTATGTTAGTTATCGGATAATTTTAAAAAAAATTTACACTTTATTTATAATAAAATTTAAGCTAAAATTAAACTGAGGTGGTTTTATGAAAAAGGTTCTTTTCTTTTTTCTGTTTTTTTCGTTATCAACAAATGTCCTTGCATTTAACAAAGTAATGACAAATATCTCACCTTACAAAACCTTTAATATTAAATTTAACCAAAAGCTTGATCCTAAAAACGATCTTTTAAATTCAATCAAAATAGTAGACTCTAAAGGCAGCAAAATCAACGTTGATGTTAAAATAGGCAGCAATCAAAAGTCTTTACTTATTAATCCTCCAGATGGCGGCTACACTTATGGAGAAACATATTATCTAACCGTTGAAAACTTAAAATCATCTTTAGGTAAAACTTTGAAAAATCCCTATAGCTTAAAATTTACAATATCTGATTTAATTATAACAGGGACATACGATGTAACAGTTGGAGGATTTACCGCATATAAAAAAATAACTATAAATGGATTAAAAAACTATAATGGAAATGTAAAATATAAATACGATGTTGATGCAAAGTTCTATAAAATAGGCGAAACTGCAAGCCTTATAATTCCAAAGGAAACTGTTATCGTATATTTTTATGATGAAAAGAACAACCTTTTAGGAAAAGCAACATTAAACGTTGGAAAAAGTGCAACATCCAAAAGTTTTGTCATAACAAAATAGGCATCCTGCGATGCCTATTTTCATTCTATATCAATAACTTCAAAGTCATCTAGGTATTCATCAATACTATCAACATTCAAAATTGAGCAGAGGGCTCTTATTTGTGCATCATGAATTGATTTATAAAACTTATCCGTCGTCCCATAGAACTTTGGCATCAAGTATCTTAATATTTCAACTCCTTCATAAAACATTTCCTTTGCAGAATCATCATATCCTGAAATATCATACAGTCCAAACAAAACAAACATAAAGCTGCTAAAGGTATATTTTGTTCTTACACTAAACATATCGAACATCGGAAAACCATTTAAGCTATCCTTTAACTCTCCCCTTAACGGTGCTAGGGCAAGCTTTGCAGCATTCAAATATTTTTCATCTAAAGTTTCATTATACATTCTAACTAGAAGAGATATACCTAACCCTTGAGTTAATGAGGATGACCAGCCTCTTTTCATTGATATATTTGATTCCTTGTAGTCAAAATCGTTTATCCAAAGACCACTATCATTTATGTTATAAACCAAAAAGTCTGCTGCATCCTTTGCCCTTTTTAGATATTCACCATTTTGGCTTCTTTTATAATAGCTATAGTTTTGAAGCCCCCACTCTGCTATTAAAAGAGGATTATATTTATATCCACTATAATTTACCATAGGGATATTATTCTCATCAAACTTTATCCCACTTACTCTACTTATATTCTTTATATCTGCAAAAAAAAGATATTCGCCATTGGTTTTATATAAATAATTTTTTACAATATTCTTTCCATCATCAAATATATAACTAAAATAACTCGTAAAATTGCTGGCATTATTCTTATCGTTTTCTGCAAGCTTTATTTCCTCCGTTCTAAATCTTAAAACAAAAGCTTTACTTGAATTTCCTGCAAAGTCTTTAAATGAACCATTTGGAAGACTCAAAACATAGTTTGTCCCATAGGATAACAAAGTATTAGGCCTTATCGTTGCCTTATTGCCGCTTAACTTTATACTAAACCCTACCCTTTTCCCATTGCCAATTAGTGATATGCTCTTTAAATTATTTAGTTTTACACCTTCATTAAAATTCAATGTAATGCTACTTCCAACTTTAACATTTTGAAGGCCATTCTTAGGATTAGAACTTACAACATAGGGCGCTACTGTATCCTTTTTTGCGTATAAAACCTTCTTATTTTTAGAAATTTTAGAACCGTTCCCTAATAAATCATATATGGAAATAGTTTTAACATTTTCAGGATAAGCATATTTTAATATATATTCCCTTCCTGCATATGCAATTGTATTAAAAGCCAGGATCATTAACAAAATCAAAGCTAAAGCCCTTTTCACAAAAACGCCCCCTAAATAGTGGTATATATATTATATCGGATTTTCGTTAAATAAATAAAGTTTTCTTGTTATAATTATAATTTAGTATTCTAAGATCTCTCTAAATATCAAAACAGGCCAAATGGCCTGTTTTGATTATATCTAATTATTCGGCTATTTCATACATATTAGATAAAGGCATCATATTTTCAATGCTGTCCCAAACAAAATACCTTATTCTAAGATTTCTTTGATTTGCAGGAATTTTCATCATAACTGTTAATATAGCATCTTTATTTGATTCAACACTCTGCTTTGCTGCACCGTAAATTATAAACCTGTTATCATCATCATATAATGCTACAATCAATGTTGCATCTTTTGTATTTTTAGTTCTATTTATTGCTTTTATGGTCACTTTAATATCTTGGCCTTGTATTACCTTTTCTGGTTTCTCTATCGATATTATTTCAAAGCTCTCATTTTCAGGCATTTCTATTAATACTATCTCTGCCGTATTTCTTACCCTTATTCTGTGTCCCTCTGCATCCTCTGATGCTAATCCAACAGCGCTTATCTTGCTTCCAATTTTAATCCTCTCATCCCATTTTCCTGCTTCGCTTCCTACATCTCCTGCAATATATCCTTCTACATATACCCTTGCTTCTCCTGAACCATCATCCAAGAATATATTTTGTCCTACTATTCTTGTAACCGTTCCTTCTACCTTCACTAGCCATCCTTCGTTTTCCTCGAGCATAGCCTCCTTAGTTGACATTAACTTAGGTTCAACATTTATTGGATTTGGGTCTATTATTTCTATATCCTTCAATTCATTTGAAATCTGAAGTTCTGTATCTCCCATATATTGATCAACTTTTCCAGTAACTCTAACCTTTACCCCAAGAGGTATTTGCCTTGTTGAAACTCCAAATACAGTTATTCCTCCCGTTTCGTCTTGAACATATATAACATCAAAGAAGGAGTGTCTATTGCCCATCGAAGCCGATTCTGCTGTTACATAGCCTTCTACAGTAAATATCTTGCCTAAATTGTCTGGAATATTATCATTATTTATGTCTTTTCTTACTTCTAATATAGGTGTAATTACTTTCTCACCAGCAAGAATCCAATCCAAAATATTTTCAGTTATTGGAACATTAGCATATTGATTATCTCCTGTCATTTCAAAATCAGAGAAGAAGGTTGAACCTGCAACTATCAACTTTGCACCTGAGTTTAGTTTTTCTACTGCAAGAACATAAACCTCTCCCTTTTGAACTGGTTTTGCATCGTTTTGTTTGTCTGAATCCAAAATCTCTGTCGTGTCATGGCCCTTTACAACAAAATCAACATTTGTAAGGTCAGCGTTATCCTTCGGTATTACTGAACATCCACTAAAGAAGCTATAAAGCTGATCTTGGGATACATTCTTTGTTAAATTAAACTTATCTGATACATACCTATTAAATAACAACCTGTAGTTTTGACCATTGTTGTTTACATTGTCTATTACTTCATCATCATTAAATCTCAAGTTAGAGCCTATTGCCTCAAGGACTCTATTGCCCTGGTTTGCATTTTGATAAGATGGGTCAGTAACTCCTATGTCATTATAGTCTGCCCTTGATGTAATAATTACTGATCCTCCATTTTGAACAAATCTTTTAATAACCTCTATCTCTGCATCCGTATAATTTGACTTGTAAAGATTATAACTTGCGTTATCCTTGCTTTGAGGATCTGTCAATACTAATAACCTAACTCCTTCTAAGTCAGAATCAGTTAGTCCATCATAATCTTCGTAAACTATTACCTTTCTATCCTCTAACATAGACTTAAACTTCGTAACTTTTCCTTTGTAATCTCCACTTACATATTGATTATAATGTCCTGCATCAATTACTACCTTTACAGCATTTTCTGGTGCAATAAACTCAACTACAGTGCTAGATGTGAATGTTTTATCTACTCCACCATAATTTATCGTGGCTTTTGCATAAATTGTGTATTTGCCTTCCTGGCTAGATGTCCAATTAATGCTTGCTAATCCTGTTGAGCCAGCATTTAAATTTGTAATAATCCTTTCATCAATTTTATTTTCGTCCTTTATCTCATCCCTATAAAATTCAACTTTAACATTTGAAATTGATGTAGTTGAATTATTGTAAACTACCGCATCAATTGTCACAGGTTTATTAGTTTCAGCAAGTTTTAAATTTGATTTAACTGATGATAAGCCAACAGGAACAACATCTGAAGTCCAAACCGGTGCCGTAACAGCAATATCTAAATCCTCTTGATCTACTCTAACATAGTAATAACTGTATTTTGGATTTAAAGTAAAATTCCACTCTGCAGTGTTTGAATCAAAATATTTTGATGTAACTACTATTCCACCGTTCGCTATAATTGATACCTTGCCAATTTTATCATTTAAATCAGGGTCCTGAATGCTAATGTTAAAATTTAGCTTATCGGGATTGTTTAAAATTGTCCCCATATATTTATTATTTACCTTATAAACTATCCTTAAATTATTGTCTTCCGTTGCATAAACGCGCATATTTCTAAAGGCATCATAGATATCATCCCTTGTTAAATTCTTTGCTAGAGCTACTGTTCTTGCTGTATTAGCTAATATCCAATTTCCTTTATGGTTATCCTGATTGTTTGTAGGTGCAAGATGCCACCCCTTATCAAGGGCTCTTGTATAGAATTCATAGCTTGGGAAATAACCGCTTGATCTTACTGCTCCTTCCCCGTTTCCGACTTCAATCAAGGTTATTAATTTATCTATATCCGGATCATAATATCCAAAATCTGCAAAATCACCATAAGTTGGGCCAGGATGATTAAATTGAGATATAGATTGAGGAACCTTTTTAAGTTCATCGTAATACATCTTAAGGTCAACTGCCTTGTTGTTTATTCTGCTGTTTCTTGATAAAAAACCTGGAGTATTAAAGGTGTTAATATGTCCCCAACCACCTGTCGAACCGCTCCAGGTCATTTCATATGCAGCTATTGCTACAAATTTCCCATCCTCATTATACTGGTCTGCTATTTGATGGAGCTGTCTCCATTCACTGCTTGCTGAACCATCAAGTATAGTAGCTTGCGTATCATTATCAAATGAATTAGAGTGATCAGTTATTGCAAAAAAGTCTGCCTTTGCAACATTTTTGGCATAATCATATGCCTCTTCTGGAGTGCCTAACCCGTCTGAATAGTTCGTATGGGCATGAATTTGACCGAAGTATAAATTATAGGTTTCTTGACCAATATAAAAATTCCAAGTAAAATCAGCAGCATTTTTTAAAGAAGACAAATCCCTTATAAATATTCTTACTACATGTTCTCCTTCAGCTAAATCTTCCGCTGGATTATATTCTAATTTAATAAATTTTTTAGGCTCAACGTCCTCATAGGTTAAATTTGTCTTATCAGTAACGTCTACGTTATCTATATATATTTTTAAAGTAGTTAAATCTAATCCACTGCTATCCTCAATTGTTGCGCTTATTTGTGGCCTTTTATTTTCAATCCACTCACCACTTTGCGGTGATATAATGGATACCTTAGGCTGAACATTATCAACTTCTTTAATAACTACCTTTAAAGGATTATTTATATCGCTTGGATAAGTTACAGTATTTATTCCATCACTTGCCTCTATATAATACTCAATACCTTGCGTTGAAAGCTCTGATTTTGGAATAACAGCAGTGTATAAATCGTTATTCTTTTGCATGCTTATACTCTTATATGCAGTGTCTCCAACTTTTCTGTAGTATACCTTTGCATTTGATATTTGAACATCATCTGTAATATTCGCACTTATTATTAGGTCATTCGTGTTATCCGCCTCTGTAATAGGCGTGTGTGTAATTGTTGGTGCCTGTATATCTGAATTTTGATCCAATGGAACTTGGTTTGGGAAAACAAAGCCTGGTGTCGGTTGTTGTTTTTGTCCAAGTAAAATCATGTCAATGCCTGTTTCTGGATATTTATATGTTGTGCTGAGTTTTATATCAAAATCTCCGGAATTATATGTTGCCCTACATACTTCTTCACCTGTATCCTTTGCAAGAACAATTGTTTTTGGTGGAGTATTACTTATTCCTGCTGTTATCTTAAAGTTTACAAATTGATCTTCTGTTAAATTTGTTCCGTAAAACGCATTGAAATCAGCCAGTGTAGTTGTGCTAGTTGAACAAATTACCAATACCTCTTTAGGTTGTATTATCTTTGAAACATCGATATCAGATGAAGGATAATTAAACTTATAATCCTTAATATCGATTGGGACATTTGTGTTGTTGTAAACTTCAATGAATTCATAGGGGTCTGTCCCTGATTGTGCCCTTACCATAATCTCTGTGATCAAAAGCTCTGGACCTGTTTGGGCAAAGACTTTATTCTTGAAAGCAAGATTGAAATTTGATAATACTAAAAGCATTACCATAAAAAGCGAAATTATATTTTTATGTGTTTTTCTAAAACTCATTTTCCCCCACCTTTCATGATTTTCAAAAAATTGAAAAAAGATTAATTTTACAATTTAAAAGGGAATAAAAAGGGTGGAATTTTTGCCACCCTTTTATCTTTTATTTGTCGATATAATATAAAATTTTAATATTCAAATTCAATTGAAATAATATCAGAGTTTAATCCCTTTACATAAACAATATATTTACCCTTATCTAACATTGTAGATACTTTACTGTAATTTTTACCTGTCTGAATCTGATCTATATATTTTATATTGCCATCCTGAAGAACTTTCATGGTAATAATATCGTTATCATAAGCACTTTTTACTAAGAAAGAAATTTTTCCTGATTCCTTCTTTACAATTAAAGATATGCCTGAATCTACAACCTTAATCTTTAGAGATTTTTTTACCTTTTGATCCAAAGTCTTTGCTGTAATTGTGGCCTCTCCGACTGCCTTTGCATTAACTTTACCATTTGAAACACTTATAACGTCAATATTATCAGAGTCCCATGTTATCCTTTTATCTGTAGCTGTTAATGGATGAACAATACAGTTAAGATTTAATTCATCATTTTTATTTAAAACAACTCCTATCTCATCAAAATCAATTGATGAAACTGGTATTATAACAGGAGTGCCCCCTGTTGTCCCTCCAGTAGATCCACCTGATGGACCTCCTGTTGTTCCTCCAGTTGAACCACCAGTTGTTCCGCCGCTTGATTGATTATCCTCCTTGCTGTCTTTGTCTTTACTTGCTAATTGTCCCTCTCCACTTACTTTGACTTCATCCTTTTTACTTCCTTCTATCTTTTCTATTTTTGTTTCTTTATTTGTCAAAACTTCACCCTTAGACGATGCAACTAATGTTTTAACTTCTACATTTACAAGTTCAATTTTAGATTCAGCCTTTATCTCTAATGTATCAACTTTTGCCTCTATTTTCACATTTTTGTTTGCACCAGTAATTTCAATTTTATTGATTTTTGCTTCTTTATCCGCCTTTATAGTTGCATTTGCCTCAACCTTTATAGCATCTTCTATGTTGCTATTTTTCTTTATTTCTAATGCTGAATCTTTAGATATAGTTAAATTCTTAATATTTGCTTCAAGTATAATATTTGATTTTGAATTTTCTGGAACTAATTTAATTTCTTTAATTAAGGAGTTTTCTGATGTTTTTATATAAGCACTACTTGTTACCTTTACTTCTGTATCAAAATTACCTCTAAATTCAACAATATTATCATCTATTGTATTAACTTCAACATTCCCTATATTGGCATCCTTATTTTCAAATATTAATGCACTTTGAATAAAAACTTTATTTAAATTTGTTTTTTGATCTGTCACAATTCTAACTTTATTTTCTGCTTCTACTTTAAGTTCATCAGCAAATACGTTGTTTAAATATATACTTTCACTAGCCCCTGATAAAACCTCAATTTCTTTTGCTGAAATGTTATTTAAATAAGCCTTTCCATATTTTCCCGGATCTAATACAAGTTTACCTTCGATTTTCACATTATTTAAAGTTACGTTATCTCCTTTTACAAATACATCTTTAAAAACTACTGCATTATTATAAATAACATTATTTCCAGTTATATTTATATTTCCCTTAACAGTTTGGAAATATTTTTCATTGTTTGAACCATAATTCCCAGTCTTAGATATGTTCATGTCTTTAACAAAAACCATAAATTGTTTATAAGCATAACCATCATATTTGGTCTTACTCTTTTCACCTTTTACATAGGCAAATACCCTATAATATCCATTGTCTAATTTTGGTAGTTTAACTGAATATTTTATATTGCTTTTTATAGGTTTTGAATATCCTTTCGTTAAATCGATCTTTTTCCCGGAAACTAAATCCACTAATAAAACATTATATCTAACATTACCTTTAACACCCGTAGTTGTTAAGTAAAGCGTAGGCGAAGATCCCTGGACATACTCCTGATTTAACCCTGTAATATTTACCTTAGTTTGTGCTGCAGCTGCACTTTTCAAAAATAAATTAGAAATTAAAAATGCAACCATTAGAAAAATGGGGAACAGCCTTCTTTTCATCCCAAAGCCTCCTTTTTAAATTATCAAATGATTGGAAGGAGACCTTCCAATCATTTGATTTTATATTCTAATACCTTTGATAGTGGGTTCATGTCATTTTCATTATCCCATACAAATACCTTTAATGTGTAATCCTTGTATTCTGCCTTTGTTGACAAGTTAGCACCCATGTCTATTGTTTCATCTGGTTTTACATTATAGTTTCCAAATACAAGATGAACAAGTTTTCCGTTCTTATCATATACTCCTACTATTAATGTAACTGTCTTAATATTAACACCATTATTTTTTGCTTTTACAATAACCTTTGCATCTTCTCCTGCTTTGAATTCTTTATCCTCTACAGTAAGCTGTATTGGAATGATGAACTTGATCTTGTAAACTGCTTCTGTTTCATCTTCTGCTATTACCTTAATTATAGCTTCGCCTTCTATAGAAACTGCTTGCGTAATTTCAACTTTTGCTTTTTCGTCTGCAGCTTGAGCTGCTACTGTATAAGTCTTAAACGGATTTACTTCATAAACATATTCAAATTTTTCTGGATTGAATCCTTCTAATGCTTTTCCATTAATGGATATAGAACTTAAGTTAGTATTATTTGATCTAGCATCAACTACAACGACTTTATATGATAATTCATAATCGTTGTTAAATATTAACTTAAATTCGTTTTCTCCCTTTGTCATTTGTTTTAAAAATTCCTTCTTTAAAATTATTTGACCATTATCAACAACATAATCCTTGTCTTTTTCAAGTTGTAATTCACCATATTTAATATTTTGTAATTCAAATGTGTTTTCCTTTGGATATACTACAGCAACTACAACATCCTCTGCCAAAGCCCTATCAAAATACCCATCCTCAAGTATAACTGGCTTTTGGATATTCTTATAGGTTGTAATTTCTTTAACCGCTACATTTCCTGCATAGTCAACAACGCTTATTATAACCTTTCCTTCTCCATCTATAGCATTAACATTTATTGTATGCTCCTTAGCTGCGCCATCTCCAACTTCGCTTTCTACTGTATCAACTTGGTTTCCATTTACATATACTCTATATCCATAAACATTGTCTATTGCTTTAAACTTAAGTTCTAATGTATCATCAACTAATACCTTATCCTTTGTTGAACTAATCATTTCAATGATCGGCTTTTGAGTGTCGCAGTAAACCCTGTATGCATATTCATTCTTGTTTCCTGCAAGATCCTCTAATGTAAAGGCTATTTTATTCAATCCTTCATTTAAGGTCAATATCTTTTCAAAGGATTCATCCTTTAATTCAACTTTTTCACCGTTTATCTTCAAATACTTAACCTCTTCTGCTACAAAGCCCATAATCTTTACTGTATTTGTGTTGTAAAGCGGAACATTCTTAAGGGCGTTACCAAACTCATCAAATACTGTAACTGATGGTGCATCTTTATCTACTAATATATCTATATAGTCTGCAACAACTCCATTCTTCATAGTAATTATGATATCTAATCTGTTTAATCCCTTAAACAAATCCTTCAAGGAAATATTCAAGGCATTATCTTCCATGCTCATCACGTCATATTCTTCAAGTTTTCTTCCATCCATGAAGGTTTCTATTTTAGTAATTTGTTCTTTATCTAATATATTAGCCTTTAATTCTAAATTTGAAGCATTAGATAAAACATATCTTTCACAATTAATGGGTGAAGCATTTACGTTTATATATTCCACAGTATTTACATTCTTTACCTTTGCAAATATTTCTACCTGATTTACACCATAATTAGACAATGTAATTTCCTTTGCAAAGTTACCTTCGTCGTCTACTGTAGCTACTTCATCATTAATTAAAACTGCCACCTTTTCCCCTTGTTTATAAATAACCTTTCCTGTAATCAATACAGTCTTTCCTGAAACAGGATATCCTCCATTAACTTGATTAACTATTATCGTAGGTCTTTCAATTACTTTAGTTATAACTACCTCTTTTGTTTCTACATTACCAAGCTCATCAACTACTTTGATTTCAACCCTATTATCTCCTTCATTTAGTTTGACTGAATATACATGAACATTTTCTCTTAATTCATATCCTGTATAATTATCATCAAATAGCTGTCCGTTTACGTAAACCTTATATGGTGTTAGCTCTTTTACTTTAAATTCAAGATCATAATATTCTCTTGTATCGTTAACAACAACGTTTCCTTCTGCATTTGTTATTGTTACAACTGGCTTTGTTGTATCGATAACAAAGCTCGTTTCATTTTGTCCTATTACCTTTCCTGTTGCATCATAAGCATAAACCTTTAATGTGTAGTTTCCATCCTGCAACTCAACTGTATATTCTGTGCTAGTTTCTATTGACTTCTTTTCAACAATAGCTTGGCCTATTAAATTGTCTATTACTTCAACCTCAAAATGATCAACTAAGTTACTGATCATCTCATTTACTTCAAACTTAACTGTAGGGCTTGGATTATTTGAAACAAAGTTTGGAACTTCAGTAAATCTTATAACATCGTTATCTATCTTTACTAAAGAGCCTGTTACATTTCCTGCAAAGTCTATTGCAAAAACTAAACAATCGTTTTTAATTCCTGGTAATTCAAGTTGAACTTTACTTTGACTTCCTTCTACAAACACAGGATTTTGATCATATTCATTTCTAAATACAACATACTGGTATATTCCAACATTATCTTGGCTTCCTGTAAAGTCGAATTCAAATAAATTACCATCTATCTTCTTTGCCTTTACACTTAATGCTGGATAAGTATTATCTATCTTAAATGGGATCAAAAGCTCCTGCCACTTAGCATCCATGTAGTCAACCTTAGCCATTGCCCTTAAGATATAATTTCCTTCCTTTGCTGGATAGAAATTGCCCTTTCCATCATAGAGCATTCCATCCCAGAGCCAGTTTGCGTAAATCTTTCTTGTTGAAGATGATGCATAGTTCTTTCTAATGAAAATGTCCGTTGCAATTTCCCTTAAAAGATTTTTATTTTCATCTAATATCTGGAGTTTAAATTCCTTTGCATTTCTTAAGAATGAAAGGACAGGAAGCAGGCTTCTAAACATAGCATCTTCATTAGTTGAGATTGAAATCTTTTCTGGGTCAATTATTGGGTGTCCATAGTTATCTACTCCAACTTGCCCGAGGTAATAACCTTCTCCATCTATTAGAGCAGCTTCACCATAATAAGTATCTGCTTCCCACATAGGTGAGTCTAATATTCTTGGCTCATCCCACTTTCCGTAGAATCCAACATAAGGAATTGTAAGGGTTGGGTTATTTGCACTCTCTAGAGTAATAAATCCTTCTACAAATATATTCTTTGATGTAGTTTCTGGAATTTTAACAGTAACTTCAATTTCCTTTGTCTCACCCGGGTCTACTGTAATTTCATTTTGGCTAAATGTTAATGCAGCACCAGTTAAAGGCATTGCATAAGGATAGATATATGAATTCGACTTAAAGTTTGTCATTACTCCATATTTATCGCTAACATTAAAGGTCAAAGCTTCAGTTCCAAAATTAGTTACTTTTATCTTAAATGTCCTATTACCTTCAAAGTCCTTAAGGGATATTACAGCCTTTCCATCTTCTCCAACAACGTATGCCTTTGTGCTAAGAGCCTTATCTATTTGGATAAGTCCTGCACCCTGTTTTCTTGGAAGATATGGAAGCTTTGGTGTAGTTTTTGTTGATGGGTCTAAAAGCTGGATAGCTGAGTTTGTTAAAAGGATCTTTGCCCTTTCAACAAGTTCTCGTCCTGATAAATTCGGACTATTTTGCTTTAGATATTGAACAACCAAAGCAACTGCACCTGATGCATGGGGAGCCGCCATTGAAGTTCCACTCATCGTTTCATAAGAATTATCATTGACAGTTGAGTAAATTTGTCCTCCTGGCGCAGTAATATCTGGTTTAAATGTAAGGTCTGGTGCAAGTCCCCATGATGAGAAGCCAGACATTCTTCCAGCGTTTACATTTGGCGTGCTTGCAATCTTACCCTTAAATGAAACCTTAACTCCATTTTGAATAAGATTAAGTAGCTTTAATCCATCGCTTCTTTTTATAAATATTGCAGGAATAACTACTCTTGGGTCAGTTGCCATGTTTATATAAGTGTCTCCACCAGATACGCTGTTATATACAATTACTCCAATAGCACCTCTTGCCTGTGCGTTTAACTTCTTTTCTATAAATGTTATTGCTCCTCTTTCTATTAAAGCTATTTTTCCAGTTAAATCAAGATTTGCAACATCTGTAGTTCTCCCAAGTCCGCAGTAAACTAATTCATATTCTCCTTTTAAGACGCCGTATGGGTCTATTTCAGAAGTTGTATAACCTATTACACCCTGCTCTTCTCCTGCCTTATAGTCCATTGCAGGAAGTGTTTGTGTTGTATTTTCTGATGATGCAACCTGAAGTGTATCTGGGAAAAGCCCTGGGGAACCAACAAGACCGATGTCTGGGTCCTGTGCATATGCTGGATAACTATATGTTGAATAGTATGAGTTTCCTGCTGAAACTACTACAACAACACCTGCATCTGTAGCATTTTTAATTGCCCTTTGTTCTGGGTCATCAGGCATTATATATCCTGCAGTTGAACCTAAGCTCATGTTTATAACATCAGCGCCATGTTTTACGGAATCATCTATTGCTGCTGCAATGTCATCGGTATATGCACCCCTAAGTTCTGGGTTATTTGAGAAAACCTTCATTGCAAGTAGCTGTGCTTCAGGTGCAACACCTTTAACATCACCATTTGCAGCAACTATTCCACCAACGTGCATTCCATGCATGCTTGAGGTTGTATCAATAACTTCATCGTTTAAATCGGCAAAGTTATAACCATAAGGAACCTTATCAGTATAGAACTTTCCTGGACCACCTAATGATTCAACTAACTCCTTATTAAGTTTTGCCTTACTTGGATCTGTAAGCTTCATATCCTTGTGCCTGTAATCTATTCCTGTATCAACTATTGCAACTACCATGCCTTCGCCTTTAAGGCCAAATTGTTGCCAAACTTGAGTTGCCTTTGTTATATCCCTTGCATAGTTTATATCTGGATAATAGATATTTGCAACTGTAACCTTTTTAACCCCTGGTATTTTCTTAAGCTCATCAATCTCCCCATAGGCAACTGTCATGCTAAATCCGTTAATAACATTCCTGTAAACATGTCTTATCTTACCATAGGCTTTTGCCTTTTCAATTACAGCAGCTTGGCTCTTTTCTACGTTCTTTTCAACCTTTGAAAGCTCCTTCATTGATAGCTTTTGATTTTTAATTATTTCAACTGCTGAAGGATCTTGAAGCTCTACTATAACTCTAACAAGATCTTTATCGTCAATTTTATTTTCTGTTATATTGTCATTGAATTCCCCGCCAAACTTCTGATAAAGTGCCCTTTGCTCATCAACATCCTTAACATTTACAAGGTTTTGCTTTACAAATTTCTTTACGTCGATATTTAGCTTCCCATTTTGTGCTTTTACATTAAAATTAAATAGGCTAAAAATAAGCAAGAAGGATAAAACATAGCTTAATAATCTTTTAAATTTCATGAAACCCCTCCCTTTATTTTGATTAAAGATTGAATTAATTTTAAACACCCCCTTTATATTAAGTTAAAGCCATTTAGAGGAATCTAAATGGCATAACATTCTAATTTTAATTTAGTTAATTTTACTATCGTTATGGTAACAAAATGGTAACAATTATGTTAATTTCTATTAATATCCATATTTATCTTTATGAATAATAATATCCCAAACTTACAAAAAAATAAAGCATAATTTATCGCAAAATTTTCCAATAACAAGCTAAAAATTTTTATTTCAATGCAAAAAATTATTGAATTTTTTAAGCCTTGTTAAATTCCCTTTTTAGTTTTTCAATTGCCCTATCCTTTAGTCTTACAACAGCCATGTAATGGCATCTTCTGTTATTTGCAATTTCCACCATAGATTTCCCATTAAAAAAATGCTCTAAAATAACCTCTCTTTGCTTAGGGCTTAAATTATTTATAGCGTTGTATAATCTTTTTATATCTTCCCTTTTTATCCTTTCATTTTCTATGTCAACCTCGCTTGGAATTATTTCATAAAGATCTTCTCCATCTTCAGTTAGATCTTCATCTAAGCTAATATACTCTTTTATTTTCCTTGCATATTCCCTTATAGAATTTAAAACTGCCCTTTTCACATAAGCCTCAAAGGGAACATTAGAATCTTCATCGTAATTTTTTATGCACTTTAATATGGCAATCCTTCCCTCCTGTATTGCATCATCAAAATCCGACGAATTTTTCACATACAAACTGCAGCACTTTTTCAAAAGTGGTTCAAAACTCTTTAAAATCTTCTCCTTTGCAGCCTCATCATATCTTGCTTTTATCACTAAATCCTTCATCCTATCCCCTCCCTTGCACTTTATTTTACGGGAGGATGTGCAAAAAATTAAAAACGGAAAAATTGCATCACTGCAGCTTTTCCGTTTTGAAATTGATGAAAAATGATTTTTTTTTGAGTATAAAAATGTTTTTCGGTGGAGAAATAGATACAATACAAGATTCTCTAAAACTAACCTTAGCTTGGCCTTTTTGTCATGCCCAAATTTAATAATTTTTCTTAACATAATCTTAATCTCACAAAAATGCCCTATAAATTAGCAAGGGCGGGCATCTGAATATTTTGCCCACCCCAACTATTGACATAGAGCCAAAAGCATAAAAGAAGGGCAAAAGCCCTTCTTTTATTATCTTGCTACATTAAGTTCAGCGTTTACAAGTGGGTTAGCATTAGTATCTGCTAATGTTGAACCTACATACTTAACCTTTACAACCGCAGTCTGGCTAACAGCATTTGCAAGATTGATGTTTATCTTATTGTTGTTTACTGTTACGCTGCTTACAGTAACCTTTGTTCCATCTACGTATACTTCAAAATCTGTAACTGCAGGAGTTCCAGTTAAGTTTTCACTAGCTGTGATTACTATTAAGTTAGGATCAGCAAGTAATGCTGAAGTTAGTTGCGGTCTTACATTTTCTTTTATAGTAACTTCTTCTGTCTTAGTAGTTACATTACCTGCAACATCTGCAAGTGAATAAGTGAATTGTCTTGGTGCTGTTAATGTGATTGATTCATATGGTAATTCTACTCTAACAGTCTTCTTGTTGAGGTAGAAGTAAACCTTTGTTCCTTCTGGCATTGCATTACCATCAAGCTTAAAGTTTGCAACTGTTGGTAATGTTAAATCTTCGTTACTTGTAATTTCAAACAATCTTTCACCAACTTTAGTAAATGTTAATGTAGGTGCAGTTGTATCCTTAACTGTTGTTGTAGCTGGGCCAACTTGGATTGTTGCTGTAAATGCAACATTCTTGTTTTCTTGCGCAGATAAGTCTTTTACTGCATTAGCTGCAAATTTAACTGTATAAGTTCCTATCTTTAATGTTCCATCATCATTTAACCACTTAGTTGGAGCAACCTTGATTGCTACAAGATCTCCCGTAGTCTTTCCATCTTTATCAAGTAAGTTTGCTTGTGTTAATGATATAGTTTCTGGATCATATACTATACCATCATTTGCAGTATATTCAACTATAACAGCATTTGCTCCAGTTGCAACATCTATCTTTTCGCTTAATACAACAATTAAGAACTTTCTGTCTTCTGAAAGCTTGATTTCTTTGAATGCTGGAGCAACCTTATCCTTTTCAACGTATAGTCTATATACAATTGATGCATCTCCTGCATTTCCTACAAGGTCTGCATAACCAGCGTTTACTTGAACGTTAACATATCTGTAGTCATAACCACCTAGTAAGTTTTGTTCTGCTGTTTCGTATATAAACTTTTCAGCATCTGCTTCTGTTGTTAAGTCAAATGAGCCTATTGTATTACCTGCTAAATCCTTAACCACTACTACGCCATACTTATTATTAGCATCTTTCTTTAGTCTTTCACTCATTGTAACTCTAATCTTTGTATTATTGTTAGCACCTGAAACTTGTTCAACATTAACAACTGTTGGCTTTACGTTGTCAACAGGGATTGTTATAGTAGCTACTGTTGGGTTTGGAGCTATCCAATTGCCCTTAATATCCTTTGCTCCAAATACCTTTACGTCATATGCCTTTCCAGCTTCAAATGAAGCATCAAGTGTAGCTGTTGCCTTCTTTAACGAAGAATCTAATGCGAAAGTAACTTGGGTTGTTCCAACATAAACTGTTCCAACAGTTGACATTGGTTCACTAAATGTGATTGTTACTTTTCTTAAAGCATCAACTGTAGCTGTTGCTGTTGGAGCAGTTGTATCAGCTGCTATAAATGCAGTTGTGAACTTAGCCATTGTCTTGTCAAGAGCTACGTTCTTAATTCCGCTTACTTCAACTGCAACTGAACTTCCGTTTGTAAATGCAGCTGCTGTTAATCTAACAGTCTTGCTATCTATCTTTTCAACCTTTGTTGGTGCATTACCGTTAACTTTGTAGTTTGCAGTATTTAATGCACTTGCAGCCCAATTTGTATTAGTATTGTCATCAATCATGCATACGTCTTGATTAAATACTACTAATATTTCCATTAAGTTATCTGACTTAACTTCCTTAACTGCAACAGGAAGTAACTTAATTTCTTCTTCATCAACCTTTTTCTTTTGGTCAGCTATTCTCTTTTCTAAAGCTGACTTCTTATCAGCATCAGTAACCTTTGCAACTGCGTCAGTTGCCTTCTTTTCAAGGTCTCTTGCAGCCTTTACTTCATCAAGAGTTGTAAGCTTTGCTTCTTCATAAGCCTTAACTGCATCTTCTGCAGCCTTTAATGTAGCTGCTACGTTTTCAAAGCCTTTCTTTGCAGCATCAAGCTTTGCCTTCTTGTCGTTGATTCTGTTCATTAAAGCCACTCTAACTGTTCTGTCAGCTATATCTTGAACCTTGTCTAATGCATCTGCATAAAGCGCTTCTGCTGCAGCGATTTCTTCTTGAGTTGTAAGAGCTGCAAGTTCGAATGCTTCAACAGCATCTGCAGCTGCTACTTGTGCCTTAACTTGTGCTGTTACAGCAACGATTTCTTGGCTTAATTCCATAAGCTGCTTTGAAATAGCTGCCTTCTGCCTTGGATTTGTAATTCTGCTCATGTGGATCTTTAGTGATCTGTAGTAGCTTTGTAAAAGCTTAAGATCCTCTTCGCTTTGTGATTGCTTAGTGATTGTTAATTGTGGCTTTAGATATTTGTTGATGTTTGTGAGTGCGATTTGGTAGTAGTCTACCTTCTTAGTAGCCGCACTCGCTGGTGCTAAGCCCATTGAGCCAAATGTTACAAGAGCTGCAAGGGCTAAGCTTAGAATCTTCTTGGCTTTTGCCATATTTTCTCCTCCTCTCGAGAATTAAAATTTTATATATGATGAATAAAATCATCGACTAAGTTAAATTTTCCTTTATTGGATTTAAGTGTGACTATTTAATATAATATACCAAAAAGTCAAAATTTTCAAGGATAAAATTTACATCACACTTAATAATATATTCTTCCTTTGTTTAAAAATTCCTGCTAAAGTTAGGTAAATTTTTCAATGATTTTTCTGTTTTTCAACTTATTCACTAATATTGACTTTGTTTTCTATGGAAAAGTTCCGCTAAATTAGAAAAAAGTTTTATATTTTTATATCATTTCCTTTTTGGCCATATCTTAATCAGCTTTCATTTATATAGACTCTTTTTTTATAAAAGTGTTCCAAATTTCAATGCAAAACTTTCCAACAAATAACGACAAAAAAAGACATTCGCAAGGATAAAAAAATTGCTCGGCATTTGCCGAGCAATTATTCAACCTCTATTGCGTTTACTGGACAGGAGCCTTCTGCCTCCTTTGCTGCATCCTCGCTGCCTGCTGGAACTGGATTTGCTATAACATGGGCCTTGCCGTCATCCTTCATTTCAAATACATCTGGTGCAATGGATGGGCAAAGACCGCAGCCTATACAGGTATCTTGATCTACTTTTGCCTTCATGGTAAAACCTCCTTTTTAGTTTTCTAAGGATTAGTTTTGCCCTTGAAGGCAATTTTATACCTTGCTTTATTTATATGCTATAAAAAATTCCCATTTTCCATTATAATTTCCTTCAATAACATAAACTGTTTTTAATCCTTTAGGATCTGTTACGGCTATTTCTGCCTCCACCCTGTTTCCTGAATATTTTTTTGTGTTTATTGCTATCAAATAATCATACTCCTTTGCCTGCTGAAGAAGAACTATGTTGATGCCATTTCTGTTGATTCCTTCAAATATGTTTTTTATATCCATTGATGTCAAATACTTTAAAGTCATTATCTCCTTTTTAAGGTCGATGGCAACGGTTATGTCCTTTTTGCCTATTTTGTCTAGGATAAGGTTTATAACTGAAACATAGTAATCTGGAACGTTTTGGTTTCTGTTGGTTTTTAAAAGGCGTTTTATAAATTCATCTTCAATTGATGTTGAAATGTTAAAAAGCTTTCCTTCTTCATCATAAAGATTTGCAGTATTCTCGTCGTTTATCTTTGCGATGTATTTAAAGGTTGCTACCCTTTTGTTTTCGGAGTAAAAGTCGAATATAAAGTCGGGCTCTAAGTTTGAATCCCTTTGAACCTCCTTTGCCCTTAAAACCTTATTTTTAAACCTTGTAATTGCTTTTTTGTCTATTATCGTGTATCTTCCTGCATATCTTGTGTTGGTTACGACTATCCTTTCTATATCCTGATTTGAAAATTTATCCTTTAAAGCAGGATTTACCCTGGTGCAGGAGGTTAAAAAGAACAAGGATAAAATTATTAAAAATTTTTTCAATATATCACCTCCTAAGAGGCCCTTAGTTTGAGTTTTGTTTCTTTATCTTATCAAGGTTTAAAAATATAAGGGCAATTACAAAGGTTATTATGCTTATAAACTGGGAAGTTGAAAGGGGGCCTACATTCCCTCTAAAGTCACCCCTGAAAAATTCTATGATAAATCTTCCTACGCTGTATAAAAGAATATAAAGTCCTGCAACCTTTCCGTCACTTCTTTCTTTTTTAGAGTAATTAAGAAGGATTAGAAAAATTATAAGGTTTCCAAGACTTGATATTTCCTGTGTTGGAATTAGCTTAACTCCGTTTGGTGCAAAGGGCGACTCTTTAAAGATTACGCCAAAGGGAGAGTCCGTTGGCCTTCCGTAGCAGCAACCAGCAAAGTGGCAACCTTGTCTTCCTATGCTCTGGGCAAGGGCCATTGATGGTGCTGCAAGGTCGAACATCTTTAAAAAATTAAGCCCCCTTTTTTTGCAGTATATATATCCTGCCAAAACCCCTCCAATTAGTCCACCGTAAACTACAAAACCTGAGGTTAGCATATATATGATTGATTTTGGATTTTTAAAAACCGTTGGGGCTTCGGCTATCATATAAAGAAGCTTTGCACCAAGGATACCTCCTATTACTCCATAAAAGGCGAGGTCGTAAATTATGTTTTTATCATATCCTTTTTTTCTGCCCTATAGGCGGTTAAAAGGATTGCCAAGATTATTGCAACTGCCATTAAAAAGCCGTAGGTGTAAATTGTAATTGGTCCTATTTTAAAAAGTATTGGATGCATAAAAATCCCCCTTAGTAATAGATCCTTTCAATAATTGCTGCTATAATAAGAATGGTTATGGAATATAGGATTATAAAAATTCCCCTCCAAAAGCCTTCCCCTTTAAACTCCTCAATTGATTCAAGCTCTGCCCTTTCGGCATAGGGGTTGTAAAAAAGATTATAAAATCCAAACAAAGGATTTTTTCTCCTATACAATGCAATTTTAGGATCCTCATCCCGTTTAAAAAGCTGCGGGATTGAAAAAATAGAAGCAAAAATTCCAACAGCATAAAGGGATATATATATGGATTTTAAAGGATTTATGCCTTTTATAAGGGAAAAAATTGTTGCAATAAGTGATACAAAAACTGCTGTAATAAGGCTATAAATTAAACTTTCCTTTATCCCCTTTAAAATGTATTTTTTCATACTTCACCTCCAGTGCCTGCCACTTGACATTTTGACTTTTTGACATTTCCACAAAATTCCACAAAGCCGACATTTTATTATACTTAATTATTATACCCTAATTCATGTGATAAGTTAAGTAGCAAATAAAAAGGCACGATATATTGCCAATGCAATACATCGTGCTTTATATTACGGAACCATTACCATTCCAGTCCATGGGTTGTAGATCATAATCCACATTCCCTTGCCATCGATTTCTATCCATTTTTTAAATCCTGTTGCCCCAAAGAAGGGCTGATCTTTTTTGCTGTTTTCTCCTATAATTCCGTAAACTACGTATTCAATCTCACCTTCATCGTCATATTTTAATCCAAAGTAATAATAGCCCGTCCTTCTCATCCACATAAAGTAGTTTACATATGGATAAGCAAATATTAGATGATAAATAATGCAGTAGTAGGGCATTAACTTAGGTTCGAAATCCGGCCTTTCAAGGGGCACCTTCCACCATCTTGTATTCTTAAACTCGGTGCTGAGTTTAACCTCCTCAAGGTCCTTTAATATTCTATGGAATACCTTTGCAAAGGCACCTTCCTTTAATTGTCTTGGAATTTCTTCCTCCTCTACTTTTACTTCATCTTTTTCTTCTACTTTTTCCCCTTCCTTTATCTTTTCAATTTCATTTTTGATCCTCTCTTCATATTCTATGAACTTTTTAGCCTCCTCATCGAGCTCCTCTTCTTTATCTTCCTGCCTTACGGGATTTTTTAGTTTTTCCTTCCACTCGATTCTCTCCTTGCCAATCTGTCCTGATAAGGGGTATTGATCCTCCGTCATAACGCAGGCAACGTTGAACCTGTCGATGTGGATACCTGTGTCGGCAATGTCATCCTCCCTATATTCCCACCAAACTTCCCCTCTTCCTGTTTCGTCCACATTTATTTCCCCAAGCTTTGCAAGGACAGGGGGATTTTTAGTAGCATCGATAAGGCAGGCAGTGTAGGGGCCCTTTTCTTGTAAAAGATTTTGAACATAAAAGTTAATCTTTGCCCTTCCGTTTTTATTTTCAATCTTTGCATAGCCCGTCGGTGGTCTGTCAATGGCAATCCCAAATCCCCTATCATCCTCTTGGAAGATTATAAAATATCTTGAATATGACCTTTTATTAGTCACCCTTTCCCCTCCCAAAAAAATTCATCAATATATTATATGCAAAAGGGTGACTTGAATTTACTTAATATTAAGTGCCTGGCACTTTAATTTAAGATTTTTGTTTACTAAGGATGTTAGAAAGTTTTGCAAATTCTTCTATGCTCAAAGTCTCTCCCCTTCTTTTGGGGTCTATACTTAACTCTTCAAGGGCCTTTAAAAGGATATCCTCATTTGCAATGGATTTAAGTGAATTTGAAAGGGTTTTTCTTCTCATGTTAAAGGCGCTTTTTATTATGTTAAAGAATAATTCTTCATCTAAAACCTCAACCCTTTTTTGATCCCTAATATCAAGCCTTATAACCATAGACTCCACCCTTGGAGGTGGAACAAAGCAATTGGGGGATACTTTGCATATCTTTTTTATATCGCAGTGGTATTGGCAAAGGAGGGATAATGTTCCGTATTCGTCGGTGTTTGGCTTTGCAAGGATCCTGTCTGCAACTTCCTTTTGGATCATAATAATCATTGAGCTAATTTTAACCCTCTCGTTTAAAAGCTTTGCAATTATTGGCGTTGTAACATAATAGGGAAGGTTTGCAACAACCTTTACGTTTTCTAAGTTTTCCTCTTTAATTATTTTATTAAAATCAACCTTTAGGGCATCGGAGTGGATTATCTTTATGTTCTTAAAATTACCTAACGTTTCTTCAAGGATTGGAATTAGGTTTTTATCTATTTCAACAGCAACAACTTTTTTGCACCTTTTTGCCATCTCCTGAGTCAATGTTCCAATCCCAGGTCCTATTTCTATTACCGTTGAGTTTTCATCAAGCTCAGCAGCGTCGATAATCTTTTTTAATATATTTTCATCTATCAAAAAGTTTTGCCCAAGGTTTTTGTTGAATTTAAACTCAAAATATTTAACTATCTCCATGGTTTTACTCTTTAGTCCCATCTAATTTCACCTCTATTTTTTGTGAACTACCCCCACTTATAGAAGTGGTGGCTTCGTGGTCAAGGTAACTTCTGTTACCAGATTACCCACGCTCAAAGGGCTGTTCCTTCCCCATATATACCAATCACATGGCTAATTTTAGCAAATTCTTGCTTGCATTTATATCTCTATCATGAACTGCACCACACTTTGGACATTTCCATTCTCTCAATGCTAAATTCTTTACATCAGAATTTTTATATCCACATTCACTACATGTTTGACTTGATGCATAATTTTGTGGTGCTATTATTATTTCTCTGCCATACCATCTTGCTTTGTATTCTAACATCCTTCTAAATTCTGCCCATGATACTTCTGTTATTGCTTTGGCTAATTTATGATTTTGTTGCATATTCTTTACCTGTAAATTTTCTAAA
>NZ_CAKP01000130.1 GCF_000297115.1 Caloramator australicus RC3 | reverse complement strand
GGTAAAAAATATGCAACAAAATCATAAATTAGCCAAAGCAATAACAGAAGTATCATGGGCAGAATTTAGAAGGATGTTAGAATATAAAGCAAGATGGTATGGCAGAGAAATAATAATAGCACCACAAAATTATGCATCAAGTCAAACATGTAGTGAATGTGGATATAAAAATCCTGATGTAAAGAATTTAGCATTGAGAGAATGGAAATGTCCAAAGTGTGGTGCAGTTCATGATAGAGATATAAATGCAAGCAAGAATTTGCTAAAATTAGCCATGTGATTGGTATATATGGGGAAGGAACAGCCCTTTGAGCGTGGGTAATCTGGTAACAGAAGTTACCTTGACCACGAAGCCACCACATCTATAAGTGGGGGTAGTTCACCAATAGATACCCATCTTGTTTAGACTGTGATCTTGTAGATGGTTGTGATATAGTTAAAACGAGCGATTATGACTGCTATACCAATAAGCCCTCCTGTGCAAATTGCCTTTGGAGTAGAAAAATTGCTATATGTCCATAAGGGGGTGATGGTTTGATAAAAGTAAAATTGTTTGCTACATTTAGAGAAGGAAGACAAAAGGAAGTTATTTTTAACTATTTTGAAGGAATAAACGGAAGATATATATTGGATAAACTTGACATTAAGGAGGAAGATATAGCAATATATTTAGTAAATGGATTGGATGGCAAAATTGATAATCCATTAAACGATGGTGATACAATTTCTCTTTTTCCTCCTGTAGGTGGAGGTTGATGGAGGGATAAAATATGGGAAGATATGACAGAAACATGAATATGCTATCAAAGGAGGAAAACGAAAGGCTAAGGAGTTTTAAAGTTTGTGTTGTAGGATGCGGCGGATTAGGCGGATATGTTATTGAAATGCTTGGAAGATTAGGGATAGGACATATTACAGCTGTAGACAAGGATGCTTTTGAAGAATCTAATCTAAACAGGCAAATCCTTTCAAATGTAAATAATTTAGGTCAATATAAAGCCCTTGAGGCAAAAAGGAGAATGGAAACAGTAAATCCAGATGTGGTTGTAGATTCAATAATCGCCGAATTTAATGATAAAAATGCGGAGGGAATTCTTAAAGGACATAATTTAGTTATCGATGCCCTTGACAATATACAATCAAGACTCATGCTACAGGATATATGTGAAAAGCTAAATATTCCACTTATTCATGGAGCAATAGCCGGTTGGTATGGCCAAGTTACTACTATATTGCCAGGGGATAGAACCTTGAATTATATATACAAAAATAAAGTCCAAAGGGGTATCGAAAAGGACTTGGGGAATCCTTCCTTTACACCAGCTTTAGTTGCCTCCATTCAAGTTAGCGAAGCCCTAAAGGTTCTTTTGGGAAGGGGAGATTTATTAAGAAAAGAAGTTTTATATATAGATACTTATACCCAAGAGTATCATAAAGTAAGATTTGATTAAAAAATATTTTAAATAAATTTTAAATGAAAGGCGGGAATAATATGATTTTAACTACAACTCCAACAGTTGAAGGAAGAAGGATAATTGAATACAAGGGGATTGTCTTCGGTGAAGTTATTAGCGGTGTTAACTTTGTTAAGGACTTTATGGCAGGGCTTACTGATTTTCTTGGCGGAAGATCAAGGACCTATGAAGAAGAGCTGATGTATGCAAGGCAAAGAGCCCTTGATGAGCTAAAGGAAAGGGCTGCAGCAATGGGAGCAAATGCAGTTGTTGGAATAGACATTGATTATGAGGTTTTAGGTCAGGCAGGAAGTATGCTTATGGTAACTGCATCTGGAACTGCAGTTGTTGTTGAATAGGCCTAAGGTTTATCCTTAGGTTTTTTTATTGCACAATGCTTATATATGTTATATAATATATATAACAAATATAATAGGAGGGTTTTTATGGTGTCGATGACAAAAATTATTTTTATGGTTATAACGGCTTTAATTGCATTTGGACTGCCTATTGTTCTTGGAATTGTTTTTTGTAAAAAGTTTGGGGGAACAGTAAAGGCTATTTTAGTGGGTGGCCTTGTGTTTTTCATTTTTCAAATGGTTTTAAGGATTCCTCTGCTGCAGGTCTTTTCAAAGCAGGATTGGTATGTTGCAATGGCAAAAAATCACCTTCTGCTTGCTATATTTTTAGGCCTTACAGCAGGGATATTTGAAGAGGTTGGAAGGTTCTTAGGTTTTAGGTTTTTATTAAAAGACAGGCTAAACTATGGAAACGGTCTTGCCTTTGGAGTTGGACATGGTGGCATTGAGGCTGTTCTATTAGTTGGGCTTAATTATATAAATTATATCATCTTTGCCCTTTTGTTAAATAAGGGATTAATAAACCAAGTTTTTGCCGGGAAGATTTCAAATGATATGATAAGTGAAATTGTTAAGATGCTTGTTTCAACTCCAGCCTATAATTTTCTTCTTGCAGGACTTGAAAGGGCTTTTGCCATAACCATTCAAATAGCACTATCCCTCATAGTCCTCCTTGCTGTTAGGAATAAAAATTTACTTTATCTGTTAATCGCCATACTGCTTCATATGCTAATAGATACTCCTATTGCCTATATGGCAATGAATGGCGTTAATGTGTTTATTTTAGAGGGAATAACATTTTTAATTGCACTTGCTTCACTGTATTTTATAATAAGGATGAAGGATATGGATAAAGTAACTAATGAAGTTGAATTATAAGGAAGTGGGAGGATGTTTGTTAAAATAGATTTGACATCGGATGTTCCTATATACCTTCAAATCAAAAATGCAATAATAGAAGGAATAGCACGGGGGGAGCTAAAGGAAGGGGATAGCTTACCCCCGATAAGGCAGCTTGCTGAGGATATTGGTGTAAACATGCATACCATAAATAAAGCCTATAACCTTTTAAAGGATTTGGGATTTATAACTATAAACAAAAAATACGGTGCAGTAATATCTGTAGAGGGCTTTAATGAGACTTTTATGGAAAATTTAAAGGAGGAGCTAAGACCGATTATTGCAGAGGCATTTGTTAAGGGGATTGACAAGGAAACGTTTTTAAAACTGGTTGAGGGTATTTTAGATGAGTTTGGGGGAAGTAAAAATGAGTAAGACAGTATTTTTGCTTATAATGATTCCAGATATTCTTCTTTTAAATTTCTTTGCATTATATTTTCCTAAATTTACACGGGAAGGAATATTTTTTGGTGTTAGAATTCCCTATGGGTTTAAGGAACTTAAGGAATTTAAGGAATTGGAAAGGGAGTATAAACGAAACTATGCAATATCAATGCTAATCCCAACCATCGCATTAATCTTGATATTTTTCTTTGCCGGCATGAATGCTATAATAAAATCTGTTTTACTTTATACCTACTTGATACCTGCTGCTATGTTTTTGAATTATTATAAAATTTATAAGAAGGTTTTATCAATAAAAAAGAAAAGCAATTGGTTTGAGGGTAAAACACAGGTTGTAACTGTAAGTTTAAAAAGAAGAGAGGATATTAAAAATTATCCATCTAAGCTTTGGTTTGTTATTCCTGCAATTTTGATTGTGTTTAATATAGTTATTACGATTTTAAGGTTTCCTTATCTTCCGGATAAGCTTCCCTTGCATTATGACATAAACGGTCAAGTTAATAGATGGGGAGATAAGTCTTTTTCACATTTTATCGCCATATTCTTAGTTCAAGTAGGATTATTTGCCCTTTTATATTTAATTTATAGATTAATTCTTAAGGGAAAGCTTTCCATAAGCCCGATAAATCCCGAAAAGTCACAGGAAACCAATGAGCTAATAAAGATTATATCAGCAAAGCATATAATAATTTTAGCTATTGTCCAGCAGTTTATATTTGTTTTGACAAACCTTAATATGCTCCTTATTTTAAATCTTAATTTAATGACTAGCCTTATAGTAGCCTTAACACTATTAACTTTTTTAGTTATAGTCCTTTTTGCTATAAAAATTTATAACCTCATAAAACACCCACTAAAAAATAATCTTGATGATGAAATAATTGAAAGGGATGATGATGAGTTTTGGAAGATGGGGCTATTTTACTATAACCCCGATGATCCATCTCTCTTTGTTGAAAAAAGAATTGGAATAGGTTGGGATTTCAATTATGCTCATCCGGTAGGTAAGGCAGTAGCAATCATAATCATTTTAACTTTACTTTCTTCTGCAATTTTTATTCTTTGGCTTCCTTTATAAAGGAAGCATCAGACTGTTGAAAAAGTTGTTTTTTGATAAGCCCCGTGAAGGATTTTCCTGGCATTCGCTCATTTCGCTAAGCAATTCTAAGCTTTTCTTTGTTTTCAAAAGTCCTACCCTCGTGAGCCGACATCCGTGTCGGCCACTCGGCTCTGCACGTCCGTGTGCAGAATTACGGACTTTTGAAAAGTCGAAAAGCAAGAATTGCTAGAGCTTATGAGAGATGCATTTTTGAAATCCATTCACGGGGCTCTTGCAAAGTCTAAACACTAATGAGAGTTTGTCTACAATCTGTGGCTTCCTTTATAAAGGAAGCATTTTTATTTGCCTTAATTTTTTGTGAATGATATAATAAGGGTAAAATTTATTTAGGAAGGTTGAGAGAATGGATTTTTCCTTATTATCGGAGCTTATAGATAAAGAAAAAAATGTTAATCTTTTAAATCCTTTGATATGGGCTTATGTTGGGGATGCAGTTTATGAGATGTATGTCAGAACTTATTTAATCTCCCAAGGGGTTAAAAGGCCCCATGATATCCATGTTGAATCTGTTAAATTTGTAAAGGCAGCAAACCAGTCAAAGCTTTTAGAAATACTCCTTAATTATCTTACTGAGGAGGAAATAGAAATAGTTCGAAGGGGAAGAAATGCAAAGAGCTATCATGTTCCTAAAAATGCCAATGTGATGGATTATAGAAGGGCAACTGCCCTTGAAGCTTTGTTTGGGTATTTGTATCTTAACAAAAGAAGTGAACGCATAGATGAGCTTTTTAAAATAATTTTTGAAAATATCAATTTAATATGAGGTGATTAAGATGGGGGCAAATTTAAAGGTTGAACTTATCGCATATACTCCAGAGGCTGAAAAGATAGTGGCATCTGCTGCAAAGCTTTGCTATAGCAGGGTTGGAATAAGTGAAATAGGAGAAAATTTAGATAAGGAAAACATTGAAAAGTTTTTAAACATGCTTTTAGATTTAGGGCACGAATCACCTGTTGAGCATGTTAGCTTTACCTTTGCAATAGAGGGGGTATCCCGCTCCCTTACCCATCAGCTTGTAAGGCATAGAATAGCAAGCTATTCACAACAAAGCCAAAGGTATGTTAAGCTTGATCAGTTTGAATACATAGTTCCTCCATCGATTGAAGAGGATGAAAGGGCAAGGGAACTATTTATAAAGGCGATGGAGGAGGATCAAAGGGTATATAATGAGCTTGTCGATATCCTTTCAAAGAAGCATTATGAAAAGTTAATATCAGAAGGTAAAAATGAGAAGGAGGCTAAAAGGCTTTCTGAAAAAATGGCGATTGAGGATGCAAGGTATGTCTTCCCTAATGCCTGTGAAACTAAGATAGTGGTTACAATGAATGCGAGAAGCCTTTTAAACTTTTTCAGACATAGATGCTGCAACAGGGCCCAATGGGAAATACATAATCTTGCTGATGAGATGTTGAAAAAGGTTAGGGAGGTTGCACCAACAATCTTTAAATTTGCAGGGCCAAGCTGCGTTTATGATAAATGCCATGAGGGAAGCATGAGCTGCGGTAAGATGATGGAAGTTAGGGAAAGATATTTAAACCTTTAGGGGTGGGATGATGATTTACAAAGCTTATTATAAATCTCCAATTGGAATTATAGAGATAAAGTCAAGGGATGATTATATAATTTCCCTTGACTTTGTTGAAAAGGAAGAAGAAGTTGAACATATTCCAGAGATTTTAACGCAGTGCATTAAAGAACTCCATGAATATTTCAATGGAAAGAGAAGAGAATTTTCAGTAAAGGTTTATCTTGAGGGGACGGAGTTTCAAAGAAAAGCTTGGGAAGAGCTAAGGAAAATACCCTATGGTGAAACTATTTCCTATAAGGAGCAGGCACAAAGGGTTGGAAGTCCTAAGGCCTTTAGAGCTGTAGGCCTTGCCAACAGCAAAAATCCCGTCGGAATAATAGTTCCCTGCCATAGGGTAATCGGATCAGACGGGAAACTTACGGGATATGCAGGTGGACTTTGGAGAAAAAAATGGCTAATAGAACATGAAAAAAAGTTCCTTTAGGGTATAATAAATTAGAGGTGAGTTTATATGAAAAAGTTTGATAAGAAAAATAAAGGAAAAGAAATAAAAAGCGAAAGGGAGACAGTAGAAAGAGAAAATATTATTGAAGGCAGAAATCCTGTAATTGAAGCTATAAAATCAGGAAGAACTATAGAAAAGCTTTATGTATCTAAGGGAGACCTTGAAGGATCTATAAAGATGATAATCTCCCTTGCAAGGGAAAGGGGCATTGTTGTTAATGAGGTTGAAAGGAAAAGGCTTGATGACATGTCAACAACAAAGGCCCATCAAGGTGTCATAGCAGTAGTTGGCGAGTATAAATATTATGACTTGGAGGATATTTTAAATCTTGCAAGGGAAAAGGGAGAAGATCCTTTTATTATAATCCTTGATGAAATTGAGGATCCACACAATCTAGGATCAATCATAAGATCAGCAAACATATTTGGGGCTCATGGCGTTATAATCCCCAAAAGAAGAAGTGCTCTTGTTACTGCAACGGTTGCAAAGGCTTCAGCCGGAGCTATCGAATATACTAAAATAGCAAAGGTTACAAACTTAAATCAGGTTATAAAGGAACTTAAGGAAAATGGGATTTGGGTTGCAGCTCTGGATATGGATGGGGAGATTTGCTATAATAAAGATTTAAGGGGACCACTTGCTGTTGTAATTGGAAGCGAAGGAAGGGGAGTTTCAAGGCTTGTAAAGGAAAACTGTGATTTTGTTGTTAAAATACCGATGTTTGGTGAAATAAGCTCCTTAAATGCTTCGGTGGCAGCAGGGGTTATAATGTATGAAGTTAGGAAACAAAGGGGCATAAAAGGTGAGTAGGATAAGGCATATTTTAATAGACGGGTATAATGTTATAAATCAGTGGGATTTTTTAAAAAAACTTAAGGATGAAAACCTTGAAGATGCAAGGGATAAACTTGTTGAAATGTTACAGGAGTATGCTGCATTTAAAGGATGCAGCATTTATGTTGTTTTTGATGCCCATCTTGTTCCAGGAAGTGTTGAAAAGCATGAAAGGGTTGGGAAAATAAATGTTGTTTATACTAAAGAAGGAGAAACTGCCGATTGCTTTATAGAAAGAACTGTCCCACAGCTTGTAAAGATGGGAGCGGTTGCTGTTGTAACATCCGATTATCTAGAACAACGAATAACGCTGCAGATGGGTGGAATAAGAATAACCCCAAAGGAGTTTTTGCTTGAAATTCAAAATATAAAAACAACTATAAAAGAAAGGGCAAAACTTCCGTTTAAAGAACAAAAATCGACATTAGAGGATTTTATAGATAAAGATATTTTAGAGAAACTTGAAAAAATGCGTCGAAACCTTTGATTTTTCTTGACTTTCCTTATTTTGTGGCATATAATTTACTTAACGCAAAAGAAAGGTCTGGGGGGATACAATTGCAAACGTCAAGGGGGGCAACAGTAAGAGCTTTTGATTTTGAGAACATGTTGGATGAAGAAATAGTTGCTATGGCTCAGGAAGGCAATAAAAGTGCCGAAGAATATTTAATAAACAAGTACATAAATTACGTAAAGGCTAAAACAAAGTCCTATTTTTTAATTGGAGCAGATAAAGAGGATATATTTCAAGAAGGTATGATAGGCCTATTTAAGGCCATTAGGGATTATAAAAACGACAAGTTATCCTCCTTTAGAGCTTTTGCAGAGCTTTGTGTTACAAGGCAAATCATTACAGCAATTAAAGCTGCTACAAGGCAAAAGCATGTTCCCTTAAACTGCTATTTGTCTCTAAATAAGCCGGTTTTTGATGAAGAATCTGAAAGGACTTTAATAGATGTTTTATCGAGCTTACATATATCAGACCCTGAAGAAGTTATAATAAGCAAGGAAGAAAGAAAAAAGATTGAGAAGAAGATGAGGGAATCCTTAAGTGATCTTGAAATAGAAGTATTAAAATGCTATTTAAAGGGAAAATCATATCAAGAAATAGCATGTGACTTAGATAGACATGCAAAATCCATCGATAATGCACTGCAAAGGGTAAAAAGAAAACTTGAAAAATTATTAACAGAAAAGGAATAAAATTAAGATAAATTAATATATTGACATCTTTTTTTCTTCGGTGTAAAATAAATAATCGGTAGTATTTTAATTACCCTTTTTTGCCCATGTAGCTCAGTAGGCAGAGCGTCACCTTGGTAAGGTGGAGGTCGTCGGTTCAATCCCGATCATGGGCTCCAGGGTATTATGATACACCAGGATAAGTTTTCAACGGTTAATAGCCGTTAAAAAAGTTACAACATAGGAAAAGGAGGATTGAAAAATGGCAAAGGCACATTTTGAGAGAACCAAGCCACACGTAAACATAGGGACAATAGGACACGTTGACCATGGTAAGACAACATTAACAGCAGCGATAACATTTGTATTATCAAAGTATGGAAGAGCACAAGCAACAAGATACGACGAAATAGATAAGGCACCAGAAGAAAAGGAAAGAGGAATAACAATCAACACAGCACACGTTGAATACGAAACAGAAACAAGACACTATGCACACGTTGACTGTCCAGGTCACGCTGACTACGTAAAGAACATGATTACAGGGGCAGCGCAAATGGACGGAGCGATCTTAGTTGTAAGTGCAGCAGACGGTCCAATGCCACAGACAAGAGAACACATACTACTTGCGAGACAGGTAGGCGTTCCATACATTGTAGTATTCCTAAACAAGGCAGACATGGTAGACGACCCAGAACTTATCGACCTTGTTGAAATGGAAATTAGAGACCTATT
>NZ_CAKP01000131.1 GCF_000297115.1 Caloramator australicus RC3 | reverse complement strand
TTACTTCTTTATCCACCTTCTCATGTTTCCTTATACCTATAACATCATCAAGTAAATATCTATATTCTCCGCTCTTTCTTGATTTGTAGTATGTTCTTGTAATATTCTATTCCTCCTTAGGAGCGTAATTAATACTTTTCTTGTCTTTTCTTTCTAACTATCCTATTCCTTTTTTCTCTTATCATCTTCTTTAATCGCTTTATCTAATTCTTCTAAAAAGTCTTTTATTATATTCCTTCCAAGTTCATCAGTCGATTCTTTAACTACCTCAACAAGTTTTGTAAAATCCCATTCTTTTGACAGCATTTCTTCTACATTTTTTATTAATTTAGTAGTGAAATTTATTAAATGTTGTTGTATAATATCATGTTGTATAATATTATTCAAAAGAGACACCCCCTTATTGATTTGTGTTTTTTCCACTTTTTATTTTACCACAGGGGTTGTCTCTTTTAAATTTTTTGTCCTTTTTCGTCCTACAATAATTTTACACTATGATGTAAAAAAATATAATTTTGTATAAAAAGGAGATGCAAAATGAAAGTAACAGGAATTATTGTCGAATATAATCCTTTACATAATGGCCATTTATATCACCTACAACAAACTAAACAAGTTACAAATTGTGACTATGTTGTTGCCGTTATGAGTGGTAACTTTGTCCAAAGAGGTGAACCAGCAATAGTAAACAAATGGGCTCGAGCTGAAGCTGCTTTAAATGCTGGTGTTGATCTTGTTATTGAGCTGCCTGTAATTTATAGCATTAGCAGCGCAGAAAATTTTGCTTATGGAGCTATATCAATTTTAAATAAGCTTAACATTATAGATTCTATATGTTTTGGCAGTGAATCTGGTGATATAGAACCTCTTTTTAAAATTGCACAAATTTTAGCTGAAGAACCAAAGGAATATAAAAACTTATTAAGAAAATTTTTAAAGCAGGGGCTTCCATATCCAAAAGCACGTGAATTTGCTTTAAATAATTATTTTAAAGATACGAATAATCTTCTTCAAACTTCAAATAACATTTTAGGTGTTGAATATCTTAAGGCTTTAATAAAACTTAATAGCAATATTAAACCTTATACAATAAAGAGAATAAAAAATAATTATAATGATATAAACATCACCTCAAACATCGCTAGCGCAACTTCTATACGCCATAATTTCGATAATTATGATCTTATAAAAACTACTATACCTGAATTTTCCTTTGAAATTATTCAAAGGGAAAAACAACTAGGAAAGGGTCCTGTAAATCTTAATAATTTAGCAGACTTAATTTTCTATAAAATACGAAGTTTAACAGCAAATGAACTAAGTAAAATCCACGATATATCAGAGGGCCTTGAAAACAAAATAAAATATGCTGCTGAGGAATCTTCTACAATTGAAGAACTATTGAATTTAGCTTTGAGCAAAAGATATACAAAAACAAGGCTTCAGAGAATTCTCTTATACATATTATTAGATATTACAAAAGAAGTTTATTTGCAGACTATAAAAGAAATAAACTATATTAGAATATTAGCTGCTAATTCAAAGGGCAGAAAACTTCTTAAGTATGTAAAAGATAAAGCATTAGTTGATATTCCTATTATAATAAATCCATCTAAATATGATAAAGAGCTGTTGTCATTAGATATTAAGGCAACTGATATATATGTTTTAGGATATAATAATCCTAAGTATAAAATAGCAGTCCAAGACCTAAAAAATAAACCAATATTACTTTAAACATAGTATTAAATCCTATTGCATAAATATTAATTAAAGAAATTTGACGGTGTTTTATATTATGGTTATATTTATTCAATTGATGATATTATTTTCAATTATTTTATTTTTAATGGGTCAAAATAAAAGGGCAGCAAAAATTTTCGTAATATCAATGCTGATTACCATGTTTCTATTCCCGAAAAACTCAATTGAAGCAGCAAAAAACGGTTTTAACCTATGGATATATGTAGTAACGCCTTCCTTATTCCCTTTTTTTATATTAAATGACATAGTAATTTCCTTAGAAATTCCAGATAGTATATCGAAATTATTCAAAAATTATTTTAAAAAACTTCTTAATACATCTGGATATGGTGCGTATGTCTTTATTATGAGTATATTCACAGGATACCCAACTGGGGCAAAAATAGTTGCTCAGCTTATTAGCGAAAAAAAAATATCAAGTTATGAAGGTCAAAAAATATTAAATTTTGCAAGCACTTCAGGCCCCTTGTTTGTAATTGGAGCAGTTGGTATTGGAATGTTTAATAACATAAAAGTTGGATATATTTTGTTTATTTCTCATATATTAGGTGCAATTATTAATGGTTTGGTTTTAAATAACATCTTCTATCCAAAATCAAATGTTGCTGAGTCATGTTGGTTAAATAAAGATAAAAATACAAATAGGAATTTTTTAACGAAGTCTATCCTCAATTCCCTTACAACTACTGGAATAATTGGAGGATATATTATTTTCTTTTCTGTCCTTATAGAACTGATTTATAAGCTAAATATTTTCAATAAAATTGAATGGTTCCTTGATTTATTTTTAAATAAATCATTATCTAAATCTATAATATTAGCACTTCAAGGAGCAATAGAAATTACTAATGGATGTAATTTAATAAGTAAATCAAATATTCCATTTTTTTTAAAATCCTGATTTCAACCTTTATTATATCCTTTAGCGGGATTTCTATTATAATGCAGGTTTTTTCAATAACTTATGAAGAAAACATATCTATAAAAGCCTATGTAATATCCAAAATATCGCATTCTATTTTTTCTGTGTTAGTTGCATTACTTATGTTAAATTTTATTTCTATTGATAGTGAAACCTTTATGGTTGAACCTAATATCCCTTATTTTATAAGTTTATTTCCTCTATTAGAGATTTTATTAATAACAATACTAATTTTAAATGTTATCTACTTTATAAAAATTAATATTTTGGGAGAAAAATATTAATTATTTAAATTTATTCCTTATATCGTCTATTATTTCCTCAGGAACTAAATCCTTGATGCAGCCTCCATACATTGCAACCTGTTTTACCAAACTAGAGCTTAAAAAGGAATATTTATTACTCGTCATCATAAAAAGAGTTTCTAATTGGTTATTCAATTTATTATTCATCATTGCCATTTGAAGTTCATACTCAAAATCAGAGACTGCCCTAAGTCCTTTAATTATTACCTTAGCTGACTTTTCCTTTGCATAATTTACAAGAAGTCCCTTAAAACTTTCAACTTCCACATTATCAATATCCTTTGTTACTCTTTTGATTAACTCAACACGTTCTTCAATTGTAAATAAGGGATTCTTTTTTTCTGGATTCTCTAAAACTGCAACAATTACCTTATCAAATATTTTTGACGCCCTAACTATTATGTCAAGATGACCATTAGTTATAGGATCAAAACTACCAGGATATATTGCTATATTATTCATATTTATCCTCCTTAACCCAAAATATAATTTTGCATCTTCCATATTTTTCTGTTCTAAAGTTTTTAAAAATCCCGACGATTTCTGGGATATCATCCTTTTCATCTAGTTCCGAAATAATAAAAGTATTATCATTATAAATTCTATTTTCGCTTATTGCTTCAACGGCTCTTTGAACCATTCCCCTTCCATAAGGGGGATCCAAAAAAATCAAATCATATTTAAAATTCTCCTTCGATAAATTTTTTATAATTTTAAAGGAATCTCCAAAATAAGCTTTACTTCTATCTTCAAAATTTAAATTTTTTATATTTTCTTTTAAAACCTTATATGCAGATTTGTCCTTTTCTATAAAGGTGCAAAATTTTGCCCCTCGGCTTATTGCTTCAAGACCTAAGTTACCACTACCTGCAAACATATCTAATACAATAGCATCATAAATCTTATTTGATATTATATTAAACACAGACTCCTTTACCCTATCTAAAGTGGGTCTTGTGTTCATACCTTCAGGTGCCTTTATAATTCTACCTTTTGCTTCACCAGTTATTATTCTCATGCCAAGCCTCCTTTATTAAAATAAAGAAAAGGGAAGATTACCTTCCCTTTTCTTTATTTTATATTAATTATTGTCTTCCTGCAAGGCCTCTTTCATAAGCCTCTACCATCTTCTTAACCATATATCCACCTACTGAACCACATTCCTTTGATGTCATGTTTCCCCAGTATCCTGTTGGTGGAACCTGAACTCCTATTTCATTTGCTACTTCATATTTGAATTGTTCGAGGCCCTTCTTAGCTTCTGGAATAACAGTTTGATTTGTTCTTCCTACTAAATTTTCGTTCATTATTTTCACCTCCTGTTTCAGTTGCTTATTATTAATTTCTCCATTATTCGACAATATATTCATGTAAATATTGGTAATTAAATATATAACATAAAATCAACTTTAAAAGGGGAATAGAGAGAGCTCTATTCCCCTTTTATATCTTTGTGCTACCGCCTAATTATCTTTTTCCTGCAAGGCCTCTTTCATAAGCCTCTACCATCTTCTTAACCATATATCCACCTACTGAACCGCATTCCCTTGATGTCATGTTTCCCCAGTATCCTGTTGGTGGAACCTGAACTCCTATTTCATTTGCTACTTCATATTTGAATTGTTCAAGTGCTGCCTCAGCTTCTGGAACTAATGCCCTGTTTCTTGGTTGAATATTTATCATATTGTTTCACCTCCTGTTTCTGTTTCTATTATTAATTTAACCACTTAAAATGAAATTATAACAGGAAGTTTTTTTCTCAATTAGTTTATAGATATATTATCACCAATATTTTGTATTAATTCTTCTATCCTTAATTTTAACTTATAATAATCCTTATCTAATAGTCGTCTTGACTGAATTAACTCCCTTGCCACTTCTTTTGTTTGCATAAGAATATCTATATCTTTAAATAAATTCGCAACTTTAAGCTCCGGAAGTCCATGTTGTCTTGTGCCAAAAAACTCTCCCGTTCCTCTTAATTCTAAATCCTTTTCAGCTATCTCAAATCCACTGTTAGTTTTAGTCATAATTTTCATTCTTTCAATAGCATCATCAGTTTTTGCATCGGCAACTAATATACAATAGGATTTATAATTTCCTCTTCCAACTCTACCTCTTAATTGATGTAACTGTGCCAAACCAAACCTATCAGCATTCTCAATTACTATTATAGTAGCATTAGGCACATTTACCCCTACTTCAACTACTGTTGTAGAAACCAGCACCTGAATCTCATTATTTTTAAATTTTTTCATAATTTCATCCTTTTCGCTTGCAGACATTTTTCCATGTAATATTCCAATTTTGTTATATTTTAGAAAATTATTTTTTAAATTTTCAGCCATTTCTATTACCGATTCTGCTTCTAATTTTTCCGATTCCTCCACTAGCGGGCATATTACATATGCCTGTCTTCCCTTCTCTATCTCCTTTTTTACAAAATCATAAACCTTTTCCCGCATATTAGGCCTAACAAAATAGGTTTCCACTTTTTGTCGCCCAGGTGGTAACTGATCTATAACTGAAATATCCATATCGCCATACATAAATAAAGCAAGAGTTCTTGGAATCGGTGTTGCAGTCATAACTAATACATGAGGATTATGGCCCTTATTAATTAGAGTTGCTCTTTGTCTTACTCCAAATCTATGCTGTTCATCAGTAATTACAAGGGCTAAATTTTTAAATTCCACATTTTCCTGTAATAGTGCATGAGTTCCAATAACTATACTTATTTCTCCTTGAGATATCTTCCTTATTATCTCTTCCTTTTGCTTTTTAGAAGTGCTTCCAACCAATAATGCAATATTTATATTCCAATCCTTTAATAATTCTAAAATAGTATTATAATGTTGTTCTGCTAAAATTTCAGTAGGAGCCATTAATACTCCTTGATATCCGTTCATTGCACAATTAAATAAAGCAATAACTGAAATGATTGTTTTTCCGGAACCTACATCACCTTGAAGCAATCTATTCATAGGTGTGTTTTTTTTCATATCAATCAAAATTTCTCTTATAACCTTCCTTTGTGCCTCTGTAAGTTCAAAGGGTAATTTTTCCTTTAAAGCCTTTAGCTCCTTACTAACAGCCATCGAATAGCTTGTTGTGCTTGAAGAGTATTTTTTCTTTAGTTCAAATAAGCCTAGTTGTATTATTAGCAATTCCTCAAATTTTAATCGCCTTTTAGCCAGTTTAAGCATATTTTTATCTTTGGGAAAGTGAATATTTATAATTGCATTTTTTATGTCCAATAGATCGTATATTTTTCTTAAACTTTCTGGTAATAATTCTTCAACCTCTTGATCTATAAAATTAAGGGCCTGTTTTATAATTTTTCTCATAATTTTTTGAGTAAGATTTTTATTAATGGAATAAATAGGATTAATTCCTTGTGTTTCTTCATAATCCTTTTCATACTGGGGATCAACTAAAGTAATTTCTCCAAATTGTTTTGATACTTTACCGTAGAGCAACACTTTTTCGCCAATTTTAAAGTTATTTTTTATATACGGCTGATTAAACCATATCCCCGATATAAAACCAGTTTCATTTTTAAATAATATTTTATTTAATGTTTTACCTGTTTTAGTTTTCTTACTCGGAAAAATTTGTGCAACTTCAACTATTACACTTGCCATTTCATCATTTTCTAGTTTGCTTATAGGTTTTATGTTAGTTCTATCCTCATAGTCCCTTGGAAAATAAAATAGTGCATCCTTAACTGTATTAATTCCTAAACTTGATAAATACTTTGCAATTTTAGGTCCAACTCCCTTCAAATATTGAATCTCCATATATCCACCTCTTATGTGGTTAAATTTATAAAGGCATGCACTTTGGCATGCCATAATCATTCCACAGAAATTATATAATAATAAATAGGTTGCCCTCCAAAATAAACGTTTACATCAAGGTTTGAATACTTTTCTTTGATATATTCTTGAACTTTAGCAGCATCTTCTTCACTGACTTCATTTCCGTAAAATATTGAAATGAATTCACTATCTTCATCAATCATATTATCAACCAATTTAGTAACTACTTCATTTAAATTAGATCCAGCATTTACAAGTTTCCCATTTAATATTCCTATTATGTCTCCCTCATTAACTTCTATACCGTCAAAATTTGTGTTTCTCACTGCAAATGTAACTTGCCCTGTCTTAACCTTCGATATTGCTTCCATCATTATTTCTTTATTTTCATCAGCATTACTATCCGGATTAAAATTTAACATTGCAGTTATACCTTGAGGTATGCTTCTTGTTGGAATAACTACAACATTTTTATTTGCAAGATCCCTTGCCTGTTCAGCTGCAAGAATAATATTCTTATTATTAGGCAATACAAATATATTTTTAGCATTTATATTATTTATTGCATCTAAAATATCTTGTGTGCTTGGATTCATCGTCTGGCCGCCTTCTATAATTTTGTCAACCCCTAACTCTTCAAATATCTGTTTAAATCCTTCGCCAAAAGAAATTGTAATAAATCCATATTCCTTTTCATCTTGACTTGTATATTCAGTCTTCTCATCGGAATATGTATCATCTGTTAAATTTCTGTGTTGTTCCTTCATGTTGTCAATTTTAATCTTTATCAATTCTCCTAATTTTAACGCCTCTTCTAATACTATTCCTGGATTATTAGTATGAATATGAACCTTGATTAACTCTTCTGTTCCAACAACAACTATCGAATCACCATATTTTGTGATTTTTTCTTTAAATTCTTCAGGTTTTGCATTTTTAGTCTTAATAAAAAACTCTGTGCAGTAAGAAAATTTTATATCTGATGTATCTATTTGACTATATTTTACTTCTTCCTTCTTTTCTTGCTGTTTTACTTTTGCTTCGTTTATTTCACCTAACAAAGCCTTCAAAAAGCCTAAATATATAAGCGTTAATCCTTTACCTCCTGCGTCAACAACTCCTGCTTGCTTTAAAACAGGAAGTATTTCTGGCGTTTTATTTAAAGACACATTTGAATATTCATATATAAGTTTTATAAAAACTTCAAAATTACTTTCTTTTTTTGCTATTTCTATCGCCTTATCTGCAGTCTCTCTTGCTACAGTTAAAATAGTTCCTTCCGTTGGTTTCATGACTGCCTTATAAGCAGTATTTACTCCTTCCTTTAAAGCTTGAGCAAAGTCCTTTGTATTTATAGTTTCTTTTGTTTTTAAAAATTTTGCAAAACCTCTTATAAGCTGAGATAATATAACTCCAGAATTGCCTCTGGCACCCATTAAAGATCCCATTGAAATTGCATCACAAACATTAGTAACATTAACATCCTTGATTTTCTCCAATTCACTTACAGCAGCCATTATTGTAGCTGCCATATTTGTTCCTGTATCTCCATCTGGAACTGGGAAAACATTTAATGCATTAACATCTTCTTTGTTGTTTTCAAGCTCATATGCACCATTTATGAACATTTGTTTCAATAGTTGTCCATCCAACAACGTAGTTTGTTTCAATGCTTAAACCTCCTTGCTTTAAACTCTAATGTCCTGAACATAGACATTAACTTTATGAACTTTTATTCCTGTAAAATTTTCAATTGTGTATTTTACTTTTTCTATAATGTTCTCAGCAATAACAGGTATTTTAGTTCCATATTCAACTATTATAAACAAGTCAATAACTACCTCATCATTGTTAATTATTACTTTAACCCCTTTGTTTAGCTGCTCCTTCTTCAAAAGTTCCCACAAACCATCCGTTGCTCTTTTGGAAGCCATTCCAACAACTCCATAGCACTCAGTTGTCGCTGCACCAGCTAATTTTGCTATTAGCTCATCTGTAAATTCAATATAGCCTAATTCGTTATATATTTTTACTGACATACTTAAACCTCCCAACCTTACTAGGGATACTAGTCTTTATTTTATAATTTTATATTAATTATTAAAATTCTTCAAGATAAAATATTTATAACTGTAAAGTAAAAATACTTTACAAAATCAAAAATGCATTATATAATTATTATTGTAATAAATCGGACTTGTAATGTTTTCTAGTTTCTGTTAAAATAATAAAGGTCTTATAAATGAAGTATTGTTCTTATTAAGGAGGTGCCACAATGTCTAGAAAATGCGAAATTTGCAATAAGGGGTTAGTTTTTGGAATTCAATATAGCCATTCCCATCGTAGAACAAACAGAACTTGGGCTCCAAATCTTAAGAAAGTAAAAGTTATTATAAACGGAACTCCAAAGAGAGTTTACGTTTGCACA
>NZ_CAKP01000132.1 GCF_000297115.1 Caloramator australicus RC3 | reverse complement strand
TACCTACTATCTCCACAGGCGTTAATTCGGGTAGTCCCTACCCTACTGTTTTTACTTATGCTATGCCTAATATCCTCTTTCCTTCTTTTAATATATTTTTACTTGCATTTACATCTCTATCATGGGCTGTCCTACATATTGGACATTCCCACTCCCTTACGTTTAAGTCTTTTACTTCTTCATTTTTATAACCACATACATTACATATTTGACTTGATGGATAAAACATATCTATTTTTACTATTGTTCTTCCATACCATAATGCTTTATATTCAAGCATATTTACAAATTTTGACCATGCTACATCTGATATGGACTTTGATAGTTTGTTATTTCTTAACATATTCTTAACCTTTAAGTCCTCCAAAATTATAACTTGGTTTTCGTTTATAATTTTAGAGGACAGCTTTTGCAAAAAATCTTCCCTTTGGTTTCTTATCTTCTCATGTATTTTTGCTACTTTCTTAGCTTGTTTTTTATAGTTACTACTGCCTAATTGTTTTTTAGAAAGCTTCCTTTGTTCCTTAATAAGTCTTTTTTCTAACTTTATAAGATATTTAGGATTGGATATTTTATTACCTTCACTATCTATCAGAAAATGCTTTACTCCTAAATCTATACCTATTACTTTGTTAGTTTTAGACTTTTCTGTAGTTTTTYYTATCCTACAGCAAATTGAAATGAAATATTTCCCTGTTGGAGTTCTACTTATAGTTGCATTTAATATTTTACCCTCTACTTCCATTGATTTTACAAACTTTACCCAGCCTAATTTGRGTAGTTTGATTTTGTTTCCTTTAATTTCAATGTTGTTATTTGTAAATGTTGTTCTATAGCTTTGATATTTACATTTCTTTGACTTAAACTTTGGATAATTTGCTCTGCCTTCAAAAAAATTCTTAAATGCTTTGTCTAAGTCCTTCAAT
>NZ_CAKP01000133.1 GCF_000297115.1 Caloramator australicus RC3 | reverse complement strand
GTATCTACTTCATATTGAAGTATAGATGTAGACGCCCTAGTGCTGAAATAGCCTATTATATTTCCTTCAATAAGCAAAACATCGTGACCAGATGATGACAGATAATAGGCACA
>NZ_CAKP01000134.1 GCF_000297115.1 Caloramator australicus RC3 | reverse complement strand
CCTCCCACGACTAAAGTCGCGGGATTCCTGCTTCATCGACCTCGTAACCTACTATCTCCACAGGCGTTAATTCGGGTAGTCCCTACCCTACTGTTTTTACTTATGCTATGCCTAATATCCTCTTTCCTTCTTTTAATATATTTTTACTTGCATTTACATCTCTATCATGGACTGTCCTACATATTGGACACTCCCACTCCCTTACGTTTAAGTATTTTACTTCTTCATTTCTATAACCACATACACTACATATTTGACTTGATGGATAAAACATATCTACTTTTACTATTGTTCTTCCATACCATAATGCTTTATATTCAAGCATATTTACAAATTTTGACCATGCTACATCTGATATG
>NZ_CAKP01000135.1 GCF_000297115.1 Caloramator australicus RC3 | reverse complement strand
CCTCCCACGACTAAAGTCGGGGGATTCCTGCTTCATCAACCTCGTAACCTACTATCTCCACAGGCGTTAATTCGGGTAGTCCCTACCCTACTGTTTTTACTTATGCTATACCTAATATGCTCTTTCCTTCTTTTAATATATTTTTACTTGCATTTACATCTCTATCATGGACTGTCCTACATATTGGACATTCCCACTCCCTTACGTTTAAGTCTTTTACTTCTTCATTTTTATAACCACATACATTACATATTTGACTTGATGGATAAAACATATCTACTTTTACTATTGTTCTTCCATACCATAATGCTTTATATTCAAGCATGTTTACAAATTTTGACCATGCTACATCTGATATGGACTTTGATAGTTTGTTATTTCTTAACATATTCTTAACCTTTAAGTCCTCCAAAATTATAACTTGGTTTTCGTTTATAATTTTAGAGGACAACTTTTGCAAAAAATCTTTCCTTTGGTTTCTTATCTTCTCATGTATTTTGGCTACTTTCTTAGCTTGTTTCTTAAAGTTATTGCTACCTAATTGTTTTTTAGAAAGCTTCCTTTGTTCCTTAATAAGTCTTTTTTCTAACTTTATAAGATATTTAGGATTGGATATTTTATTACCTTCACTATCTATCAGAAAATGCTTTACTCCTAAATCTATACCTATTACTTTG
>NZ_CAKP01000136.1 GCF_000297115.1 Caloramator australicus RC3 | reverse complement strand
AATACTTTTCTTGTCTTTTCTTTCAACTATCCATTCCTTTTTTCTCTTATCATCTTCTTTAATCGCTTTATCTAATTCTTCTAAAAAGTCTTTTATTATATTCCTTCCAAGTTCATCAGTCGATTCTTTAACTACCTCAACAAGTTTTGTAAAATCCCATTCTTTTGACAGCATTTCTTCTACATTTTTTATTAATTTAGTAGTGAAATTTATTAAATGTTGTTGTATAATATCATGTTGTATAATATTATTCAAAAGAGACACCCCCTTATTGATTTGTGTTTTTTCCACTTTTTATTTTACCACAGGGGTTGTCTCTTTTAAATTTTTTGTCCTTTTTCGTCCTACAATAATTTTACACTATGTAATTTGCTATATAATTAAATAAAAGTGCTATAATTTTTAGAATTATGTGTTAAATTATAAACAATAGGTTAGGTGATGATATGGGAAAAAAAACGATGATTTCTATGGCTGTAGTAAGGAGATTGCCTAAATATTACAGGTATCTTGGAGAGCTTTTAAGAAATGACGTAGAGAGGATTTCATCAAAGGAGCTTTCAGAGAGAATCGGTTTTACAGCATCTCAAATAAGACAGGACCTTAATAACTTTGGAGATTTTGGACAACAGGGTTATGGATATAATGTAAGGGCATTATATGAGGAGATAGGAAAAATTTTGGGGCTTAATAAAAATTATAATACCGTTATTGTTGGAGCGGGAAACATAGGCCAGGCAGTTGCAAATTATACAAACTTTGAAAGGTTAGGGTTTCACTTAGTTGGTATATTTGACAGAAACCCCAAACTAATAGGAATTAGCATAAGGGATAAGGTTATACAGGATGTTGATAATTTAGAAGAATTTTTGAAAAATAACCATGTGGATATTGGAATAATATGTGTTCCAAAGGAACAGGCTCAAAAGATAGCTGATATTTTTGTAAAATGTGGCATCAAGGCAATATGGAACTTTGCTCCAACCGATTTAAATGTTCCTGACGATGTTATAGTTGAAAATGTTCATTTAAGTGAAAGCTTGTTAACTTTAAGTTACAGGCTTAATGAGGCGGAACTTTTTAAGGAAAAAATTGGGCGTTGATTAAGGCCCAATTTTTTTTTATAATAAACTTAACTAATTGTCGAAAAATTGCATCTTTAAGGGGGATGTAGCAATTGAAAACATTAAGGGTTACAACTAGTATTTTTCTTATTTTAGTAGTAATGGTTTTTCAATTTAGCAACTTAAAAATAAAAGCAGCCACTTTTAAGCCATATCAGATGCAGGTCGTTTCGAATTATGTCAATATTCGAAGTCTTCCAAGTTTAAGTTCAAAGGTAGTAGGGAAATATACTAAGGGGACAGTTTTTACCGTTATTGGAAAGTCAGGAGGTTTTGTTAAGACTAATAAAGGATATGTCTATAATAGTTCAAAATATATAAAAATATATTCTTCAAATAGTGGACAAGCATTTAAAAGTTATAAAGTAATAGTTAAGAGTTCAACATTAAATATAAGGAAGTTACCTTCCCTTAATAGTCCAATTGTTGGGAAGTATTATAGAGGTAATATTGTAACGATTATAGGGGCATCAGGAAGCTTTTTAAGAACAAATAAGGGATATATTCACAAGGATTATGTTGCAGTTTATACTCCAAATAGAGAAGAAAATCCATTGGTAGGAAGATATATCAAAATAAAAGAAGATATATTTATGTTAAAGCAAACCGATGGAACTCAAAGCGATAGAATGCTTTTAAAGGACGAAGTTTACAAAATTCTTGGAATAGAGGGCGATTATTTTAAAATAATAATGGGTAGCTCAATCGGATATATCCATAAGGATAATGTTGAATTATTAAATGATGTTCCAAATAAGAAAATAACTTTAGCTTGGCAGTATGTTTATAATAGATCAAAAAATATTTATACCTACGATGAAGATACGGATTATGTAAATATAAAATCTTCACAATTAGGACTTGATGTCCTATCGCCAACTTGGTTTGATATTGAAGGGGATTATAAAAACCCATCAAGCATTTATGTGGCTGATAATGCCGACTTGGAATATGTAAAAAGAGCCCATAAGAATGGATATGAGGTTTGGCCAAGATTTGCAGAGTTTAATGCAGAAAGGGCCTATGTGGTATTTACAAATCCTACGATAAGAAAAAAGTAATAGATAGTATAGTGTCCCTTGCAAGGCAGTATGATGTGGATGGAATAAACATAGATTTTGAGGCATTAGGAATGAAAAATAAAGACCTTTTTACTGCCTTTGTAAAGGATTTGTCATCTGAACTTAAAAAATATAATATGGCTGTTTCTGTGGACGTTACGAGGATTTCAACTTCAGATACATGGTCAAAATGGTATGATAGATTAGCTTTAATCAATTATGTAGACTATATGATATTAATGGCCTATGATGAACATGTTGCAGAATCAAAAACTCCAGGTTCTGTAGGATCATTCCCTTGGGTTAAGTCGTCTATTGAGGAGTTATTAAATTTGGGTATCCCTAAGGAAAAGTTGATACTTGGTGTTCCCTTTTATTTAAGACTTTATAAAACTGTAACGATAAACAATCCCTATGTTACTGTAGCTATTACTTCAACAAACGTTCCTATTTATGTTAATGCAAACACAAGTAGCACCAAGATTGCAACCACAACAAAAGGCAATTCGTATAAACTAATTGAGGAACTTACAAGCTGGTATAAGATAGAAGCTGACGGCAAAATAGGATATATCCCAAAATCCTATGCCATGAAGATCATCGCAAATAAACCAACAGATATTGTGGTATCCTCCCAGGCAATAACAACTAAAAAAGCTTATGAACTTATGAACCAATATGGTGGACAAGTTTATTTTGACGATAGGGCAAAGCAAAATGTTATTGAATATAATTTAGACGGATACAAATATATAGTATGGCTTGAGGATGAAACTTCAATGGCTTGGAGAATTGATTTTATAAGACAGTATGATTTAGCTGGTTCTGGAGCATGGAGCCTTGGATGGGAGGATAGAAGCCTTTGGAATATTATAAAGGAGAAGCTAAAATAAACCAGGTTTGCCTGGTTTATTTTTTTGTCATAAGGTATAATAGGGAGGAGAAATTGGTTAAGAGGTGATGACATGGAGTTAAGAGAGTATGATAAGGGGTTATTTATAAAAAATGCTATGGATTTTGAGCCTGAACATATATTTGAGTGTGGACAATGCTTTAGATGGAATAAATATGAAAACGGATATATAGGAGTTGTATCTGGAAGGGTAGCTTTTGTGTATAAAAAAGATGGCGACGTTTATATAGAGGGAGGAAAAAAGGAGGATGAGGACTTTTGGAGGAAGTATTTTGACCTTGATAGGGACTATGGGAAAATAAAGGAAAGACTAAGGGAGGATGAGGTTTTAAAAGAGGCCGTTGAACACGGATATGGTATTAGACTTTTAAAGCAGGAGCCCTTTGAAACTTTGATATCCTTTATAATTTCAGCAAACAATAGAATCCCCATGATTAAAAAAGCTGTTGATAATATATCTAAAAGATTTGGAAAGAAAATTATATTTAAAGATATGGAATTTTACTCTTTCCCCAGCATAGAAGAATTAAAGGAGGCCTCCATAGATGAGCTTGAAGAGTGCGGAACTGGATTTAGAGCAGTTTACATATATGAGGCTGTTAAAAGAATATACGAAGAAAATATAAGTTTAGATGAAATAATGACCCTTGATACGGATGCTGCACAGGAAAAGCTTTTGCAGTTTAAGGGGGTTGGACCTAAGGTTGCCGACTGTGTCTTGCTCTTTTCAATGCAAAAGTATGACGCCTTTCCTGTGGATGTTTGGGTTAAAAGGATAATGCAAAGGTTTTACCTTGCCCCTGATGTGAGTTTAAAAAGAATTAGAGACTTTGGAAGGCAAAAATTTGGAGATTTAGCAGGTTTTGCACAGCAATATCTTTTTTATTATGCGAGGGAAAAGAGGGTTTAATTTTTTTTAGTTTGTTAATAATTATAGATAGCATTCCAAAAGGGGGGCTATCTATGGAAAAAATTAAACTAATAGATTCTATTTGTCCAACCAGCTTTGATTTCTATGAGGATAAGATATATTATTTCGATAAACCCAATAAGCATGAGGGTTTGTTTTGCTGTCAGGAGGATGGAAAAAAAGTAATAGAAGAGGTTTTGGATGGCTTTGGATTAGTAAGAAAAAATATACGGATATTTTATAGGGTTTATGATAATAAAACGGATGTTTACATAAAATCAGATGAAGAAAAAAGGCTTCTATTGGATGGAGTATTCTTTGATTTTCACTTTTATGGGAATTACCTTTATTGCCTTGGAAGGGTTTCGGATATTTCTGTTATTAAGGTTTTAAATCAAAACCTTAATGAGGTTAAGAATATTTATATTGCAGACCTTCTTTTTACCAGCACCTTTTTGGTTATGGATAATTACCTTTACATTGCTGGTTTTGATAAGGATAATAATTTTAAAGTTATAAAGATAAACTATTTTGGCAAACGAATTGAAGGGTGGGATATTAACTATAAAAGCAGGGATGAAATTATTGCCAAGATTTTTATTATCCAAAATAATTTTGTCCTTCATATTACGGGGAAAAAGGATAAGATATTAATTTATGATTTTGATGGGAAAAATTCTACTATAATATATCCTCAAAAATTTGGATTGGATGCTTTTGTGGATGTTCAGGTTTATGATGATAAGATTTTTGTATTAAATAAGGATCTGATTTATGAGTTTAACTTTAAAGAATTTTTATATGGGAAGGAATGGCTACTATATAACCTTCAAACAGATATTTTAAAATACAAATATCTTTTGTATTCAGTTGGACTAAAAAAGGACTTAATTATTGATTTTTCGTTTTCCTTGATAAATTCTTTTATTATTGTTTTAGTTACCCACCAAAGGGATTTTAAATTATTTTTATCCATCTTTGGAATAAACTATTTTATAATATCAAATATATTAAATTTTACTCATCTACTTTTTAAGGATGAGAGAATAAACAGGATCTTAGAAATTTTTGACTATAATATCAATTTAACATTAGTTCCTTTTTCTTTCTTTATTTACTTTTCTTCAATTTTTAATTTATATTTTAAATTTAAATGGCAAATATTAATAATGTTGTTCTTTTTAATTTTAGGAGATTACTATATATGCAGAAGCATAAAGGGGAAAAAATTTGACTATGCCGTTGAGCTTTTAGAATACAAAAATGAAGGATTAAGGCTCTATATCATGGATAGGATTGAGGAGCTTTTGAAATTAGGGAAAAGTAAAGTTTTTGTTTCTATTAGCATTGATAAATTAAATTCAGATATTTTAGCGCGATATCAAAAAACAAGGAAAGTAATTCTAAGGGATGGGTTTAGTTATCAAATATCCAATAATATTATTAATTCTACAATTGACTTTACTAAACGAGATATTAGATATTCAAGATTTTCTATACTAATGGATTATTTTAGCTTTATAAGGAACTATACAAAAATTAATGAGATTAGAATACTACCAGAAAATGAGCAAAATGAAGAAAATAAGTGAAATAATAAGATAAATTAATATAATTTCTTATATAAGCATATTTTAATAAAATGCCTTAATAATAGAAATTTGATAATATTATTCCAATTCTTTAATATTAAAAGTGTGATTAGCACTCAATAAGAGTGAGTGCTAACAAGAAGATTACATAGTAACCAATATATTAAAATAAAAATACACGTAAGGAGGGGTATCGATGAAACTTAGACCACTTGGTGACAGAGTTGTTATCAAGAAGATTGAAGCTGAAGAAACTACAAAAAGCGGTATAGTTTTACCAGGAAGTGCAAAGGAAAAGCCACAAATGGCTGAAGTTATCGCCATCGGTCCAGATGTTAACAGAGATGACAAGGTAGTTTTAAATGTTGGTGATAAGGTAATCTTCTCAAAGTATTCAGGAAATGAAGTAAAGCTTGATGGAGAAGAATATACTATATTAAATTTAAGCGATATTCTTGCAGTTATAGAATAATTAACTTGAAGGGGTGATTAGGATGGCAAAGGAAATAATGTTCGGTGAAGAAGCAAGAAGAGCGATGCAAAGAGGCGTTGATAAGCTTGCTAACACTGTTAAGATAACTTTAGGACCAAAGGGAAGAAACGTTGTTCTTGATAAAAAATTCGGTGCACCACTTATAACAAACGATGGTGTTTCAATCGCAAGGGAAATAGAACTTCAAGACCCATATGAAAACATGGGGGCTCAACTTGTAAAGGAAGTTGCAACAAAGACTAACGATGTTGCAGGTGACGGAACAACAACAGCTACATTACTTGCACAAGCAATAATAAGAGAAGGTTTAAAGAATGTTACAGCTGGTGCTAACCCAATGCTTGTAAGAAATGGTATCAAGAAGGCTGTTGATGTTGCAGTTGAAGAAATTAAGAAGATTTCACAACATGTAAAGGGAAGAGAAGATATAGCAAGAGTTGCTGCTATATCAGCTGCTGATGAAGAAATAGGTCAGCTTATCGCTGATGCTATGGAAAAGGTAGGCAACGAAGGAGTTATAACTGTTGAAGAATCAAAGACAATGGGAACAGAGCTTGAAGTTGTTGAAGGTATGCAATTTGATAGAGGATATATAAGTCCATATATGGTAACTGATGCTGAAAAGATGGAAGCTGTTCTTGATGATCCATATATACTTATAACTGATAAAAAGATTTCAAATATCCAAGACATTCTTCCAGTTCTTGAACAAATAGTTCAACAAGGAAGAAAGCTACTTATCATAGCTGAAGATGTTGAAGGTGAAGCTCTTGCAACACTTGTAGTTAACAAGCTAAGAGGAACTTTCACTTGTGTTGCAGTTAAGGCTCCTGGATTTGGCGATAGAAGAAAAGAAATGCTTCAAGACATTGCTATCTTAACTGGTGGTCAAGTGATTTCCGAAGAACTTGGAAGAGATTTAAGAGATGCTGACATAACTATGCTCGGTAGAGCAGAAAGAGTAAAGGTTACAAAGGAAAATACTACAATAGTTAACGGAAGAGGCGACAAGGAGGATATCAAGGCAAGAGTTGCTCAAATCAAGGCTCAAATTGAAGAAACTACTTCAGATTTCGATAGAGAAAAATTACAAGAAAGACTTGCAAAGCTTGCTGGTGGAGTTGCAGTTATAAAGGTTGGTGCTGCAACAGAAACAGAATTAAAGGAAAAGAAATTAAGAATAGAAGACGCTCTAAACGCTACAAAGGCAGCAGTAGAAGAAGGTATAGTTCCAGGTGGTGGAACAGCTTACATCAATGTAATTCCTGCTGTTGCTGAACTTGAAGCAAAGGAAACTGAATCTGACGTTAAGGTTGGTATCAGCATAGTGAAGAGAGCTCTTGAAGAACCACTAAGACAAATAGCAGAAAACGCTGGATACGACGGAGCTGTAGTTGTTGAAAAGGTTAAGGCAAGCGAAAGAGGAATCGGATTCGATGCTCTACATGAAAAGTATATCAACATGATAGAAGCTGGTATAGTTGACCCAACTAAGGTTACAAGATCAGCACTTCAAAACGCTGCATCAGTTGCTGCTACATTCTTAACAACTGAAGCTGTTGTTGCAGACATCCCAGAAAAGAAGGATAACCCAATGCCAGGCGGAATGCCAGATATGTATTAATAAAAA
>NZ_CAKP01000137.1 GCF_000297115.1 Caloramator australicus RC3 | reverse complement strand
CCTCCTAGGAGCGTAATAATACTTTTCTTGTCTTTTCTTTCAACTATCCATTCCTTTTTTCTCTTATCATCTTCTTTAATCGCTTTATCTAATTCTTCTAAAAAGTCTTTTATTATATTCCTTCCAAGTTCATCAGTCGATTCTTTAACTACCTCAACAAGTTTTGTAAAATCCCATTCTTTTGACAGCATTTCTTCTACATTTTTTATTAATTTAGTAGTGAAATTTATTAAATGTTGTTGTATAATATCATGTTGTATAATATTATTCAAAAGAGACACCCCCTTATTGATTTGTGTTTTTTCCACTTTTTATTTTACCACAGGGGTTGTCTCTTTTAAATTTTTTGTCCTTTTTCGTCCTACAATAATTTTACACTATGATGATGAGGATCTTAAAAAATTAACTCAAGAACTTACAGGCAAAAATGAAAGCAAAGAATGGACCAAAGATGACGCTTCTAAGATAATACAGGAACTTAAAAACTATCAAAAATAAAAGGCAGGGACAACCTGCCTTTTATGCATACTGTAAAAATACCTTGTAAGCTTTATAAGTTTCATAAATATCAGCTTTACTTGCTATTTCCCAAGGAGCATGCATGCTAAGAAGTGCTACACCACAGTCTACAACTTCCATTCCATATTCAGCAAGTATATAAGCTATTGTTCCGCCACCGCCTTGGTCAACTTTTCCAAGTTCGCCAGTTTGCCAAATTATATTATGCTTATTGAATAGGTCCCTTAGATAACCTAAAAATTCTGCATTAGCATCGTTACATGAATATTTTCCTCTTGAACCTGTATACTTTGTTATTACTATACCTTTGCCCATATAGGCTGTATTTTTTCTTTCAAGAACGCTTGGATAAATCGGGTCAAAAGCAGCAGTAACATCAGACGATAGCATCTTTGAATTTGCAAGACATCTTCTTAATTTCAACTCTGAATATTCACCCATCAATTCCATAACTTCTGCAACAACATTTTCAAAGAATCTTGAATGCATTCCTGTTGCTCCATTGCTTCCAATCTCCTCTTTATCTACAAATAGCGCCACGCATGTTTTTTCTGGTTTTTCAATCTCTAATATTGCCTCTAAAGAAGTATAAGCACAAACTCTGTCATCATGACCATAAGCCATTACCATGCTTCTATCTAAACCAACATCCCTTGCTCTACCAGCTGGCACAATTTCAAATTCTGCAGTAACAAAATCCTCTTCATCAATTCCATATCTTTCGTTTAAAATTCTTAAAATATTTAATTTTATTCTGCCCTTTGCCTCTTTGTCCTCTATTGGTCTGCTTCCAATAAGAACATTTAGATCTTCTCCTTCAATACCCTTTGCTAATTTCTTTTCCATTTGATCTGCAGATAAATGTATTAGAAGGTCGGTTATGTAAAGAACAGGGTCATTTTCATCTTCTCCAATAACTATGTTAACCTTTTCTCCACCCTTTTTTACAACAACGCCATGAAGGGCAAGCGGTATTGTTACCCACTGATATTTTTTAATACCACCGTAATAATGTGTTTCAAGTAATGCGAAACCTTCATCTTCATAAAGTGCATTAGGCTTTAAATCTATTCTTGGTGAATCTATATGGGACCCTACTATATTCATTCCTTTTTCCATGGGAGTTGCACCAATTACAAATAAAGCTACTGCCTTTTCCTTGTTAACTGCAAAAACTTTATCCCCTGCTGAAAGTTTCTTATTTTGTGCAATAGCATCGTTTAAATCGATAAAACCTTTTTCCTTTGCCATCCTAACTATTTCTGCTGTAGCTTCTCTTTCAGTTTTTGCCTTATTCATGAAATCCTTATACCTTTCAGCAAAATCCATCATTTCCTTAACTTCATTTTCCCTAATCTTATCCCAAACGTATTCATATTTTTTTGTAAGGGTTTCAAGCTTGTTATTTTCCATATACTAACCTCCTTAAAATTTAGTCAATTTAATTCTATCACTAAATTTCGGTAAATTCAAACACTTCATTCTCTGTCACTATAGCATCCATCTTGGCATCATATTCTTCATTAAAAACAGAATCGCAAATTTGAAATGAGTAGCATACGCCTATTTTTATTCCTCTATAATCAGAAAGAAATCTATCATAATATCCTGCTCCATAGCCTAATCTATAACCCGACCTTGAAAAGGCAACGCCAGGAACTATTACAATATCGATATCATTTTTATTGACTATTTCAAAAATTTTCGGTTCAGGTATTCCATATTCGCCTTCTTCTAAATCATCGAAGGATTTAATTTTGCATGGCAAGATAGTATAAGTTTCTTTAATGGATTTAGGGAAAATAACTCCAATTTCCATATCAAAACAAAATAAAGCAAGTTTTAGAGTAGAGACTTCATTTTTTATAGGATAATAAAGCATTATGTTTTTAATCTTTTTATATTTAAGCATTTCAATTAATTTATCCATTATTTTATTACTTTTTGTTTCTACTTCATATTTAGACATTTCTAATCGCTTTTTAATCAATTCCCTTCTTAATTCTTTTTTCATATAATCACCTAAATTTAATGCTTATGTTGGCAATGATCATGCCCACAAGTACATTTGTTTTCTTTTTGAAGTTTTTCATATTCTTCCGGAGTTACAATTTTTATATTATCAAGCTGTGCCTTTAAGCTTTCTTTCACTGAATCCACATAAAGTCTTCTAAGATATACCTGCTCCTTCTTTTCTTCCTCTGTTAACGTTCCCTCTACTTGTTTTTTATAAAGTTCATTAATTCTTTTAATCTGTTCCTTTGTAATCATGATATCATCCTTTCTAACGTAAATATAATGTTTTTAAAGGAGTATAAATTCTTTTCCTATCTATCTCTTCACTTTTCATGATAACAATTTTATCAAATATTATCTTATCAATGCAAATATCTTCTAATTTGCCCTTTAATTCAGCAAAAGGGATCTTAATCTCAACATCCTGAGCTATCGTAACATGGGGAATAAACTTATTATCCCTTTTAAATCCAAACTTGTTTGTAATATCATCTACCCTTACTGCAATTTCTTTAATTTTTTCAATCTCACCCCATACATTTAAAAATATCGTTTTAATATTATTGCCACTTCTAAAAACATCAATTCCCTTTAAATAAGCATTTATTTTGTTAATATCTTTAAAGTTTTTAATTAGTTCCTCATAAATTTCATCTATAGTTTCGTTATCTGTTTCACCTAAAAATTTAATTGTTAGATGGAAATTATTTATGTGCTTAAATCTCCCCTTAAATGAATTCTCCTTTATAAGAGTTTGAACCTTTGCAATTTCCTCCTTCGTTCTTTTATCAAACTCAAAGGTAATGAAAGTCCTCAAAATATCACCACCAAATATTTAAAATTACCATTAAATAGTGCTATAATTATATACTAAAGGAAAAAAATAATAATGTAAACAACTTTAAAGATTGAGATAGTGTCAAGATATTGTAGGTTAATTTTTATAGACAACCCCCTAAAATGTTTAAAATCAAGACTTTCGTAAGCTTTTAAACTTTAAATTATATTTTCATATTTAATTGATTTTAATATCTTATACATTGGCGTTACTTTTCCAATATTTAATATTGTTATATTATTTATTCCTTCTCGTGAAGAATTATTTATTCTTTTAATTGTTTCTTTTATCTTCTTTTTATTTAATCTAAATGTTTCAACGTCTTCCTTGTATATACTTATTTCCCTTAAATTACCTCCATTCCTGCTAAATACCCTTAGCTTTGCCATTATCTTTAATCCCTCTTTACTCCATCCTAATGGCCTACTGCTTAATCTCGCTGATAATACATGGCTTATATGCCCTTCTGCACTGCATCCTATTACATCCTCGTCCTCTTTATATATTACTATCCCTTCCCAGTTATTTAATATATATCTCCTTGCTTCTTTTGCTCTCTCCTTTTCTGTCTTAGTTTCTGCTATATTTATTAACTCCTTAAATATCTCCCTTAAAACCTTCTTATCCC
>NZ_CAKP01000138.1 GCF_000297115.1 Caloramator australicus RC3 | reverse complement strand
AAATTATACGAAAAATATCAAATCAAAGAAAAGATTTTCTTCACAAATTATCTTCTAAAATTATACACGAAAACCAAGTGATAGTTTTAGAAGATTTACAGGTAAAAAATATGCAACAAGATCATAAATTAGCCAAAGCAATAACAGAAGTATCATGGGCAGAATTTAGAAGAATGTTAGAATATAAAGCAAGATGGTATGGCAGAGAAATAATAATAGCACCACAAAATTATGCATCAAGTCAAACATGTAGTGAATGTGGATATAAAAATCCTGATGTAAAGAATTTAGCATTGAGAGAATGGAAATGTCCAAAGTGTGGTGCAGTTCATGATAGAGATATAAATGCAAGCAAGAATTTGCTAAAATTAGCCATGTGATTGGTATATATGGGGAAGGAACAGCCCTTTGAGCGTGGGTAATCTGGTAACAGAAGTTACCTTGACCACGAAGCCACCACTTCTATAAGTGGGGGTAGTTCACTTATTCATTAGGAAATTTTATATCCAATCAAAAGGACAAATATACTGATATAGGCCTTATGGTTAATCTTACTTTAGAAAAAGACGATAAAAGAACTTATATAAAGGATTTGGATTTAATACCTGTATATAGACTAAAGTTTTATGAAAAGGGAAAACTTCATGTGAAAACAATTACATTGGATAAATTGGATAAATACAATGAAAAGATTAATAGTGAGGATTTAAAATATATTTTAGAGGTTTCAAAGGAAATAAATAATAAAAATTCAATCGAAGTTTCAAATTTAAAGTAGGGCCTTTAGGGGCCTTTAATTTGTTTAATTAAAAGTTCAAGACTTTTTTTAAAATGTAGATCGTTTTGTTTGTTTCTTTTTTTTATGCCCCCCATCTTTCCACCTGCATTACGAACCTTTGAAGCTATATATCTTTGCATTAAAAGGGAGTCTATGTTATGCTTATTAAAAATTAGGCCGTTGTAATTTAAAGCATAGGCTTCTTTAGAAAGGGCCATTGCAGCTACGCCATAATCCTGGGTTATGACTATGTCCTTTGGAGATACTTCATTTATTAAGGCAAAATCTACAGAATCTCTGCCTTTGTCTACGATTATTATCCTACAATTATCATAATTGAGAATATGGCTGGTATCTGAAAACATAATAACTTCAACATTGTATTCTTTAGCTGTATCGATTATTATATCCTTAACGGGACATGCATCGGCATCAACAAGTATTTTCATGGCATCCTCCATGTCTTTTTAGTATATTTTATGAAACTATTGCTGATTAAATTCTAAGGGGGGATAGTATGAAGGTGATAAATTATATTTTTATTATTTTATTTTTAGGGATTTATGGATTGATTAATTTTTATATAGGGTTGAGGGCATACAAGGCCTTAAGTTATTTAAGCATATCAAATGGAATTTTATATTGGGGATTTTTTGTTATTTTAGCTTCTTCAACATTTGTGGTAAGAATATTTGATAATAAGTTTAGGGGTAAGTTTTTCTATATTTTTGAGCTTATATCAAATTATTGGCTGGCTATATTGGTATATTCGCTAATTATATTATTATTTTACGATATTATAGGAATTGTAGCAAAGATATTTGGATTAAATGAATTTTGGATAAATCCTAAATTTATGATTTTAAGGCTTTTAGTTTCAACTTGTGTCTTAATATTAATTTTTATTTATGGCAATATGAATGCTAAGGATATTGTAATATCAGAGTATGAAATAAGAACGGATAAAAAACTTCCAAAGGAAGAGTTAAAGATAGTTTTAGCATCAGACTTCCATTTAGGCAACATAATAAATGAAAGACGACTGAAGATATTTATAAACAAAGTAAACGAAATTAATCCAGACATAGTTTTGCTTGCAGGGGATATCATAGATGAAAATCATGAGATTTTTGATAGATTAGAAATGGATAAACTTTTTAAGAAATTAAAAGTAAAGTATGGAATATTTGCTTGTTTAGGAAATCATGAGTATTTTAGGGAAAACACGGATGAGATTAAGAAAAGCCTTGAAAAAGGAAATATAAAGGTTTTAAGGGATGAAGTTGTCGATATAGGGGATTTTTTAACTATTATAGGAAGGGAAGATGCTGTATTTAATAGATTTGGTGGGAAAAGGAAAAGCATTGATGAGTTTTTTAAAGCCGTTGACAAAAATAGATATATCATTTTGCTTGATCATCAGCCTAAGGAAATTGATGAGGCTATTCATTATGGTGTTGATCTTCAAGTTTCAGGACATACACATAAGGGACAGTTCTTTCCGATAAACTTGTTTACAAAAAGGTTGTTTGTAAATGATTATGGTCATTATGCAAAAGGGGAATATAACTTAATAGTGACATCGGGTTTTGGAACATGGGGACCGCCTATAAGGATTGGAAGTAGATCGGAAATTGTAGTAATAAAACTGATACAAAAACAAGGAATATGAATAAATTTATAAAATATGGTAATACTATCCTCATGAGAGGAGGATAGTTATGAAAAAAACAATTGGCATTGCTGCTGCGCTTTTATTATCGTTAGTAACCAGTTTTTTTGCAGGTTATTATACGACTTTAAGATATGTGGAAAGGAACAAGGTTTCACAGCAGAATGAAAATTTGCTCCATGAAGAATTAGCTGAAAATACTGCAAAACTTCCCGAACTTAACGTAATAGGACCAAATACAGAAATAGTCTATAGGGAAAGATACGTAAAGGGCGTTGAGTATAATAGAGATGTTGTTGAAGGGGCTACAGCTGAAGTAGTCGGGATGACGAAGGAGGAGGCAGAGGAATATTTTAAAAATAAAGGTTACTTGGTTATTGATTTTAGCAACGAAAGGGTATTATTGGTAAAGGATATTAAAGACAAATGGCCCAGCGGTTGCTTTGTTGTAAAGGAAAAGGACGGTTTTGTAGCAATCTTTGAGGTTGATGAGAATGGAGAGCTAAAACTAGTTAAAGTTACAGAACTTAAAGTAACTGACCTTCCTGATACGGATAGGGAGGAAGTCATAAAAGGAAAAGTATATGAATCCTTAGAGGATGCCAATGAGCTTATAGAAGAATATACCTCATAGTCCATGCTAAAAACTTGCATGGACTTTTTTGTTGTTATAAAATATCATTATTAAAGACAGGAAGGTGATTGTTTTGCTCATTTTAGGAATAGACCCTGGAATTGCAATTGTGGGTTATGGATTTATAGAATATAAGAATAATAGGTTTAAAGTTATCGATTATGGAGCGATATTTACAACTCCTAAAAATACCATGCCGGAAAGGCTTGAGATAATCTATAATAAATTAGAGGACTTGCTAAATATTTTTAAACCTGATGCAGTTGCCTTTGAAGAGCTTTTTTTCAATATGAATGCTAAAACGGCAATAACTGTAGGACAGGCAAGGGGAGCTGCTGTTCTTTGCGCTCAAAGAAATAAACTTAATATATTTGAATATACTCCCCTTCAGGTAAAACAGGCAGTTGTTGGTTATGGAAGGGCAGATAAAAAACAAGTTCAGCAGATGGTCAAAATGCTCCTTAATTTGAGTGAAATTCCAAAACCGGATGATGTTGCTGATGCCCTTGCCATTGCAATATGCCATGCCCATTCAAATCAATTCGGCGATATGTTTAGAATAAAATGAGGTGATAAGGTGTTTGCTTACATAAAAGGAACTGTTACGCTTGTTTTAGATGATTATGCTGTGGTTGAAAATAACGGTATAGGATATATGATTTTTATGCCATCAAGGGATCTTGATGCATTAAGGGATAAAAAGGATGTCTTAGTTTACACATATTACTATGTTAGAGAGGACAATATATCATTATATGGATTCTTAGATAAAGAATCCTTAAATATTTTTAAATTGCTCTTGGGAGTTTCGGGCGTTGGGCCTAAGGCAGCGCTATCCATTTTATCTTGCACTACCCCATCTTCTTTTATTTTATCCGTAGTGACAAAGGATGATAAGACATTAAGCAAAGCCCAGGGAATAGGTAAAAAACTTGCCCAAAGGATAATACTAGAACTGAAGGATAAATTTAAAGATTATGAATTTGCAAATGAAAAGGAAGAGGATAAAAGGGAATTCTTAGACAAGGATGTCTCAAAAGAGGCTATTGCAGCTTTATTGACTTTGGGATATACTAAACAGGAAGCAATTCAGGCGGTAAAAAGAGTTGAAGGTGCAAGCTCGGTTGAGGATTATATAAAGGGTGCATTGAAATTCCTTATGAAGTAGGAGGAGATTATGGAGGATAGGATTATAAGTTCTAGTTTAAAGCCAGAGGATTTAGATTATGAAGGAAGCCTAAGGCCTAAAACCTTAAGGGAATATATAGGACAAGAAAAGGTTAAGGAAAGACTTAAAATTTTTATTGAGGCTGCCAAAAAAAGAGGAGAAGCCCTTGACCATGTTCTACTTTATGGACTTCCTGGCCTTGGAAAGACAACCCTTGCAAGTATAATAGCAAATGAGATGGGATCAGGTCTTAGAATAACTTCAGGCCCTGCTATTGAAAGACCTGGTGATCTTGCGGCAATTCTTACGAATTTAGGGGATAAAGATGTTTTGTTCATCGATGAAATTCATAGGCTAAACAGAAGCGTTGAGGAAATTTTGTATCCTGCTATGGAGGATTTTTGTTTGGATATAATAATAGGTAAAGGGCCTTCAGCAAGGTCTATTAGAATAGATCTACCCAAATTTACATTAATAGGAGCAACTACAAGGGCAGGTATGCTAACATCCCCCTTAAGGGATAGATTTGGGGTGGTAACAAGGCTTGAGCTTTATACTGTTGATGAATTAAAGCTTATAATAAAAAGATCTGCCAGCATCTTAAACGTTGAGATAGATGATGCTGGGGCTATTGAAATTGCAAAACGCTCAAGGGGGACACCAAGAATTGCCAACAGACTATTAAAAAGAGTAAGGGATTATGCTGAGGTTAAAGGCGATGGATATATAGATTTTAAGATTGCAAGCAGCGCTTTAGATCTTTTAGATGTTGATAAATTAGGTCTTGATAATATTGACAGAAAACTTTTAGAGACGATTATTTTTAAATTCGGCGGTGGCCCTGTAGGTATTGATACCCTTGCCTATTCTATAGGAGAGGAGGCAGAAACCATAGAAGATGTTTATGAACCATATCTTTTGCAAATAGGATTTTTAAGCAGAACACCACGCGGCAGAGTTGCAACAAGACTTGCATATGAGCACTTAGGAATAAAATTAGGAGGGTTGGACATTGAAGGTTAAGGAATTTTACTTTCATCTTCCAGAGGAGTTAATTGCACAAAAACCCTTAGAAAAAAGGGATGAATCAAGATTAATGGTCCTTGACAGGAGGACGGGAGAGATTGAACACAAAATATTTAAAGAAATTATTGATTTTTTAAACCCAGGAGACTGCCTTGTCTTAAATAACAGCAGGGTTATTCCTGCAAGGCTTTTTGGGGTTAAGGAGGACACAATGGCAAGGGCGGAGTTTGTCCTTGTTAAAAGATTGGATAGGGATAGGTGGGAAGCCCTTGTTAAGCCTGGGAAAAAGGTTAAAACTGGATCAAAATTTATTTTTGGCAATGGAGAACTTTCCTGCACGATTTTAGATAACACAGACTTTGGAGGAAGAATTATTGAATTTCACTATGATGGAGTTTTTGAAGAAGTTTTGGATAAATTAGGTGAGATGCCCCTACCGCCATATATAAAAGAAAAGCTTGAGGATAAGGAAAGATATCAGACGGTTTATTCAAAGGTGGAAGGTTCTGCTGCAGCACCAACGGCAGGGCTGCATTTTACTGAGGAACTTTTAGAAAGAATAAAGGAAAAGGGAATAAATATTGCCTTTTTGACTTTGCATGTGGGTCTTGGAACCTTTAGACCTGTTAAGGTTGAAAATATCGAGGAACACAAGATGCATGCGGAATTTTATAATCTTGATGAGGAAAACGCAAAGATAATAAATGAAACCAAGAAAAATGGCAAAAGAGTTATAGCAGTTGGGACAACATCCTGCAGAACCCTTGAGACTATTGCAGATGAAGATGGGTTTGTAAAGGCTTCATCCGGATGGACGGATATATTCATTTATCCTGGATATAGGTTTAAAATATTAGATGGGCTTATAACCAATTTCCATCTTCCAGAATCCACCTTGATTATGCTCGTAAGTGCCTTTGCAGGTAAAGAAAATATAATGAGGGCATATAATATTGCAGTAAAGGAAAGGTATAGATTTTTTAGCTTTGGAGATGCAATGTTTATAAAATAGGAGGTAAGTTATGTCGGCTATAAGATTTGAACTTATTAAGACATGCAAACAATCAGGCGCAAGACTAGGTAAGCTATATACTCCGCATGGAGTTATAGATACTCCAATATTTATGCCCGTTGGAACGCAGGCAACGGTTAAGGCTATGACTCCAGAGGAGCTAAAAGAAATAGGGGCCCAGATTATTCTGAGCAATACATATCATTTATATTTAAGACCTGGAGAAAAGCTTGTTGAAAAGGCCGGTGGACTCCATAAGTTTATGAATTGGGATAGAGCAATTTTAACTGATAGTGGTGGATTCCAGGTCTTCAGCCTTAGTGATTTAAGGAATATAACGGAGGAAGGAGTAACCTTTAAATCCCATATAGATGGTTCAAAACATTTTATATCGCCAGAAAAGGCAATCCAAATAGAAAATGCACTGGGTGCTGATATCATTATGGCCTTTGACGAGTGCACACCCTATGAGGCAGATTATGATTACACAAAAAATTCAATGGAAAGGACACTAAGATGGGCAGAAAGGTGCCTAAAAGCCCACCAGAAACCAGATAAGCAGGCTCTTTTTGGAATAGTTCAGGGGGGTATGTTCAAAGACTTAAGACAAGAAAGTGCAAGACAAACAGTTAAAATGGATTTTCCGGGATATGCTGTTGGAGGTTTAAGCATTGGCGAACCAAAGGAGATTATGTATCAGGTCCTTGATTGGACAGTTCCTTTCCTTCCTGAAAATAAACCAAGATATTTAATGGGGGTTGGAAGTCCAGATGCCCTATTGGAAGGAGTAATAAGAGGAATAGACATGTTTGACTGCGTCCTCCCAACAAGAATAGCAAGAAATGGAACAGTATTTACGAGCAAAGGGAAATTAGTTGTAAGAAATGCTGAATATGCAGAGGATTTTAGGCCTTTAGATGATGAATGCGATTGCTATGCATGTAAAAATTATTCAAGGGCATATATAAGGCACCTTTTTAAAGCCAAGGAAATACTTGCAGCAAGACTTGCGACGATTCATAATTTAAGATTCCTTTTAAAGCTTATGGAGGATGTCAGAAGGGCAATAATGGAGGATAGCCTTTTAGATTTTAAAGAAGAGTTCTTTAGAAAATATGGCTATACGAATGAATAAAAGCTAAGCCCACCACATAATATTTATTAGGGGGTGGGTTTATGTCAAAAACTGACAATCAAAAGGAATCAAAGCTTGTTTCGATTTATGCAAAAGCTATTCTAAGGGGAATAATTCTAACGCTAATTTTGATTTTTGTAGTAACGGCTATTGCATATTTTGCGCAGATTGATGAATCCTATTTTAGGACAATAACATGGATAATTAATATAATTGCTATTTGCTATGCAGCAATATATGGTGTATTAAAAATAGGCAAAAAAGGTTATCTTCACGGAGCTTTGATTGCATTGATTTACTCTATAATAATGTTTTTAGCTGCGTTATTGTCTGATAAGGGTGCAGTAAATATAAGAACTTATATTGTTATTTTTATAGCTTCAATTATTATTGGAGCTTTATCTGGGATGATTGGGATGGTTTTAAAAGGTAATGATTAATACTTGAACTTGCATTACAAGGCTGGTATAATTAACATGGTAGACTTATCCTTGGAAATATGTAAATTTTGAGTAATTAGAAGGAGGAGTTAATATGAAGCATGTTAAAACAATAAACGTTGGAACATTGAAGGCAAGTTTAACAAAACCAGGTTGTAAAGAATGCGCAAATTCATGTCAATCAGCTTGCAAAACTTCAGCTACAGTTGCTAATTTACCATGTGAACATAATTAATCAGGCAGTAACTTTAAGGTTACTGCTTTTAAATTTAGAAGGAGGTAACCAAATTGAAGATTCATAAATATAAAATGTTTGATAAAAACATAGTAATAGATGTAAATAGTGGAGCAATTCACGTAGTTGATGATGTAGTTTATGACTGTTTAGACTATTATGAAACAAAAAGCAAGGAGGAAATCGTTGAAATATTATTGGACAAGCATTCAAAGGAGTCCATTTTAGAGGCCCTTGAAGAAATTGAATATTTAGTTAAGGAAAACATGCTGTTTACTGAAGACTTTTACAAAGAAATAGTTTTAAATGATAAGAGCCCTTCATACATTAAGGCTATGTGCCTCAACGTTGCTCACGACTGCAATCTAAAATGTAAATACTGCTTTGCATCGGAGGGAAGCTATGAGGGGAAAAGAAGCCTTATGAGTGCAGAGGTTGGTAAAAAAGCTATTGATTTTGTTATAAAAAATTCGGGATACAGGCACAATATTGAAATTGACCTGTTTGGTGGAGAACCTTTAATGAATTTTGATGCAGTAAAAGAAATAATAGAGTATGCAAAGGAGCAGGAAAAAATTCATAATAAAAATATAAGATTTACTATAACAACAAACGCTACTCTTTTAAACGATGAAATTATGGAGTATATAGATAAAAACATGGGAAACGTTATTTTGAGCATAGATGGCAGAAGGGAAGTAAATGACAATATAAGAATCAGATACGATGGTTCTGGAACATTTGATACTATACTTCCTAAAATAAAGAAAATGGTAGAAAAAAGAGACAAAAATAAGCAATACTATGTGAGGGGAACATTTACCCATGAAAATATCGATTTTTACAATGATGTTGTGTTTTTAGCAGATCAGGGATTTAATGAGATTTCTATTGAACCTGTTGTTTTAGAGGATGAGAATCCTCTTGCAATTAAAAAAGAGGATCTTCCTGTTATATTTGAACAATATGAGAAGATTGCAAAGGAACTTATAGAAAGAAAAAAGGCAGGCAAAGGTTTTAAATTTTACCACTTCAATATAGACATAAACGGAGGACCATGCGTTTATAAGAGGGTATCGGGATGTGGCGCTGGTTATGAATATGTTGCAGTGACTCCAGAAGGTGACATTTATCCCTGCCATCAGTTTGTTGGAAAGGAAGAATTTAAGCTTGGCAATGTATTTGATGGAAGGATAGATGAGAAACTTTCCAATGAATTTAAAAATGCCCATATATACAATAAACCAAAATGCATGGATTGCTGGGCAAGGTTTTACTGTAGCGGTGGATGCCAGGCAAACAACTACTCCTTCAACGGAAATATACATGAACCTTATGATTTAGCATGTGAAATGATGAAGAAAAGAATTGAATGTGCAATCGCTGTAAAAGTTTTTGAAGAAGAAAATTAAAATTTAGAAGGAATTTTGTCTTTTATGTAGAATTATATTAAGTAGTTTGCTTTTTTAGAGGCATTTGTCCTTATGCAAAAGACATAGTAATGAAGGGGGATTAATATGAAAACCAGAGGTAGGATTTATTTTATCGTTACTACTTTATTAATTTTGTTTCTTTCTTATGTATTAGTGAATGGTCTAACATTAGGGGATTATCAAGTAAAGCCGCTCAGCAAAATAGTTAAACTTGGACTTGATTTAAAGGGTGGAGTTTATGTTGAGGAGGAAATAGTTGATCAGAATGTAAGTAAAGATACAATTGAAAGAACAAGGGATTTAATTGAACTTAGAGTTAATTCATTAGGCGTTAGTGAGCCTATTGTAGCTATAACAGGCAGTAATAGAATAAGGGTTGAGATACCAGGAATTTATGATCCTAAGGCTGCCCTTGAGCAAATTGGGAAAACAGGAAGATTAAGATTTGTAGGTCCTAATAATGATGAAATAATAACTGGAAAAGATGTAAAGGATGCTACTGTAGGAGTAGATCAAAGGACAAATGCACCTGTAGTTCAATTGAAGCTCAATCAAGAGGGAGCAAAGAAGTTTGCTGAAGCAACTCAAAAATACTTAGGAAAGCAGATTGCAATTTATATGGATGAGGATTTAGTTTCAGCGCCAACTGTTCAATCAGTTATTCCAGATGGTGAAGCAATTATCACTGGAAGCAAAAATGTTGAAGAAGCTAAAAGGCTTGCAGGGATTATAAAATCTGGTGCTCTTCCTGTAAAGTTGAATCCTGCAACTATAAGAGCTATTGGACCAGCCCTTGGAGCAGAGGCTATCCCAACAAGCTTAAAAGCTGCAACAATTGGTATTGCTTTAGTCATGTTATTTATGCTACTTTACTATAGAATTCCAGGTCTTATTGCAGACCTTGCCCTTATGGTATATATGATTATAACAGCATTGGTGTTTACAGTTGTTATTAAAGCAACTTTAACTTTACCTGGTATTGCAGGGCTTTTACTTTCAATAGGTATGGCTGTTGACGCTAATGTTCTTATATTTGAAAGAATTAAGGAAGAATTGAAATTAGGTAAATCCTTAAGGACAGCAATCGACGCTGGATTTAGGAGGGCATTTACTTCAATTTTAGACTCAAATGTAACTACTTTAATTGCTGGATTTGTTCTGTTCTTTATTGGAACGGGTGCAGTTAAAGGTTTTGCCCTCACCCTAATTATAGGTGTTTTATCAAGTATGTTTACAGCTATAACTGTAACAAGATTCCTGCTTAAATCCTTTGTAAATGCAGGATGGATTACTAACAGCAAATTCTACGGAGCATAGGGGGAGGGATTAAAATGGAAAGAATGTTTAAGATTGTTGAAAAGAGCAAAATATGGTTTACAATATCATTGATTATAATTATCGTAGGAATGGCAACATGGCTATTTAAGGGATTAAACCTTGGTATCGACTTTAAGGGAGGAACTGTTGTTACAATTAAGATTGGAAAAGAGTTTGATGTTGTGGAACTTAGAAAATCCCTTGAAAAATATGACCCACAAATCGATGTTAGAGAAATAGAAGGATATGAAGTTACTATAAGAAGTAATAAAATAACAACAGAACAAGTAAATCAAATATTTAATGATGTTAAGGCAAAGTATGGATTAAAAGATGATGCCCTTCGTTCAATAGATACTATAGGACCATCTATAGGTAAGGAACTTAGAAGAAGTGCAATAATTTCAACATTGCTTGCTACTTTAGGTATCCTTATTTATACATCATTTAGATTTGAACTATGGTCAGGGCTTGCAGCCATAATTGCATTAGTTCATGACTTGTTAGTTACTATATCCGTTTATACAATTTTACAAATTCCAGTAAACTCAAGCTTTATTGCAGCGATGTTAACTATATTAGGTTATTCTATTAACGATACTATAGTCGTATTTGATAGAATAAGGGAAAACAGAAAGCTTGGAAAATATCATGACTTTGAAACTTTGGTAGATGCAAGTATAACTCAAACACTAGCAAGATCAATTAATACTACATTAACGACTTTATTTACAATAACAGCAATTTATATATTTGGAGTTCCATCCATAAAGGAATTTGCATTACCACTGATCATAGGTATCATTAGCGGTGCTTATTCTTCAATCTTTATCGCCAGCCCATTGTGGGTGATATTTGAAAAAAGACAAGGACAAAGGGTATGATAAAAAGAGTTAGCTCTGCTAACTCTTTTTTATTGCAAAATGCCTTTACTTTATATATAATATCTTTGTTTCCTAATTTTTTGTGTCTGTCGAGGAGAAAGGTATGAAACGATGGGATGTTAAAGAGAAAAACTTTGATTTAATTGTTCATGAAAACAAAGTTATAAATAGTTTGCTTATTTCAAGAGGTATAAATTCAAAGGAGAAGGCAGACATTTTTTTGAATCCTGATCTTAGGTTGCTTTATGATCCTTTTCTTTTAAAGGATATGGACAGGGCAATAGATAGGATCGATGAAGCTATTAAGAAAAGGGAAAAGATATATATTTATGGGGACTATGATGTTGATGGCATCACAAGCACAGCAATTCTTTATAGGGCATTTAATAAATTAGGAGTAGATGTTAGTTTTTATATTCCCGACAGAGTTAATGAAGGATATGGTATTAATAGAGAAGCGATTGACCATATAAGCTCCCTTGATGTGGATCTTGTTATAACAGTTGACTGTGGAATAAGCGCTATTGAAGAAGTTGAATATGCAAAGGAAAAGGGATTGGATATAATAATTACTGACCATCATGAATGTAAAGAAAGGATCCCAAATACAATAGCATTAAATCCTAAAAGGCATGACTGCCAATACCCCTTTAAGGGGCTTGCTGGATGTGGCGTAGCATTTAAACTTGTTCAGGCTTTATTTAAGTTTTATGATCTTCAGGGATACGAGGAATTTTTAGATCTAGTTGCTATTGGAACAATAGCTGATATTGTTGATATCACAGATGAAAATAGAATTATTGTAAAATATGGTCTTGAAAAAATACTAACTAGCGATAAGGCTGGAATAAATGCAATAAAGCAGGTTGCAGGAATTAAGGACAAGATTTCAACCTATAATGTGGCCTTTCAAATCGCACCAAGGCTAAATGCTGCAGGAAGATTAAGCGATGCCAAAATTGCTGTGGAGCTTTTTATTACAAGCGATAATGAAAAGGCAATGCAGATTGCAAAATACCTTGATCAGGAAAATAAAAAAGGCAGCAAATTGAACAGGAGATATTAGATGAATGCATAGAAAAGATTCAAAGGGAGATAGATCTTAAAAAGGACAGAGTAATAGTTTTATCATCACCAAACTGGCATGTTGGTGTAATTGGAATTGTTGCTTCGAGGATAGTGGAAAGATTCAATAGACCAACTATATTGTTTTACGAAGAAGGTGAAACACTAAGGGGTTCAGGAAGAAGTATAAGGGGATTTAATCTTTATGATAATTTAGTAGAATGTAAGGATCTTCTTGTTAAATACGGCGGACATGAACTTGCAGCAGGACTTACAATTGAAAAGTCAAAGCTTGATGATTTTAGAAAAAGGCTCAATGAACTTGCTAAAAAAATAGATTGTGAATACTTTGCAGAAAGAATAGATATAGACTTAGAACTTGATTCTGATGATTTGAACATTGAAACATGTGAACTTTTAAATATGTTAGAGCCTTTTGGGATGGGCAATAATCAGCCGATATTTTGCCTTATGAATGCAAGGGTAATATCTAAAAGAAGGATAGGCAATCAAGGACAGTATATTAAAATGCTCATTGAAAAAGATTCCAAAACATTGGATTGTGTTGATTTTATAAATAACGTGGAATTTATGGATAGAGACTGGGAATATATCGATGTGGCCTTTAATTTGAATATAAACGAATGGAATAATACAAGAAATGTTCAGCTTAATATAAAAGATATTAAACCTTCTATGGATTATAGTGGAAGTAAGCTTAAGGAAAATTATTTTAGAAATATTAAAGAAGTCCTAAATTTTAGCGACTTTCCTTTTATTGAAACAAAAAATATAAATTATTTAAACTATGATCTGAATTTTTTAAAGGAGTTTGTTTATTTTAAAAGAGGAATTATATTGTTAAACGATTATAATTCGATAGAAGAGGTTGATAAATTTAGACAGGTGATGGATTTTAACCTTTACAAAAATTTTGGACTTGAATCGCAATTTATTCTCTTACCTAAAATTAAGGAAATTGATTTTAAAAATAATGAGGTTCTTATCTATGATTATCTAATAAATGTAGATGATTATTTGTATTTAGATAGCTTAGACGTTACGGTTTATCATTTTTTAAATGAAGAGTTTATTAGTAGATTAAAAAATCTTAAAAACATGATAACATTTGACGATAAAAAGGCTATTAAGTTTCTTGAAGATTTGATGTATAATGAAGTTGTTGGTAGTTTAGATGATATAGCATGTAAATTTGATATAAATATATTTTTGCTATACAGGATGATAGTTTATTTAAAAAAAATAGGAGCAATTAGAATATTTACAAAGGATGATAAGATAAAAATTCTTCCTAACAGCACAGAAATTTTGACAATTGCTGATGATTTGGAAGATAATTTTAATAAAATAATCAATTTGTTAGAAAATAAAATCAGGGAGGTATAAAAATGGATTTAAAGGAAAAAATAAGAATAATAGAGGATTTTCCAAAGAAGGGAATAAGCTTTAAGGATATTACTACTGTTCTTAAGGATGGAGAGGCATTTAAGGATGTTATAGATAAAATAGTTGAAATAGTTAAGGATAAGGAAATCGATTTGGTTGTTGGTCCTGAAGCAAGGGGATTTGTTCTTGGGGCACCTGTTGCCTATGCTTTAGGCGTTGGTTTTGTTCCAGTAAGAAAGCCTGGAAAGCTTCCAGCTGATACTTTAAAATATGAATATTCATTAGAATATGGCAATGATGCATTAGAAATTCATAAGGATGCTATAGAGCCAGGACAAAGGGTTCTAATAGTGGATGACCTTCTTGCAACTGGAGGAACAATTTCAGCTGTTGCAAAGCTTGTAGAGGAGCTTGGTGGGGTTGTTGCTTCTATGGGATTTGTTGTTGAACTTACTGGCCTTAATGGAAGGGAAAAGCTTGAAGGATATGATGTATTTTCATTAGTTCAATATGAATTTTAAAATGTCGAAAAAATTTGCAAAATGATGAAGATTAATATATAATATATTAAAAACATGGCTGGTTTTTGACCAGCCATAAATTTTACAATGGGGAAGAGGGCTAATTATGCTACAAAGGTTATTAGAAAAGATTAAGGAGAATAATTTAGACGTTGATATTGAAATGATTAAAAAGGCATATAATGTGGCGGAAAAGGCTCATGAAGGCCAATTAAGGGAGTCAGGGGATCCATATATACTTCATCCTGTTGAAGTTGCGATTATTCTTGTTGAAATGGGTCTTGATACTGACGCCATTTGTGCTGCCCTCTTACACGATGTTGTTGAAGACACCCATTTGAGCTATGAGGACGTAAAAAGGGAATTTAATGAAAGTATTGCGGATCTTGTGGATGGTGTAACAAAACTTGGGAAAATAGAATATAAATCAAAGGAAGAACAGCAGGCTGAGAATATAAGAAAAGTTTTGATTGCAATGGCAAAGGATATTAGAGTAATTTTAATAAAGCTTGCAGATAGGCTCCATAATATGAGGACCTTAAAATATCTTCCACCTGAAAAGCAAAAGGCTAAGGCTGAGGAGACATTGGATATCTATGCACCGTTAGCCCATAGACTCGGTATTTCTAAAATTAAGTGGGAACTTGAGGATTTATCATTAAGATACCTGCATCCAGATGAATATTATGAGTTAGTTTCTAAAGTTCAAAAGAAAAGGGCTGAAAGGGAAAAGGAGATAAATGAAATTAAAAATATACTTCAGGAAAAATTAGAACAGGCAGGGATTAAAGCAGATATAGATGGAAGACCAAAACACTTTTACAGTATTTATAGAAAAATGCACTATAAAAACAAAACCTTTGACCAAATATTTGACCTTTTGGCTGTAAGGGTAATCGTCGATACGGTTAAGGACTGCTATGCAGCCCTTGGCATTGTTCATACTTTGTGGAAACCTATTCCTGGAAGATTTAAGGATTATATAGCGATGCCAAAGCCTAATATGTATCAATCCCTTCATTCTACTGTAATTGGGCCTAATGGACAGCCCTTTGAAATTCAGATAAGAACATGGGAGATGCATAGGACTGCTGAATACGGTATTGCTGCCCATTGGAAATACAAAGAAGGGATTAACAATAAAGAGCTGGATATAGATGAAAAACTTCATTGGTTAAGACAAATCCTTGAGCTTCAAAAGGAAGCAAAGGATGCAACGGAGTTCATGGAAACTGTTAAAATAGATCTTTTCTCTGATGAAGTCTTTGTATTTACTCCAAAGGGTGCTGTTATTGATCTTCCTGTCGATTCTACGCCTATAGACTTTGCCTATAGGATTCATACCGATGTTGGAAACAAATGCGTTGGAGCAAAGGTAAATGGAAGGATGGTTCCCCTTGATTATAAACTAAAGACAGGGGATATAGTTGAAATAATAACATCCGCCAACTCTAAGGGGCCAAGCAGAGATTGGCTTAATATTGCAAAAAGCTCACAGGCTAAAAATAAAATAAGGCAATGGTTTAAAAGGACCTTTAAAGAGGAAAATATAGAAAAGGGAAGGGAAACCTTTGAAAAGGAAATAAAAAGGCAGGGCTTAAATTTAAATGAGGCATTGAAGACAGAGTATATTGAACCAGTTATAAGAAAATTTAATTTTTCTAATATTGAGGATCTTTATTCAGCAATAGGAAGCGGTGCTTTGACTGCCCATCAGGTTATAAGCAAGCTAAAGGAAGAGATTAAAAAGGAGGAAATATTGCCACAAAAGGAAATAATTTCTGAAGATAAGGTGGAAAAAAAGCCAAGAAAGGGAGAAATCAAAAAACCTGGAGTTATAATAGAAGGAGAAAAGGATTTATTTGTTAGGTTTGCAAAATGCTGTAATCCAATTCCGGGCGATGAGATAATTGGTTTTATAACAAGAGGGAGAGGCGTATCCATCCATAGAAAAGATTGTAGCAACTTCAAGCATCTTGCAGAAGCAGAACCGGATAGAGTTATTGATGCAAGCTGGACAGGTGAGCATAATGCAAAATTCCTTGCTGAAATTTCAATTGAAGCTAATGATAGACATGGACTTATTGCTGATATTTCAACAACTTTAACTAATTCAAAGCTTTCAGTTAAAGCTATAAATGCAAGAACAACAAGAAATCATTTGGCTCTAATAAACTTAACGATTGAAGTTACAAGTGTTGAACAAATAGAAAAATTAATTAAGGATCTTAGAAAATTAAATGGAATTATTGATGTCTATAGGAATCTAAGTTAGGAGTGAGAATATGAGGGCTGTTGTTCAAAGGGTAAAAAGGGCACAGGTTGTAGCTGATGGGGAGCTTACTGGGAAAATAGATAATGGTATATTGGTATTACTTGGTGTTGAGGATAGCGACAATACTGATGATATAAAATATTTAGCAGATAAAATATGCAATTTAAGAATTTTTGACGATGAAGATGGAAAAATGAATTTATCCCTTATAGATGTTAAGGGTTCTCTTTTGGTGGTTTCACAATTTACTTTATACGGAGACTGCAGAAAGGGAAGAAGACCTAATTATATGATGGCTGCAAAACCTGAGCATGCGGAAAAGATTTATAACGAATTTGTTGAAGAATGCAAAAAATATGTCGAAAATGTTCAAACAGGAAAGTTCCAAGCTTATATGGATGTTGAGCTTGTAAACGATGGGCCTGTTACATTGCTTTTGGACAGTAAGAAAAACTTTTGAGGTGAGATTATGATTTTTGAGGCGTTCCAATTAGGCTATTTTCAGACTAATTGTTACTTAATCGGAGATGAAAAGACCAAAGAATGTGCAATAGTTGATCCGGGTGGAACTCCTGATAAAGTTTTAAAAAGATGTGAGGAATTAGGTTTAAAAATTAAATATATTTTATTGACCCACGGTCATGGGGACCATATTGCTGGAGTTGAAAGGATTAAAACAAAAAGCGGTGCTAAAGTTTTAATGGGTAAAGAGGATGAGTATTTAGTAAATGGTGGGACTCAGGAGCTAATTCCTATTTTTAGAAATATTAAACCCTTCCTACCCGATGGATATTTAAGGGAAGGGGATATAATTGACGTTGGCAATTTAAAAATTGAAGTTATTGAGACGCCTGGACATACTCCGGGAGGCTTGTGCTTTAAGATAGGGAATATACTATTATCAGGAGATACGCTTTTTCAGGGTTCAATAGGCAGAACGGATTTCCCTAAGGGATCCTTTGAAACTTTGATAAATTCAATAAAAAACAAACTATTAATATTAAATGATGAAACAAAGGTTTTTCCTGGACATGGTCCATCTACTACAATTGAAAAAGAAAAGAAGTTTAACCCCTTTTTGAATGAATAACCATTCTTAGGGCATACTAAAATATGAAGTATGCCAAAAGGGGGATTTTTTATGAAAAAAAGGAAATATAAGTCTAGATCCTTTGACTATGAAAATCCGTTAAACGATTTGGACTATGATACTTATATGGACATTATAAGTAGTGGACTTAAGGACAGCGAAATTGCAAGGGAGCTTAATATTAGTTTGGAGGAGGTTAAGCTCTTAAAGGATAGAACGCAAAAGGATATATAGGGGAGAGTATTGTGAAGATTGGATTAAAAGGACATGATTATAGATATGAAGTTTACCAAATAGCATCTTTGTTTTATCCTAAGGATGAAATAAAGTTTATGGATGAGGGATATGAGCTCGAAATTATTTATGACAGGGACAACAACAAGGTTACAGCTAGTTTAAATGGAATTTTTGAATCGTTTAATTTGAATTCTTATGATGAAAAAGAAATAAAAAATGCAATAAAGTATACCCTTTTAAAGCTTTTGCAAAATGAAACCGGAGTTAAAATGCCATGGGGAATACTTGTTGGTATAAGGCCTACCAAAATAGTTCATGATGCCTTTAAAAGGGGCCTTAATGAAGAAAATATAAGAGAAATTTTAAAAGAAAAATATTTAGTTTCTAAGGGAAAGATAAATTTATTACTGGAAGTTGCTAAAAATGAGGCGCCGTTCTTAGATCAGCCTAAAAATTCAGTTGCCCTTTATATAGGCATTCCCTTTTGTCCAACAAGGTGTGCCTATTGCTCTTTTACTTCAAATCCCTATAAAGGAAATAACCTTGTTAAGGATTATTTAATTGCATTAAAAAAGGAAATCTATTCGGTTATAAATTTTTTAAAGGATAGGGGTATTACAATTGATACCCTTTATGTTGGTGGGGGGACACCAACTTCTTTAAATGAAAAAGAGTTAGACGAGCTTTTTTCATGGGTTAAGGATCTTATCAACGTTAAAAAATTAAGGGAATTTACTGTAGAGGCCGGAAGGCCTGATTCTTTAAATAGGGAAAAATTAATAATATTAAAGGAAAATGGAATTACAAGGATCAGCATAAATCCTCAAACCATGAATCAAGAAACGCTAGATTTAATTGGACGAAGGCATACGGTTGAGGATGTAATTGAGAAATTTTATTTATCAAGGGAAGTGGGCTTTAATAATATAAATATGGATATCATAATAGGACTACCAGGAGAAAAAGAGGAACACGTTAAAAGGACGATGGAAAAGCTTTTAGTCTTAATGCCTGATAGCATTACAATTCATACTATGGCTGTAAAAAGGGCAAGTCTTTTAAATGAAAGGATGTTTAAAGGGGATAAGGATTTAGCAAGCAGAATGTATGATATTGCAACAGATAATGTTAAAAGCATAGGAATGCATCCCTATTATATGTATAGGCAAAAGAATATGGTTAGCCCCCTTGAGAATGTGGGGTATAGCTTTAGGGGTAAGGAATGCATATACAATATTCAAATGATAGCAGAATCTACAACTGTTATAGCCTTAGGTGCTGATGCTGTAACTAAAATTGTTTATGGGGAATCAGGAAGGATAGAAAGGGTTGCAAATCTTAAAGATGTAAAAGAATATATCTTAAGAATAGATGAACAAATAGATGAAAAAATAAAAATGTTGATTGACATTTGTTAAACTTATTGATAATATAATTATTAAAAAATTTATATTAAAAGGCTGTGAAGGGGAGGAGTAGCCTTCAAACACCGAACAGGGAGGGGATGCCGCGATTGAGAGCATCTTCACGGTTAAGGAGGGTGAAGGACACCCTGGAGCTTCCGCCTGAAATGAGTAGGGTGGGACGCTGATGCGTTATCAAGTCAAGTGGGTTTTATGCCAATTAGGGTGGCACCGCGGAATTATCCGTCCCTTTTTAAGGGGCGGTTTTTATTTATTTAAATTTTAATTTAAAGGAGGTTAAAAGATGCTAACACAAGCTCCAAAGGGGACTAAGGATGTATTGCCAAAGGAGTCATATAAATGGCATTATATCGAAGGTGAAGTTAGAAAAATTTGTGCTGAGTTTGGATATTCTGAAATAAGAACTCCAACCTTTGAACATACAGAACTAATATTAAGAGGTGTTGGGGAAACTACGGATATCGTTCAAAAGGAAATGTATACCTTCAACGATAAGGCTGGAAGAAGTATAACCTTAAAGCCAGAAGGAACAGCACCAGCCGTTAGAGCTTTTATAGAGCACGGCCTTCAATTTGATACTCAACCTACTAAACTTTATTACATAACACCCGTTTTTAGATATGAAAACGTTCAGGCAGGAAGGCTAAGGGAACACCACCAATTTGGAATAGAAATGTTCGGCTCACCATCACCATCTGCAGATGCTGAGGTTATTTCCCTTGCTATGACCTTCTTAAAAAGACTTGGGCTAGATAATTTAAAGGTAAACATAAACAATATAGGATGTCCTGAGTGCAGAAAGAACTATAACGAGGCGTTAAAAAATTATCTTAAGGATAATTTAGAAGAGCTTTGCGATGTATGTAGGGATAGATATGAAAGAAATCCTTTGAGAATACTTGACTGCAAGGAAAAAACATGCCAAAGAATTGTAAAGGAAGCACCGATAATTACTGACTATGTATGTGATAATTGCAAAAATCATTTTGAGGGATTAAAGCATGAGCTTGAACTTCTTGGGATTCATTATGAAGTAGATCCTCATATAGTAAGGGGACTTGACTACTATACACAAACTGTTTTTGAAATAATATCAAGTAGCATAAAGGAAAATCTTACGATATGCGGTGGGGGAAGATATAATAATTTGATTAAAGAAATAGGTGGACCAGACATGCCAGCTGTTGGCTTTGGACTTGGTCTTGAAAGACTCATATTAACATTAGAATCCAAGGGGATTGAAATACCAAAGCCAAAGGGAATAAGTCTTTATGTTGCATCGATAGGAGATAAGGCAAAGGATGAGGCTGCAAAGATAGTTTATGGATTAAGAAATAAAGGTATTTCCTGCGAAAGGGATCTTATGAATAAATCTTTAAAGGCTCAGATGAAATATGCTAACAAAATCGGTGCAAAATATGTAATTGTTCTTGGAGATGAGGAGATAGAAAACAATAGGGCTAAATTAAAGGAAATGGAAACTGGACAGGAAGAAGAAATAGTTTTAAGCGATATTTATGAAGTAATTAAAGAAAGGATTTAGGAGGGATATTATGGCTGAGGCTTTAAAGGGGTTAAAAAGGACCCATATGTGTGGCGAACTAAGGGAAAATCACGTTGGACAAAATGTTGTTTTAATGGGATGGGTGCAAAAAAGAAGGGATTTTGGTGGACTCATTTTTACCGATCTTAGGGATAGAACGGGAATTGTTCAGGTTGTATTTGGTGAGGAAATAAATAAGGAGGCCTTTATAAAGGCACAGGAGCTAAGAAGTGAATATGTTATTGCAGTTATTGGTGAAGTGGTTTTAAGGGAAGCTCCAAATCCAAATCTACCAACAGGAATGATTGAGGTTAAAGGGAAGGAGCTTAGAATATTATCAGAATCAGAGACGCCACCAATATACATTAAGGAGAACTTAGATGCCTCAGAGGCAATAAGATTAAAATATAGATATTTAGACCTTAGAAGACCAGACCTTCAAAGAAATATAATAATAAGGCATAAAGCAGCTAAGGTAGTAAGAGATTTTATGGACGAAAATGGATTTTTAGAGATTGAAACTCCGATGCTTACAAAAAGCACTCCTGAAGGAGCGAGGGACTATTTAGTTCCAAGTAGAAATTTCCCGGGAAAATTTTATGCTCTACCCCAATCACCACAGATTTTTAAACAGCTTCTTATGGTTTCAGGGTTTGATAGATATTTCCAAATTGTTCGCTGCTTTAGGGATGAAGACCTTAGGGCAAACAGACAACCTGAGTTTACACAGATAGATATCGAAATGTCCTTTGTGGACATTGATGATGTAATAGACTTAAACGAAAGGCTAATGAAAAGATTGTTTAAAGAAATCCTCAATATAGACATTCCAACTCCTTTCCCAAGGATAACATATAAAGAGGCAATGGAAAGATACGGTTCGGATAAGCCGGATATAAGATTTGGGTTAGAACTTGTTGACATTAGTGATGAGGTAAAAAATAGCAATTTTAAAGTATTTAAAGATACTGTAGCAAATGGTGGAACAGTAAGGGGAATAAATGCAAAGGGATGCGCAGAATTTTCAAGAAAGGAAATAGATAAACTTGAAGAACTTGTTAAGACCTATGGAGCTAAAGGACTTGCATGGATAGCCTTAAAGGAAGGAGAAATAAAATCTCCTATTGCAAAATTTTTATCAGAAGAAGAATTAAATGCAATTAAAAACAAGATGCAGGCGGAAACAGGAGATTTACTTTTAATTGTTGCAGACAAACCAAAAACTGTTTTTGCAGCTTTAGGGGCCCTTAGACTTGAACTTGGAAGAAAACTTGAGTTAATTGGTCCTAATAATAAAGAATTTAAGTTCCTTTGGGTTACTGAATTCCCACTTCTGGAATACGATGAAGAGGAAGGAAGATACGTTGCAATGCACCATCCATTTACAAGTCCGATGGATGAGGATATAGAATTATTAGAAACAAATCCGGAAAAGGTTAGGGCAAAGGCCTACGACATGGTTCTAAATGGAGAAGAAATAGGTGGAGGAAGCATTAGAATACATGATACAAAACTTCAAGAGAGGATGTTTAAGGCATTAGGACTTTCGATGGAAAAGGCTTATGAAAAATTTGGTTTCCTTCTTGAGGCCTTCAAATTTGGACCTCCACCCCATGGAGGATTAGCTTTTGGATTTGATAGGATTGTTATGTTCCTTACGGGAACTGACAATATTAAAGATGTTATAGCCTTCCCAAAGAATCAAAATGCAGCCTGCCCACTTACAAATGCTCCATCAGAGGTTGATGAAAAGCAGTTAGATGAACTTGGTATAACTGTTATTGAAAAAGAATAATCCCTTAATTTACATAAGGGTTTACTATTGATATTTTCGACAAAAGGTGTTATATTAATAATTAAATAAAAGAGCCTGCCGTATTCGCCAGGATGGATTATGTATTGAGCCAACACCTACGAAAAGGGAGCCCGGGCTCCTCATGTGGAATGTAGGCCTACTAAAGGTAGGGAACAAGAAGCATGGGGGAGGGCACCCACCTGCTGAGAGCAGGTTCAATCATTCCATCCAGCGATATGGTGGGTTTTTGTATGTAAGGAGGTAACTATGTTAGGACCTTTTTCAAGAACAGAACTTCTTTTAGGAAAAGAAGGAGTTGAAAAGCTCAAAAAAAGCACTGTAGCAGTATTTGGAGTTGGAGGAGTTGGATCCTTTGCTGTTGAGGCTCTTGCTCGTTCAGGAGTTGGAAGATTAATTTTAGTTGACGATGATGATGTTTGTATAACAAATATAAATAGACAATTACATGCAACAACAAAAACTGTTGGAAAACCAAAAGTTGATGTAATGGCTGAAAGGGTTAAAGAAATAAACCCTAAGGCTGTTGTTCTACCTATAAAAGAATTTATTTCAAAGGATAACATTGAAAAGTTATTAACTAATGACATAGATTATGTAATTGATGCTATAGATACAGTATCTTCAAAGATAGAGCTTGTAGTAAAATGCAATGAAATGAATATTCCAATAATAAGCAGTATGGGGGCTGGCAATAAGCTTGATCCGACTAAGTTTGAGGTTGAGGATATTTATAAAACAAGTGTGTGTCCATTAGCTAAGGTCATGAGGACCGAACTTAGAAAAAGAGGAATTAAAAAACTGAAGGTTGTTTATTCAAAGGAGCCACCGATGAAGCCAAAGCTTGATGAAGTTGTGTCCTGCAAGGTAGGATGCGTATGCCCACCTGGTGCAACAAGAAAATGCACTGACAGAAGACAAATCCCAGGAAGCATATCCTTTGTGCCTTCGGTAGTAGGTCTTATAATGGCCGGTGAGGTAATTAAAGATATAGTTTTTGGAGAAAATAAGTAATAATCAATTGAGAAAATGTTAAATTTAGTATATTATTATATGTGAGTATCGGTCATGAATAATTTTTATAAGGAGGTTACTATGGCAGGAACATATTCATTTGATATAGTTTCAAAACCAGACCTTCAAGAAATAGATAATGCTGTTAACCAAACTATAAAGGAAATATCACAAAGATATGACTTTAAAGGCGTAGTTGCAGAGGTTGAATTTAACGGCAAGGATGAAATAAAAATTCATGCTCAGGATGAATTTAAGCTAAAGAGCATATTAGAAATTTTGAAGGCTAAGATGGTTAAAAGGGGGGTGTCGCCAAAGTTTTTAGATGAAGGAAAGATTGAGGCGGCAACAGGTGGAACAGTAAGGGAAACTGTTAAAATTAAAAACGGCATAGAAAAGGAAAAGGCAAAGGAAATAGTTCAGGAAATCAAAAATACAAAACTTAAGGTTCAAGCTCAAATAATGGATGATATTATAAGAGTATCAGGAAAAAGCAAAGATGATTTGCAGTCAGTTATTCAAATGCTAAGGGGAAGGGACTTTGGAATAGAGCTTCAATTTACAAATTATAGATAAGGTGGGATAAAAATGGTTCAATGCTGCTCTAAGGAAGATATTATCAAAAGGCTAAGAAGAATTGAAGGTCAAGTAAAGGGAATTCAAAAGATGGTTGAAAATAATGAGGAATGCTCTGATATACTAATTCAAATAGCTGCAGTGAGGGCTGCAATTAACAAAGTTGGTGGTTTGATTTTGGAAAATTATTCAAAATCATGTATTATGAAGGCAGCAACTCAAGATTTCGATGGCGAGAAGGAAATTCAAGAGCTTATCGATGTTATACTAAAGTTTATGAAGTAAATCTCCTACTAGACGTGGGAGATTTTTCTTTTTTTTACAAGGTGTGAATGAAATTATTCAGTATAGGTATAAGTGTGCAATTTTTTATTGATATTTATAATAATTAAATTTATAATAAAATTAGAAATATTGCAAAAATTAGCGAAAGGAAGTGTTGTGATGAGCCTTGAAAATGTTAAAAAAGTGGATCCTGAGGTATATGAATACATATTAAAGGAAATGGAAAGGCAGCAGAACAAAATAGAGCTTATCGCTTCGGAAAATTTTACAAGCAGAGCTGTTATGGAGGCACAAGGGTCACAACTTACAAACAAGTATGCGGAAGGATATCCAGGAAAAAGATATTATGGGGGATGTGAATATGTTGATGTTATAGAGGACCTTGCAAGGGAAAGGATGAAAAAATTATTTGGTGCAGAACATGCTAATGTTCAGCCCCATTCAGGTTCTCAGGCTAACATGGCGGTTTACATGGCAGTTTTAGAGCCAGGTGATAAGGTTCTCGGTATGAATTTATCCCATGGTGGTCATTTAACTCATGGAAGCCCTGTAAACTTTTCAGGAAAGCTATTTAATTTTATAGCATATGGAGTAAATGAAGAAGGATTTATAGACTATGAAGAACTTAGAAAACTTGCCCTTCAGGAAAAACCAAAAATGATTGTATCAGGTGCCAGCGCTTATCCAAGAATAATAGACTTTAAGAAAATAAGAGAAATTTGCGATGAAGTTGGAGCTTACATGATGGTTGATATGGCACATATTGCAGGATTGGTTGCAGCAGGTCTACACCCAAATCCAGTTGAATATGCAGATTTTGTTACAACAACAACCCATAAGACCTTAAGGGGACCAAGGGGCGGTGCAATACTTTGTAAGGAACAATATGCAAAACTTATAGATAAGACCATTTTCCCAGGGATACAAGGTGGACCCCTTGAACATGTTATTGCTGCAAAGGCAGTATGTTTTAAGGAAGCGATGAGCGAAGAGTTTAAAGAATATCAAAGAAAAGTTTTAGAAAATGCAAAGACTTTGGCAAATGCTCTTATGGAAAGAGGATTTAAGCTTGTTTCTGGAGGAACAGACAACCACCTTATGCTTGTTGATTTAAGAAATAAGCATATTACAGGTAAAGATGCAGAACATCTTCTTGATGAAGTTGGAATTACAGTTAACAAGAATACAATACCATTTGATCCTGAAAGTCCATTTGTAACAAGCGGTATAAGAATAGGAACTCCTGCAGTTACAACAAGAGGCTTTGGTAAAGAAGAAATGGTAGAAATTGCAGATATAATAAATTGGGTTATCGAAAATAGGGATAAGGATCTAACACCTGCAAGAGAAAGGGTTAAAGCTCTTGTAAACAAGTTTAAATTATATGCATAAAAGGAGCCAGCTAGCTGGCTCTTTTTTAAAATTTATTTTTAGGGTGGGGTGTTGTATGTGTGATACTTTAGTTGCCCTTAAAAGTTGGACTAAAAATGGAGCTGTTATTTTTGGCAAAAATAGCGATAGAGAAAAGGATGAACCTCATGTTATAATAAGGGTTCCGAGAAAAAAACATAGTAAGGATGAAAAGGTTAAATGCACCTATATTGAAATTCCGCATAAAAAACTGTAAAATAAAAGATACTTTTATAATTAGAATTGCTTGGCGAAATGAGCGATGCCTTTTCTAATTCTTTTGGAGTTCTTGCAAGGCTTTTAACAGAAAAAGGTTTTTTCTACAATTTGAGCAGTTTCAGATTATCTGGAACTGCTTAAATTATGCAATAAAAGAAGTTGTTGTTATTTTTTTACAATTAGCGTATAATTGTTAAAAAAGATATATTTATTTTTGGGGTGTTAGGATGGAAACTAAAAGATACAAACATTTGATTATCGTTTCCTTTGACGCTGTAGCTAAAGATGATTATGATGTTATAAAAACCCTACCTAATTTTAGCGAGTTTTTAACTAAAGGAAACTATACCTTTGACGTAGAACCTGTTTACCCAACCTTAACATATCCCATTCATGTCAGCATGATGACAGGCAAACTTCCAAGGGTGCATGGAGTTATTAATAATACATTAATTCAACCAAGGATGAGAAGACCGGATTGGTATTGGGAAAGAAAATATATAAAGTCGGATACTTTATTTGACGCTGCAGCAAGAAAAGGGTTAATTACTGCTGCACTTTTATGGCCGGTTACAGCAAAGGCTAACATAAAATACAATATGCCTGAAATATTTGCAAATAGACCATGGCAAAATCAGATTACAGTATCCTTATCCTCTGGAAGTATTTTTTACCAGCTCGACCTTGTAAGGCGCTTTGGACATCTTTTCAAATCCTTTAATCAGCCAGACCTAGATAATTTTGTCCTTGAATGTTCATTATATACCATAAAAAAATATAAGCCTAATCTCATGCTCATTCATTTTACCGATGTCGATACACATAAACATAAATATGGCACAAAATCTAATAAGGTTATGGAGGCTTTAAAAAGGCATGATATTAGGCTTTCAAAGATAAGACAGGCTATTGAGGATGCAGGCATTTCAAAGGATACAATTCTTTGCCTTCTTGGAGATCATGGAAGTTTAGATGTTGAAAAAGAGATCAGATTAAACAAATTATTTTTAGAAAGGGGATTGATAAGGGAGGATAAAAAGGGAAGGATTATAGATTATGATGTCTATTTAAAATCCTGCGACGGTTCGGCTTATGTTTATTTGAAGGATGATAGTAATATAGAAGTTAAAAATAAGGTTATGGAAGTTTTAGATGAATTTAATAAATACTATCCTAATGCAATTGAAAGGATATTTACAAGGGAGGATTCAGTAAACTTAGGATTTGATGAAGCTGCTTTTTTAATGTTGGAGGGCGGCAAGGGCTATAGTTTTTCAAGCAAACATTTTGGAGATGTAATTTCTCCGTCAAATTATAAGGCGGTTCATGGACAGCTTCCTGTAAAACATAAAACATTTTTTGCATTGAGCGATAAAGAGGTAGATATTAGCGGTGTAAAAAAGGTCACAGATTTTAAGAAGGTTTTTGATAAAATTTTAGGTTTGAAATTATAATGTTAGGGGGAATTTTATGAAGCTTAATAAGCTTGAAAGGAGCTGGGCCCTTTATGATTGGGCTAATTCAGCCTACTCGATGACGGTGACCTCAACTATTTTACCTTTGTATTTTAAAATGATAACTGATTCTGCTGGAATTGAAAAAAACATTTCAACGGCCTATTGGGGTTATGCAAATTCCCTTGGAACGTTGTTGATTGCAATTCTAGCACCGATATTAGGAACTATTGCTGACTATAAAGGCTATAAGAAAAAGTTTTTTAGATTCTTTTTCATGCTTGGAATAATTTCAACGGCAATGCTTGCTCTTCCAAAGGATCAATGGCTGGCCCTTCTTATTATATATTTTATTACAGAAGTTGGCTTTGCCGGGGCAAATATATTTTATGATGCCTTTTTAGTTGACGTAACGACGGAGGATAGGATGGATAGGGTATCCACAATGGGCTATGGTCTAGGATACATAGGAAGCACAATCCCATTTATTATCTGTATAGCAATAATAATACTTGCACAATTTAAAAAGATTCCTATGAGCATTGAAACTGCATCGAGAATTTCATTTGTTATAACTGCCATATGGTGGGGAGTATTTACAATTCCAATGCTTAAAAATGTAAAACAAGTCCATTATGTAGAAATAGAAAAAAATCCTATTTTGTCAAGTTTTAAAAGACTTTTTAAAACCTTAAGAGAAATAAAAAAACACAAGAGCATCTTTATATTCCTTCTTGCTTATTTCTTCTACATAGACGGAGTAGATACTATAATTAAGATGGCAACAGCCTATGGGTCGGATCTTGGAATAAGTTCCACAACTCTTCTTATAATTCTACTTGTGACTCAATTCGTGGCATTTCCTTTTGCTCTTTTGTATGGCAGACTTGCTGAAAAGTATTCCGGAAAATTTATGCTCCTTATTGCAATAGGCATATATACATTTATATGTATTTATGCATACTTTATAAAGACGGCTTTAGATTTTTGGGTCCTTGCGATGCTGGTTGGAACATCCCAGGGAGGAATTCAAGCCCTCAGCCGTTCATATTTCGGAAAGCTTGTTCCAAAGGAGAACTCAAACGAATTTTTTGGATTTTATAATATATTTGGTAAATTTGCGGCAATAATGGGACCATTTTTAGTTGGCCTTGTTGCTCAAATTACAGGAAGGACTAATAATGGCGTTTTTAGTATAATTATTTTGTTTATCATTGGTGGAATTTTGCTTGTAAAGGTGCCTAATCAGAGCACTAAAACAATAGGAATAGATATATAATTTTTATGGAGGCGATGCAAATTGAGGTATGGATTATGCTTAACTGGTGGTGGTGCTAAGGGAGCCTTTCAGGCTGGGATAATAAAGGCTTTGAAGGAAAAGGACCTTAATATAAATATTGTTTCAGGAACATCCATTGGAGCTATAAATGCATATTTTATGATGAAAAATGCCTATGAAGGATTATATGAATTTTGGATAAATATGGACGGTGAAAGATATAAATCTTCGCTGGATAAGGTAATCGATAATTCTAAGATAATAAACGAACTATATTTGCTGGAAGGTGAAGATGAAAAGATAGAGCATGTTTATATAAATTATGTTTTAATCAAAAAAAGCAGCTTGTATGAAATCATAGTTGATATAAAGGGAAAGGGGAAGGAAGATGCCTTAGAGGCTGTTAAAGTAAGCTCGCTTTTGCCTTATAATAATAAAGCTTTAGTGGATTTTAAAGGCAAAATGTTCGATACAAAACTTTTATTTGAAAGGTTTACTCAGGATGTTTTGTTAGGCTTATACGATGGCTTTAAACTTGATGGAGGGATTATGAATAATTGTCTTTTACAGCCTTTTATTAATCACAGGATGGATAAAATAATAATTATTGCCCTTAGGGATACCTTTGAAGTTCCTGAATATATTTATAAGTATTATAAAGAAGAGGATCTATTTGTGTTTAAACCAAATTTTAAAATAAATCCTGAGGATACAATAAGGTTTGAAAAGGATTTTTGCTTTGACTTGTTTCAAAAAGGATATGAGATGGCAAGTAAAGTAGAAGTTTAGGGGACATATGTCCCCTAAATTTATGCAACGAAAAGCGTATGAAAGTCGTCTAAAGGTTGAAAGGAGGGTTAATCGTGGATAGAGCGGAGGATTCAAGGAAAATAGAAGATTTAGTAGAAAAATATGGCGATGATGTTTTAAGAATTTGTTTTGTATATACAAAGGACTATGCTGCAGCGCAGGATTTGTTTCAAGAGACGTTTATAAAGGTTTATAACAATCTAAAGAATTTTAGAGGGGATTCAAGCGAAAAAACATGGATTATCCGTATAGCGATAAATATTTGCAAGGACTATTTAAAAAGCGCTTGGATTAAAAGGTTTATATTTTTAGATGAAATAAAGGAAAACAGTTCTACCGATGTAGAGGGTTTGGTAATAGATGAAATTAAAAAGCATGAAGTAATCAAGGCGGTTTTAAACTTACCTCCTAAATACAGAGAAGTTATTCTTTTATATTATTATTTTGACTTCAATACGATAGAAATAGCAAAAACAATTGGGATATCAGAGACTGCAGTGAGAAGTAGATTAAAACGGGCAAGGGATCAGCTAAAAAATATTTTCAATGAAGGGGAGGTTGTTGATTATGAAGGATGACAGAAAAAGGTTTGATTTATCCGAACTTGACAAGATTAAGGCTTCAAAGGATTTGAAGACTAAGACTTTAAATAGATGCTTAGATGATGGAAATAAATTTAAAAGTTTTTCACTTTCAAAGGTTTCTCTAGTTTTTGCAGTAATTTTTGCTATTGTTTTAAGCTATGTTGCGATTGCTGTGAATAATTCTAAAGGAATAAAGGTTGTAAAAAGCTATGAACTTAAAGCAGCTAAAAGTGAAAAGGATTTGTTAAATGCCTTAAAGAGCGTTGGAATGCCAGCAAGGGATGGTGTATTTAATCTTGCTCAAGAAAGTGCAAAATCAGAAAGTCCTGCCCATTCTACTACAAATGTTCAAGTAGAAGGAATTGATGAGGCGGATATAATTAAAACCGATGGGAAATATATATATTCAATTAACAGCTACAAAAATGAGTTGATAATTTTTAAGGCGAACGATAGGGCTGAAATAATAAAAAGGCTAAAGGTAAAAGATCTATATGCTAATATAATAAATGCTGACTTAAATAACCTCTATTTAAGAGAAATGTTTATTTATGTAAAGGAAGATAAAAAATATTTAGTTTTATTATCCGGATTGATTAGATACGAACAAGGAAAGGAAGAGCCATATAAAAAGTCAACGCCAAGTGAAAAAGTTGATATTATGCCTATAAGGTGGGGTGATGAGACGACTTTAATTTCAATATACGATATAAAGGATATTGATAAATTTAGTTTAGTTAAGCAATTTGAAGTTTCAGGAAATATATTATCAAGCAGGATAAATGGGGACAATTTTTATCTAGTAACAAACAAATGGATGAGATATTTTATACAAGATAAAAATGAAAATGTTCTACCCTATTATGTAGATTATGATAAGACTGATAAGAAAATTTATATTGATGCAAAAAACGTTTTATATAATGAAAATAACTTAAGTTCTAACTTTACTGTAATTTCCAATATTAATTTAAATAATTTTAATATTAGAATGCAGTCTGCTTTAGGCAATTTTTATCAAATGTATATGTCTAGGGAAAATCTTTATCTTATAACAACACAAACAGAGGCTGTAAAGCCTTTTGAAAAAGTAAATGGTAAGGATGCAGTTCAATCGTTGGAAAACTATAAACAAAAAACCCTTATATATAAGTTCAATTTACAAAGTGATGTAAATTACAAAGGATATGGAGAAGTTGACGGATATATAATTAATCAATTTTCAATGGATGAATACGAGGGCTATTTTAGAATTGCGACAACTGAAGAAAGCTATAATGGGAAAAGCTTCAATACTAGCAATAATGTTTTTGTTCTCGATAGAAATCTTAAATTAACAGGCAGTATAAGAAATATTGCAGAGGGTGAGAGGATATATTCAGTAAGATTTTCTAACGATAAAATGTATATGGTAACCTTTAAACAGGTGGATCCATTATTTGTTATTGATCTTAAAAACCCTCATAATCCTAAGATACTAGGATATCTAAAGATACCAGGATATAGCACTTACCTTCATCCATTAGGAGATAACAGACTTATTGGAATTGGACTGGAAACGGCAGATTTAGAGGGCAGGGTAATTAATAAGGGCATAAAGATTGCTTTATTTGATATTTCAGAATTAGATAATCCAAAACAAATTTCAAAGCTTGAAATAGGAGGAAGAGGCACCTTCTCAGAATCCTTATACAACCATAAGGCTTTAACCGTATATAAACCATACGACCTTTATGCCTTTGATTTATATGAAACCAGGGATGATGATTCTTATACTCAAATATTTAGAGGACTCTGCCTTTTAAGGATTGATGAAAATGAAATAAAATTGCTGCAAAAGATTACCCAGATGGATTTATTAAAAAACGATAACGCAGTCGAATACTATGATTACGGTTATAGGGCGGTATTCGTTGATAAATATATGTATGTAATCTCCAATATCGGGGTAACTGTTTTGGATTTAGATGAAATGAGGATTATAAAGAATGAAAGAATATGAGAGGCTTATGCCTCTTTTTTTATATCAATATAGTGAAAAATGTAGTATAATAATGTAAAAATTGATATGAAAGATGGTGATGGGGGATGAAAAAAAGGTTAATTTTTATGATTTGTTTTCTATTGCTTATTGTAATGCTGCCAATTTTGCTTTTCATGAAAAAGCAAACATCTTATTTAAATATTTGGATAATAGATAAAACTGTCCCAACTAGAGATTTTAGGGAGCATAAAGGATTGGTTTGGGTATTAAATAATATGAAGATAAAAAATAGGATAACAAAGGATTATTTTGATTATAAAAAGGATTACTTTGGCTTCCATCCTGAAGAAAATGGTTATAAAATATTTGAAATTCAACCCAATAATCCGGATTTTATTTATTTAGCTGATACCTATGGTGTTTATACGGATGATTTTAATAAAGATAATAAGGAAGGAAGCAAATCAGAATTAATATACGGTGGGTTAACAGAGGAGGAACTATTTAAAATAAAATCATATTTAAATAATGGAAGAACTATAGTTGCAGAATTCAACACGATTGAATATCCAACGAATGAAAAGGTTAAAAAAGAAATGGAGGATATCTTCGGGTTTAAGTGGAGCGGGTGGATTGGGAGATACTTTGCGGAACTTAAAAGGGATATAGAGGTTCCAATATGGGTGATTGAAAACTATGAGAAACAGTATAATAAAAAGTGGGATTTTAAAGGAAATGGTTTTGTGTTTATTTCTGAGAATAATGAAATAGTGGTTTTAGACAAAAATGATTTTAATAAACAAAAATTAAAGGTTGTTTTTGATGATAAGTATATTAATGAATTTAATGTAATAAATAAAGTTAACTTTAATTATTGGTTTGAGATAATAAACAATAAAGATTCTGAAGTTTTAGCAAAATTTGTTTTGGATCTTAAGGATAATGGAATCAAAAAGCTTGAAGGATATAACTTAAAAGTTGAGTTCCCAGCTGTTCTTAGGAAAATAACTGAAGATTATAAGGCGTATTATTTTGCGGGAGATTTTGCAGATGTTAAAAGTGTCCCGTCATTTTATAGGTTTGTTGGATATGATTTTATAAAGAAAATCTTATCCTTCAATACTGAATCATCGCAGGATGCCTTTTATTGGAAGGTTTATGTTCCTATGATGAAAAAGATAATAAAAGATGCTAAAACTATAAATGAAAAAAATTTAAGCCAAGAAATCTACAACTATAAGGGTGTTAAACTGGTATCAAGAATAAGGGATAATGAGTTTCAAATTTATAAGGATGGTGCGTGGCAAAAACTGTTTATAAAGGGAGTTAATTTAGGACTTGCAACTCCAGGAAAGTGGTTTACCCAGATGCCGGATAATGAAATAGATTATTTAAGATGGTTTGATATGATTGGCAAAATGAATGCAAATGTTGTGCGTGTATATACGTTAGTTCATCCTTCATTTTATAAAGCCTTAAGGACGTATAATGAAATTTACAAGGAAAATCCTTTGTTTCTAATTCAGGAAGCTTGGCCGGATGAAAATCCAAAGGATCATAATTACTTGGATAAGGACAACTTACAAAGCTTTTTAAAGGAAATTGGATATGTGGTTGATGCTATTCATGGGAATGTTGAAATTCCAAAGAGAGTAGGAAAGTCCTATGGGAAATATGAGGCAGATGTATCAAAATGGACTATTGCTTTTTTAGTAGGAAGAGAATTAGAGCCTGAAGAGGTTATAAGCACAAATCAGAAAAACAAGGGATATGTTTATAAAGGAGAGTATATCTCTGCCCCAAATGGTGAGGCAACTGAGGCTTGGCTTGCTATGACTTGTGATTATTTGATTAAATATGAAGATGAAAAATATAAGTTTCAACATCCTGTTGCTATAGTAAGTTGGCCGACTTTGGACCCTATTATTCATAGAACGGAATTTAATAAAGAAGGTAAAAAGGAATTAGAATATAACGATAAGGCATCAGTTGATATTAATAAATTTGATTTAGGAGAAAAAAATATTGCAGGATTTTTTGGGGCATATCATATTTATCCTAACTATCCTGATTTTATGAACAATGAAGAACATTATAAAGAATATCAGGATGAATATGGAAGGCTTATGTATGGTGGATATATAAGGGAATTTATTTCTCAACACAAAAAATTCCCAGCTTTAGTTGCTGAATTTGGGCTGGCAACGGGGATGGGCAATGCACATATGAATCCTGATGGATATAACCATGGGGGTGTGGATGAGATAACTCAAGGAGAAGGAATAGTAAGGATGATGAAGGCAATAAAAAGGGAAGGTTATATTGGAGGAATAATATTCGAATGGATGGATGAGTGGGCAAAAAAGACATGGATAACGGAACCCTTCATGATACCTTATGAAAGACATGTGCTTTGGCATAATGCCAATGACCCTGAACAAAACTACGGAATACTTGCAATTGAAAGCGTAAAGCCAGAAAAGGCAGATTTGGAATTTTTGAATGATGGGATTATTAAAAAAATCAGCTTATTTAATGATGAAACTTATCTTTATATAGAATTAGAATATGACAAGAATTTTGATTTTAAAAATAATGAAATTATCATAGGAATTGATACCTATGATAGGTTAAGGGGAGATTTTAAATACTCTTCAAAGATTGATATAAAGGCACCAAGTGGGATGGAGTTTGTAATTAAAATAAAGGATAAAGAGGCAAAACTATTGGCTCATCCTGATTATAATATTGGCAATATGAGATTTTCATCAAGGAAAACTATGAATGGAATATTCGAGGAGATAAGACCTTTAATAAATAAAAGCAGAGTAACTATGGATGGAAAATTTATTCCTGAGATAAGACAAGATGGCTCTACATTAAGATATGGTGATTTTACAGATTCAAGTCACTCCTTATATATTAGCGATAAAATACATATAAGGATTCCTTGGGGAAAACTAAATGTAACTGATCCATCGAGTCATAGGGTTTTGGATGATTCAAGAAAATACCTTTATTATCCTGAAAGGGATAGATTTAAAACTACAATTACAGATGGTTTTGTGATAACAGGGATAGTTATATCAAATAATAATGTTATTGATGTTTTCCCAGAAAAACAGAATATAAAAGATTTAATTTATAAATGGAAGGGCTGGGAAGAACCAGCATATAGAGAAAGATTAAAAAAGAGTTACTATATAATAAAGGAGTTCTTTAAAGATCTTAATTAAAATTATTTTTGCTTAGCCCTGAGAAGGATTTCTGGACTAATCCTTCCAGGGCTCTTATAACTTTGGGGGATTAAATACTTCTATAACCTGAATTAGCCTATATAGGCTATCTAATATATTCTTGTGGTATAATAGTAGGGAGGTGGTAATGTGAATAATAAGTTAAATAATGAGATTCTTGATAAACTTACTAAAGTTTGTTTGTGTAAAGGCATTTCACGAGCAAGTATAAAAAAAGCTATAGAAGAAGGAGCTGACACATTAGAAAAGATTCGAAGAAAAACTGGAGCAGGTTCAGGTAGTTGCAGAGGTCAAAGATGCACAGTAAAGATAATAGAACTTTTGGAGGAATATAAAAATAGTAAAAATTAGGAGGGTAATATGATAGCGGAGATCATTTCAATTGGAACAGAGCTATTGCTTGGTGATATCGTTAATACAAATGCACAATATATAGCAAGAAGGCTCAAGGATCTTGGAATATTTGTTTACTATCAAACTGTTGTTGGGGATAATGAAAAAAGACTTATGGATGCATTTGAAATTGCATTTAAAAGAAGCGATATAGTGATAACAACTGGGGGACTTGGACCGACTCAGGATGACCTTTCCAAGGAAGTTGCTGCAAAATATTTTAATAAAAATTTGATTTTAGATGAAGAAACATTTAGATCAGTAGAAGAATATTTTTCCAAAAGGAAGCTTCAATTAACTGAGGGGATAAAAAAACAAGCTTTGATAATTGAAGGAGCTAAGGCTCTAAAAAATGATTATGGGACAGCACCTGGGATATATTTTGAGGAAAACGGTAAGGTCTTAATTATGATGCCTGGACCTCCTAAGGAGATGATTCCTTTATTTGAGAATAGGGTTGTTCCAATTCTTTTAAGATATACTGATAATATTCTTATGTCAAAGGTTTTAAGAATTGCAGGAATTGGAGAGAGTTTTGTTGAGGATAGGATTAAGGATTTAATAGAAGTCCAGACAAATCCGACTATAGCTCCATACGTTAAGGATGGAGAGGTTACCTTAAGAATTACTGCAAAGGCAAAGGATGAAAGAGAGGCCATAGAGCTAATAGAACCTGTAGTTAAGGAAATCAATGAAAGATTAGAAGGATATGTTTATGGTGAAGGAGATACTAGTCTTGAGGAGGTTTTAGGAACTCTTTTGTTAAAGCATAATTTAAAAATTGCAATAGCAGAATCCTGCACAGGAGGGATGTTAACATCAAGGCTTGTTAATTTTCCAGGAATTTCAGCATCTTTGGTGGAGGGGTTAGTAACTTATAGTAACGAATCAAAAATGAAAAGGCTTAATGTTAGTGAAGAAACTTTAAAAAGTTTTGGTGCGGTAAGCAAAGAATGTGCAATTGAAATGGCAAGGGGAGTTGCTTTAACTTCAAACTCTGATATTGGGATTTCCTCAACAGGGATTGCAGGTCCTTTAGGTGGAACAGAACAAAAGCCTGTAGGCCTTGTTTATCTTGGACTTTATTTTAATGGCAAGGAAAAATATAAGGAATTAAGGCTTTCTGGAGATAGACAAAGGATTAGACTTTTGACAACAAATTTAGCACTTCTTTGGCTTATTAATGAAATACGTTTATGGGAGAGGGGAGAATGAGTTTTTATAAGGAACTGCTTGATATAATATTAAAATACACACAAGAGGGTATTCATGTTGTTGATAAAGAAGGCAATACAATAATATATAATAAAGCAATGGCTAATTTAGAGGGGATGGATGAAGAGGAGGTTTTAGGGAAAAATCTTCTTGAGATTTTCCCAAGTTTAAATGAAAATTCCAGCACCCTTTTGCATGCACTAAAGACTGGAGAGGCCATATTAGATAGATATCAGACATATTTAAATAAAAAGGGATATAACATCACATCTGTAAATACAACAGTTCCGATTATTAAGGATGGAGAAATTTTAGGAGCAGTTGAGATTTCCAAAGATTTTACTAAGGTTAAGGAGCTTTATGATAATATAATAAAACTAACCGAAGGAACTGATGAAGGAATTTCTAGTGATTTTACCACTTTTTCAAATATTATTGGATTAAGTCCCAAATTTTTAAAGGCTGTCGAGATAGCCAAAAAGGCGTCAAGGTCCTCATCAACAGTTTTAATTTATGGTGAAACAGGGACAGGGAAAGAGGTTTTTGCAAGGTGCATTCACAATGAAAGTGTAAGGAAAAACAAACCTTTTGTTGCGGTCAACTGTGCTGCCTTGCCTGAAAGCCTTTTAGAGGGAATTTTATTTGGAACAGTAAAAGGGGGCTTTACAGGTGCAATAGACAGACCAGGCCTTTTCGAACAGGCTAATGGTGGGACCCTTCTTCTTGATGAGATAAATTCTATGCCTATTTCACTTCAGGCAAAGCTTTTGAGGGTTTTGCAGGAAAGTTATGTAAGGAGAATTGGGGGACTTAAGGATATCCCTATCGATGTTAGAGTTATAGCAACTACCAATGAGGATCCGTATACGGCAATTCTAAACGGAAAATTTAGAAAGGATTTATATTATAGGCTGAGCGTGATTAATATTACAATTCCTCCTTTAAGAGAGAGAAAGGAGGATATAGCCTTATTTGTTAAGTATTTTATAAAAAAATACAATAAAGAACTTAATAAAAATGTTTATGATGTTTCAAAGGAAGTTTATGATGCCTTTATGTCCTACGATTGGCCTGGAAATGTTAGAGAACTTAAAAATTATTTAGAAAGTGCGATGAATTTAGCGAGCGGCAGTATTTTAAAGGAGGAACATTTTTCAGGAATAAATCATGATAAAATATTTAAGAAAAAGTCTTTATCGGGGACAGTCAACATGGATATGATGGATGAAGTTGGTCTTGATGAATATCTAGAAGGCATGGAAAAAAAATTAATTTTAACGGCATTAGAAGAAACAGGTTACAACATTACAAAAGCAGCAGAAAAATTAAAAATAAAAAGACAAACCCTTCAACATAAAATGAAAAAATATAAAATAAATGAAAATGACGAAAATTAGGCATGGTCATGCAAAATATTTTGCATGACCGATTTTTTATTTTATGAGATTTTATAAATTGGGATTTGTAGTTACTTTAACAATTGCAAAAATTTTTGCATCAAGGCAGAATTTTTAGACTATTCTAAAATCATGCATAAATATTTGAAATGGTTTGATAAAAAGTAAATTTTTATTTATTAAAAATTAAAAATTTTTTTAAATATAATAAAAACTTTGGCACGATATTTGCTTATAGATATAAGTGAAAATATTTTTAAAATTAAGGGGGTAATCTTATGGATAAAGTAAAAGTTGTTATGTGGGGTATCGGCGCCATGGGCGGTGGCATGGCAAAGATGATCTTAGATAAGGAAGGAATTGAAATAGTAGGTGCAATAATTGGGCATCCAGAAAAGGCTAACATGGACCTTGGTGATTATTTAGGAATCGATAGAAAAGTTGGAGTTTTAACATCAACAGATGCTAAGACAGTTTTAGATTCTGTAAAGGCTGATGTTTGCATAATTGCAACAGATTCATTTGTAAAGAATGTTTTTCCACAAATTAAGATGGCAGTAGAGCATAAGATGAATGTTATTACAATTGCAGAAGAAATGTCATATCCACATACAATTGAACCAGAGCTTTCAAAGGAAATGGATAGACTTGCTAAGGAAAATGGTGTAACTATTCTGGGAACAGGAGTTAACCCAGGATTTGTTCTTGATACTTTAATAATTGTTTTATCAGCAGCATGCAGAAGAGTAAACAAGATTAGAGCAGCAAGAATCAATGACCTTTCACCCTTCGGACCAACAGTTATGAGAACACAGGGTGTAGGAACTACTCCTGAAGAATTCGAAAAGGGAATCAAGGAAGGAACAATAGTAGGTCACATTGGTTTCCAACAGTCAATCCCAATGATTGCAGATGCTCTTGGAATTGAAATCGACGAAGTTGTAGAAACTAGAGAGCCAATTATATCAAGCGTTTATAGAGAAACTCCACATGTTAAGGTAGAACCAGGAATGGTAGCAGGATGTAAACATATTGCATATGGAAAGAAGAATGGAGAAGTTGTAATAACGCTTGAACATCCACAACAGATCCATCCACATTTAGAAGGCGTTGAAACAGGAGATTACATCTGGATTGAAGGAGATCCAAACCTTAGCCTTTCAATAAAGCCAGAAACTCCAGGAGGAATAGGAACAATTGCAGTTGCAGTAAATATGATTCCTCATGTTATTAATTCAGAGCCAGGATTAAAGTCAATGATAGATATGCCACTTCCACATGCTTTGATGGCAGATATTAGAAAGTATATCAGAAGATAATTTGGGGTGATAAAAAATGATGGCAAAGAAGGGGGATTGGGTTCAAATTCATGAGGTGGTTTTAAAGCCCCACGAAAGAACTGCAAATATCCCCGAAGATACAAAAAAAGTTCCACTTGAAATGTGGGTTAAGGGGTTTTTAAATCACGATGCTAAAATCGGTGATACAGTAGAGATTACTACTTTAACAGGAAGAATTGTAAAGGGTGAATTGGTTGAAATAAACCCAAGCTATACCTATGGTTTTGGAGATTTTGTGCCTGAAGTATTGCAGATTGGAATAACATTGAGAAACATATTGAAAGAAGGTGATGGCCGTGAGTAAGGATATGAGTTATCAGGCCGTCATGGCAAGAAAAAATGAGATAATGAAAAGGGCAGTTGGTATAGACTACTCTGTGTTTGAAACTGGAAGGATATCCTTTGATTACGAAAGGATGATGAGGGAAACAGGTTATTCCCTTCAGGAAATACAAAATATTCAATCCAGTGTTGGAGTTGGGAATACTCCTTTAATTGAACTAAAAAATTTAACTAAGCTTGTTAGAAAACTTGCACCAAAGGGAAAGGGAGCAAGGATATTTATAAAGGATGAGGCCTGCAATCCTTCAGGAAGCTTTAAGGATAGAAGGGCATCGGTTTCAGTGTATCATGCTGAAAAACTTGGATTTAAAGGTGTAGTTGCAGCAACAAGTGGAAACTATGGTGCTGCAGTTGCGTCCCAGGCTGCAATGAGAAACTTAAAGGCTATTATTGTTCAGGAGTGCTATGATTCAAGAAAGATTGGACAACCTGAAATTTTGGAAAAACAAAGAAAATGCGAATGCTTGGGGGCAGAAACAATTCAGCTTTCAGTTGGTCCAGAACTTTTCTATATGTTCCTTAGGGTTTTAGAGGAGACGGGATATTTTAATGCATCGCTATACTCACCCTTTGGAATTGCGGGGGTTGAAACATTAGGATACGAAATTGCAATGCAGTGTAGAGAAAAGATAGGTAAAGATCCTGATGTTGTTATAGCAACCCATGCAGGTGGAGGAAATGTAACAGGAACCGCAAGGGGACTTAGAAAGGCTGGAGCCCTTGACACAAAGGTTTATGGAGCTAGTGTGGACTTGTCAGGACTTCATATGGCGTCAGACCATGATTTTAATAGAAAGTCCTTTACAACAGGACATACAGGATTTGGAATACCATTTGCAACTTGGCCAGATAGATCAGACGTTCCAAGAAGTGCTGCAAGACCATTAAGATATCTTGATAGATATTTTACAGTTAAGCAGGGAGAAGTTTTCTATATAACTGAAGCCCTTGCACAGCTTGAGGGAATTGAAAGGGGACCGGCAGGAAATACATCATTAACGGCTGCCTTTGCCCTTGCGATGGAAATGGATGAGGATCAGGTTATAGTTGTTCAGGAAACTGAATACACAGGGGTTGGCAAACATCATCTATCACAATTAAGCTTTGCAAGGAAAAATGGAATTGATATAAGATTTGGAAACCCAGATGAAGAAGTAGCAGGAAAAAACATAATTCTTCCTGAACATCCAGGCCTTATTAAGGCAAGGGAAGTTGATCTTAACAAACTAAGAAGATCCTACATCAAAAACTGTATAGAGATAAATAAAGTAGAATCCCTAACAAAGGAAGATATAGAATTCTTAGCACAAGATACAAAAACTGATGATGATTTTGTAATAGAAGCTTTAAAGGAACTTGGCGTAAAAATTGAATAGGGACAGTTCTTAATTGTTTTAAATAATAAAAAATTTAAAAAATATGGGACGGTTTATTGTCTTAAATTATAAACAATTAAGAACCGTCCCCAATAACAAGGAGGGAGTAAGATGTCAAAGAGACCAGATGATTTTGAAGTTAGAAGACAACATCTTAAAAATTTAACTGATGAAGAACTTGAAAGAAGATTTTGGCAGCTTGCTGAGGAAATCGTTAAGCCTTTAGTTGAGCTTGCTTACAATCATACATCTCCAGCTGTTGAAAGATCCGTTCTTTTAAGGATGGGATTTTCAAGCATAGAAGCAAAGGCAATTGTTGAAGGTGTTATGAAGCTTGGCCTTTTAGGTAAAGGTGCAGGAAATGTAGTTTATAGACTTGCAAAAAAGAAAAATTTACCGATAAGAGAAGCAGGTTTACTACTTGTTGAAGGAAAGGCTTGGGAGGAAGTTCCAGGACTATTTGAGGGAGGTGCTGCAAATGCTTGAAAAGAACAAAAAGCTTGATATAGAAGAAATTTTAAAGGACCTTGAACATTATAGACCAAAAAGAAGAGGTTGGCACTGGAGGGAAGAACAGGGCAAGCAAATCTATGGTGAATTTGAATATCATCAAGCTTCAAAACCATTAAAGCAAAGCATTCCACTTCCAGCTGCAAGAAGCTTTGGAAATATTGACCCACAGCCTGATTGTATTGTAACAACTGAAATCGCATCAGGTAGATTTGAAGACGACATAAGAAGAATGAGAATGGCTGCATGGCATGGTGCAGACCACATAATGGTTATTAGAACAGCAGGACAAAGCCATTATGATGGGCTAATTGAAGGAACTCCTGAAGGAATTGGTGGTGTTCCAATATCAAGAAAGCAAGTTAGAGCAACAAGAAAGGCCCTTGACCTTATAGAAGAAGAAGTTGGAAGACCAATAAACTTCCACTCATACGTATCAGGTGTTGCTGGACCTGATATTGCCGTTATGTTTGCTGAAGAAGGAGTTAACGGTGCTCATCAGGACCCACAATACAACGTTTTATACAGAAACATAAACATGATAAGATCCTTTGTTGATGCAGCTGTTGCAAAGAAGATAATGGCATGGGCGGATATGGTGCAAATCGATGGCGCTCACAATGCCAACGCAACTGCAATGAAGGCATGGAAGGTTATGCCAGAGCTTATGGTTCAGCACGCTATCAACTGTGCCTTCTCAAAGGCTGTTGGAATGAAACCAGAAAATATAGCGCTATCTACAGTTCCACCAACAGCTCCACCAGCACCATGCTTAAGACTTGACCTTCCATATGCTGTTGCCCTAAGACAGTTATTCAAAGATTACAAGATGAGAGCTCAGATGAATACAAAATATATGGAAAGCGACACGAGGGAAGCTACAGTAACCCATGTATTGAACCTTTTAATTTCAAGGCTTACAAGGGCAGATATACAATCAACAATAACTCCAGATGAAGGAAGAAACGTTCCATGGCATTACTATAACATTCAAGCAATTAGCACTGCAAAGCAGGCACTTGTTGGTATGGACGGACTTTTAGAAATGGTAGAGCTCAAAAAAGATGGTTACCTTGCTGAAAAGGTTAGAGAACTTAAGGAAAGAGCCGTTCTATTTATGGAGGAAATCCTTGAAGTTGGTGGATACTTTAAGGCTGTTGAAATGGGCTTCTTTGTTGATTCAGGTATGTATCCAGAAAGAAATGGAGATGGTATAGTAAGACATATAGATGGAGGAATTGGTGCAGGAACAGTAGTTGAAAGGGATAAGGATTACATGGCGCCAGTTTGCGAACACTTTGGATATAACAATCTTCCAGAAGGGTTAGAAAAGCCATGTGATCTTATAGATGGCTGCACATTCCATAAACCAGAAAAGATAGTATTTATCGATGAGCTTGATGAAAACGACAATGTATACAACAGATTAAAGGAAACAGAACACTTAAGAAAATCCACAGAAATCAAGCCAGAGGTTGAATGGACTGGCGATGGAATAGTTGCAACAACAATATTCTTACCCTGCGATGAAGATACTGCTGAGGCTGCAGCATTAGAAATAGGAAAGAAGATGGGACTTGAAGATGTTGTAGTAATTCATAAATTACCTGCCCATCCATCTGAAGGAACGGTAGTTGAAATTAAGGGTAGAGTTCCATTTACAATAGATGTTTCAAAGCTTACTATTCCAAAGAAGCCAGAAGTTCTTGATGACGATGTTATTAGAAAGGACATTGAAAGAAAGGGAATGAAGGTTGTTGCGGCAACTGTTGGTGAAGATGAACACTCAGTAGGACTTAGAGAAGTTATAGACATAAAACATGGCGGAATAGAAAAATATGGAATAGAAGTTCATTATTTAGGAACTTCAGTTCCAGTTGAAAAGCTTGTTGACGCTGCAATCGAGCTCAACGCTGATGCTATACTTGCAAGCACAATTATAACCCACAACGATGTTCACATTAAGAACATGAAAAAGCTCCATGAGCTTTGTATCGAAAAGGGTATTAGGGATAGAATAATCCTTGCAGCAGGTGGAACGCAAATCAACGACGATATTGCAAAAGAAGCGGGTATGGACGCAGGATTTGGTAGAGGAACTAAGGGAGTTCACGTGGCATCCTTCCTTGTAAAGAGAAGATGGGAAATGGAGAAGGATAGGAATGAAAATTGATTGTCTAATAGCTGAAATAGGTAGTACTACGACGGTATTAAATGCGTTTAATATTAAGAATGAGATTAAGTTTATAGGTCAAGGACAGGGGCCAACGACTGTCCTTGAGGGGGATGTCACAATAGGCCTTAACATGGCTCTAGACTCCCTTGCAAAAAATATAGGTGCAGATTATATAGAATACGATGAATTTTTTGCCACATCCAGTGCAGCTGGAGGGTTAAGAATGACGGTCCACGGCCTTGTTTATGACATGACTGTTAGGGCGGCAAAGGAAGCCGCCCTTGGGGCCGGGGCCATTATAAAGATGGTTACTGCAGGAAAGTTAAGAAGAACTGATCTTCAAAAGATAAAGGAAATAAGGCCTAATATTATACTTGTTGCAGGCGGCGTTGATTATGGTGAAAGGGAAACTGCCCTTTATAACGCAGAACAGATTGCTAACCTAAAGCTCAACGTTCCGGTAATCTATGCCGGAAACATCGAAAATCATGAAGAGGTTAAGCTAATTTTTGAAGAAGCTGGTCAGCCTCTTTATATAGTTGAAAACGTTTATCCAAGGATTGATATGTTAAACGTTGAACCTACAAGAAAGGTAATACAAAAGGTTTTTGAAGAACATATAACTAAAGCCCCAGGGATGTCAAAGGTGAGAAACATGGTTAACGAATCCATAATTCCAACCCCAGGGGCAGTAATGGAAAGTGCTATTTTGCTTCACGAAGCATTAGGGGATTTGATGGTTTTAGACGTTGGGGGGGCAACTACAGACGTTCACTCTGTTACCGAAGGAAGCGACGAAATACAAAGAATTTTAATAAGTCCAGAGCCCTTTGCAAAAAGAACAGTAGAAGGGGACCTTGGAGTTTATGTTAATCTTCCTCATATAGTTGAAAAAATAGGTCTTGAGGAGCTAAAAAAGAAATTTCCTGATGCAGAAGAGCTTATAGAAAATAGAAAGCCTATACCAGAAACCGATAGGGAAAAGGAATTCATAGAAAGGTTAACAAAAGAGGCAGTTTTAACTGCTGTAAGAAGGCATGCGGGTGGATTAAGGCATATATTTGGTCCTACGGGAAAGAAAACTGTTGCAGAGGGCAAGGATCTTACAAATGTAAAATATATTATAGGGACTGGAGGAGCCTTGACAAGGCTGCCTAAGCGGGTTGAAATATTGTCCAGCATTCCCTATGATAACACAGGAGATATGTTCCTTTATCCCAAAAAGGGAGTTAAGGTGCTTATCGACAACTATTATATCATGGCTTCCCTTGGAGTTTTATCTAAAAAACATAAGGAAGCTGCATTAAAACTATTAATGGAAAGTTTGGGTTTGGAAGGTGCTTAATATGTATCCACGAGTTGAGGTAAATTTAAACAAATTAAAGGAAAATGCAAACTTTTTAGCAAAGTTGTCAGAAAAGCATGGTATTAAGATCATGGGGGTTACCAAGTGCTTTTGTGCAATTCCAGAGCTTTCAAAAGCTTTGATAGAAGGTGGAGTTGAATATATTGCTGATTCAAGGATTGAAAATTTGATTAAGCTTAAGGATCTTAATGTTAAAAAGGTTCTTTTAAGAATTCCAATGCAAAGTGAAGCTGAGCTTGTTGTAAAATATGCAGACTATAGTCAAAATTCGGAATTGGAAACTTTAAAGCTATTGGGGGCAAAAGCTTTAGAGATTGGAAAAATTCATAAAGTAATTTTGATGGTAGACCTAGGGGATTTAAGAGAGGGGATATGGCCGGAGGATGTTGATGGCTTTGTTGCTGAAGCTATAAAAATTGAAGGAATCAAAATTGTTGGGTTTGGTGTTAATTTAACCTGCTATGGTGGAGTTATTCCCGATGAGAACAATCTTGGAAGGCTTGTTGAGATTGCAAAAAAGATGCAGGAAAAATATGATTTAGATCTTGAGATTATATCAGGAGGGAATTCCTCAAGTTTATATTTGCTCTTAGAGAATAGATTGCCAAAGGGGATAAACAATTTAAGGTTCGGTGAAGCTCTACTTTTAGGCAGAGAAACTGCCTTTGGAAATTTTGTAAATGGCCTTCATAAGGATGTGTTTATTTTAAAGGCTGAGATAATAGAATTAAAGGAAAAGCCTTCTGTTCCTATTGGCAACATTGGTATGGATGCCTTTGGGCAAAAACCCCATTTTGAAGACAAGGGAATTATGAAAAGGGCAATTGTTGCCATGGGAAGGCAGGATATTGATCCAAGTGGACTTATTCCATTAGATCAAGATATATCAATAGTTGGTGCAAGCAGCGATCATACAATTTTAGATGTTACCCATAGCAAGAGGGAATACAAAGTTGGGGATACGGTAGAATTTGTAATGGAATATGGTGCCCTTTTAAGGGCTATGACTTCGGAGTATGTAAAAAAGGTGACTGTTTAACAAAAAGCCAACTGATGATAACGTTCATCAGTTGGCTTTTAACTTTATATCAATATCAATTTCATTACTTTATTATAAACCCAATCTTTCTTTGCATCTTTCTCAATGTTTTTGTGGCAACATAATTTGCCTTTTCTGCACCTTTTTTGTAAATATTTTCAAGATATGTTTTATCATCTAAAAGTTCCTTTACTTTATTTTGAATCGGAGCAAGTTCATTAATAACAGCTTCTGCAACATCTTCTTTAAACTTAGCATATCCGGATCCTTCATATCTTCTTTCTATTTCTTCAGGAGTCATATTTGTTATTGCAGATAAAATATTTATTAAATTCTTTATACCCGGTTGTTCATCGCTGTATCTTACAACACCTACTGTATCGGTTACTGCCCTTGATATTTTCTTTCTTATTACCTCTGGGGGGTCCATTATTAAAATATAACCGTTTGGGTTATCCTCTGACTTTGACATTTTCTTTGATGGATCTTGAAGATCCATTATCTTTGCTGCCCTTTCAGGTATATATGCTTCAGGAACCTTAAAGGTTGGACTGTATAGGTTATTAAACCTAATTGCAATATCCCTTGCAAGTTCAAGGTGCTGCTTTTGATCCTTTCCAACAGGGACAAGGTCTGTATTGTAAAGAAGAATATCTGCTGCCATAAGAACAGGATAATTAAAAAGCCCTGCACTTATGCTTTCACCAAGTTTTTGAGCTTTATCCTTATACTGTGTCATACGGCTTAGTTCTCCCATGTAGGTAAAGCAGTTTAAAAGCCATGCAGCTTCACTGTGGGCGGGGACATGGGATTGAATAAACAAAGTATTTTTTTCAGGGGCAATGCCTGAGGCGATATATATTGCTAAAATTTCAAGGGTTCTTTTTCTTAAAAGGGCAGGCTCCTGCCTTACAGTTATAGCATGTAAATCAACGACACAAAAATATGAATCATACTCATCCTGAAGTTTAATCCAATTTTTAATAGCACCAAGATAATTACCAAGGGTTAAGTCCCCGGATGGCTTTATTCCGCTAAATATAACCTTTTTTTCTTCCATGTCAAACACCCCTTTTTTTTATATAAAATTGGTAAATAATGAAAATGTCAAAAAGTTAAAATGTCAAGTGGCAGGCACTAATAAAAAACACCCTATACAAAAGTATAGGGCGCATGGTGCGCGGTGCCACCTATTTTCAGGAAATATATTCCCCTCGTTGTAAAAGCCTTTATAACGTAAGGCAAACGGCTCTGGCTACTTGATTCACCATGCTCCTTAGGGACCCATTCGGCTTAAGGGATGCTACCGCATTTCCACCAGCAGCGGCTCTCTGTAAGCTCCTTTTTAAGCCTACTTGCTCCCCTCATTGGATTTATCTATATACTATTATATTGAACAATAATTGTCAAGAAATTATAAAATTTGTTTGAAAATTCATACTATTTTTGGTATAATTTTTTACAAGATAAAATTTGAGGTGATATTATGAAGGTTATAAAAAAAGATGGAAGGGTTGAAGAATTTTATAAAGACAAGATAATTACTTCTATCGAAAATGCATCTGACGATGTTAAGGAACCTTTAACTATGTCTGATGTAGAAAATGTAGTCCGTGAAGTGGAAAAAAATTTATTAAACCTTAATAAAAAAGAAGTAACAACCCATGAGATAAGACAAGTTATAATTGAAGTGCTTAAAAATTTTGGATTTAATGATGTCGCAGAAGCCTATAAAAATTTTATATAAGGGGGAATTTTTATGACAAGCTTAAAGGGGACAAGAACAGCACAGAATCTTATGAAGGCCTTTGCTGGCGAATCCCAAGCAAGGACAAGATATACATATTATGCAAGTCAAGCAAAAAAGGAAGGCTTTATTCAAATTTCAAACATATTTATGGAAACTGCTGATAATGAAAAGGAACATGCTAAAATATTTTTTAAATTTTTAAACGAAGATTTGCAGGGTGAAACTGTCGAAATCACAGCGGATTATCCTGTTGGACTTTCTACAACTTTAGAAAATTTAAAATATGCAGCAAACGGAGAAAATGAAGAATGGACCAAACTCTATCCAGAGTTTGCTAATGTTGCAGAAGAAGAGGGTTTCCCAAAGATTGCTTTAGCTTTTAGAAAGATAGCAGAAGTTGAACAGAGGCATGAGGCTAGATATAGAAAGCTTTATGAAAATCTTTTAAATGATAAGGTGTTTAAAAAGGATGAAAAGGTTCTTTGGAAATGCAATAATTGCGGTTATATTCATGAAGGCAAAGAGGCACCGGCAATTTGCCCAACATGCCAACATCCACAAGGATATTTTGAGGTATTTATAGAGAATTATTAATTTAGTGGCGTCAAACTTTTGTTTGGTGCCTTTTTTGATAAATAAATAAATAAATAAAAGGAAATAATAGTTATTGAAAATTAAATTAAGGGAGTGATTTAAATGGAAATGTTTTGCTATCAATGCGAACAGACAGCTGGAGGTAAAGGTTGTGTTAAGGTTGGCGTTTGTGGGAAGCAACCTGATACAGCAAATTTACAGGATCTGCTTATTTATCTTTTAAAAGGAATTGCCTTCTATGGCAATATAGGAAGAAAGCTTGGAATTAAAGATGAAGAAATAGACCATTTCATTGCGTACTCGATGTTTTCTACTTTAACCAATGTTAATTTTGACAATGAAAGATTTGTTGGGCTTATATTTAAGGCGGATGAATACAAGGAAAAGTTAAAAGAAACGGTAAAGAAAGAATATGAAAAAAAGAATGGGAAATGGGATGTTAAAGAACCTGAGGCTGCCCTTTACAGACCAAATGGAGGAGAAAAGGAACTTTTGGAACAATCAAAAGGAAAGGGTATAATGGCAGACGAAACATTGGATATAGATATTAGAGCACTAAGAGAAATGTTGATCTATGGTCTTAAGGGAATGGCAGCCTATGCTCATCATGCCTATATTCTCGGTAAAAAGGATGAAGAGGTAAATGCCTTTTTCCACACGGGACTTGCAGCAACATTAGATGATTCTTTAACTGTAAATGACTTAGTAAAATTATGCCTAGAATGCGGAAGGGCTAATTACAGATGTATGGAAATATTAAATGAAGGACACAAGGAACACTTTGGAACACCTCAACCTACGGAAGTTGATTTAAGTTTGAAAAAGGGGCCTTTTATTGTGGTTTCGGGTCATGATCTTAATGATTTGGAGGAACTTTTAAAACAAACGGAAGGAAAAGGGATTAATATATACACCCATGGTGAAATGCTTCCTGCCCATGGCTATCCTGGGCTTAAAAAATATAAGCATTTAGTAGGCAACTTTGGATCGGCTTGGCAAAATCAACAAAATGAGTTTGATAATTTACCAGGAGGAATTTTATTTACAACAAATTGCTTGATGCCACCTAAAGATAGTTATAAAGATAGGTTATTTACAACAAGCATGGTAGGATATTCAGGAATTCAACATATAGAAGTTAAAAATGGGAAAAAAGATTTTACCCCATTGATAAACAAAGCTTTGGAACTTGGAGGCTTTAAAGAAGATAAACCAGATAAAAAAATAATGGTAGGTTTTGGCCATGATGCGGTCATTGGTATAGCTGATAAGGTTATTGATTTGATAAAGCAAGGTAAAATTAAGAGATTCATGCTAATTGGTGGATGTGATGGAGCTAAGCCTGGTAGAAATTATTATACAGAGATGGCACAAAAAGCCCCGATGGACACAATTATTTTAACTCTTGCTTGCGGTAAGTATAGATTTAATAAACTTGACTTTGGAGATATAGATGGAATTCCAAGGCTATTAGACGTTGGGCAGTGCAACGATTCTTATTCTGCTATTAGAATTGCCCTAGCTCTAGCTGATGCCTTTAAGTGTGGAGTTAATGACTTACCCCTAAGCCTTGTGTTGTCATGGTATGAACAGAAAGCAGTGGCTATATTATTAACGCTTTTGCATTTAGGTATTAAAAATATAAGACTAGGACCAACATTACCTGCCTTTATAACTCCAAATATTTTACAGGTTCTTATAGACAACTACAATATTATGCCGATATCTAATGCAGAACATGATTTACAAGAAATTTTATCATAGGAGAGGTATCCTCTCCTTTTTATTTTTTCTTTTTTGTTTTATAATTAATTTATAAATTTATAGGGAGAGGGTTGAATATGCAGGTATTAGATTTTTTAAAATCAAATGAAGATATAAATAAATTATTTAGCGTATACAAAAATGAGTTTAGTGGATCCTTTAAAAGGATAAAAAGAAGCGAGAAGAAAAAGAAATTAGCCATAAAGAAGAATAGCCAAATTATTTTTTTAAAGTGGTTTTATTCAACCTTGATTGATAACACATATTTTTCACCAGCAAATATTTTTAATAGGATAATTTATGAAAACTTTGGGGATGAGGTTGCTGTATTACCTAATGTTGTTCCGATATTTATTGAAAACGAAATAAGGGACTTTAGAATAGAATATAGAGTTTTTACTCTTGATAATAACTCTATATTTGATGACATAAGATCTCTACAACGATTCTTTTTAGGTAAAAAATTTGAGTTAAAAAAAATGGATTTTAAAACGATTTTTGAAAATGTACAGGATAATATATTTGTAAAAGATGAATACTACCTGTTTCAATTATTTAACATTGCGTCATATTTTAGTGCCTTTTCTTATGAGGATATAGGCAAAAAGGTATTTTTAACAGGAAATGATTTTGATGTGAATTTTTTCAACGATAGCAAATCATATTTAAAAATAATAGATTTTTGGTTACCAATAGCGGCTCAGCTATTTGAAAATTTCTTTGGGAACATGAATCCTTATACTGTTAGCTGTCTAAAAAGATATATTAAAAACAAAACCATGCTCCAAAAACTTTTAGACAAAACATTAGCAGCATTAAGTATAAATAAGGACGAATTTGTGAATTATGCCTTAGGAATAGATAATGATGAATCAAAGAACTATTATGAAAATTATTTTATAGTTTCAGCCTATTTAGTAAAATATTTTGTTATTCCTTTAAGTTATTTTATTCCTATTATTCAGCCTTGCTATATATCAAAAGTTAATTTTGATTTTATTTTTAACGATGCCGAAATAATACTAAAAGAAGGATATTCTTCATATGACCTTTTAAATGATCCATTCCTAATTTACGATCTTAGCCATTTTGGTAATAAACTAATGAAAAGAAGCGACAGGAGTAGATTGCAGGATGTTTTTGACACCCCAGTAAATATCGATGAAATCTTAATGACTAAGAATGAAATATATAGCAATCCTGAAATGCAGGACTTTTGGCAGAATATAGACCCTAAAGAGCTAGAAGAGCTTATTAAGCTTTTGGATGAAAAAGTTGAGGAAATGGTGGTTGAAGAAAAACCAAAAAGAAAGATCCATAAAGAAGGTAATGTAATTCATCTTTTTAACAATAAAAAATAAGAGAGGGGACGTAATGGAAAAATTAATAAGAATTTCAGTAAGGGAACTTGTGGAATTTATATTAAGAAGGGGCGATATAGAAACAGGATTATTAGCTACTGTTGATAGGGCACAGGAGGGTGCACGGATTCATAGGATGATTCAAAAAAATTACGGAAAAAATGATCAGGCTGAGGTTTATGTTAAGCATTTAATCAAAAACGGAAAATATAGTATTGAAATTTCAGGAAGAATAGATGGATTGCGATTTGGAGAGATTTATACTTTAGAAGAAATAAAAACAACAACAAAGAAAATAGAGGATATAGATGTAAATTTTATGCACCTTGCTCAGGCAAGGTGCTATGCTTATATGTTTCTTAAGGAAAATAATTTAGAAAGAATAAAAGTCAGATTAATCTATGTTAATACAGATTCCTTAGAAAGTAGAGCCTTTGAATATGATTATACAATCAATGATTTAAAAGAGTTTTTTGACGAACTGGTTGAGGGTTACATAAAGTTTCTAGAAAAGTCATTAGAACATATTAATGAAAGAAATGAAACGATAAAGGAAATAAAATTTCCCTATCCAGCCTTTAGGGAAAGTCAAAGAAAACTCTCAGTTGCGGTATATAAAACGATAATGGAGGGAAAAAAACTTTTTTTGGAAGCCCCTACCGGGACAGGAAAGACGATGGGGACTCTATTTCCTGCTCTTAAGACGTTATTAGGCCCTACTTCAAAAATATTTTATTTAACTGCAAAAACAGTTGGAAAAGCTTCTGCAGAGGATGCTATAAAGCTTTTGCAGGAAAATGGTTTGATTATTAAATCAATAACATTAACTTCAAAGGAAAAAATATGTCCTAATGAGCTAAAATGTAATCCTATGGAATGCCAGTTTGCTAAGGGCCATTATGATAGAATAAACGATGCTCTTTTACATTCTCTTTCTATGGATTTTTTTGATAAGGGAAGGATAGAAGAACTCTCGAGAAGATACAATGTTTGTCCCTTTGAATTTTCATTAGATTTATCAATGTTTTGCGATGTTATAATTTGCGATTATAATTATATATTTGACATAACCTCAAGCTTAAAAAGATATTCCTTTGAAAGCAAAAACGATTATGTTTATCTTATAGACGAAGCCCATAACCTTGTGGATAGAGCAAGGGATATGTTTTCTATAACTTTATCATATAATGAGTTTTATAAAGTTAAGCAAAAATTTAAATCCTTTAGAAAATTGAATTTAGCTTTAGGAAGGGTCATAAAGTATTTTAATGGGCTAAGAGAAAGCATTGAAATGGATAAAGTCGCTATGACGATAGAAGATGAGTTTTTAAATGGAATAAACAAATGTGAAGAGGTTGTAGAGGAATTTGTCCTAAAAAATTTAATTAAAGATGAAGAATTATTAAACTTGTATTTTGATATAAAAAGATTTAAAAAAATAGTGGAACTTTATGATGAAAATTATAGAACGCTTTTTTTAAGGGAGGAAGATATTTTAGTTAAATTATTATGTATTAATCCTTCTAAAATATTAAAGGGCATTATGGATAAAGCACAAGCAGCTATTTTATTTTCAGCTACCTTTACTCCTTTAAGTTATTATATGGACCTTTTAGGTGGGGATGGTTCTTATAAACTTAAACTTTCCTCTCCTTTTTCAAAGGAAAATATTTGTGTTATGCTTAACCCATACATTTCAACGCGACTTAATGATAGGGAAAATACTTATGAAAGGGTTGTTGATGGAATAAAAAGCCTAACATATAAAAAGGGAAATTATTTAGTGTTTTTCCCTTCTTATTTATACCTAAACGAGATTTTAAAAAGGTTCCCTCAGGATAATGTAGATTTAATTGTTCAAAGGAATGATATGACGGAGAAAGAAAAGGAAGATTTTTTAAAAAGGTTTAGCGAAGATAGTGAAAAAACCTTAGTAGCCTTTGCAGTTTTAGGAGGACTATTCGGTGAGGGTATAGACCTTCCGGGAGAAAAGCTTATAGGTGTTTGTATAGTAGGTGTAGGCCTTCCACAGATTAATTTTGAAAGAAATGTGCTAAAGGAATATTTTGATGAAAGGATTGGAAAGGGATTTGAATATGCTTATATTTATCCTGGCTTTAATAGAGTGTTGCAAGCAGTTGGAAGGCTTATAAGGGCAGAAAATGATAGGGGAGTTGCCCTATTGTTTGATGATAGGTTTTTAAAAAGACCATATAATAATTTAATTCCTGACCTTTGGAAACCATTGAAAATAGTAAAAGGAAATGAAGATGTGATAAATACATTAAAAAGGTTTTGGAAAGAGAAATCAGACTGTTGAAAAATTTCAATACCAAAGAGAGTTTGTCTACAATCTGAAATGATGGCTAAAAGGATAAGCCATCATTTCTTTTTTTCTTTATAAAATTTGATGAAAATTTATAAAATAAAAATCCTTGCATTAAGAAAAATATAGAGCTCATTATAAATGTTATTTCATATCCATTAGGCATTTCTGCAATTATGAATCCAGCCATGAGGGAAGAAAGAGCTACGGTTAGGTTGTTTGCTAAAACTACAACGCTGTTAAACTTTGCTTGTTCCCCTTCAGCAACTGATTTCATAATAAGGTCGCTTTCGATGGGGATAGGAACATTTAAAAATAATGCCCTTAAAAGATATAAAATAGATAAAATGCCGACTAAAAATATTGAATTAAATTTTACAAAAGAAAGGATAAATATTACTGGAAAAGACAAGAGCTTAGCATACCAGAGGGTTTTTGTCTTTCCAAATATTTTAGATGAATATGGAGAAAGCAGCATAGCTAGAATCATTCCAATAATATTAAAGTTGTTGATAAAGGATGCATTTAATGTATTTAAGTTTAATTTACTTATGAGAAAGGTTGTATAAAAAGGACCAATAAGTCCAAAGGCAAAGGAACCTAAAGATGTATACATTATTAAAAAGAACATTCTTGGAGTAAAATTAATTTTTATATTTGCCTTTGAAAAAGTAACTTCTTTTTTGTCGGTATTAATAAAAATAGCAGGTAAGAAACTTACTAGGGCAAAAAAAGCGAAGATTATCCATGTTTTTTCATAATCAAATTTGTTTGTTAAATTTCCAGCAAGATAATTTCCTATTAAGTTTGTAGTAACGCAGTAGGTTAATATAATACTTATAACATTAACGGCATTGAAACCTTTAGTATTTCTAACTATAAAGGGAGTTTTTATAACCACGACGATGGAAAGACCTAATGCATATACAATGACTGCTAAAATTATATAAATAAAGTTTTTAGAAGTTGCCAGTAAAACTGAGCTGATAAAGCATAAAACGGATGTTGCAGCAAACAATGTTTTATCGCTGAATTTAGTGCTTAAAATACCTGTAACATAAGCGAAAAGTGCAAAGGATATCGTTTGAATCAAGGATAAGGTTCCTACTATATCTTCTTTATATCCTCTATGCATAACGTATGGCCCAAGCAAAAATCCATATGCACCTACGAATATGCCTAAAAAAAGTTCGAATAGAAGATAATACGTCATATTCCATTTAAGCTTTTTATCTATTTTCATTTTTAACCTCCTAAATTTAGCTTTAACCTTTTATAAATTATATCATTGTATTGATAAAATTCAATATTATGACAAAATAAATATATTTATTGATAATATTAATAGTATTTATAGATATTACAAATATTTAATTGACTTCAGGATAGTTTTGGAATATAATTGCATTACAAACTAAATATTGGTGGATGAAGGCCATTGAAGACATCGAATTTTCGATGACCGGAGAAGCAAGGAATGGAAGTTTCCGATCCATTCCGAAACTTTCAGGTAAGATACAATGGCCGGACACAACCCTGGAGAGACCCATTTGGGCATCGAAGAAGTAATCTGCATTTGTGTGCAGAGAAGCTTTCAGATAAAAGGACAGGGAAAGGGAAGCATAATCTTTTTATGCTTCTTTTTCCTTGTCCTTTTATTTTTATATCATAAAGGAGGGGTTTTATGCTAGAAGTATTAAAGGGAATTTTTTTACTTTTAATTGTTCTTAGCTTTTTTTTCAGCCTTTAGTTTTAAGGCACCAAAAGGAGAAAAGGCTATGTCAGGTCTTGCTGGTGCTGCTGTTGCTACATTTTTAATTGAGGCAATTTTTAAGTATATTTTTGGGGATTTTTTAGGAATTAAATTATTAGGTGAAGTTGGATCATCTTCAGGAAGCATGGGCGGAGTTATTGCAGCTGCTCTTGTTTCGATAAATATGGGTGCAAACCCTATATATGCTGTTGTTGCAGCTGCATCCTTAAAGGGAATGGGAATATTGCCAGGCTTTTTCGATGGATATTTAATTGGTCTTGCTGGACCAGTTTTAGAGAAAAAATTACCCAAGGGCATTGATATAATTGGAGGTGCGCTAATTATTGCACCCCTTTCAAGACTAATAGCTCAAGCATCAACACCATTAGTTAATAGCACCCTTTTAAATATTGGAGATGTTATTAGAGTAGCAGCTGAACAATCACCTTTTGTTATGGGATTTTTGCTTGGCGGAATTATTAAGATAATTTGCACATCACCACTAAGCTCAATGGCTTTAACTGCGATGCTAAATTTAAAGGGCTTAGCAATGGGGATTGCGGGGATTGCAAGCTTTGGAGGAGCCTTTACGAATGGAGTGGTTTTTAAAAGGCTAAAAATAGGAGACAAAGGAAATGTGATTGCAGTTATGCTTGAACCATTGACACAGGCAGATTTGGTTACTAAAAATGCTGTTGTAATTTATTTTTCGGATTTTATAGGTGGTGGAATTGCAGGGATTGTTGCAGCTTATTTTAAAATAATCAACAATGCACCGGGGACAGCATCGCCAATTCCAGGCCTTTTAGCTCCTTTTGGTTTTAATAGTCCTAAAAAAGTAATAATAGCATTATTATTAGCAGCAATAGGAGGACTTATTGGTGGATTTGTAGGAACTACAATTTATATGTTCATTAAAAGGGTTAGGGAAAAAAGATTAAGCGTAAAAAAATATCCTATCGATAATGCTGTATAGTATAAGGGGACAAATTTAAGCGCCCCTTTAATTTTTATGGTATAATAAATTTTGGTGATGTATATGGATTTGTTTGATTATATGAATAAACAAAATAAAGAAAAATTAGAGCCATTGGCAGAAAGGATGAGACCTGAGAGCTTAGATGAGTTTGTTGGACAGGAGCATCTTGTAGGAAGGGGAAAGATGCTTTATAGGGCTATTGCTACGGATAATTTAACATCTGTAATACTTTATGGTCCACCTGGAACAGGAAAAACTACCCTTGCAAGGATAATAGCAAATACTACAAAATCAGAGTTTAGGCAGATAAATGCAGTAACATCCAATTTAAGTGAGATAAAGCAGGTTACCGATGAAGCAAGCAAAGTCCAAAAGTTATATGGCAAAAGAACCCTTCTTTTTATTGACGAGATACATAGATTTAATAAGCTTCAGCAGGATGCCCTCCTTCCATATGTTGAAAAGGGAACTGTTGTTTTGATTGGAGCTACAACTGAAAATCCCTATTTTGAAGTTAACAAAGCTCTTCTTTCAAGATCCTTAATATTTGAATTAAAACCCATAGAAGAAAAGGATATTTTTAAGGTGCTAAAAAGGGCACTTACTAGTGAAAGGGGATACAAAGGAAGGGATATCGAAGTTTCTGATGAAGTTCTTTGGTTTTTTGCAAAATATAGCGGAGGGGATGTAAGAAGAGCACTAAATGCCCTTGAAATGGCGGTTTTGACATCTAAAAAGGAAGATGGCAGGGTAGTTATAACTTTAGAGGATGCATCAGAATGTATGCAAAAACCGCCCTTAAATTATGACAAAGATGGAGATAACCATTACGATGTGATATCAGCCTTTATAAAAAGCATGAGGGGTTCGGATCCTGATGCTGCTGTTTACTATCTTGCAAGAATGTTAGAATCCGGGGAGGATCCGATGTTTATAGCAAGAAGGATAGTTATATGTGCAAGCGAGGATGTTGGAAATGCTGATCCTATGGCTCTAAATGTTGCAGTATCTGCTGCAAAGGCTGTTGAATTTATTGGCATGCCAGAGGCAAGGATTATATTATCCCAGGCTGCTCTGTATGTAGCTTGTGCACCAAAGAGCAATGCTTCCTATTTAGCAATCGATGAGGCAATAGAAGACGTAAGAAAGAATCCTAATATAGAAATTCCAGGCTTTCTAAGGGATGCCCACTATAAAGGTGCAAAAAGTCTCAGTAGAGGGATAGGCTATAAATATCCCCATGATTTTGAAGGAAATTTTGTATATCAAGAATATCTACCAGAAAAAATAAAGGATAGAAAGTATTACAGGCCTTCTGGAAATGGTTATGAAGCAAAAATTAAAGAAAGAATTAACCGCTTATGGAAAAAATAATTGAAATTTTTTTAACTATAAAATTGACAATTTTACTCGGATATGTTAATCTTAAAATGAAATCCTACTTTTTTAGTCAGAATTAGAGGTGATAGGATGAAGCTTTCAACTAGGGGGAGATATGGGGTTAAGGCGATGTTTGAACTTGCCCTTCACCATGGTGGCACCCCCGTTTCAATAAAAGAAATTGCAGAACGGCAAAATATATCTGAATATTATTTAGAACAGCTTTTTTCAAACCTTAGAAAGGCTGGGCTTGTTAAGAGCATTAGGGGAGCACAAGGAGGCTACGTTTTATCACGTCCACCCGAGGAAATAACTATAGCAGATATTTTTAATGTTTTAGAAGGACCAATTGAAGTTTCTGATTGCATAACGCAAGAAATGAATTGTTCAAGGATTAATTATTGTGCAACAAGACTTTTATGGTTAAAGATTAGCAATAGCATCAATGATATTTTAAATTCAACTACTTTACAAGATGTGGTTAACGATTATAATAACCTGCAAGAAAAAACTAAAGGAAAGGAAGAATAGGTATGGAAGGGAAAAGATTTGTTTACATGGACCATGCCGCAACAACATATGTTAAAAAAGAAGTTTTAGAGGAAATGCTTCCCTACTTTACAGAAAACTTTGGCAATCCATCGTCGGTTTACACCTTTGCAAGGAAATCAAAAAGGGCTATTGAAGATGCAAGGGAAAAGGTAGCAAAGGCTTTAAATGCTCTTCCGGATGAGATCTTTTTTACAGGCGGTGGTTCTGAGGCGGACAACTGGGCAATTAAAGGAGTTGCCTTTGCTAATAAAGATAAAGGAAACCATATAATAACAACTAAGATAGAACATCATGCGGTTTTGCATGCCTGTGAATATCTTGAAAAGCATGGTTTTGAAGTTACTTATTTAGATGTAGATGAATATGGAATGGTAGACCTTGATGAACTTAAAAGAGCTATTACTGATAAAACAATCCTTATCACAATAATGTTTGCAAATAACGAGATTGGAACAATACAGCCTATTGCTGAAATAGGAAAAATAGCAAGGGAAAAGGGAATTATATTTCACACAGATGCAGTTCAAGCAATTGGAAATGTAAAAATAGATGTTAAGGAAATGAATATAGATCTTTTATCTTTAGCTGCCCACAAGTTCTATGGGCCAAAGGGAGTTGGAGCTTTATATATAAGAAAAGGTGTAAAGATCGATAACCTAATCCATGGTGGAGGGCAGGAAAGAAGAAGGAGGGCCGGAACCGAAAACCTTCCTGGTATTGTAGGGCTTGGAAAAGCTATTGAGCTTGCTACAGAGGACATAGATGGACATAATGAAAAGATTAGAAAGTTAAGGGATAGACTTTTGAATGGTATTATGGAAAAGATTCCTTATACAAAACTAAACGGACATCCTGAAAGGAGACTTCCTGGAAACATAAATGTAAGCTTTAGGTTTATAGAGGGAGAATCTTTACTTTTACTTCTTGATCAATTTGGAATATGTGCATCAACTGGAAGTGCCTGTTCGTCAGGATCACTAGATCCATCCCATGTTCTGCTTGCTATTGGCCTTCCACATGAAATAGCCCATGGATCCTTGAGATTATCCCTTGGGGATATGAATACAGAAGAAGATGTTGATTATGTTCTTTCGGTATTACCTAATATAGTTCAAAGGCTTAGGGAGATGTCGCCTTTGTATGAAAAATTTATGAAGGGGGAAAAATAACTATGGAATACAGCGATAAAGTAATGGAACATTTTATGAATCCAAGAAATGTTGGTGAGATATCTGATGCAAATGGAATAGGAGAAGTTGGAAATCCTAAATGCGGGGATATGATGAAAATTTATTTAAAGATAGAAGATAATATTATTAAAGATGTTAAGTTTAAAACCTTTGGTTGTGGTGCAGCAATTGCTTCAAGCAGCATGGCAACAGAGCTAATAAAAGGGAAAACAGTAGAGGAGGCTTGGAATTTAACTAACAAAGCAGTTGCTGAAGCTTTAGATGGGCTTCCAGCGGTGAAGATGCACTGTTCAATTCTCGCCGAAGAAGCTATTCATAAGGCGATAAATGATTATAGGATTAAAAACGGTCTAGAACCTTGGGAGGATAAATTCTCCAAAGGGGACCATGATCATCACGAACACCATGAATAATAAAAGCCCCGGATTTTCCGGGGTATTTTAGTGGGGTGATTTAATGAAGGAAACAGTTGTAGTAGGAATGAGCGGAGGAGTTGATAGTTCTGTTGCTGCATACCTACTTAAGGAACAGGGCTACAATGTTATAGGTATAACTATGACTTTAGTTCCAAAGGATGTATTTTATGAGGAAAAGGTTGGAGGATGCTGCTCGATTTCTGCTGTTAATGATGCAAGAAGGGTAGCTGATCAGCTTGGAATATACTATTATGTCATGAATTTTAGGGAAGTATTTGAAAGGAAGGTAATAAATTATTTTATCGATGAATATCTTGCAGGAAGAACACCTAATCCGTGTATTGCTTGCAACAAGTATATAAAATTTGACGAATTTTTAAGAAAGGCAAATGCTCTTGGGGCTAAATATGTTGCAACAGGACATTATGCCTCGATTAAATATGATGACGAAAGAAAAAGATATCTTTTAATAAGGTCAAGGGATGTTAAGAAGGATCAAACCTATATGCTGTATAATTTAACTCAGCATCAACTTGCCCATACTTTAATGCCCTTAGGGGGATATACTAAAGAACAGGTAAGGAAAATAGCGGAGGATATAGGGCTTTTGGTATTTAATAAGCCTGATAGCGAAGAAATTTGCTTTGTTCCTGATAACGACTATGCAGGATTTATTGAAAGAAGAGTCCCTGATAAGGTTGAAAAGGGATATTTTGTTGATGTTAATGGGAATATTTTAGGTGAACACAAAGGGATAGTTCATTATACAATTGGACAAAGAAAGGGACTTGGACTTTCTCTTGGTAGACCTGTATTTGTAGTGGATATTATTCCAGAGAAGAATTTAGTTGTAATAGGCGATGAAAGGGAAGTATTTAAGGATAAACTTTATGCAGAGGATTTAAACTTTATTCCATTTGATAAGTTAGATGGCCCTATGAGGGTTAGTGCTAAGATAAGATACACAGCAAAGGAGGCAAAGGCTATTATAACACCTTATAAGGATGGAGTTATGGTAGAATTTGATGAACCCCAAAGGGCAATTACAAAGGGACAGTCGGTTGTATTTTATGATGGTGATATAGTTGTTGGTGGAGGAGTAATTAAAGAAGTTTTATAGAAGCCTTAAAGATTACATCTTTAAGGCTTATTTTTTTGAAAATGGTAAATAATAAGTAGTAGTAATTTGGGGTGGTTGTATGTTGAGATTTTTGGATATTAAGGGAAGGGAAGTTTTTTTCAGCAATAGAAAAATTGGTTTTTTAGAGGATATAATTGTTGATTGCAAAAATAAAAAAATTGCTTTATACGTTATTAATCCTACTAATGAAAAAGGTTTTTATTATGCTAGAATTAATGATGTTACTTTTGAAGAGGATAACATAGTTTTAAACAATAAGTGTTATAAGGTAAACAATATTAAAAATAAATGGCTTCAAAAATATTTGTTAAGTAGAATTTTGGGGGTTAATGTAATGGATGATAATTCAAAGGACTATGGTTCCCTTGCTGATGTTATCTTTGATGAAAAAACAGGAAATATTAGGGCCCTTGTTATTTCCCTTGGAATATTTGATGACTTAGTTAATGGAAGAAGAGTAATTTTGCTTGATAATGAAGATATATTAAATAGTAAGGAAATAATTGTAAAGAATACTTCTCTTGAAATAATTAACGAAATTTCAATTGTATGAGGGGTATTATGAATAGAGTGATTAAATGGTTTTTGATTAGTTTGTATTTGGTCTTTATTTTTATATTTTTATATATAGTTATAAATTATTTAAAAGCAATGCTTGTTTCAATTTTTATTGCTTATATACTACATCCAGTTGTTAAATATATCGATAAAAGGATTAAAAATTATAAAATATCCGTCTTTATAACATTGACTTTATTTATATTTCTAATCATTTTCATAATTTATTATCTTTTTCCGATTATAACAAAGGAACTTATAGAGTTAATTAACAACGCAGATAATATTTCCAATGAAATTAAAAGACTTTTCAACATTATAGATAAAATTAAAGTTCCAATATATTTAAGATCGATTTTAGATGATACTTTTTTGAAGATTCAGCACAGAGTGTTTAATGAAATGAGAAATTTATTTGATATTATTTTAAAATTTATATCCTCACTTCCTACTTATATATTGATACCTGTTTTCGTTTATTATTTTCTTGTTGATACAGAATATTTTAAAAGAAGTCTTAAATCATTGATTCCCTATAAAGGAAGGGAAAAGGTTATTGAGCTTTTTAGAAGCTATGAGAAAATAGTTGGGAATTTTATCAAAGGCCAGATTATATTATCAATTATTATTACTATTTCAACGATGATCGTGCTGATAATCTTAAAAGTAAGATATGCATTTTTGATATCAGTAGTTAATGGTTTTTTTAATATTATTCCTTATTTTGGTCCAGTTCTTGGATTTATTCCTGCCTTTTTATCTGCTCTTTCCGATTCGACCTCAAAGGCAGTATTAGTGGCCCTTAGCTTTTTTATAATTCAAGAATTGGAAAGTGGCATTATAGCGCCTAAGATATTAGAAAATACAATGGGGATTCATCCAATATTTGTTATTATTGCTTTAATAATAGGAGGCAAATTCTATGGGGCTTGGGGACTTATTTTGTCAGTGCCTGTGTTTGCGATAATTAAGGTTACATACAATTATATAGTAAATAAGCTTTACTGAAATGCTTGATTTTTTCGGTATTTTCTATATAATGTTAATTAGTAATATTATAAAGGCTGTGAAGGGAAGGAGTACACATCCTTTTTGATTTTAGAGAGAAGGCGGTTGGTGCAAGCCTTTACAAGGGGATGTGGAAGCAGTCTCGGAGCTTCCTGCCGAACTTGAGTAGGCAGAGACGGCTTTGCCGTTATCCAAATGAGTGACCATTTCGGTAATTAGGGTGGTACCGCGAAGTTAACCTTCGTCCCTTTAGGGGCGAAGGTTTTTTGCTATAGTTTTTTAGGAGGTGATATTATGAATTATATGGGAGTTAATGAGATAAGGGAAAAGTATTTATCCTTCTTTGAGGGTAAAGGCCATCTTAGGCTTCCAAGCTTTTCATTGATTCCAAAGAATGACAAAAGTCTTTTGCTTATCAATGCAGGTATGGCACCATTAAAACCATATTTTACAGGACAGGAGGTTCCACCAAATAGGAGAATAACTACTTGTCAAAAATGCATAAGAACAGGTGATATTGAAAGGGTAGGTAAAACTGCAAGGCATGCCACTTTTTTTGAAATGCTAGGTAATTTTTCCTTTGGCGATTATTTTAAAGAAGAAGTTATACCGTGGGCATGGGAATTTGTAACTGAGGTTTTGAAACTACCAAAGGAAAGATTATGGATTACTATATATCAGGATGATGATGAAGCCTTTGAAATATGGAACAAGAAGGTTGGAATACCAGCAGAAAGAATTGTAAGAATGGGCAAGGAGGATAACTTCTGGGAGATTGGAGTTGGTCCTTGCGGCCCATGTTCAGAAATTTACTTTGATAGAGGAGAAGATAAGGGTTGCGGTAAGCCAACCTGCGGAGTAGGATGTGACTGTGATAGATTTGTTGAATTCTGGAACCTTGTATTTACCCAGTTTGACAAAGACGAAGAAGGAAATTACCACAGACTAAAAAATCCAAACATAGATACAGGCATGGGCCTTGAAAGAATAGCAACTATAATGCAGGGTGTAGATAGCATATTTGAAATAGACACCATGAAAAATATTTTAAATAAAGTTTGCGAAGTTGCAAATTATAAATACGGCAGCGACGATAAGAAGGATGTTTCCGTAAGGATTATTACCGACCATATAAGAAGCGTTGTATTTATGGTTTCTGATGGAGTATTGCCATCAAATGAAGGAAGAGGATATGTATTAAGAAGGCTTTTAAGAAGAGCAGCAAGACATGGAAAACTTCTTGGAATTGAAGGGGCCTTTCTTTGGGAAATAAGCGATGTCGTTATCCAAAACTCAAAGGATGCATATCCAGAACTTAAAGAGAAGAAGGATTACATAAAGAAGGTTTTAAAGGTTGAAGAGGAAAGATTTGATGAAACGATAGATCAAGGAATGAATATATTAGAGGCATATATCGATGAACTTAAGAAGGAAAATAAAAATATTTTGGATGGTGAAAAGGCCTTTAAACTTTATGATACCTACGGATTTCCTATAGAGCTTACCCTTGAAATTTTACAGGAGAGCGGAATGGATATAGACCTTGAGGGCTTTAATAGGGAAATGGAGGCTCAAAAGGAAAGAGCAAGAGCTGCAAGGGAAGAAACAAATTATATGGGAACAGATATAGATGTTTATATGACTTTACCTGCTGACATTAATACTGTATTTGAAGGATATAATAACACTATATCAAGGGGTAAGGTTTTGGTTTTAGTTAAAGATGGTAATATAGTTGATTATGCTGAAAAGGGAGAAAATGTTGAGATAATCCTTGATAGAACATCCTTCTATGCAGAAATGGGAGGACAGGTTGGAGACACGGGAATAATAGAAGGCGAAGGATTTAAAGTAGAGATTGAAGATACAAGGAAAACGGCAAACAATAAAGTAGTCCACAAAGGCAAGGTTATAGAAGGTAAAATTAAAAAGGGCAGTGAAGTTACTGCTATTGTTGACAAGGCAAGAAGGATGGATATTGCAAGAAACCACACAGCAACCCATCTACTTCATAAAGCCCTTAAGGATGTTCTTGGCAGTCACGTAAATCAGGCAGGTTCATTAGTGGCACCAGATAGATTAAGGTTTGACTTTACCCACTTTGAAGCTATTTCATCTGAAGACTTGAGAAGAATAGAAAATATAGTTAATGATAAAATAATGGAATCCCTTGAGGTTGAAACTATTGAAACTACAATAGATGAAGCAAGAAGGATGGGAGCAACAGCTCTGTTTGATGAAAAGTATGCCGATATTGTAAGGGTTGTTAAAGCTGGTGAATACAGTATGGAACTTTGTGGAGGAACCCATGTTTTAAATACAGCTATAATCGGCTTATTTAAGATTATTTCTGAAGGAGGAGTTGCAGCTGGAGTTAGAAGAATTGAAGCTGTAACAGGAAAGGGTGCACTAAAATATATTGAATCCCTTGAAAATATGTTAAGGGATGTTGCCCTTAGACTAAAGAGCAATGTAAAGGATGTTCCAAGAAGAACAGAAATACTCCTTCAAGATCTCAAGGAAAAGGAAAGGGAGATAGAAGCTTTAAAATCAAAAATTGCAAAGGATGCTGCAATGAATCTTGTAAACGATGCTAAGGATGTTAAAGGAGTAAAGGTAATAACTGCAAGTTTTGATTTAGATGTAGATGCCTTAAGGGAACTTGGAGATAAATTAAAGGAAAGGCTTGAGACTTGTCTTGTTGTTCTTGCATCAACAAAGGATGACAAGGTGAGCTTTGTTGCCATGGCAACAACGGATGCAGTATCAAAGGGAGTTCATGCAGGAAATATAATAAGAGAAGTAGCAAAAGTAGCAGGTGGTGGCGGTGGAGGAAGACCGGACATGGCTCAAGCTGGTGGAAAGGATAAATCAAAGGTTAATGAAGCATTGGATACTGTTTATAAATTGGTGGAGGATATAGTTAAATAGTAAAGGGGCTGCATTTGCAGCCTCTTAATTTTTGACAAAGAAAAGAAAAATTATGTGCTTTGTTTAATGATAGTTTAAGTTTTTAGTAGAAATGAGTAAAAAATAGTGTTAAAATAATAATTGGGGTAAAAATCTGAATAATTAAAAATATTTATAGAAGGGAGCTTTTAAAATGAGTAAACCGGTTTTATCTGCTCATTTTGAATCAAGAACGCCGTCAGATGTTAGATTAGCACAGATGAAATATGAAGAAAGAAAAGTTAAACCTCAAGCTGTTATTAACGTTGGTATTGGTAATGTTTCTCTCCCAACAAATCCAGCAATGATGAAAAGAATGTTTTCACTCGATGCACCTGAAAGTCCATTTGCAAAGGGTGTTATAAGATATTCAACTACAGTTGGCTTTAAAGAAACTCAGGATGCTTTTAAAAATATCCTTGAGGCTGAAGGATTTGATACAAGCAAGCTTTATGTTCAGATAACTGATGGTGGTTCTGCTGCGATGGAAATTGTTTTATTAGGCGTATGCGGCCCAGCAGGTTCAGATGAAAGACCACTACTTATGATTGACCCAGCTTATACTAATTATATTTCCTTTGCAGAAAGAATAGGAAGAAAAATAGTTACAGTAAAACGTAGTTTGGATGAAAATGGAAAATTTAGTCTACCAGAAATAAACAAAATTGAAGAAATGATTAAGGAACATAACCCAGGAGCACTTCTTGTTATACCATATGATAATCCTACAGGACAACTTTATGATTATGAAACCCTTATTGAGTTAGCTAAATTATGCGTAAAATATAACATGTGGATGATTAGCGACGAAGCATATCGTGAACTTTATTATACAGAAGATACAAAATTGGTAAGCATATGGGGAGTAACTGATGCAGAAGTTCCTGGAATAGAAGGAAGAAGAATAAGCATAGAAACTGCATCAAAGGTATGGAATGCATGCGGCTTAAGAATCGGTGCAATAATTACTGATAATTATGAATTCCATAATCGTGCTGTAGCAGAATATACTGCAAACCTATGTGCTAACGTAATAGGACAATATATATTTGGAGCACTTGCCCATGAATCAAAGGAACAAATATTAGGTTGGTGCAAGAGCGTTAGAGATTATTATAAGGAACAAATTATAAACGTATACAATGGATTCAAAAAGCTAGAGCCTAATTTAATTATTTCCAGTCCAGATGCTTCAATATATTTGGTAATTGACGTTAGAAATGTTGTAAAGCCAGGATTTGATTCAATAGATTTTGTCCTCTATTGTGCAGAAAAAGGTTCAGCTATAATAGATGGAGTTGAAACAACTTTATTAGTAGCACCTATGAAGGGATTCTACAATGTTGAAGAAGGTGAATATAATCCAGGAACTACACAATTTAGAATTTCATTCGTAGAATCACCAGAAAACATGGCAAAGGTTCCTGAATTATTCATAAAGCTTCTAAGACAATATGAAGCACAAAGATAATTGATGGGGTGGGATGCTTAAAATTCCACCCTTGATTATTTTGGAAATTGCTATAGGCATTAGATATACATGGCAATTGGGATGGCTTGAATAAAAGGGAAGTTGATTTTTGTCCCCAAATGACATCATTATTCATAAAATAAGATAAGAAGAATTAAAAGGGGATGAGATTATGAAACAGCAGGGGAAATTTATTCTTATGAATAGAGAGGACTTTAAAGAATATATATTAAAACTTAAAGTTAAAAGGATAATTAAGTTAATTCAAAATCACCATACCTATATTCCAAGCTATAAGGAATTTAAGAATAATCATTTCAGACTTTTAGAGGGGATGGAAAGAAGCCACCTTGCAAGGGGATTTAATGAGATAGGGCAAAACATTACAATATTTCCAGACGGTTTGATTGCAATCTGTAGGCCTCTTGATATTCCGCCTGCCTGCATAAAGGGGGCAAATGAAAATGGAATTTGTATAGAAAGCGTCGGAAATTTTGATATAGGCGGGGATAAGATGACGGAAGAACAAAAAAAGAGCATTATATTTGTAAATGCTCTGCTATGCAAAAAATTCAAGTTAACACCAAGCACCGATACGATAGTATATCACCACTGGTTTGATCTTGAAACTGGAAAAAGATTAAACGGAAAGGGGATAACAAAATCTTGCCCTGGAACAAACTTTTTTGGAGGAAATACTGTAGAAGCTGCAAAGAAAAATTTTATTCCACTTATTTTGGATGAATTAAAAAAATTATAAACTTACTATATTATGATTGATTTATTATCCTTATTTGGTATAATTATAATAAACATTGGAAAATATTTATATAAGTATCTTTTCACAGTCACATAAGAAGGGTGTGGTTTGGATGGCTGAGAATAAAGAAGGAACAATGCAGTTTAAATTTAATCTTGAGGGAAATACAAAAGTTCAAGAGATTTTAACTGAAGTTTATGCTGCTTTGAAGGAAAAGGGGTATAATCCAATAAATCAGCTTGTAGGATATATACTATCTGGCGATCCAACTTATATTACGAGTTTTAAGAATGCAAGATCTTTAATTAGGAAAATCGAAAGGGATGAGCTTTTGGAGGAGCTTTTAAGGGCATATCTAGAAAAGTAATGCATGCAAGATGTCTTGCATGCTAAATTTTTGCTTTTAAGGGGGCATTATATGGAATATATAAAACTTGGAAATACCGATATTAATGCATCTAAATTATGTTTTGGAAGTTTGACTATAGGTCCTTTGCAGGCAAATTTGCCGATTGAAGAGGGTGCAAAAATTATATTAAAGGCCTTTGAGCTTGGCGTTAATATTATAGATACTGCAAAAATTTATAAAACATATCCTTATATAAAAAGGGCTCTTGAAATGTTTGATGATAGGGATAAAATTATTATTTCAAGCAAATCCTATGATTACACCTATGGTGGAATGAAGGACAGCATTAATGAGGCATTAAAGGAAATGGGTGTTAAATCCCTTGGGATATTTATGCTTCATGAACAGGAGAGTAGATTAACTCTAAAGGGACATAAGGATGCACTTCGATGTTTAGTAGATGCTAAAAAGTCTGGCGTTATTAAAGCTATTGGAGTATCTACCCATGCTGTAGAGGTTGTTGAGGCAATATCAGAAATGGAAGAAGTTGATATAGTTCATCCTATTTTCAACAAAAAAGGTCTTGGAATAATCGATGGAACTATAGAAGATATGATTGCCGCAATAAAAAAGGCTTACAATAACGGAAAGGGAATAATTGCAATGAAACCTCTTGGTGGAGGTAATCTAATAAAGAATGTAGACGAGGCTTTTGATTTTGTTTTAAACTTTCCATATGTCCATTCTGTAGCAGTTGGAATGCAAAACATTGAAGAGGTCTATGCTAATGTTCAAAGGTTTGAAGGGAAAAAAGTTGATGAAGATTTAAAGGAAAAATTAAAAAATAAAAGAAGAAGATTGCATATAGAAGAATGGTGTGAGGCATGTGGAAATTGTGTTGAAAATTGCCCTAATGATGCCCTTTATGTTAAAGGTGGCAAACTATTTTGTGACAGAGAAAAATGCCTTCTTTGCGGATATTGTTCTGCATATTGTAAGAACTTTTGTTTAAAAATAATTTAAGGAGGAAAAAGAGTGAGAATCTTAGGACTTGATATTGGAGAAAAAAGGATAGGAATTGCCCTAAGCGATCCATTAGGATGGATTGCCCAAAGTTTAAAAACATTAGAAAGAAAAAGTATTAAAAACGATGTGGAGGAAATAATAAAAATAATCAATGATTATCAAGTAGAAAAGGTGGTGGTGGGTCTTCCAAAGAACATGAATGGAACGTTAGGTGAATCAGGACAAAAAGTTATGAATTTTTGTGAAAAGCTTTTGGAAAAAATAAATATTGAATTGATATATGAGGATGAAAGGCTTACCACCATGGCTGCAGAAAAGGTTCTTATTGATGCAGACCTCTCAAGAAAAAAAAGGAAGGGAGTTATTGATTCTCTTGCTGCAACCTTTATTCTTCAGACATATCTAGATAGAAATAGAAAATAATAGTTGACAAAAATTTCATTTAATCTTAAAATATCAATATATTAAATGAAACGAGGTGTTAATTATGTCACATGAACATCATCATGACCATGAACATGAAAACATAGTTGTTTTAACTGATGAAAACGGCGTTGAAACAGAGTTCGAGATTATCACATCTTTAGAAGTTGATGATAAACTATACTATGTCCTTTATCCTCTAGATTCAGAAGATGATGAAGCTGTTGTTTTAAGATATGATGAGGATGAAAATGGAGAAGGAACTTTAGCAGCTATAGAAGATGATGAAGAGTTTGATAAAGTTGCTAGGGCTTATGAGGAATGGCTAGAAGAGGAAGACTTTGAAGAATTCGAAGATGACGAAGAAGATGAATTCTAATTAAGGTAGGTATTTACCTACCTTTTTAATTTGGTTCTATGTTCAAATTCAGGTGGGCAAATAATAGTTTTGCTCACCTTTATTTTGTTTAAATCAGAAAAATAAATCAGACCGTTACAAAAGTATTTTTAAGTCCGCTGAAGAATTCAAGAGGGCTTATAGATGATTAAAAATAAACGTTTGTAGGGTTATGAAATTAATATTTTAAAAAATATTGTAATATTGACAATCATTATCACCAATTGTATAATAATAATGAGAATAAAAATCATTTACATAAATATGGAGGTGGCCATATGACTTTGGATAAGGCAAGGGTTGGTCAGAAAATAATTATTAAAAATATACTCGATGATAACATAAGAGTTCAAGCCATAAGATTAGGACTATATGAAGGTGCTAATGTAAAGTGTTCGGCTAAAATACCCTTTGGGCCCATTATAATTGGAAACAGATTGCAGGAGATAGCTGTGGGAAGGGAACTTGCAAAAAAAATTCAAATCGATGTTCTAAATTAACTTAAAGGAGGATATGTATGAACTGCTGTGAAGGATTAAAGATTGAAATACCTAAGGGGGCTAATAAAATAGTCCTTGCAGGAAATCCAAATGTTGGAAAGTCTGTGTTTTTTAATGCATTGACAGGTATGTATGTAGATGTCTCAAATTTTCCGGGAACGACAGTTGATATCTCCCATGGAAAATTTGGTAAAGACGTTGTTATGGATACACCAGGTGTATATGGAGTTTCGTCTTTTAATGATGAAGAGAGAGTTGCAAAAGATGTTATTATATATGGCGATATTATTTTAAATGTAGTTGATGCACTTCATTTAGATAGGGACTTATTCTTAACTTTACAACTTATCGATATGGGAAAGCCAATAATAGTTGCTCTTAATATGATGGATGATGTGGAAAGAAATGGGATCAAGATTGATGTAGATAAATTAAGTGAAATTTTAGGTGTTCCGGTAATTCCAACTGTTGCTATTCAAGGCAAGGGAATAGACGAAGTTAAGAAAAGAATTTATGATGCTAAGCTAGGGAAGATGCATCCAAAGATTTTAGAATATTTAGAAGGAATAAAGGATAAGGTTCAATTGCAAAGTGAAGCTTTGATGGTTTTAGAAGATGATGAGGAGATGCTGAATAACTATAATTTAGAACCTCTAAATCTTAGAGAGGAAATTTATAGGTTAAGAAGACAGAGGGTTGATGATATTGTTTCAAAGGTAGTCCTAAAAGATTATGATAGAAGCACGATAAGACAAAAAATAGGATACTTTATGTTAAACCCAATTACAGGTATTCCACTCTTAATTGCGGTTTTATATGTTATATATAAAGTTATAGGAGTGTTTGTTGCTGGAACTATAGTTGGGATAACGGAAGAGACTATAATGCAGGGTTACTATGAACCACTTATAAAAAATATATTTTCTAACTTATTTGGGGGAAATAGCGCATTATTTAGAGCCTTTGCAGGGGAATTTGGATTATTTACTTTAACTCCAACATATGTTTTAGGCCTTTTAATGCCCCTTGTTGTGGCTTTTTATTTCTTTATGTCCTTGCTTGAGGATTCGGGCTATCTTCCAAGAATTGCAGCTTTAACTGATAAAGTATTATCCTTCTTTGGTTTAAATGGAAGGGCAATAATACCTATAATACTTGGTTTTGGATGCATAACTATGGCAACGATCACAACAAGGCTTTTAGGAACAAGAAGGGAAAAAATTATTGCAACAGCACTATTAGGGCTTACTATTCCATGCTCTGCACAGCTTGGTGTTATTGCTGGGATGATAGCGCCACTTGGAGCGAAATATCTATTAATATACTTGACCACTATATTTATAGTATTTGCACTAACAGGAACGATTTTAAATAAATTGTTGCCTGGAGAATCATCATATTTATTTATAGATTTGCCACCAGTAAGAATACCAAGACTTTCCAATGTGCTTAAAAAGACATGGACTAAAACCTGGATGTTTTTAAAAGAAGCAACTCCGTTATTTGCTCTTGGTGCATTAATTATAACGTTTTTAAATGAAACAAATTTATTAATCTATATTCAAAACTTCTTTGCACCATTTACAGTTAATATTTTAAAACTTCCCAAGGAAGCTGCTAATGCATTTATAATGGGAATAATAAGAAGAGATTTTGGTGCGGCAGGTCTTACAGATTTAGTTTTAACTCCTGAACAGACGGTGGTTTCACTTGTTACTATCACTCTTTTTGTTCCATGTATTGCTTCTATAATAGTAATGTTTAAGGAAAGGAGTAAACAGGAGGCATTATCAATTTGGATAGGAAGCTTTATCATGGCATTTTTAGTTGGTGGAATATTAGCACTTATCTTAATATGAAGGTGATATTATGGAAATAAAATGTCCAACCTGTGGATATGTTGTTAAAGATTCTGTCATTTGCCCAAGGTGTAGGACAAAATTAATTTCTTGCTTTAATTGCAGCGGCAATTGTTCCAAGTGCAGTTTGGCTAAAAAGGATAAAAAATAACTTTTTTCAATTGAGATTCTATTGACAATAAAGAATTACCAATGTAAAATTTAACTAATGAAAATTTTTCATTGGGGTGTTATTATAATGATGACAAAGGAAGAAACAGAAAAACTAAAACAAGATTTAAAGGAAAGAGGTTATAAATTAACGCCACAAAGAAGAGCAATTTTAAATGTTATAATTGATAATGAAGGAAAACACTTATCGCCAGAGGAAATTTATGATCAAGTAAAAATGGAATGCCCAGAAATAGGTTTAGCAACCGTATATAGAACTGTTCAGCTTCTTGAAAAAATGGGTATTCTGTATAAAATGAATTTTGATGATGGTGTTAGTCGATATGAATTGGTCCATAGCACAGAGGATCATCAACATCACCACTTAATTTGTTTAAAGTGCGGCGCAATTGAAGAGGTGGAGGATGATTTATTAGAGGTTTTGGAGGATAGGATATCAAAGAAATATGATTTTTCAATAGAAAACCATGATGTTAAGTTTTACGGCTATTGTAAAAGGTGCAAGTAAAATGCATGAAAGCTGCTTGACAGCTTTTCATGCTTTATTTTTTAACATAATGATTATATATATTTTGGATTTTGTGGTAAAATACATATAGAAGTTATGTCGGATATAAAGGAGGGAATTTGCTTGACAAAAAAAGATAAACTAAAGATTGTTCCATTGGGCGGAGTTAATGAAATAGGGAAAAATATGACCATGATTGAATATAAAAATGAGATAATTGTTATAGATTGTGGTCTTATGTTTCCAGAAGAAGAGATGTTCGGAATAGATGTTGTTATTCCTGATGTTTCGTATTTAATTAAAAATAAAGATAAAGTTAAGGGGATATTTTTAACCCACGGTCATGAGGACCACATTGGTGGACTTCCTTATATTTTAAAGCAGTTAAACGTCCCTGTATATGGAACAAGATTAACCCTTGGAATTGTTGAAACAAGGCTTAAGGATCATGGGCTTTTAACCACATCTGATCTGAGGGTTGTAACCGCAGGGGATATTGTGGAGCTTGATACTATGAAGGTAGAATTTATAAGAAACTGCCACAGCATTGCAGATTCATGCTCATTGGCCATCCATACAAACCTTGGGACAATAGTTCATACTGGAGATTTTAAAATAGATTATACACCAATTGATGGGGCGACTATGGATCTTGCAAGATTTGCTGAACTGGGAAAAAAGGGAGTTCTTCTACTACTTGCTGATAGCACAAATGTTGAACGACCAGGTTATACGATGTCTGAAAGGGTTGTTGGAGAGACCTTTGATAACATATTCCAAGAGGCTACGGGCAGGATTATAGTTGCAACCTTTGCATCAAATGTCCATAGAATTCAGCAGATTATAAATTCTGCTTGTAAATTCAATAGAAAGCTTGCGGTATCAGGAAGAAGCGTAGAAAATATCGTTGAGGTGGCCTATGCCCTTGGTTATCTTGATATACCAGAGGGGCTTTTAATTAGCATTGATGATATAAACAGATATAACGATAAACAAATAGTAATTTTAACAACGGGAAGTCAAGGGGAACCAATGTCGGCCCTTGCAAGGATGTCGACTTCTGAGCACAAGAAGGTTGAAATAAAAGAGGGAGACCTTGTTATTATTTCAGCAACTCCTATTCCTGGTAATGAAAAATTAATTTCAAGAGTTATAAATCAATTATTTAAAAAGGGAGCTAATGTTTATTATCAATCCCTTGCTGATGTTCATGTTTCTGGCCATGCTTGCCAAGAGGAATTGAAACTTATCCATACCCTTACAAGGCCCAAATATTTTATGCCTGTTCATGGTGAATTTAGGCACTTAAAACAGCATGCCTTTTTAGCAGAAAAACTAGGGATGGATAGATCAAATATATTTATTGCTGAGATAGGACAGGTTCTTGAAATTACTAAAGATGGAGCAAAATTAAATGGTAATATCCCAGCAGGCCAGGTTCTTGTTGATGGCCTTGGAGTTGGAGATGTTGGAAACATAGTTTTAAGGGATAGAAAGCATTTATCTCAAGATGGAATTTTAACTGTTGTTGTTACCATCGACAGATCAAATGGGAAAATTTTAGCAGGACCGGATATTATATCAAGGGGATTTGTTTATGTAAGAGAGTCGGAGGACCTTATTGAAGAGGCAAAAAAACTAGTAAAAAAAGCAATAGATGAATGTCTAAGCAATCAAATTACTGAATGGGCTACAATAAAATCAAATATAAGAGATATTTTAAGGGATTTTCTATATGAAAAGACTAAGAGAAAACCAATGATATTACCTATAATTATGGAAATATAAATTTTACTTTAGGGGGTGGTTTCTTTGTATATTTATGACAAAGTTCACGAATTTGCAAGGGAACTTAAAAATACGCCTGAAGTTGTAAACTACAAAAAAGCCCTTGACAAGATCAATTCAAATGAAAAATACAAAAAAATGGTGGAAGACCTAAGAAAAATGCAATTTGAAATTTACTCTATTCAGCTTCAAGGTAAACAGCCTAGCGAAGATCAGATTAAGGCCTTTGAAAGTTTATCTAATATTATTAGTTTAAATCCAGAAGTTAAAGAATTTTTAGAAGCTGAAATGAGATTTTTAACCTTATGGCAGGATATTTTTAAGATAATTACTGATACAATTGGAATTGATTTAAATCCAAACTTATAATATGGAGGTTGCCATGGATAGGGGAAAAATTCAATATCTAACGAAGGCAGGGATAATAGCTGCAGTTTATGCTGTGCTTACGATATTTTTGATGCCGATATCCTATGGGCCTGTTCAATTTAGAATTTCAGAAGCCCTGACTGTATTACCTTTTGTTGAACCTGCAGCTATTCCCGGACTTTTTGTCGGATGCATTTTTGCTAATTATTTCGGTGGGTTAGGATGGGTAGATATTGTTTTTGGAAGTTTAACAACGTTACTTGCAGCATATTTAACTTCAAAAATGCCTAATAAATATCTTGCCGTGCTGCCACCTATCTTCTTAAATGCCTTTATAGTTGCAATATGGGTTCAACAATTTATTGGAGAGGAAGTGAAAATAAAGGGCATTAGCCCCTATTGGGTTACCGTTGGGACAATTGGATTTGGTGAATTTGTTACTGCGGGAATTTTAGGATTAATGCTATTAACGGTTTTTGAAAGGATTAAAAGATAAATGGGAATATTTACCCATTTATCTTATTTTATTTTTGTGTTAAAGTGGAAAATAAATATATTAAATCTGATTAAGAAGGTGTTATGGTTGAAAAAAATACTAAAACTCATCGGACTACTAATAATGTTTGGATTGGTGTATTTTGCATTAAACTTTGGATATGTTTTTATTATTGCTTTTATTAGAGGAATAATATATGTTATTCAAAATCCAGATAAAATCAATGACGATTCTATGATTATAGTTATGGAAAAATTTTTTAGTCAGTATGGTTTGATCTCAATGGTAGTTGCCGAGATAGTTGCATTAGGGATTTACTATTTTATTTATAAATCAAGAAATTTAGACCTTGTAAAAGTTTGCAATTTTTCAAGAGTTTCTTTCATCAAGGTAATATTATATATACTTTTAGGATCATCGTTTTCAATATTAATTAGATTTCTAGTTGGAATTTTATCAATGTCTGATTTATTTAGAAATGCCGTAAATGATTATAACAAAATAACCGAATATGCTATTGGTAATAATATAGCTTTAATTATAATAGCTGTATTATTAATTGGGCCTATATTTGAGGAGATTATGTTTAGAGGTATGATTTTTAATGAGCTTAAGAATAATATTAATATTTATTTGGCTTTAGCCTTGCAAAGCGTTATATTTGGTGTTTATCATATGAATTTAATACAGGGACTTTATGCAGCATTATTAGGCTTAGTTCTTGGAATTTTATATTATTGGGAAAGAACTATATGGGTGCCAATTATAATACACATAAGTTTCAATGTGGCAGGAGTTATCAATAATGAATTACTTTTTTCACCCTTGGCGATACTTGTTAGTGTGATAACTGTTGTTTTTGTAATTGCTTATTTAAATAAGAATAAAGCATTTTCTAGGAGTAGTATGTTATAACTACTCCTTTTATTTATTACCCTTTTGCTGCTTGAGTTAAATAAAATTAAGTGCTATAATTTAAAAAGTTAATATCAACAAATTTCAACAAAATATTTGCAATTAAGTTGTGTTAAAATATATATAAGCATTTATATTGCATGGAGGGAAAAATGAGTAGTATAGTTCATGACTATGTCGAAGATTATATTAGAGGGTTAATACAACAAAAGGATGAAATACTACTTGAATTAGAAGATTATGCAGCAAAAAATAGTGTTCCAATAATCCATAAGGAAGTTGGACAGCTCTTGAAGATATTAATAAAAGGAAATGATGTTAAGAATATTTTAGAGGTTGGGACAGCAATAGGTTATTCTGCTATTCTAATGGCAAAGGCATGTGAAGATTGCAAAATCACTTCCATAGAAAGAGACGAAACTATGTTAAATAAAGCAATGGAAAATATAAACAAAGCAAACCTTAATAATAGAATAAAAATAATCTTTGGTGAAGCAGGTGAGGTTTTGCCAAATCTTGAAGGAAAGTTCGACCTTATTTTCTTAGATGCTGCGAAGGGACATTATATTCATTTTTTACCTGATTGTCTAAGGCTTTTAAAAGATGGCGGGATGCTAATATCTGACAATGTTTTATTTAGAGGAATGATAGCAACAAATGAACTTGTAAAAAGAAGAAAAATTACAATAGTTAAAAGACTTAGAAGATATCTTGATGCGATATCGAATCATCCTAATTTAGAAACCGTCGTTCTTCCTATAGGAGATGGGCTTGCAATAAGCCTTAAGATTAAGGAGGTGTAATATTGAAGATAGAACTTTTAGCACCAGCTGGAAATCTTGAAAAGCTCAAAGTTGCTGTTCTATATGGAGCAGATGCAGTTTATATAGGCGGTGAAGCCTATAGCCTTAGGGCTATGGCGGATAATTTTGACCTTGAGGATATGAAGAAAGGACTTAAATTTGCCCATGAACATGGTGCAAAGGTTTATGTTACAGTTAATATTTTTGCACATAACGAGGACTTAAAGGGTATGCCTATATATATAAAGACCTTAAATGATATAGGCGTAGATGCTATAATAGTATCAGACCCAGGTGTTTTTTCAATAGTTAAGGAAGTTGCACCTGATATGGAAGTTCATATAAGCACTCAGGCAAACAATACAAACTATAAAACCTGTGAGTTTTGGTATAAGCTTGGAGCAAAAAGGGTAGTTCTTGCAAGGGAGTTATCTTTAAAGGAAATAAAGGAAATAAAAAAAATGGCTCCAAAGGACTTAGAACTAGAAGCATTTGTTCATGGGGCGATGTGTATATCCTATTCAGGAAGATGCCTTTTATCAAATTATATGACCTACAGAGATGCCAACAGAGGTGCTTGCGCTCACCCCTGTAGGTATAAATATTATTTAGTTGAAGAGAAAAGACCTGGGCAGTATTTCCCAATATATGAAGATGAACGTGGAACATATATATTAAATTCTAATGATTTGTGCATGATAGAACATATCCCTGAACTAGTTGAAAGTGGAATAACAAGCTTTAAAATAGAAGGTAGAATGAAAAGTTCCTATTATGTAGCAACGGTTGTTAAAGCTTATAGACAAGCAATTGATGCTTATCTTGAGGATAAGGATAATTATAAATTTAATCCTAAGTGGCTTGAAGAGGTTTCAAAGGCAAGCCATAGGGAATTTTCAACTGGTTTTTATTTTGGTAAACCACAAAAGCAAATTTATTCAACATCTTCATATATAAGAACCCATGATGTTGTCGGAATCGTTGTTGATTACGATGAAAATAGCAAAGTAGCTACAATAGAACAAAGAAATAAAATATTCAAGGGTGATATGGTTGAAATTTTAACTCCAAAGGGTGACAATTTTACCTTAACATTAGAGCATATGTGGAATGCTGAAGGAGAAGAAATAGATTCTACTCCACATCCACAGATGATATATAAAATAAAAACGGATAAAAAATTAAAACCATATGATATGTTGGTTAAAGAGAAAGGGGATAAAGATGAGTAGACCTATATTAATTGGGATTGCAGGTGGAACTGGTTCAGGAAAAAGCACTGTTGCAAATGAGATATTTTATAGTCTGCCGGGGGAAAGTATAGCAGTAATTGAACAAGATTCCTACTACAAGGATCAAAGTCACCTAACATTAGAAGAGAGAAAAAAGACCAACTATGACCATCCCGATGCCTTTGATACAGAACTTTTAGTAAAACACCTTAAAATGCTTCTTGATGGGGAAGCAATAGAAAAGCCAATGTATGATTTTGAGGTCCATAATCGCAAGAAAGAAACTATAAAGGTTGAACCAAAGGATATAATTATTTTGGAAGGGATACTTATATTGGCAGAACCAGAAATTAGAAATTTGTTAGATATTAAAATATTTGTTGATACCGATGCCGATGTTAGAATTATTAGAAGAATTCAAAGGGATATTAAGGAAAGAGGAAGAACAATAGATTCGGTAATAGATCAATATATGAATGTTGTCCGCCCAATGCATATGCAATTCGTTGAGCCAACAAAACGATATGCGGATATTATAATACCAGAGGGTGGATGTAATAAGGTAGCAATAGATATATTAATAGCAAAAATAAAACAAATTTTAGCGAAAAATTAGTAACAAATACCCTCCAGTTGGCATATTATAATACATAGCCACCTGGGGGGTGAAACTTAGTTGCTGCAAATTATTCTTCTAATTATTGAAACTACAGAAAATTTTATTGGATATCTAACGAATGGCAAGTCTTTTCCACAGCCCCTTACAGAGGAGGAGGAAAGAGAATTATTTTTAGCTTATAAAAAGGGTGATCAGAAGGCAAAAAACGAACTTATAACTCGTAATTTAAGATTAGTTGCCCACGTCATTAAAAAGTTTAACCCTAATCCAAAGGATTCTGATGATTTGATATCCATAGGAACAGTTGGTCTTATAAAAGCGATTGAGACTTTTGATAAGGCAAAGGGAAGCAGATTTGCAACCTATGCAGCAAGGTGTATAGAAAATGAGATTTTAATGCATGTAAGGAGCACTAAAAAATCAAAATCTGAAGTCTACCTTCAAGATCCAATCGGAGTTGACAAGGAAGGCAATGAGATATGCCTTATTGATATACTAGGAACAGATAGTGAAAAAATAGTAGATGAAGTAGACAATAAGATTTCAACAAAAAAACTAAAGACCCTTATAAATAAAATTTTAGATGAAAAAGAAAAAATAATAATCGAATTGAGATATGGAATATCAGGTGAGCCTTTAACACAAAGGGAAATTGCTAAAATGCTTGGGATATCAAGGTCGTATGTTTCAAGAATAGAAAAAAGGGCTCTTAAAAAACTTGCAAAGGCTATGAAGGTTTAAGGGCATTTCAGAAAATCTGGAATGCTCTTTTTATGTAAAATTTTCTAAAAAAAACTTTATATTAATATTCGCTACATGTATAATATATGTGAATACTATATTATGAGGTGCTGTATGTTAAGGGATATAAGACCGGATTTTTATGTTCCAAGTATTTATTCAATTGATTTTTCTAAACTAAAAAAAATAGGAATAAAATCGTTAATTGTTGATATAGATAATACATTAATGTATTGGGGAGCAAAGAATCCAGATGAAAGAGCAAAGGAGCTTTTAAATTATCTTGTTAATGAAGGTTTTAAAGTATGTCTATTATCTAATAGCTCTAAAAGGAGAATAACAAGGTTTAAAGGAAACATTGATATAGAATATTATTCAGCTCTTGGAATTAAACCCATGAAAAAAATGTTTGAAGGGGCATTAAAGATATTAAATTCTAAACCTACTGAGACCTGTTGTATAGGAGATCAGATTTATACTGATGTTTTAGGTGCCAAAAGGTGCGGGATTATTACTATTTTAGTAGATCCTACAGAAAAAAAAGAATTTATTACTACAAAATTAATAAGACAATTTGAAGGAAAAATAAGGAATAGCCTAAACTATTCAAAGGAGATAATGAAAGATGAATGAAATTTATGGGCTATTAGGCAAAAAACTTGGTTATAGCTTTTCGCCAATAATACATAACATTATTTTAAAAGAATTAAATATCAATGGATTATATTGTTTATTTGAAGTTGAAGAGGATAAGTTAAATTTAGCCTTTGAAGGATTTAAAATATTAAAAATAAAGGGTATCAATGTAACTATTCCATATAAAATAAAAACTATAGAATTGGTTGATGAATTATCTTTGGAAGCTAAAAATATAGGCTCAATTAATACGATAAAGTTTATGGAAGGATATTCTATAGGTTATAATACGGATTATTTTGGCTTTATTAGATCATTATCAAAATATAACATTGATGTTAAAAATAAGATAGTTTATGTTTTAGGAACAGGTGGAGCATCAAGGGCTGTTATTCAAGCCCTAAAGGATTTAAATTCAAAGAAAATAATTGCTGTAACAAGGAACAAAAAAAATAAAAAGGATCTGGATGTGGAACTTATTGATTATTATGAGCTATCAAAGAAAGGAAAAGGGGATATTTTAATCAATTGCACTCCATTAGGTATGAATCCGGATTTGGATATTTTACCTATAGAAAGAGACATCATTGCTAATTTTAGTATTGTTTATGACTTAATTTATAATCCAAAGGAAACAATCCTAATGAAATGGGCAAAACAATTTAATATTCCTTCCTATAATGGAATGGCAATGCTGGTTTACCAGGCGATAAAGGCTCAGGAAGTTTGGAATGGAACAAATTTAGATATTAAATTAACAGATAAAATAATAGAAATTCTTAATAAAGATGTTTTAAAAATGTAAAAACCTGTAAAAATTATAATAAGAAAATTTTTACAGGTGATAAAATGGAAGTTCAAAATTTAAATTTTGATGGAATAAGTTTAGATTTGTTTTATTTAGATGATATTATTCAAAGAGAACATCTTATACTGAAAAATAACAATATTATTCCACTGTATGTAAATGAAAATAGAATGGTTCTAGGTGTGAATGAAAATTCAAATGAAATAGTGATTAGAGATCTAGAAAATTTTTCTCATAAAGAGATATTAAAACTAAAAATAAAACCTACTACCAATTTTTTATCCAAAAATAGATATTATGATTTAACATCCGTCTCTAATTTACTTGATTGGATAATAGAGTATGCAGTTTTTAAGAATGCTAGCGATGTTCATATTGAGCCCTTTGAAAAATATGCACGAGTAAGAATAAGGATTGATGGAGAACTTAACGAGATTTTAAGAATATCCTATGAAGCTTATAATTTAATTACTAACAGGATTAAGTTCCTTGCAAACATGGATATTGCAGAAAAGAGGATTCCATTGGATGGAAAATTTTCTGTTAAATCAAATGAAATAAATTATGATTTAAGGGTTTCAACAATCCCTACTTGTTATTCTGAAAAAATTGTGATAAGGATTTTATATAGGGAATCTAAAATATTAGATTTAAATCAAATAGGTATGGCAGAAGAACATAAAAAAATTTTACTTGGTGCATTAAGCAAAGGTAATGGTATTATTTTAGTTACGGGTCCAACAGGTAGCGGTAAATCCTCGACCTTATATTCTATTTTAAAGTTATTAAATAAGGAAAGCCTTAATGTTATGACGATTGAAGATCCAGTAGAGTATTCTATTGATGGAATAAATCAAATAAATGTTAATCCAAAGGCAGGGCTCAATTTTGCAACGGGACTTAGGGCTATTTTAAGGCAGGATCCGGATGTTATAATGATAGGTGAGATAAGAGATAAGGAAACTGCAGAGATTGCAGTTAGAGCAGCAGTTACAGGACATTTAGTTCTTTCTACGTTTCACACGAATGATGTTTTTACAACTATAACTAGATTACTAGAAATGAAAATAGAGCCATATTTATTAGCTTCAGCAATTAATCTTATAATATCACAACGACTTGTAAAAAAAATTTGCCCCAATTGTAAAGAAGAATATAAGCCTTCAAATTTTGAAATGAAGACTTTGGGGTGGGACCAAAATATTTATAAGGCTAAAGGATGTAGAAAATGTAATTTTACTGGTTATAAGGGCCGAATTGGTATTTTTGAACTTTTGCAGATTAAAGAAAAACAAAGGGAGGTTATTGCAAACAATTTTAATGAGATAAAAATAAAAGAAACATGCTCAGATTATAAAAATTTAATAGAGTATTGCAAAACGCTTGTTGTCCAAGGGATTACAACCTTTGATGAATATTTAAAAATAGCTTATTTATATGATTAAGGGGGAATGGACATTGCTTAGTGTAGATGAATTGCTAAAAAAGGCTGTTGAACTTGAAGCATCAGATATTCATATAACTGTTGGTATTCCACCAACCTTTAGAATTAATGGTGTTCTACAACATATAGGTGAAGAAAAGTTAACTCCTAAGGATACGGAACAATTTGTTAAACACATTTTAAATGAAAATCAGTATGAATATTATATAAAAAATGGTGAAATAGATTTATCCTACTCTATTCAAGGTGTTGGAAGATTTAGAATAAACATTTTTAAACAAAGAGGGAGCGATGCACTGGCGATTAGAATAGTTGCTCTTCAGATTCCAACCCTTGAAAAATTAGGAATGCCTCCAGTCTTAAAAGAACTTTGCACAAAAACAAGAGGATTGATATTGGTCACAGGACCAACAGGAAGTGGAAAATCTACAACATTAGCAGCAATGATAAACGAAATTAACAATACCCGTAATTGCCATATAATTACATTGGAAGATCCTATAGAATATTTACATAAACATAAAAAAAGCATTGTTAATCAAAGGGAAATTGGCTATGATACAAAATCCTATGCAAGTGCACTAAGGGCTGCCCTAAGAGAAGACCCTGATGTTATTTTGGTTGGCGAGATGAGGGATCTTGAAACTATATCAATAGCAATTACCGCTGCAGAAACTGGACATTTGGTATTATCAACACTCCATACCATTGGAGCTTCAAAAACTATAGATAGAATAGTTGATGTTTTTCCACCCCATCAACAACAGCAAATAAAGGTGCAACTTGCAGCTGTATTAGAGGGTGTTATTTCTCAACAGCTTATAACAAGAGCTGATGCTTCTGGAAGAGTTTGTGCTATGGAAATAATGGTCGCAACTCCTGCAGTGAGAAATCTAATTAGAGAAGGGAAAACGCATCAAATAGATTCTGTAGTTCAAACAGGTGGAAAATATGGAATGAAGACTATGGATTCATCTTTGGTTGAACTTTACAAAAAAGGATTGATATCACAAGAAGACGCTTTAACCCATGCTGTAGATAGGGATATTATGGAAAGATTAATGAGACTATAAAGAGGTGTTTTTTATGCTACCCCTTAGGATTGAATTAAAAAATAAAATCCTTAAGGGGGGTTCTGTTAATATAAAAACTTTTTGCTTTTCAAAACGTGATTTGTCAAATTTATTTAGATGCTTTTATTTTGTTATATCTTCAGGAATTAATTTAGTTAAAGGTATCAATATATTAAAAGGTTTTTTGAGGAATAGAAAATACAATAATATTCTTAATAATATTTTTCAATATATAGCTATTGGCAATAGTTTGAGCGAGTCAATGAAACTTACTGGATGCTTCCCTGACTTTGTAATTGAATTAATAAAAATTGGTGAAAATACAGGAAAACTTGAGGAAATTTTTTTAGAACTTTCTAGCTATTATGAAGAAGAATACAATTTTGAAGCAAAACTTAAGGAAGCCATTTATTATCCTATATTTTTACTATCGACATCATTTGTTGCCTTTTTAATTATTTCCAAACAAGTAATTCCTAAATTTTTGTTTTATTCCGGGAACTTAATATTAAAGAGTTGCCGCAAATAACAAAATATGCAATTTATTTTAACAAAATTTTTTATTATTTTATTTTAGGTTTTACTTTTATGATTTTGGCATTTTTTGTTTTGTCCATTGTAAGGAACAAAAGGATAAAAATGTTTTATCACAGGATTATGTTAAGTGTCCCTTTATATAAAGATATAAAAACTAATTTAGAAATATCAAGATTCACAAAATGTTTAGCTTTAATATTAGAAAGTGGAGGTTCCATTATAGAAGCTCTTGAATCATCAAAAAAACTTATAGGGAACCTAATTATGTATGAAGATGTTGAAAGAGCAATAAATGACATTAAACTGGGGAAAAGTATATCAGAAGCTTTCAATATAAGTAGAACTTTTCCTTTGTTTTTTATTGAATTAATTTCAGTTGGTGAGGAAACTGGTGAATTGGAAGATTCACTGAAAAATATATCGAATTTTTTAAATGCAGAGATTTTAAAAAGATTAAAATCGTTAGTAAATATAATCAACCCCATAATAATAATTATCATATCAGTGCATGTAGGTTTTTTGGTTTTATCTATAATGCTTCCGATGTTTGAACTTTTAAATAATTTTAATTTATAGATACAGGGGGAATTATTTTGGCAATATTGATTTTTATTATTGGGCTTATAATAGGAAGTTTTTTAAATGTTTGTATATATAGAATTCCAAGGGAGGAATCGATAGTTTTTCCTCCCTCCCATTGTCCGAACTGTAAATTAAACCTTAAATTGAAAGATTTAATTCCTTTGATTAGTTATGCGGTTTTAAGAGGCAGATGTAGATATTGTAAAGCCAGGATATCTCCTGTTTATCCATTTATTGAATTTTTAAATGCTATTTTATATTTTTTAATCTATATTAAATATGGGCTTAATTTAGAGTTTATAAAATTTGCTTTTTTGGCATCTTTAGTTATTGTAATTGGTGTTATCGATTATTTTACTACTGATATTTATACTAATACTATAATTGTGGGATTAATTGTAGGAATAGCTTTTGCAATTATTAGTTTCTTTGTTGAAGGAAGTATTATGATTTATATAATTGGCTCTTTAATCGGTGGAGGAGTCATTTCGTTGATTATTCTATTGACTAATGGAATGGGATGGGGAGATGCAGAGCTTTTATTCATTATTGGTCTATTTTTGGGAGTTAGGTTGACATTAGTTACTTTATTTTTATCTTTTATAATTGGTGGAATTGTCGGAGGTATCCTAATAATATTAAAAATTAAATCAAGAAAGGATTATATCCCATTTGGTCCTTTTATTTCGATTGGAGCAGTAATTTCTATTTTGTTTGGGGAGTTTATAATTAATAAATTATTGTTTTAGTGGTGATTATGAAAAAGGGGTTTACTTTATTAGAATTTACCTTATCAATATCAATTATGCTATTAGTTTTTTCAGGACTTGTTTTCCCTTTTAAAAATTATAGTAATATTTTTTTGGGATATTCGAAGAATATGCTGATAAGCGATTTAAAACTTAGCAAAATTATGGCATATTCAAAGGGGGTAGAAGTAACTTTCGCTTTTATTAAAGACGATAAATCTAATGATTACATAGGCTATAATGTTTCACAGGGACTTAAGTTTGTAAAAAAGACCTATTTTCCGAAGGATATAATTATTTCAAAAAGTTTAAGCACTATTCCAACTAGTGGTCTATTAACCTTTAATTCTAATGGAAGTGTTTCTCCTTATGCCTGCACGATTGTTTTAATAAATAAAAAAACTAATACGATAAAAAAGATAACTTTAACAATTGGATTTACGAGGATTACAGATAAGTAGTGATGATTATGAAAAAGGGGTTTATTGTTATTAGAACAATTGTGATTGCTGGGATTGTATCAATTCTTTTAATGTCATTTATTAATTTAAATAATAAAATGTTAAACAATATATTTAAAGCCGATGAAATTGAATATATGCTAAATACATGTAGAAGCATTGTTGAGTTGTATAAATCTGAAGAAGAAAGGATAGGGCCACTAGAGGTTATCGTCCCATTTGATGATTTTGATGAATTGAAAAGTGAAATACTTTTATTTGGTGTTAGAAATTTTTTAAATTTAAATTTTAATGTTCAAGAAGATAAAAGATATCAATTGATGATAAAAGTATTCAATAATTATGGTTTTGAAATATTTAAAATTAAATGTAAAGGAATAAGGAGTGAGGTAGAGCTTTTTTATGCTAAACCATTATGAAAAACAAAGGTTACTTATTAATGGAAGTTATTATATATTTTTTAGTAATTAGTCTAACATTTATTCTGACTATTGAGTTTTTTATGTTTTCAAACAAGTTATATAAAAATATTTTTAAAGGTCTAGAGGGTAGAGAAAATATAAGAATTGCTACAGAATTTTTACAAGATAAAATACTTAGTTCTAAAAATATTTATTTTAATAATGGTATTTTGACGGTTGACAACAAAAAAATTTATCTAAACAAAGATGTTTTAATTTATGAATATAACTCTACTCCAGTAGTAGATAAAATAAATTATTTTAACGTTATAGATCTTGGAAGGGGAGTTTATGAAATTCATATATCATCGGGAAGCTATGTTAATAAAGTTATCGTTAAAAAACGGTAAAAAGGGATTTGTAGAACTAATCCTTATAATTATTTTTGCTGTCTTAATGAGTATATCATTTTTTGCATTAAATACAGCTTACAATAATTTCAATGAGATATATCAAATAAAAAATAAAACTCAATCTAAATATTATGCTGAAATAGGACTTAATTATGCAATAGAAGGGATTAAAAATAAGATTTTTACTGGAAACAGGCAATTTTATTTATTATTCGAAGGTGACTATATTAACGTTTCACAGACCCTACTTGGTAAAAGATATGCTTATATAAAGATAATCTGCACTAATGGAGTAGGATACATTACTTACAATATATCTGCCAAGGGAGTTTATGACGATTATTTAACTTATTTAAGTGAGCAGATAACCATTAAAAATGATTAGGAGGTTAAAGAGTGAAGAATATTTCTTTAATAGGAATGCCCGGCTGTGGGAAAACTACAATTGGAAGAATATTAGCAGAAGGATTAGGATACTATTTTGTTGATTTAGATGAATACATTGAGAATAAATGTGGGATGAGAATTGATTATATTTTTGAAAATTTAGGAGAAAAATTTTTTAGAAAATTAGAATCAGAATCCTTAAAAGAGATTATAGCAGGATCAAAAAAAGTGATAGCCACGGGCGGGGGCGTTATTACAGTTGAAGAAAACATAAAGATATTGAGGGAAAATTCTTTAGTCTTTTATATAAAAAGAGATTTAAAGGATATATTAAAGGATATTGATATTGAAAAAAGACCTTTGCTGAAGGATAATCATAATGCAATATATGAGCTATATAATAAAAGGCATAAGATATATCAAAAATGTGCACACTTTTTAGTTATCAATGACAAATCAGCTTATGAAACTGCAAAGCATATAATGATGATTGTTAGACGGGAGGTTTAATATGACAACAAAATTTGGACCGTCGGGGATTTCTGATTCTTTTTATGAGGATGGTTATAAATTATCTATTGATTATCCAATGTGGTTAAATAAGATGGGATTGGAACTTTATGAATATTCCTTTGGTAGGGGAATAAATTTAAAGGAAGAAACAGCAATAAAAATAGGAGAGAATTCCCAAAAATATGGTATTCAATTATCTATTCATGCACCATATTATATTAACTTTGCAAGCGAAGATGAAGATATTGTCCAAAAATCAATAGGATACTTAAAAAAAAGTTCATATTTTGCTAAAATAATGGGAGCAGATAGGGTAGTTTTTCACCCAGGTTCTTCAGCAAAGACAGATAGGAAAAGAGCCTTTGATAATTGTAAAAGAGGAATATATGAAGCAATAGATGAGCTTGTAAAGGAAGGACTATATCCAGATATAATGATATGCCCTGAAACTATGGGAAAACAAAACCAAATAGGAACTTTAGATGAAATTTTAGAGATTTGTGAGTTTGACGAAAAAATAGTTCCCACAATAGATTTTGGACATATTCATGCATTAGGACGAGGAGCATTAAATAGCGTTAATGATTTTGAGTATATTATAAATAAAGTTGAAGAGAAACTTGGAAAAGATAGAGTTAAAGATATCCATTGCCATTTTAGCAGAATAGAGTGGACAAATGCAGGTGAAAAAAAGCATTGGACGATTGACGATATAGACTTTGGTCCTGAATTTAAGGATCTTGCAATAGTTCTCGTTAAAAAAGATTTATCATTGAGGATAATATGTGAATCAAGAAAAAACATGGCGGAAGATGCATTAAAGCTTAAAAGAATATATCTTGATACATTAAGCAGCTTAAAAGACAAATATTAATTGCATTGTTGGCATAAATTTGATAAAATACAATTGTTGTTTAAGAGGATGTGATCTTATGAAACTTTTAATAATCAATGGACCAAATTTAAACATGCTTGGAAAACGTGAAGTAGACCTTTATGGAGAATTAACTTACGATGAATTGTGCCAAAAGATATCTGATTTTGCTAAACAGCATAATGTTGAAGTTGATTTTTATCAAAGCAATGTAGAGGGTGAGATAATAAATAAAATTCATTCTGCTGAGGGAATCTATGATGGGATTATTATAAATCCAGGTGCTTATACACATTATAGTATCGCTATTTATGATGCATTAAGGTCTATTCAAATACCAGCTATTGAAGTTCATTTGACAAATATCTATTCGAGGGAGGAATTTAGAAGAAAGTCGGTTATTGCTCCTGCTTGTGTTGGCCAAATAAGTGGTTTTGGCTATTATTCATATATTTTGGCAATTTTTTATTTTACAAAGGGGGAAGAAGTATGAATATTTTAAAAAGATTAGAAAATTTTAGAAGTCATTTTGATGAATTAGGAATTGATGCTGCTTTAATCATTGGTGACTACAACAGAAATTACTTAAGTGGATTTACAGGCCATGAAAGTTTTTCAGTCATTTTAAAGGATAAAGCTTACTTTCTAACTGATGGTAGATACATAGAACAAGCTCACAAGGAAGTTGTAGGCTACGAAGTTATAGAATATAAGCCACCTATACACGATGCCGTTAAAAACATATTGTTAGAAAACGATGTAAAGGTTTTAGGAGTAGAAGAAGATAGGTTTACATTTCAAGATCTAGAAATATATAAAGAAAAATTAGGAGACATAAAAATAGTTAAACTAAATCATACTATTGAAAAGATAAGAATGATAAAGGAAGAAGAAGAAATAGAACTTATCGCAAAGGCTGCTTCAATTGCCGATATGGCCTTTGAACATATTTTAAAATTTATCAAGCCAGGAGTTGCAGAAAGAGATATTGCTTTAGAAATAGAATACTTTATGAAAAAGCAGGGTGCACAAGGGCTGTCCTTTGATTCAATAGTAGTTTCAGGTGCTAGGTCTTCCTTGCCACATGGAACTCCAACTGATAAAAAGTTAGAGTATGGGGATTTTGTAACTTTAGATTTTGGATGTATATATAATGGATATTGTTCTGATATGACAAGAACAATTGTTGTTGGTAAGGCAACAGAAAAGCAAAAGGAGATATACAATGCAGTTTTAGATGCAAATGAAGCGGCATTAAAGGCAGTAAAGGAAGGTATTAGCTGCTTTGACCTTGATAAAATAGCAAGGGATATAATAACTGAAAGAGGATATGGGGAAAGATTTAGCCATGGTTTAGGACACGGAGTTGGAATGGAGGTTCATGAACTTCCAAGGGTTAACTTTAGAAGCAATGAAGTTTTAGAAGCAGGAATGGTTATTACTGATGAACCAGGGATTTATATTCCAGACTTTGGTGGAGTTAGAATTGAAGAATTAGTTGTTGTGACTAAAGATGGATATAGAGTTCTTTCTCATTCACCAAAGCATTTAATTGAAATCGAGTAATTTTTAATAATTTAGATAAAATTCACAATATGGAGGGATAATATTCATGGTTTCAGCTGGTGATTTTAAAAAAGGAACTACTTTTGAACTCGATGGACAAGTTTTTACAGTTGTTGATTTTATGCATGTAAAGCCTGGAAAAGGAGCTGCCTTCGTAAGAACTAAGCTAAAGAATGTAGTAACAGGAGCAGTTATTGAAAAATCCTTTAGCCCAACTGAAAAGTTCCCAGAAGCAGTTATTGAAAGAAAGGAAATGCAATATCTTTACAATGATGGAACTTTATATTACTTTATGGACACTCAAACTTATGAACAAATTCCATTAAACTATGATAAGGTAGAAGATGCTATCAAATATTTAAAGGAAAATATGACTGCTATAATCAAGTTCTACAAAGGAGAAGCTTTTTCAGTTGAACCACCAACATTTGTTGAGTTAGAAGTTGTTGAAACTGAACCAGGTGTTAGAGGTGATACAGCAACTAACGCATTAAAACCAGCAACAGTTGAAACTGGTGCTACATTTATGGTTCCGCTATTTGTAAATGTTGGCGATGTTATAAGAATTGATACAAGAACAGGTGAATATATGAGCAGAGTTTGATGCATACTATTATTAAGCAGTGGTAAATACCACTGCTTAAATTTTAAAATGGGGTGATTTTATGAACATAGTTAAGGAAAGGGTTTCATACTTAAAAGGGTTGGCTGATGGTCTTGGGATCAATGAAGATACAAAGGAAGGCAGGCTATTAATAGCTATAATCGATGTTTTGGATGAAATCGCAGAGGAAATAGAAAGAATATACGATGAACAGTCTGATCTTGAGGATTATGTTGATGCAATAGACGAAGATTTAACAAGATTAGAGGATGAAATATATGATGAGGATGATGAGGACGACGGATTTGTTGAAGTTGAATGCCCACACTGCCATGAGAAGATATATCTTGATGAAGATGTTTTTGAAGATGAGGATGAAGATGAAATTATATGTCCTAACTGCAGCGAACCTATTTTTATAAAAGATGAATGCAACTGTGATGATGAAAATTGCAATTGTTAGTCCCTAAATTTTTAGGGACTCTTTTTTTATGCGTAAAATAATAAGTAACTTTTTATCATAAAAAATTGAGGACAATAATAAACTTTATATTAAGAAAGGGGGGATATGTTTGATTTTAACGAAAGAAATAATAGAAATATTTCCTGAAGAAATATCATTAGTTTTTAGAAGGACAGAGCCTAACGATATGCAAGGCATTCAAGAAATAAGGCTAAGAGCAAATAAGCCCCTCATGATTGTAAAAAACAATTCAGATTTTTTTATTGGGATAAATGGCGGCATTACTTATGATTGTAATAGTGCGTTTTTAGTTAATATTAAGGATATTGAGAGGACGATTCAAAGGATGACAAATTATTCTTTGTATTCCTTTGAAGATGAATTTAGAAATGGCTATTTGACACTAAAAGGTGGTCATAGGGTAGGAATTGTAGGGAGAACGGTTTTAGGCAGTGAAGGTATTAAAACGCTTAAGAATATTTCTGCATTAAATGTAAGAATTGCAAGGGAAATTAAGGGTTGCTCTGATGCAATTGTAAAAAAATTATATTCAGATGGTATAAAGCATACTTTAATTATATCACCACCAGGATGTGGTAAAACAACCCTTTTAAGGGATATAATAAGAAATTTAAGTGATGGCAATAAGAGATTAAATGTAAGAGGATATAGAATAGGTGTTGTTGATGAAAGAGGAGAAATAGCAGCATGTCATCAAGGAGTTCCACAGCTTGATGTGGGTTTAAGGACGGATGTATTAGATTCCTGTCCAAAGACATTAGGAATTTATATGCTTTTAAGGTCTATGGGACCTGAAATTATTGCAGTTGACGAAATAGGTGGATTAGATGATACAAAAGCAATTCAGGATGCTTTAAAGGCAGGAGTAAAAATTATTGCAACTGCCCATGCAGGAACTTTTGATGAGATTAAGGTAAGAGCTGGTTTTAAGGAAATGATAGAAAATAGTTTTTTTGATGTAGTTATAATTTTAAGTAATAAAAGGGGACCGGGCACAATAGAAAAAATTATTTACCTAACATAAAGGAGGGGTAAAATGCTAAAGTTAATAGGGGGATTAATTATTATTATAGCATCTACTATAACAGGTTTTTACATATCTCATTTGCTTTATGAGAAGGTAAGGCAGCTTAGGGAACTGCAATATGCTCTTCAGATTTTAGAAAGTGAGATAATTTATTCGGCAGAACCTTTATATGTGGCATTATCAAATTTATCGTTAAAAGTAAATGAACCATTAAAAGCTCTTTTCATAGATTTAGCAAATTCAATAAAGGATTTTGAGAAGGACACATTGCATGATATATTTATAAATTCTTTTGACAGACACAAGGATCGCTTTTTGCTAGAAAAGGAAGAAATTGAGGTTTTAGTTAGTTTCTTTTCTAGTTTAGGGACAAGCGATTTAGAGGGACAAAAAAAGAATTTTAATTTAACTATGAAAAAACTAGATATGCTTGAAAAGAAGGCGGATGATAAAAGACAAAGGAATGATAAACTGGTTAAATACTTAGGGTTTGCTTCAGGAATACTTATAGTTGTTATACTAGTTTAGGAGGGGGATTATGTTTGATGTTAATATTATCTTTAAGATTGGAATGATAGGAATTGTAATAATTATTCTCGATAAAATATTTGATAGCCAAGGTAAAAGCGATTTTGCTACCTTAACTACACTAGGGGGAATAATTATAATTTTATTCTTAACAATAAATATGCTAATAAAACTTTTTGATACTGTAAAATCCATGTTCCAATTTTAGAAGGTGATTTCATGGAAATAATAAAGGTTATTTCAATTGCTTTTATAGCTTCAGTATTAATATTATTTATCAAAGAAGACAGGCCTGAGTATGCAGTTCACTTGAGTATAGTTACAGGTTTAATAATATTTTTTATGATGATTTCTAAACTTACTATAGTAATACAAGCCATTCAACAAATTGCTGTAAAGGCTAATATAGACTACACATATTTAAGCATTGTCTTTAAAATAATTGGAATAGCATATTTGGCTTCCTTTGGGATTGAAATTTGTAAAGATTCAGGTCAAAGTTCTATTGCGGGTAAAATTGAATTTGCTGGGAAAATATTGATATTGATTTTATCCTTGCCTATAATGCTTGCGGTAATCGACTTAATAATTAAAATTCTACCATAGGATGTGGTAAATATGAAAATAATGTTAAAAACATCAGCATTAATATTTTTGTTTTTGTTTTTTATTAACATATATGTATTTTCTATGAATAAAGATCCAACTTATACTGATTTTTCTTCTTTAGAAAAAGTATCGAAATCGTTACAACAAACGTATGAATATTTCCCAGAATTAAGTTTAAAAAAGATTCTAGATGATTATAAAAGTTCTGGATCGTTGAAGTTAACTTTTAAGGATTTTACTAAGAATATTATTGGATTTTCGATTAAAGAAATCTTGATTAATTATAAATTGTTGATTGAACTTTTGGTAATTGGAATTATTTCGGCTCTTATGCATAACCTTCAAAATTCCTTTGATGAAAATAGTATAGCTAAAATCGCTAATTTTGCAATATTTCTTTTAATAACTACTATTATAATTAAAAGTTTTACATATGCTATTTCAATTGCAGCTAAAGCTATAACTGATATGGTTGAATTTATGAATGCATTGATTCCGTCGATGATTAGTATTTTGATTGGAACAGGTAGCGTAGCAACAGCAACAACTTTAGATCCGATCATTATGTTTTTTATAAAGTTTTCCAGCGATATTATAAAAAACTTTGTTTTACCTGTAACTATAATCGTTGTAGCTGTCCATATAGTAGATAATTTAAGCGATGATATAAAAATTGGGAAATTAGGGGATTTTATAAATACAATAAATACTTTAGTTTTAGGATTTTTAATGACGGTTTTTATAGCGATTATTACAGTTAGAGGAATAACAGCTAATACCTTTGATGAAGTGGCTCTTAAAAGCACTAAGTTTGCTGTTGATAAGTTGATCCCAATTGTTGGTGGTGCTCTTTCGGATGCGGTTGCAACTGTTGCAAGCTATTCTTTAATTTTAAAAGATGCTTTGAGCGTATTCGGTGTAGTTATGATTGTTGGAATTTGTGTTTTTCCTCTTATAAAAATAATGGTTATTAGTTTAATTTATAAATTCACTTGTGTAGTTTTAGAACCTATAGTAGACAAAAAAATTGTAGAGGGTTTAAATGCAGCTAGTAAATCTTTAACGATTGTGTTTGCTGCTGTTTTATCCGTTGCTGTTATGTTTTTTATAATGATAACTATTTTAGCTTCTGCTGGCAAAGTTATTGTTAATGTTGGGTGATGGGTATGCTGAGTTTTTTAAGTTCTTGGGTTAAGATGATATTGAGTATATATATTTTCGCTACTTTAGTAGAAATAGTCTTGCCTACAAATAAATTTAAAAAATATGTTAGGTTTGTTTTAGGCTTTATAATCTTAATTACAATAATTATGCCTATATTTCAATTTATAGGCAAAAATATTGATGTTGAAAATACCGTCGCGTCATATTATGAAAAATATAGTTTAGAGGATGGAAAGAATACTAATTTGAATGAATACAATAAGCAATTAATTTTGGAGTTTAAAAATAATTTATCAAAGAGGATAGAAGAGGATATAAAAAATAGGTTAAACCTTGAATATGTTGTTAAAGATATAAAAATTGATGAAAATATGAGTTCGCTAAGCTTTGGTAAGGTATATTCCTTAACTTTAATTAGAAGCTACAAAAGTAATGTGAAACCAGTTGAAAAGGTAGTAATAGGAAGGACAAATGAGGAAGATGCTGAGACAATAAAGGTAAAAAAATATTTATCTGAGTATCTTAAAATAAATCAAGATGAAATAATTGTTATAAAGTGAGGGATGGGTATGAATTTAAAGGGCCTTTTAGATAAAAATATGAAAAATCCAAAGAAGTTTATTTTAAACATGATTATAGTAATTTTGATAGGTATTTTGATGATGCTTATCTCAAATGTTTATAAAAGTATCAATTTAGCAGACAAAAAGAAAAAGGAGGAAAAGTCTGTTATTGAGGTTTCAACATATGCTCCACAGCTTACATATGAGGAAAAGTTAAAGAAGGATTTAATAGATATATTAATGCAAATAGATGGTGTAGGAAAAGTTAATGCTATGATTTATTTTGAAGAGGGTGCAAGCACAGTTCCAGCCTACAATGAAAATAATAGCATAAGAAAAATAGAAGAAAAAGATAACCAAGGAGGAACCAGAATAACAACAGAAAATAGCAGAAATATAAATGTTGTTCTTATGAATGAGGGGACTTCGAATAAACCTTTTATTATAAAAGAAATTCGCCCAAGGATTGGAGGTGTTATTGTAGTAGCAGAGGGAGCTAAGAGTCCTATAATTAAGGAACAAATCATAAATGCGGTGAAAACTGGTTTAAACATTCCGGCAAATAAAGTATCTGTTCTTCCTATGAAAAATTAATTATATAAAAATTATATATATCATATAAATTTATTAGATTATATTTTAGGAGGGGGACTATGTCTGATGTAAAAAGACAAACTGCTATAATTGCTGTGCTAATAATGTTAATAGCAGTGGCGGGATGGGCAGCCAAGAGATTTAACGATTCAGCTTATTTAACTACAATAGGTAAAAATGCTGAAAAATTAGAAGCTACTAATTATTTTGCAGAAAGCAGGATCACAAGGCAACAGGAAAGAAGCGTAGTAAAACAAGAGCTTGAAAAAATAATAAATAGCCAGGAGGCAACAAAGTCTGCAAAGGAAGCTGCCACAACTAAATTAATGCAGCTTAACGACAGAGCACTTAAGGAGAGCAAGATTGAGACTCTTATTAAAGAAAAGGGATTTGAAGATGCATTATGTTTTATCGATGATAATGGTGTAGAGGTTTGCGTAAGAGCTGATAACCCACTAACAAGTGAAGAGGCTAATCAAATAAAGGATATTATAGTAAAAACTACAGGGATATCGCCATCAAGAATTACTGTAAGACAGAAATAATTTTTACTTGATTTTTTTATTTAATAGTAATAAACTAATGATAAGGATGGATACGACAGGAGGTGTAATTAATGGAAACAGAAATAAATGTGAATGAAATGGGGCAAGTAAAAATAGCTCCTGAGGTTATATCCCTTATAGCGTCTATGGCTGTAAGTGAAGTTCAAGGAGTTTCAGATTTAACTGCTGGCTTTACTGGGGATATGCTTGAAAAGGTAGGTGTTAAATCACCAGGTAAGGGCATAAAGGTTCAATTAGGAGAAAATGAAGTTTTAATAGATGTTTATTTAATCGTTGAATATGGAGTGGTTATTCCTGAACTTGCAAAGGAAGTTCAAAGGAAGGTAAAGCTTTCTGTTGAAACAATGACAGGAATTAATGTAACTCAAGTAAATGTCCATATTCAAGGCGTAAACTTTCAAAAAGAAGTAAAGGATGACGATAAGTTAAAAAAATAACCAAAATTAACCCTCTGCTTGCAGAGGGTTAATTTTGGTTAATTTATGAATAGGGAGTGTTACGAATGAACAGTTTAAACAAATTTTTTCTGTTTTTTTATTTAATAATAACTTCTATTTTAGTTTTTGTCGTAGGGTTGATGCCTTTAAATATTTTATCTAATGATTTTATTGTAAGCTTTGTTAAGGAAGCTAATAAAAATTTTTATGTGACTATTTTCGCCTTTATAGTTTTAGTTATAAATTTAATTGTTTTATTAAATCTTTTTAAGAGGGAAAATTTTAAGCTTGGTGTTTCAAGATATACTTCTGAAGGAGAACTTATTATATCAAATGAAGCTATAAAAGCATTAATTTCGAAATCACTAAGTGACGTAAAAGGATTAAAGGATTTTAAGGTGTTTCTAAAACCCAACAAAGATAAATTAAGTGTAATGATTAAAGCCATAGTATTTCCGGATCACAACATTCCCAATTTAGTATTACAAGTTCAAACGGCTACAAAAACCTACCTAGAGTCTGTTGCTGAGATCCCTGTTGCTGAAGTTAAGGTAATTGTAGATGAAATTGCAAGCAATACGAAGCTTCGAATGGAATAGAGGGATAGTTATGTGGAAAGAATATTTAATCAATTTGTTTAAAAACCATACGGGTAAATTTATAGGAACCCTTTTAGGTTTATTATTTTCTATTCTTGTCCTTGTTATAGGCTTTTTTAAAACTATTTTTATTGTTATTTGCATATTTTTTGGTTATTATATAGGTAAGAAGATAGATAATAATGAAAATCTTCTAAATGACATACAAAATATATTAAACACCTGGAGATAATATGGAGGAATGATCATGGGAAGAAAAAATGCAAGGGAAAAAGCTATGACGTTAATTTACCAGATGGAATTGACAAATTATCCAGCAGATGAGATAATTAGGGACTTTTTTGATAACAATGAATTAAAATTCTCTAATGAAGATATTGAATACATAAAGGATTGCGTTTATGGAGTAGAAAAAAATTTAGCTAAAATTGATGAATTGATTGACAAGCATGCGCATGGGTGGAAACTTAACAGATTAGCTAAGGTGGATCTATCGATAATGAGACTTGCTATATATGAAATAATGGAAAGAGAAGATGTGCCTACTCCGGTTGCAATAAATGAGGCTGTTGAACTTGCAAAGATATATGGAACTGACCAGTCACCGGCATTTATTAATGGGGTATTAGCTAAAGTTGTTGAGGAGATTGGCTTGTATGGTTAGAGTTTTAGGAATTGATACAAGCAATTATACAACTTCAATTGCAGTCGTTAGTGAAAATGGAATAGAATTAGATTCAAGAAAAATTTTAAATGTTAAGATGGGTGAAAGGGGCTTAAGGCAATCTGAAGCCCTTTTTCAACATGTAATGAATTTGCCTACGTTATTTGAAGATTTAAGTTGCAGCAATTTAGATGCTGTTTGTGTAAGCATAGCACCAAGACCTGTGGAGGGGTCATATATGCCCGTATTTAGGGCAGGAGAATCCTTTGGGAGGGTGATATCTGTTACTAATTCAATTCCATTATTTTTTACCACCCATCAAGAGGGACATATTGAAGCTGCAATAAGGACAGCTAATCTCAATTTAAAACGTTTTATAGCTTTACATATTTCAGGAGGAACTTCTGAAGTTTTGATGGTTGATAGATTTATAGATTATACAATAAAAAAGATTGGCGGAACAAGGGATATAAGTATAGGTCAATTTTTAGACAGGATAGGAGTGGCACTTGGATTTGATTTTCCAGCAGGAAAATATTTAGATCAATTAGCTATGGGTGTAAGAAATAGCCCTTTAAGAATACCATCCAAGGTAGATGGATTTGATTTTAATTTTTCGGGGCAAGAGACCTTAGCGTTAAAGTATATAGCTGAAGCTAAATCAAAAGAAGAAATAGCACATGCAGCTATGACTTGTGTAGCTAAAACTTTGGAAAAATTAATAAACAATTTGATAATTGAATATAAATTGCCTATACTTTTATTAGGAGGTGTTGCTTCAAGCGAATTTTTAAGAGGAAGGTTAGAAAAGATCTTTGGTAATAATATTTATTTTTCCAATAAAAGATTTGCTTCAGATAATGCAGTTGGGGTAGCATATATTGGATTAAATAAAATATTAAAGGGGGAAATATAATGGCAGCCTTAATAATAGATTGTAAATCAATAGCTAAAAACATAAGGGAAGAGTTAAAGGTTAAAATTAGACAGTATGAGGATAAGAATGGACAAAAACTATGCTTAGCGACTATTATAGTCGGCGGAGATCCTGCATCTGTCTCTTATGTTAGAAATAAAGAAAAGGTTTGTATTGAGGCAGGACTAAAATCCATTACATATGAATTGCCTGAAAGTACCTCGGAAAAAGAACTACTCGATTTGATTAAAAAATTGAATGATGATGAAACTGTTCATGGGATTTTGGTCCAAGTTCCATTGCCAAAACATATTGATGAAGACAAAATAGCTAATGCAATAGCAGTAAATAAGGATGTTGATTGTTTTAACCCTATCAATGCAGGAAAACTTTATAGAGGGGAAAGATGTTTAATGCCCTGCACTCCTAAAGGCATACTAAGAATTTTAAAGGAAATGCAAATTGAAATAAAAGGTGCAAGGGCTGCAGTAGTTGGAAGAAGCAATATCGTTGGAAAGCCAGTTGCTGCTTTGATGCTCCACAATGATGCAACAGTAACTATTTGCCATTCTAAGACTAAAAATTTAAAGGATATTTTGTTAGAATCAGACATTGTTATAAGTGCTGTTGGTAAACCTAAATTGATAACTGCAGATATGATTAAAGAAGGTGCTGTAGTCATTGATGCTGGAACAACTTTGGTAGAGGAAAAGCTTGTAGGAGATGTGGATTTTGAAAATGTAGTAAAAAAAGCTTCTATGATAACTCCTGTTCCAGGTGGCGTAGGTTCGATGACTACAACAATGCTGATAGAAAACGTTCTGGAGGCAGCGGGAATATATGGATAATTTGATTTTCAGTGTAAGTCAGTTAACAAGATATATAAAAGAAGTGTTTGACTTTGATGAAGTGCTAAATGATGTAATAGTAAAGGGAGAAGTATCAAATTTTAAATTACATTCTTCAGGACATATGTATTTTACTTTAAAAGATAATGAAGCAAAAATAAAATGCGTTATGTTTAAGGGATATAGTTCTAGACTAAAATTTATGCCAGAGGATGGGATGAACATAATTGCCTATGGTTCTGTGACTGTATATGAGAGGGATGGGCAGTACCAGCTTTATTGTAGCAAGTTGGAACCCGATGGGTATGGAAGCCTTTATCTTGCATTTGAACAATTGAAGGAAAAATTACTAAAGGAAGGACTTTTTGATGAAAAATACAAGAAGAAACTGCCAGTTTTCCCAAGAAAGATTGGAGTAGTAACATCTAGCACAGGTGCTGTCATTAGAGATATTATTAATGTATCCTCAAAACGCTTTTGTGGAATTAGTATTCTTCTTTATCCTGCAAAGGTTCAAGGAGATGGAGCTGCTGAAAGCATAGTTGAAGGGATAAGATATTTTAATACGCGAGATGACATAGATGTTATAATAATAGGAAGAGGTGGAGGCTCAATAGAGGAGCTTTGGGCTTTTAATGAGGAAATTGTGGCAAGAGCAATATTTGAAAGTAGGATTCCTGTAATTTCAGCAGTGGGACATGAAACTGATTATACAATTGCAGATTTTGTTGCTGATGTAAGGGCATCAACTCCATCCCATGCTGCAGAAATTGCAGTTCCAAGATTTGATGAATTAAAATTTAAGATAAATAGTTATCAAGAAGCTTTATATAGGTCTTTAAAAAACAAAATTAAAGGGAATCAAATGTTTATTGAAACTTTAAATCAAAAGCTTTTAAGCTATTCACCTAACAATTGGATTGTCCAAAATGTCCAGTATATTGATAATTTGCATAATAAACTTATTCATATTGTAACTAGAAAAATTGATGAACAAAAAAGAAAATTGGATTTAGAAAAGACCAAAATTAGTAATATAGGAAAAAATATTTTGTCAAAACGCAAAGGAGATTTTTCTGCTTTGGTTGGTAAGCTGGACGCTTTGAGCCCATTAAAAATATTAACTAGGGGTTATGCCTTTGTTCAAAAGGATGATAATATAGTTAAGAGTATTAATGAAGTAGAAATAGGAGATAAAATAGTTTTACATCTTAATGATGGAAAATTAAATTGCGATGTTCTAGAGAAGATGGAGGTAAATTTATGAAGGAACAGATTAATTTGAACTTTGAAGAGGCGATAAAAAGGCTGGAGGATATTGTAAAAAAATTAGAGAGTGATAGTTTATCTTTAGATGAGTCACTAAAATTGTTTAAAGAAGGAATTGAGCTTTCAGATTATTGCAATAAAAAACTTGATGAAGCTGAAAGACAGATCAATATTATATTGAAGGGTCAAAATGGTGAAGTAACAGAAGAGGAGTTTAAACTCGAGGAGGAATAAGATGGATTTTAAAAAAGCACTTAAAGATAAACAACAACTTATAAATAAAAGGCTTGAAGAACTTCTTTCATATGTTGATGCTCCTCAAATTATTATAGAGGCAATGAAATACAGTTTGTTTGCAGGAGGAAAAAGAATAAGGCCTATTTTATGCATTGCAGTATGTGAGGCTTTAGAGGGGAATTTGGAGGATGTATTGGATATTGCTTGTAGCATTGAGATGATTCATACATACTCGTTAATTCATGATGATTTACCGGCAATGGATAATGATGACTATAGAAGGGGTAAATTAACGAATCATAAAGTTTATGGAGATGCTATTGCGATTTTAGCTGGTGATGGTCTTTTAAATTATGCATTTGAGACATTGCTAAAAGTTATTAAAAGAAAAAATGACAAAAGATTTGTAGATGCGGCCTTCGAGATAGCAAAAGCCAGTGGCATTACGGGAATGATTGGAGGTCAAGTTATAGATATTACTAACGTTGGCAATATTATAGACGAGAATTTATTGGTTTCAATGCATGAAAGGAAAACTGGAAAGCTTATAGAAGCCTCATGTAATGTAGGGGCAATAATAGCAAATAGATACGAATATTTAGAAATAACAAGGGAATATAGTAAAAACCTTGGTGTAGCCTTCCAAATAGTTGATGATATTCTTGATGTTATAGGAGATGAGAAGAAATTAGGTAAAAGTGTTGGAAAAGATGCGAAAAATAATAAACCTACCTATGTAACTTTATATGGTTTGGAAAAATCGCGGGAATTAGCTAAGGAATTTAGTTTGAAAGCTGTAGAACTTGCTAATAAAATAGATAATACAGGATTTCTAAAAGACTTAACAAAATACCTTTTGAATCGTGAAAGTTAGGTGGAAAAAGTGGGTTTGCTTCAAATTCTAAGAAATGAAGTGCTGCTTACAGCTGTTTTAGGATGGTTTGTTGCTCAACTTTTAAAAGTAATCATTGTTTCTATAAAACATAGGAAAATTGATTTATCAAGAATGGTTGGATCAGGCGGAATGCCAAGTTCCCACTCTGCTTTTGTTGTTGCCTTAGCGACAAGAATAGGTTCTTTAAAAGGTTATGATAGTGTTGAGTTTGCTATTGCCTTTTGTTTTGCACTTGTTGTAATGTATGATGCAGCAGGTGTTAGAAGGGCTGCAGGTAAGCAAGCAGAAATTCTGAATAGAATTATCGATGATCTAATGCATAATAAACTAAAACAAGAAAAATTAAAGGAGTTAATAGGACATACTCCGATTGAGGTTTTAGCTGGAGCAATATTGGGGCTAATAATTGGATTATACTATAAATAGGTGGCGCAGTATTCTAGTCGGCTAGTCTATTCTGAAGGCGGGGCTAAAAATCCGCTAAAGGGCACATCGATGAAGTTCCTTGTGCTGGCTCGCTACGCCCAGTGGTGGGTTGGTGCTGGGAGTAAGGGGGATGGGGCGACCGCAATGGCATGCGCAATCGACCCTACCCCCGCGGAGACCCTTGTGCGTGGGGAAACCTACGGCAAGGGATTAAACCTGCAAAGCGGTGTTAAGCTGCGTGCAGCGTAGCCTGCCTTGAGCAAGAATGGTGGAGGATAGATCAGATCCATATTCATAAGGGCCTAAGAATATGGATTATCGCTATAGGAAACCATTTTTGCAAAAGAGGCTAGGAATAGATGATGCCGTCGAGGAAAGCTCCTAGACTGTTCGTTTTGAGGCAGGATGGGGATTGCAGTGTGGACTAAGTGGTAATCTAGCCTCACATTCGGCAACGGTGTGAATTTTCAGTTAAAGGGAAACCGCCTAGGCGGCGACGCCTGGGTCTGAAAATGGGAAAGCCTGCTAGACCTAAGCCGCAAACTTAACTCATCCTGCTGCCACCTAAATTAAATAAAGGTGATGACATGGGGAAAAATAAAAAAATTAAGCTTTATAAGAAAAAAACTAATAATAAGAATAATATTAGATGGATTTTGGTTATTATTTTTTGGACTCTCATTATTTCTTTTGTTATAAATTCCTTAACTGAATTTTTAGTTCCAAATGTAAGCATTTTTAATGCGATCGTCCTATTACTTTTTATAATTTCAATTGGTGTTTTTTTTGATATCATAGGTGTTGCAGTTACTGCTGCTGATGAAGAACCATTTCATTCCTTAGCATCGAGGAAGGTTAAGGGGGCAAGTTGGGCAGTTTATCTTATTAGAAATGCAGATAGAGTTTCAAATTTTTGTAATGATGTTATTGGTGATATAGTAGGTATTATAAGTGGAGCAACTGGTGCTGTAATAGCAGCTAATTTATCAGTTTACGTTTTTTATATAAATAAGTCATTAATAGCATTAATAATAAGTTCAATTATTGCAGCACTGACAATTGGCGGAAAGGCTATAGGAAAAAATTTTGCTTTTACTCAAGCTAACAATATTGTTTTTTACTTTGGATATTTTTTAGAAGGAATACTAAAAAGAAAAAAATCAAAAGAAAAAGAGGTAAGAATAATGGCGGTGCTAGAAAAGGTAAATTATCCTAAAGATTTAAAAAATTTATCTTTAAAGGAATTAAATATTCTATCTAATGAGATAAGAAAATTTTTAATAGATAAAGTTTCTAAAACGGGGGGACATTTAGCATCAAATTTAGGGGTTGTTGAGCTTACAATAGCTTTACATAGGATTTTTGATCTGCCTAAGGATAAGATTGTTTGGGATGTTGGACATCAGTGTTATGTTCATAAGATTTTAACAGGACGTAAGGATAAATTTGATACATTAAGAACGTATGGTGGTTTGAGTGGTTTTACTACTCGAAAAGAAAGTGAATATGATGTTTTTGGTGCGGGTCATAGCAGCACATCTATATCTGCTGCCCTTGGAATTGCCAAGGCGAGGGATTTAAAGGGAGAAAAATTTAATGTTATTGCAGTTATTGGAGATGGTGCTTTAACTGGAGGTATGGCCCTTGAGGCGTTAAATGATGCAGGGGCATCAAAAAACGACCTTATTGTGGTTTTAAATGACAATGAAATGTCTATTTCACAAAATGTTGGAAGTTTGGCTATGTATTTAAGTAAGATAAGAACAAGTCCAAAATATATAACAATAAGAAATGATATAGAGCTTTTAGTAAAAAAAATACCTGCTTTGGGTAATAACATATATAAGTCGATGGAAAAAATAAAAGAGGGAGTTAAACAACTTGTAATACCTGGAATGCTTTTTGAAGAATTAGGATTTACATATTTAGGACCAATAGATGGGCATAATATTGAAAATTTACTTGATGTTTTTCAAAGAGCAAAAAAATTAAAGGGGCCAATATTAATTCATGTTATTACTAAAAAAGGAAAAGGATATATTTATGCAGAGGATCAACCGGATGTTTATCATGGAGTAGGGCCCTTTGAGGTTGCAACTGGAAACAATTTTACTCAATCTAAAATTACATATTCTGAGGTTTTTGGTGAGGAGCTAATTAAACTTGCAAAGGAAGATCAAAGAATAGTCGCTATAACTGCAGCAATGCCTGATGGAACAGGGTTAAAACCCTTTTCAGAACATTTTAAGGACAGATTTTTTGATGTTGGAATAGCAGAACAGCATGCTGCTACCTTTGCAGCTGGGCTTGCAACGCAGGGCTTAAAACCTATCTTTGCTGTTTATTCAACCTTTCTTCAACGAGCATATGATCAAGTTGTTCATGACATTTGTCTTCAAAACTTACCTGTGGTTTTAGCAATAGATAGATCAGGAATTGTTGGAGAGGATGGAGAAACTCATCAGGGAATTTTAGATATATCATTTTTGAGGGTAATTCCAAATTTAACTATAATATCTCCAAAGGATATAGAAGAGTTTAAAATGATGATTAAATGGGCTATAGATTTTAATAGACCAATTGCTATTCGATATCCACGAGGTGGAGATTTAAATGTTCAATTTGAAAAGTATGATGAGATAAACTATGGGAAATGGGAAGAATTAACTATAGGCAAGGATGTATGCATAATATCAACAGGAAGATTAACACAAAACGCTAAATTGGTTATAGAAAAGCTAAATAAACATGATATTTTTCCAACTTTGATTAATGCAAGGTTTATAAAACCATTAGATTATAAATTATTGGATGAGATTTTTAAAGATTACAATATAATTTTTACAATTGAAGATCATTATTTAAGTGGAGGATTTGGTTCTGCAGTTCTTGAATATGCAGCAAAGAAAAACTATAAAGGCAAAATTAGAAACATTGGTTATCCTGATGAGTTTGTAACACATGGGAATATAAGTTTACTTTACAAAAAGTATAATTTGGATATTGAGGGCTTATACAACACTATTTTAAAAGAAATTTAGGAAAAGGGTAAGGTGATTATGAGCAAGGAAAGAATTGATGTATTATTAGTTCACAAGGGGTTTTTCGATACAAGGGAAAAGGCAAGAAAAAATATAATGGCAGGATTGGTATTTGTTGATGGAGTTAGAGTTGATAAAGCTGGGGAAAAGGTGGATATTGATTCAGAAATTGAAATAAAAGGAAACGCAATACCTTATGTTAGTAGAGGTGGACTTAAATTAGAAAAGGCTTTATTAAGTTTCAACATTAACCTAAAAGATAAAGTTACAATTGATATTGGAGCTTCAACTGGTGGATTTACAGATTGTATGCTCAAAAAAGGTGCAAAAAAAGTTTTTGCTATAGATGTTGGGTATGGCCAATTGGCATGGGATTTAAGAAATGACCCAAGGGTTGTAGTTATGGAAAGAACAAATATAAGATATGTAAAACCTGAAGATTTAGGAGAATTTGCCGACTTTGCATCAATAGATGTATCCTTTATATCCCTTAAATTAGTGCTACCTGTGGTAAAAGGTTTATTAAAAGATGAAGGCGAAATAGTTGCATTGATAAAGCCTCAATTTGAAGCAGGAAGGGAAAAGGTTGGGAAAAAGGGAGTAGTAAGGGATCCTGATGTTCATAGGGAAGTGATAAAAGAAATAATCGATTTTGCAAAATCGATTGATTTAACGATAAAAGGATTGCAATTTTCTCCAATTAAAGGTCCGGAGGGGAATATAGAATATCTTCTTTATCTTTCTAAAAATATCGATAACGGCATCGAAAACATAGAATCATTAATAATAAATATAGTAAATGAAGCCCATAGCGAATTAAAATAGATGAAAAGATGGGATGAACATGATGAACATAGCAGTATTAGTAAATAGAACAAAGGATTTCAATTTAACAGTAACAAGAAAGCTTGTTAATTGGTTAATAGAAAGAAATTGTAATATTATTTTAGAAAGGGATATAGCAGGCGAGCTTAACCTAGAAGGATTAGGATATAGTGAAGAAGATATCTTTAAAAGTTCAGACTATTTAGTTGTTTTAGGCGGAGATGGAACCATATTAAATGTTACAAGAAGACAAATTCCTTTTATAAAGCCAATATTGGGCATTAACTTTGGACATTTAGGCTTTATTACGGAAGTCGAAAAAGAGTTTATGTTTGACGCTCTTTCAAAACTTCTAAATTATGATTTTAAAATTGAAAGAAGAATGATGTTAAAGGCACAAATTTACAGAGAAGAGCAACTAATAAAGGAGCTTTATAGTCTAAACGATATCTGTATCACTAAAGGAACATTATCAAGAATAATTGAACTTGATACATTTATAGATGATAAGGTAATGGAAACATATAGGGGAGATGGCCTTATCGTTTCTACTCCTACAGGTTCAACTGCCTATTCCCTTTCTGCAGGAGGACCAATCGTTTATCCTGAGCTTGATATTATTGTTGTTACCCCTATATGTCCACATAGTTTAAATTCAAGGTCAATAATAATAGGGAGCAATAAAACTTTAGAAATAAATATTGTAAGTGCAAATGAAGGTGTTTGCCTAACCGCCGATGGCCAATTAGGATTAGAACTTGAAAGAGGGGATAGGGTATTGATAACAAAGGCTCCTTATGACGCAGAGTTTATAAAACTTTACAATAGAAGTTTTTTTGAAGTTTTGCAAAAAAAATTAAAGGAATTTTCCAGCTGAGGGAAGAAAGGGGTTTTATTATGAAAATTACCAGACATTCAAAAATACTAGAAATAATAACCCAAAAAGATATTGAGACTCAAGAAGAACTTGTTGATGAATTAAAAAAAGAGGGATTCGATGTTACTCAAGCTACAGTTTCAAGGGACATTAAAGAACTCAAGCTTATAAAGGTGCAAACAAAGGATGGAAAATATAAATATGCTCCCTTTTCGTATCAAAACAATGCACTTTATGATAAACTTGTTAGTATCTTTTCACAAACTGTTTTAGATATAGACTGTGTTGGAAATATGATAGTGATTAAAACATTATCAGGTTCAGCTTCAGCCGCAGCAGAGTCTATTGATTCTTTGAAATTTGATGGAATAGTTGGGACAATAGCGGGGGACAATACAATATTTGCTCTTGCAAGAACTAACGAAAAGGCTCAGGAGATTGCTCTGAGGATGAAAAGGATTTTAAATAAGGAGGTAGATTAATGCTCCTTGAGTTATATATAAAAAACTTTGCCTTAATAGATGAGGTAAAATTAGAATTTTCCAACAATTTAAATATATTAACAGGAGAAACTGGTGCTGGAAAATCAATTATAATAGATAGTATTAATTTTCTTTTGGGAGAAAAACAAAATAAAGATATAATAAGAAGAGGCAAGGATTTTGCTTATGTAGAAGGCGTATTTTTATGTAATAATGAAAAACTTCAAGAAGAATTGAGGAATTTCGGAATTGATTTTGACGAACATGTAATAATTTCCAGGGAAATTAATATTAATGGAAAAAATATATCCAGGATAAATGGTAGGACGATAACTGTAAACTTTTTAAAGCAAATAGCTCAATATTTAATCGATGTCCATGGACAGCATGAACATCAGTCCCTTTTAAATGAAGAAAATTATATTTACATATTAGATTCTTTTTATTCTGGTGAGGAACTTAGTTCTATTAAAATAAAATATGTAGAACATTATGAAAAATTTAATAAAATAGACAAAAAAATAGAAGAGTTAAAAAGAGATGAACAATATAAGCTTCAAAAATTAGATATTTTGTCTTTTCAAATTGATGAAATAGAAAGAGCTAATTTAAAAATTGGAGAAGAGGAAGAACTTATTAAAAGAAGAAATTTACTTTCAAATGCTGAGAAAATTTATTCTTCATTAGCAAATGCTTATGAAAGTCTTTATCAAAAAAGTGAAGGCTATTCTGCATTTGATGAAATTTCCTTTAGCCTTTCCCAAATAGATAACATAAGTAAATTTGATGATTCCTACCAAAATTTAAAAAGGGATTTGGAGGATGTTTATTATAGGCTTGAAGATATAATAGATAGATTAAGGGACTTTAAAGAAAAAATCGAATTTAATCCAGATGAATTGAACTTAATTGAAGAAAGGCTGGACTTAATTAATAGGCTTAAAAGAAAATATGGAAAAAGTATTGAAGAGATAATGGAATATTATGAAAAAATAAAAGATGAATATGAAAATATAGAAAACAGTGAAAAAATAATAGACGAGCTATTGAAGGAACGTGAAGAATGCTTCAATAAGTTAACTCATTATGCTGATATGTTGACTAAATTAAGAAAAGAAGCAGCAGAAAATCTATCTAGAAGGATTGAAGAAGAATTAAGATATTTAGGTATGGAAAGAGCTAAATTTTTTGTTTGTGTTAATGAAATGGATAAATTTTCACAAAACGGTAAAGATGAAGTTCAGTTTCTTTTTAGCGCCAATCCAGGTGAATCTTTAAAAAAATTAAATAAAGTTGCATCAGGTGGAGAAATTTCAAGAATTATGCTAGCTATAAAAACAGTTATTGCAGATATAGATGAGATTCCAACTCTAATTTTTGACGAAATTGATACGGGAATAAGTGGAAGAACTGCCCAAGCAGTTGCTGAGAAAATGTGCCTTATTTCAAAAACTCATCAAATACTTTGTGTTACTCACTTACCTCAAATTGCTGCAATGGCAGACAAACATTTTGTAATTAATAAGGAGACAAGTGATGAGAAAACGACAACAACTGTTCATCACCTTAATGATAACGAAAAGGTTAATGAAATCGCGAGAATGGTCGGTGGGGCGATTGTAACAGAATTAACTATAAAACATGCTAAGGAAATGATTGAAATAGCGAATAGATTGAAACAAACAATAAAGGCTAGTGGAAGAATTTAATATCTTCTACTAGTCTTTTTTAATTTTATAGATAAAATAGACATTGTCCAAGAATGCCCAATATGACAGTATTATTCTAGTATATATGGACAATAAAAAGGTTAATTTAGATATAGAGAAAGGAAGGTGAGAGGAATAAAAAGGAATAAGGAGTGATAAATTTGAAATGTTTGAAAAGCTTAAAACAAAAGTTTATATATATAACTTTATTCCTATCCTTAATAATAGTAAGTGAAATTTTATATATGCCTTCTACTATAAATGCTACAGAAAACGAAATATCAAGTGAATTTCTTTATAAAAATGTTTTAAAGAATAAATATTTATTTAAAGTAGAGGGGAATATAAATAAAAATCAACCCAAAATTGATTTTAAGATAAAGTTGTTAGGGTTAATTCCAGTTAAAACAATGACGGTAAATGTTACTCCTGAAATTAGGCTATTTCCAGGTGGACAGCCGATCGGAGTTAAGATATATAGTTATGGCCTAATAGTAGTAGGCTTTTCGGATATAGAAACCAGTGAAGGATTTAAACAAAGTCCTGCTGCAATAGGTGGCGTTGAGATAGGAGATCTTATAATAGAAGCTGAAGGCAAGGAATTAGAAAACGTATATGACCTTCTAAGTATTGTTAAAAACTCAAAAGGAGAAGAAATAAAGCTAAGAATAAAAAGAAAAGGAGATATTAAAATCATAAAATTAAAGCCTATAAAGGCAAAAAACAATGATTATAAAATAGGATTGTGGGTTAGAGATTCAACTTCAGGCATAGGAACATTAACCTATTATGATCCTAAAAACAAAAATTTTGGAGCTTTAGGACACCCTATAAATGATGTTGATACAGGGATGCTATTTCCGTTAAAAAAGGGAAAGATATATGATGCCAATATAATAGCAATAGAACAAGGACTTAGAGGCAAACCAGGAGAATTAAAGGGGATATTCATGGATGATTCTTCATTAGGGGAAATTGAAAAAAATACTGTTTGTGGTATTTACGGAAGATTGTTAAAAGTTTATAATAATAATATATACGAAAATCCGATGCCAATAGCACATCAATATGAAGTTAAGGAAGGACCGGCTACAATTTTAACAACTTTAGACGGAAATACAGTTAAGGAGTATGATATTGTAATAGAAAAAATTATTCAACAAACAAAACCAAGTCCTAAAAGCATGATAATTAGAATAGTAGATCCTGAGCTTTTAGCAAAAACTGGAGGAATTGTTCAAGGGATGAGTGGTAGCCCAATTTTACAAAATGGGAAAATAGTAGGGGCAATAACCCATGTTTTTATTAATAGACCTGATATGGGATATGGAATATATATAGAATGGATGCTTAAAGAACAAGGGTATGATTTATAGTCCCCTTAATTTTTTTAACAGTTTTTTTTCATTTTATTTCAATTTTTAAAAAATTTTTTAATTTGTTAGCAGGATTTTTATTTCATTTGTCGAATAGATATATTGTTAGATAATGGAAATGTGAGGGGGTTATTCGATGGAGGATAGAAAAATAAAAATAGTAATTGCAGACGATAACAAAGAATTTACAACAATTCTCAGTGAATACCTTAGAACTCAAGAGGATTTTGATGTGGTTGGTGTTGCAAAGGATGGAATTGAGGCAGTTAAGCTTGTAGCAGCTAACAAACCGGATGTTTTAGTTTTAGACATAATAATGCCTCATTTGGATGGATTGGGTGTTTTGGAAAAGTTAAATTCGATGGATGATATTCCAATGCCTAAGGTAATAATTTTATCTGCAGTTGGGCAAGATAAGATTACTCAAAGGGCTATTAACTTGGGAGCAGAATATTACGTAGTTAAGCCCTTTGACATGGATATATTTAGCAAAAGAATCAGACAACTATTTGCATCTTCAGGATCAGCACCAGAAGTAAGGAGAACTAATGTTAGTGTATCAGAAACGATACATATAAATAATTCAAATTCTTTAGAAGCAGAAATAACAAATATTATACATGAAATAGGGGTTCCAGCTCATATAAAGGGGTATTTATATTTGCGTGAGGCAATACAAATGGTTGTAAATGATATAGAGTTATTAAGTGCAGTAACAAAGGAATTATATCCGTCAATAGCTAAGAAATATAATACAACAGCAAGCAGAGTTGAAAGGGCTATAAGACATGCCATTGAAGTTGCTTGGTCAAGAGGAAAAGTGGAAACGATTAATAAAATTTTTGGATATACAGTTCATAATGACAAGGGAAAACCGACAAATTCAGAATTTATAGCCATGATTGCTGACAAATTAAGATTAAAACAGAAACTTGGATAAAAAATAGGCTATTCCGAAAGGAATGGCCTTATTAATGTAGTTCTAAAGAGGTGTTATATATGAATTTTTATGAAAAAACAATAGAATCTGAGGTAAAGTATAAGGGAAGGATTTTGAGTGTAAGGAAAGATAAGGTATTATTGCCTGATGGAAAAGAGGCAACAAGGGAGATTATTCAACACAATGGAGGAGTAGGTGTTGTTGCTATAACAGATGAAGGGAAGATATTGCTTATAAAACAATTTAGAAAGCCTACAGAGGAAGTTTTGATAGAAATACCTGCAGGTAAGCTTGAATTTAATGAAGATCCTGAAGCATGTGCGATAAGGGAGCTTGAGGAAGAAACGGGAAAAATTCCAAAATCAATAAAATTATTGACTAAATTTTATCCTTCGCCAGGATATTCTTCTGAAATACTTTATATTTATTTTAGTGATAAATTAGAAAATGGGAAGGTTAACTTAGATGAAGGGGAACATGTTGAGACTTTTGAAGTGACATGGGAGGAAGCACTTAACATGATAAAAACAGGAGAAATCAAGGATGCAAAAACAATTATTGGTATATTACTAGCTAAAGATTATATTTAATCATTTTACCCCCCTTTTTCACATATATTATTGTAGGGAACATTTAATAAAGGGGGGGTTGTTACGAGAAAACGAGTAAATTATAAAATATATACAAATATTAAGGACAACCTATGGATTTATTTTATAATAACCCTAATGTTTACCTTTGGTATCGCATTAGGAGCTTTAAGTGCAAAGGGAATTAATTACACAGAAAAACAGGAACTTGTAATGTATTTAAATAATTTTTTTCAGGTAATTAATAAGGAAAATACTAATAGTTTTATAATATTTTTGAAACTTTTAAAGAATAATTTTATAATAATTTTTATATTATGGATTTTAAGCTTGACATATTTAGGGTTAATTTTTTCAAATTTAGTATCTCTTTTTAAAGGATTTATTATTGGCTTTAATGTAGCCTTTATACTTCAAGCCTTTGGGATGAAGGGATTTTTATTTATACTATTATCATTTTTACCACAAAACTTATTTTATGTCCCTGCCTATTTATTTATTTGCTCCTTTAGTTTTGTTTATAGCTTAAACTTAATTAAAAAACATAGTAATTTTAGAAACCAAAATGATGTTATAGGATATTCTTTTAACATTTTAGCTTTGTTTTTCATTATATTTATTGGCAACATATTAGAATCCTTTGTGATAACAAAGATTATTAAAGCATTATCTACATATTTAGTAATTCAGTAAGGTGATGGAATGAAAAAAATAAAATTGTTTTTAAAGATACTAATTATTATATTGACAATTGGTGTTGTATTTCCTCTCCTTATAAATTCAATATTGGTAAAAAATCATAACATCAATAAAGATGATGCTATCTTTGTTGTAAACTATGGCTTGGATGATAAAGGGCTGTTAGATATAGTAAAAAAAATAATAAATATTCCTAGATAGATGTATTTAAATCTAAAATAAAGGGGATTTTACGATGGAAGAGTTGTTAAAGGAGTTTAATGTATTTTTAAAGAACAAAAGATTATCGGAAAATACATTGGAATCTTATGTTAGAGATATTAAAAATTTTTTGATGTATTTGGAAGAAAATAATTTAGATTATAAGAATATTAAAAAGTCGAATATTATAGCATATTTTTTAAATATGCAAAAAAGGGGCAGAGCAACTTCGTCTATCTCAAGAAGCTTGGCAGCAATTAGATCCTTTTATAGGATGCTTTATAAAAAATCATTAATTCAATCGGATCCTACTTTAGAGATTGAAACCCCTAAAATAGAAAAAAAGCTTCCATCTATTTTATCCTTAGAAGAAATTGAAATGTTACTTGCAATGCCTAAAGGAGAAGATTTTAAAGCAATAAGGGATAAAGCAATGCTTGAAGTTTTATATGCTTCGGGTATTAGGGTCTCAGAAATAATAAATCTTAATGTAGATGATGTAAATTTAAAATTGGGATATTTAAGATGTAATGGCAGCAAAGAAAGGATTATACCTTTGGGGAAAATAGCATTACAATCCCTAGAAAAATATAGATAGTGTCAAGATATTGTAGGTTAATTTTTATAGACAACCCCTTAAATTAGCTAGTTTCAAGGCGTTTGTTAAATTTAAAAAACTTAAATTATATTTTCATATTTTATTGATTTTAATATCCTGTAAATTGGCGTTACTTTCCCTATGTTCAATATCGTTATATTATTCATAACTTCACGTGAAGATTTATTTATCTTTCTTATCGCTTCTTTTATTTTCTTCTTACTTACCTTGAAGGCTTTTTCATCTTCCTTAAACACACTTATTTCCCTTAAATTTCCTCCATTCTTGCTAAATACCCTTAGCTTTGCCATTATCTTTAATCCTTCCTTGCTCCATCCTAATGGCCTGCTGCTTAATCTCGCCGATAATACATGGCTTACATGCCCTTCTGCGCTGCATCCTATTACATCATCGTCATCTTTATATATTTCT
>NZ_CAKP01000139.1 GCF_000297115.1 Caloramator australicus RC3 | reverse complement strand
GTAAATACTTCATCTGCTTCAACTGCATCTTCAATAGAACTTTAAGAAGAGTTCTGTTTCAGGATTCATTGTAGTTTCCCATAGCTGTTCTGCGTTCATTTCTCCA
>NZ_CAKP01000140.1 GCF_000297115.1 Caloramator australicus RC3 | reverse complement strand
GTTAATTTTTATAGACAACCCCCTAAAATGTTTAAAATCAAGACTTTCGTAAGCTTTTAAACTTTAAATTATATTTTCATATTTAATTGATTTTAATATCTTATACATTGGCGTTACTTTTCCAATATTTAATATTGTTATATTATTTATTCCTTCTCGTGAAGAATTATTTATTCTTTTAATTGTTTCTTTTATCTTCTTTTTATTTAATCTAAATGTTTCAACGTCTTCCTTGTATATACTTATTTCCCTTAAATTACCTCCATTCCTGCTAAATACCCTTAGCTTTGCCATTATCTTTAATCCCTCTTTACTCCATCCTAATGGCCTACTGCTTAATCTCGCTGATAATACATGGCTTATATGCCCTTCTGCACTGCATCCTATTACATCCTCGTCCTCTTTATATATTACTATCCCTTCCCAGTTATTTAATATATATCTCCTTGCTTCTTTTGCTCTCTCCTTTTCTGTCTTAGTTTCTGCTATATTTATTAACTCCTTAAATATCTCCCTTAAAACCTTCTTATCCCCTTCATTTATCGCTCCCCATATCTTTTGCCTATATTCTTCTCGCTTTGCTGTCCCTCTTATTATGTATTTGTTCAAATGATATCTATCTAATACAAATTTCGCTTTCGGAATCCATTCCATTCCTTCCTTTATCCATCTTGCTCCATCTCCTGCTATGTATATCTTTTCTATGCTCTCTATTTCATAATTGTCATACACATAATTCGCTACATCTATCCATATTTCTTCAGCTTCTACACCAACGTATGCTTTGTAATATACATTCTTTAATTCGTTTCTCCCATTTTTGCTTTGCCTTCCTTCATGTATATATACAAGCCTTGGCATCTCCTTCTTCCCATCCTGCAATGCCACATGATCCTCATCTGCTTCTATGTATAGCACTCTTACTTTCCTCTTTTCTTTTACTTCCCTTTTTACTTCTACTTCTCCTACCTGTCTTATTGCATTAAATACCGTCTGTCTACTTAGTTTCTCCGGACATGTTATTTTACTACTCTCCTCATAGGACATATTAATTGCGTTCTCCACCAGCTTTATCTTTACTTCTTTATCTACCTTCTCATGTTTGCTTATCCCTATAATTTCATCAAGTAAATATCTATATTCCCCATTCTTCTTAGATTTGTAATACGTTCTTGCATATTCTATTTCGCCTAGCATTGTTACAATCTTTTTCTTGTCTTTCCTTTCTACTACCCATCCCTTTTTCCTTTTTTCATCTTCTTTAATCGTTTTATCTAATTCTTCTAAAAAGTCCTTTATTATGTTTGCTCCTAATTCATCAGTCATTTTTTTAACTACATCAACAAGTTTTGTTAAATCCCATTCTTTTGATATAGTTTCTTCAACATTTTTTATTRATTTAGTAGTGAAATTTATTAAATGTTGTTGTATAATATTATTCAAAAGAGACACCCCCTTATTGGTTTGTGTGTTTTTTTTCACTTTTATTTTATCACAGGGGTTGTCTCTTTTAAATTTTTTGTCCTTTTTCGTCCTACAATAATTTTACACTATGAAAGATGTGGCTTAACGTGTCCTTCGGATAAAGATTCAC
>NZ_CAKP01000141.1 GCF_000297115.1 Caloramator australicus RC3 | reverse complement strand
GTCTTTTATTATATTCCTTCCAAGTTCATCAGTCGATTCTTTAACTACCTCAACAAGTTTTGTAAAATCCCATTCTTTTGACAGCATTTCTTCTACATTTTTTATTAATTTAGTAGTGAAATTTATTAAATGTTGTTGTATAATATCATGTTGTATAATATTATTCAAAAGAGACACCCCCTTATTGATTTGTGTTTTTTCCACTTTTTATTTTACCACAGGGGTTGTCTCTTTTAAATTTTTTGTCCTTTTTCGTCCTACAATAATTTTACACTATGTTCCGTTTCATAATCTAAGCTTGATCCGTCCATTGGGTTTCCAAGGCCGTCTAAAACTTTACCAAGCAAAGTTGGACCAACCTTCACATTTAATGTTTTTCCAGTGTTTTCTACCGGACACCCTACTGCAACCCCTGTTATGTCTCCAAGGGGCATTAAGAGTAGTCCATTATCCCTAAATCCAACTACCTCTGCAAGAACATAGTTTTTGCTGTTAATAAATATTCTGCAAACTTCCCCAATAAAGGCCTTTAAGCCTTCTACTTCTATGGTTAATCCAACAACCTTTTTAACCTTTCCAGTAAGTTTTATAGTATCTATCTCAGCTACCTTCTTCATTAAAGCTTCAAAACTTAAGCTTAGCATATCAATCATTCCTTAATAGGTTATTTAATATTTGCTTTATTTGAGTTTCAATTTTTGCATCGATGTAACCTGAAGGAGTTTCTGCTACAAGATCCCCCTCTTGAACATCAGGATCAGCAAGTAAAATTAAATCATTAGGATTTTCAACAAATATTTCAAGCTCATCTCTTCTGCCCTTTAAAAAAGCATAATCCCTTGGATTTAATTTTAAAATTATCTGGCGCTTATCTAGGGCTTTTGAAATCATGCTCCTTGCTATGTTTAAAATAGCCTCTTTATTCACTGTTATTTCTGATTTTATTATCTGCCTTGCAATTTCGATTGATAGCTTTATAATTTCATCTTCTTTTTCTTTTATATAATTCTTTATTTCTATTTGAACATTTTTTGCGTATAAATCTACTTCTTCTTTTATTTTTTGTGCCTCAATCTTTGCCTCATCAATGCCTTTTTGATACCCTTCCTGGTAACCCTTCGTGTATCCTGTGCTGTAGCCTTCTTTTTGAGCATCCTCTAATATGGAATTTGCCTTTTCCTTTGCTTTATCTATAATATCTTTTGCTTCCCTTTCTGCACCTTCAATAAGGTCTCTTGCCCTTTCATGGGCGTTCTCTAGTATGGCCATTTTTAATGTTTCTATTGTGTTGTCTTGACTGTTTTCATCTGAATGTAGCTCTATAAGTTTTTCTACAACGGGTGGAGCGATTACTGCATCACCCTTTATTTTGCCATACTTTATAACCTTAGAGTATGATTGCATCGTCTCCACCCCTTGATACTATAATCTCACCTGCTTCATCAAGTCTTCTTATAACTGCAACAATCGCCTGCTGTGCCTTTTCAACATCAACAAGCCTTACAGGTCCCATAAATTCCAAATCTTCCTTTAAAGACTGTGCAGCGCGCTTTGACATATTGTTGAATATAATGTTTTGAACTTCCTCTGATGCACCCTTTAGTGCAAGGGCTAAATCCTTTTGGTCAACTTCACGCAATACGCGCTGTATTGAAGCATTGTCAAGAGTAACGATATCTTCAAATACAAACATGCTTTCTCTGATCTTTTCTGCAAGTTCTGGTTGTTCTCTGTCAAGTTCATCAAGTATCGATTTTTCTGTTCCTCTATCAACATTATTGATGATATCAACAAGGGTTTGAATACCACCAATTTGCTGAAAATCTGGCCTTATTACATTTGATAGCTTCTTTTCAAGAATTTCTTCTACTTCCTCTATAAACATTGGTGAAGTGTTGTTCATAGTTGCAATTCTTTTTGCAACATCCACCTGAAGATCCTCAGGAAGTCCAGATAATATCTGTGCTGCCTTTTCAGATTGCAGATAACATAAAATAAGGGCTATCGTTTGTGGATGTTCATTTATAATTACATTAAGAAGCTGCGTTGCATCGGCCTTTCTTGCGATTCCAAAGGGTCTGTATTGCTGAGTTATCTCTGATACCTTTTCTATTATTTCTATAGCCTTTTGGGTTCCTAAGGCCCTACTTAATAGGGTCTTTGCATATTCAAATCCACCTTCAAGGATATAATCCTTTGCTTTATTCAAATTAACAAATTCCTTTAAAACCTCTTCCTTTACTTCCTTTTTAACCTTAGGCATATTTGCAATTTCAAAGGTTATCTTTTGTATCTCGGATTCTGGAAGTCTTTTTAATATTGGTGCCGAGGCTTCAGGACCAAGGGTTATAAATAGTATTGCTGCTTTTTGAACTCCTGTTAACTTGTTTGAATCCTTAGGCAAAGCTATCACCTCTCATCCTCAGCAAGCCAAGTTTTGATAACTTCTACAACTTGTTCTGGCTTCTTTGATGCATAATTCTTTATTTCCTTTTCAAGATCCATTTCCTCTTCCTCATTTAAAAGAGGTTGATATTCCACTTGAGGTTTAGGTAAAACATCTGAAATAACAACATCCAAATGATGCTGCTGTTCTAATTCTTTTTCTTGTTTCTTCCTTCTTCTTGATCTTATAAATGCAATCAGTCCAAAAAGTAAAGCTAAACCTGCTGCACCGATATATGAATACTGCTTTATCTTTTCCTTTTGCTCTAACTGTTTTTGAATCTCCTCAAGATCCTTTTGGGCTTTTTCCTTTGCCTCGTTATTAAAAGCTAGAGCCTCTATATTTATTCGGTCGCCCCTTGCCTCATCATATCCTGTTGCTGCAGCCACTATATTTTTTATAGTTTGCTTTTCTGCATCGTTTAAGCTTCCATCGATTATAACTGATACCGAAAGCCTTTTTACCTCACCTGGAGCCTTTATAATCTTTTCCTCAGTTTGTCCAACTTCATAATTTGTTAATTCCTCTTCCCTTTGGGTATTGGAGGATTGGCTAGAACCATTTGCTAAGGTATTACTCATATTGTTATCGATAGGGCTTGAGCCAGCACCCGCACCTGATGAATCATTTGAGGATTCCTTTATCTTATGCTGGCTTCTTATTATAGCATCCTTATCATAGGAAATCGTAGTTATTGATTTTGAGTCAAAGTCCATATCAGCATTTATCTTAACTGTAACCTTGTCCTTACCAAAAACTGTTTCCAGCATCGATAGGACATCTTTTTCAAGCTGATTTTCAAACTGCCTTTCTATATCCCTCTGCTTTAGGGCAGATGAGGTTCCGTTTAAAGTATCATCGAATAAGTTTTCGGATAATAAATTCATATTGCTATCTATAACCTCAACGTTTTCCTTTGGAAGATCCTTAACACTACCCGAAACTAAGGCAACTATAGCCTTAACTTTATCCTGTGATAACGTTTTATTATATTTAAGCTTTAATGTTACAGATGCCCTTGCCTTTGATGTGTCCCTTGCAAAAACCGTATCATCAGGCAAAACAAGATGAACCCTTGCCTTTTCCACCTCATCAAAACTCTCAATCGTCCTTGCAAGCTCATCCTGAAGAGCCCTTTGATACATTATTTTGGCCTCTGTATCCGTAACGCCAAATTTGCTTTGGTCAAACAGGCTCCATCCTTGCCCATCGGAGGGTAAATATCCATTTTCTAAAACCGTGAGCCTTAGTTCATCTACTTTGCTTTTTGGAACTAAGATTGAATTTCCTTGGATTTTATATGAAACTTTTTGCTCCTTTAACTTTTCCACTATCGCCTGGGAATCCTGTGGCTGTAAGTTGGAAAATAAAACTTCATATTTTTCTTTTGTAAGATAAACAGCGGATAATATGATTCCGGTAAAAAATAGAGTAATTAAAGATAATACCAAAACCTTTTTTGTTAAATTAAAGGAGGTCCACTTTTCCTTTATTTTTCCTAATAATTCTTTTAATTTATCCATCAAAAGCACTCCTTCAATTGTCTACTATATTTGAATTCGCATTATTTCCTGGTAAGCATCAACAAGTTTATTTCTTATTTGAACTGCAAGTTCTAATGTTAACCTTGCCTCCTCTGTTGCTAGCATAACCTGGTGAATATCCTGTGCTTGTCCCGTAATTAAATCTATTGTAGCATTTTCCGCCTCAACCTGTTTTTCATTCACCCTATCAAGGGCCTTTTTTAGATATTCTTCAAAGTTAACATTATTTTTCGTATTATCAGAACTTACTTTTAAAAGACTACTTGTATCTAAAGTAATTGAATTGATATTCATCTATATCCCTACCTTCCAATCTCTAAAGCCTTCATCATCATTTGCTTTGATGTATTAAACGCTGTTACATTTGCCTCAAAGGCACGGGAGGCAGTTATTAAATCTATCATTTCATTAAGAATATTCACATTTGGCATTGTGACATATCCATCCTTGTCGGCATCGGGATGGCTTGGATCATAAACCCTTCTTAGGGGGCTTGGATCCTTAGAAATTGCAGATACCTTAACACCATTTAACTTTTCTGTGAACCTATTATTCCTATCAAATGCCCTTTTTAAATTTTCCTCAAAGGATACTACCTTCCTAATATATGGACCTCCAGTAGAAGTCCTTGTGGTTTCTGCATTGGCGATATTATCCGATATAACCTCCATCCTTAGCCTTTCCGCCGACATTCCGCTGGCACTTATTCTCAAGGGATTAAAAAGATTATTCATACACTACCTTCTCCCTTCGCTGATTATAAAACGTCTCATAGCGATCTTACTATTTGCCTGAGATACAAGGGCATTGTAAAGGATCGCATTAGCTGCTAAGTTTGCCATTTCATTGTCGATATCAACATTGTTACCATCAAGCCTCATCGAGGATGAATTGTCCTTTTTAAGGTCATAACTTAAATTTTCGATGCCACTTCCATCATTTAAATGCTTCTCGTTTGTAACCTTAAGAGCTAGCCTTTCTCCCTTTAAAACGCCATTTAATTTTTCTTCAAAAACCACTCTAAAGGCCTTATATCCTTTAGTATTTACATTGGCAATATTATGAGCTATTACTCTATCCCTTGCACTTGTCGCATCCAACGATTTTTTAAGCATCATATAACTTAATTCATCAATATTCCTAATCATACTTCAACATCCCCCAATAAATTCTAATATTAATTTATTACACATAACGACAAGTGTCAACTAAATATTAATATAAATTAACACAATGCGATTTTAATTTACATTTTAATTTTATTAAACTCATTTCTTTATAGTTATATTTTACAAAAAATTGTGATGAATTCAAGATATTTTTGTTAAATTTTGTTATAAAACATTTTGGCAAAAATAAAAGCCCTACAATTTAGGGCTATTTTTTGACGTCTATTGTAGATTTTTCTTCTTTCTTTTCCTTTTTATACTGATTCACCAGTTTATCTAAATTCTTCTCCTTAATTATTGCATTATAATCCATAAGCTGTTTATTTAGCTTAGAGATCACTTTATCTTGCAGTCTTTTTGTTTCTTTTATTATGTTTCCAACATCCTCAACTAATTTTTTAAATCTCAAAACGTCTTCCTTTAATTCTATTCTTTCAATTTCTTCTGCCTTAAAATCTGAGATGTTATGTTTTATTATATAGATCTCCTTCAACTGTTCAAGCCTATTTGATAGCTTTGCTATAATCTCAAGATTAAAGGAGATCTCTTGAAGCTCCCTGTTGTATTCTTCTATGTTAATGTTTTCTTCTTGTTCGAATTTTTTTATCGACTCATAAATATTTTTATACCTTTCATATTGCCTTTCTAAATTTTGAATTATTTCATGAAACATAAAAACACCTACTTTTTAAGTCTCCTATATGCCTCTTCGAAGGTTTCCTTAAGCTCTTCGGCAAATCCTAAAACTTCCTCTGCTATTGCCTTGTCCTTTTTAGTATTTGCTTCAACCAATCTTCTATACATATAGTCATATAGGAGCATTAATGATTTTGCTATTTCTCCTCCAACCTCCATATTCAATGTTGCCATAAATTCTAAAATTATGTTTTGAGCCTTTATAAAGTTTTCATGGGCCTTTTTTATATCCTTCTCTTCAATTCCTACGATTGCAAGTTTAATAAATTTAACAAGTCCATCATAAAGCATTAAAAGGAGCTTTTCCTTAGAAGCTGTAAAAATGCTGTTTTGCTGATATGCATTTAGTGCATTTAGGTTATTCATCTAATCACCCTCTTATATCAATTATTTTTCCCGTCATTTTATTAAAGGACTCTAAAAGGGATTCTATATCATCAACCTCTGTTTCAATTAAACCCCTTCCCTTTTCATCCTTTAGCTTTATCTTAACCTTGTTTTTCATCACCCTATACTCAAGCTTTATATTATACTTTGCTAAAACACTTGAAAACTCCTCTGCAAATTTTCTTTGTCTTTCCTGATCAAAGTTTTTTTCTTCATTACCCCTTTTTGTTTCTGCACTTTTTGCCTCATGCACAATTTTATCAACTATCTTTGTTTCAATCTGCCTTATTACAAGGGGGTCTATTTTATCAAGGGTTATAGGATTAATCGGCATAAACCTTCCCCCTATCTTTTTTCATCTATAAAAAGTCCAAATACCTCCATCATACTGGCCACCATATCAAGTATCTTTTTAGGCGGAATCTCCTTTAAAACCTCCCCAGTGTTGTCATTTATGATTTTTATAATAATATCATTTGTTTTTTCATGTATCTCAAACTTAAGATGGGTAGAATCCTTTAAATATTTATTCGCAGTTTCAACAGCCTTTTCAACATCCTTCCTATTATATTTAACCTCATTATTAACTTCATTATTTTGCTTATCAAACTTAATATTATTTAACTCAACCGGTTTCAAATTTTGAAAATTAACGTTATTTACCCTTTGTATTTCCATCCTTGCCACCCCTTACTTATTCTATTTTATTTATCGGAAAAATTTTTTTGAGCTTTAGGGATGGATACAAAAAATAAGGAAGCAGCATTTACGCTACTTCCTATTAATAGGCATTTTATTCTTTATTGTTTGAAATTTTCCATTTCTTCTTTAATTTTTCGTATTTCATCTTCATTAAGTCCTGTTGCTTTAATTATCATTGACATATCAGCACCTAATGCTATTAGATTTTTTGCAACGTTAATTATTCCTTCCATTCTTCCTTCTTCTCTTCCCTTTTGTTCAGCTACATGTAATCTTGTCATTTTATCCCTTATTGCAGCCATCTTTGCTTCGTATTCCATTCTTGCTTTCTTAGCTTCTTTTATTATTTCAAAAAAACTATCTGTTTGCTTTTTATTTTCGTTTTCCTTAGCCATATTTTCACTTTAGTTTAGCATATTTTTCATTATTTCTTCAATATCAGTTATTTGTAACCCTGTAATTTCAGCTATTGTTTTAACATCTATCCCTTTTCTTAGCATCCTTTCAGCTACTTCTTTTTTCCTTCTATCTTGCCTTCCATTCTTCCTTTTTTAATTCCTATTTCTATTCCTTCCATTCTTCCTTCTTCTCTTCCCTTTTGTTCAGCTACATGCAATCTTGTCATTTCATCCCTTATCGCAGCCATCTTTGCTTTATATTCCATTCTTGCTTTCTTGTCCTTACTTATTATCTTCAAAAGGTTGTATGCGTAGTTGATGTCCTCATTCTTCTTTGAGAGCACATCAATCACCTCCTTGTTCCCATCTATGAATTCCATCCACATTACTAATGGGTCATTTTCATCTCTTGGAACTTCTTTATCATATAACTTCTTAAGCTCTAAAAAATGTATTTCTAATACATCTGTTAGCTTGTAATTTGTTTCATCTTCAAATATATGATAGGTTGAGTTTAGCTTCTTTAATGGTGTTACATTAAAATCTACTATGTTTATTGTTATGCACTTTTTAAGGTCAGTATATTTTCCGCCTGCTTCTATTTGCCCAGTATACATCTTACTCCAGTAAAAAAGAGTCCTTTCTGCCATGTAACCACTATCTAAAATTTGAACTTCTATGTCTATTTCTTTTTCATCTTTCGTTTTTACTCTTACATCAAGTACTCCCTTTTTATCTTTCTTGTGATTCTTTATTAATTCACTGTTTAGTATCTCAAGCCCCTCTAATTCTTCCTTTGGAACTCTTAAAACTGCACTTAAAAATGAAACCAATACTTTGTTAAACAGCACATTATTCCATCTAAAAATCAATTCAAAAATGCAAATTATTTTAACCTCGCATTTTTCTAAAGGATGTAATAAATTGCATCCTTTCAAGTCAAATTTCTTTATCCTCAACAATGCATAATTTTTAGTTTTTTACAAATAATCATATTAAACTGAACAACAAAAATATAGGGGAAAAGCCCTCTACCTCCACATAAGCTTTTCCCCTAAATCTGAAATTTTGTTGTTCTTTAATTATGATTATATCCAAATTTTCTAACTTTATTCATCAATATTTGTTTTTAGGGGAAGCATCTTTCTATCCAACTCAATATGGCTGTAAAAATTGTGGCTATATGGGTAGGCTCCATAGGCATGGATAC
>NZ_CAKP01000142.1 GCF_000297115.1 Caloramator australicus RC3 | reverse complement strand
GTCTCTCTTTTAATTGTTTCTTTTATCTTCTTTTTATTTAATCTAAATGTTTCAACATCTTCCTTGTATATACTTATTTCCCTTAAATTACCTCCATTCCTGCTAAATACCCTTAGCTTTGCCATTATCTTTAATCCCTCTTTACTCCATCCTAATGGCCTACTGCTTAATCTCGCTGATAATACATGGCTTATATGCCCTTCTGCACTGCATCCTATTACATCCTCGTCCTCTTTATATATTACTATCCCTTCCCAGTTATTTAATATATATCTCCTTGCTTCTTTTGCTCTCTCCTTTTCTGTCTTAGTTTCTGCTATATTTATTAACTCCTTAAATATCTCCCTTAAAACCTTCTTATCCCCTTCATTTATCGCTCCCCATATCTTTTGCCTATATTCTTCTCGCTTTGCTGTCCCTCTTATTATGTATTTGTTCAAATGATATCTATCTAATACAAATTTCGCTTTCGGAATCCATTCCATTCCTTCCTTTATCCATCTTGCTCCATCTCCTGCTATGTATATCTTTTCTATGCTCTCTATTTCATAATTGTCATACACATAATTCGCTACATCTATCCATATTTCTTCAGCTTCTACACCAACGTATGCTTTGTAATATACATTCTTTAATTCGTTTCTCCCATTTTTGCTTTGTCTTCCTTCATGTATATATACAAGCCTTGGCATCTCCTTCTTCCCATCCTGCAATGCCACATGATCCTCATCTGCTTCTATGTATAGCACCCTTACTTTCCTCTTTTCTTTTACTTCCCTTTTTACTTCTACTTCTCCTACCTGTCTTATTGCATTAAATACTGTCTGTCTACTTAGTTTCTCCGGACATGTTATTTTACTACTCTCCTCATAGGACATATTAATTGCGTTCTCCACCAGCTTTATCTTTACTTCTTTATCTACCTTCTCATGTTTGCTTATCCCTATAATTTCATCAAGTAAATATCTATATTCCCCATTCTTCTTAGATTTGTAATACGTTCTTGCATATTCTATTTCGCCTAGCATTGTTACAATCTTTTCTTGTCTTTCCTTTCTACTACCCATCCCTTTTCCTTTTTCATCTTCTTTAATCGTTTTATCTAATTCTTCTAAAAAGTCCTTTATTATGTTTGCTCCTAATTCATCAGTCATTTTTTTAACTACATCAACAAGTTTTGTTAAATCCCATTCTTTTGATATAGTTTCTTCAACATTTTTATTAATTTAGTAGTGAAATTTATTAAATGTTGTTGTATAATATTATTCAAAAGAGACACCCCTTATTGGTTTGTGTTGTTTTTCTACTTTATTTTATCACAGGGGTTGTCTCTTTAAATTTTGTCTTTTTCGTCCTACAATAATTTACACTATGMTATATTGATGATATCAATATATAGTGCCAGAAACAGTTTATTTATAACGCTGAATATATCGTTAACATTTATATTAATTCCTAATGATGATTTAACAAT
>NZ_CAKP01000143.1 GCF_000297115.1 Caloramator australicus RC3 | reverse complement strand
AAAGGTAGAAAAATCCAAAAATGGTTAAAGAAAAAACAGAAAAAAGAATTAAAATTATACAAAAATCATTATTAAGAAAGCAAAAGCAAAGCAAAAACTATGAAAGAACAAGGCAAAAACTTGCAAAATTATACGAAAAAATATCAAATCAAAGAAAAGATTTTCTTCACAAATTATCTTCTAAAATTATACACGAAAACCAAGTGATAGTTTTAGAAGATTTACAGGTAAAAAATATGCAACAAAATCATAAATTAGCCAAAGCAATAACAGAAGTATCATGGGCAGAATTTAGAAGGATGTTAGAATATAAAGCAAGATGGTATGGCAGAGAAATAATAATAGCACCACAAAATTATGCATCAAGTCAAACATGTAGTGAATGTGGATAGTGTCAAGATATTGTAGGTTAATTTTTATAGACAACCCCCTAAAATGTTTAAAATCAAGACTTTCGTAAACTTTTAAACTTTAAATTATATTTTCATATTTAATTGATTTTAATATCTTATACATTGGCGTTACTTTTCCAATATTTAATATTGTTATATTATTTATTCCTTCTCGTGAAGAATTATTTATTCTTTTAAGGTAGTGTAAATAATTTTGTGTATTTAGAATAATTTGCACTCTTTCTTGGTAAGAATTTGCCCTATGTTAATGATTTGTTAATGATTAATACATTAATATTATTGACAGTTTTTTAATCTTTTATGCATGAGATTGAATATTTTTGGTTATACTATGTTATTAGGGGTAATTTGACCTTTTTAGTTTAAGCCTTGGGAGACCTAGGGCGACTAAGGCTTAAACTAAAAATTTTTTGCGGCGGGGGTTTTTATTTTATAAATTTCTCCACTCTTTCTGGATACATTATCATTAATTGGTTTAATACCATGTCCCAGTTTTTATATCTTTGTGTCCATTTTTTCATTACATTCTTTGCTACTAAAAACAACATCTTTTCTAGCGATTCATCATTTGGAAATATAGCCTTTGATTTTGTTACCTTCCTTAATTGTCTATGAAATCCTTCTATTATGTTCGTTGTATACATTATCTTCCTTATTTCTTCCGGAAATTTGTAAAATGGAATTAATACTTCCCAGTTGTTTTCCCAACTTTTTATCGCAAACGGATAAGAGCTTTGCCATTTTTTCTTTACTTCTTCAAATTTATCTCTTGCAATTTCTTCACTTGCTGCCTGATATACTGCTTTAAAATCTTTACTAAACTCTTTAAGATGTTTATATGATACATACTTAAAGCAATTTCTTAGCTGGTGGATTATGCATCTTTGAATTTCAGCCTTTGGGAATGTTGCCTCAATTGCTTCCTTTAAACCACTTAATCCATCAACTGAGAATATCAATACGTCTTCTACTCCTCGATTTTTTAGTTCATTTAATACTCCTAGCCAGAATCTTGAGGTTTCATTTTCACCTATCCAAATCCCTAGTATGTCTTTTGTGCCTTCTATTGTAATTCCAAGGACTATGTAGGCAGCTTTATTGATGATGTGATTCTCGGTTCTTACTTTGTAGTGTATTGCATCCATAAAGATAAAAGGATAAATTTTTTCTAAAGGCCTTGATTGCCATTCTCTAATTTCAGGGATTATTCTATCTGTTATTTTGCTTACCATTTCAGCTGAAACTTCTATGCCATATATATCTTTTATTTGTTCATGTATGTCTCTTGTTGACATACCTCGTGCATAAAGGGAAATTATTTTTTCTTCAATACCTGATATATCTCTTTTGTGTTTTGGGACGATTATTGGTTCAAATTCTCCCTCCCTATCTCTTGGGATGTTAAGCTCCATTTCTCCAAATTGAGTTTTAACTGTCTTTTGAGAATATCCATTTCTTGAATTAGTTGTTTCTTTATCTTTTTTCTCATACTTTTCATAACCAAGATTAGTTGCAAGCTCAGCTTCAAGCATTTCTTGAAGAGTTTCTTTAAAAAGTTCTTTTAGAGCGTTGTAAATGTCAGGCACAGTTTGAAGATTGTTTTCTTTAATAAATCCTCTTAGTTGTTCTTTTGTTAATAGTGACATTTAAAAACCTCCTTCTTAGTTTATATTTTAATTCTTACCAAGAAAGAGGTTTTTAATCTATTTACACAAAATTTTTTACAGTCTCTCTTTTAATTGTTTCTTTTATCTTCTTTTTATTTAATCTAAATGTTTCAACATCTTCCTTGTATATACTTATTTCCCTTAAATTACCTCCATTCCTGCTAAATACCCTTAGCTTTGCCATTATCTTTAATCCCTCTTTACTCCATCCTAATGGCCTACTGCTTAATCTCGCTGATAATACATGGCTTATATGCCCTTCTGCACTGCATCCTATTACATCCTCGTCCTCTTTATATATTACTATCCCTTCCCAGTTATTTAATATATATCTCCTTGCTTCTTTTGCTCTCTCCTTTTCTGTCTTAGTTTCTGCTATATTTATTAACTCCTTAAATATCTCCCTTAAAACCTTCTTATCCCCTTCATTTATCGCTCCCCATATCTTTTGCCTATATTCTTCTCGCTTTGC
>NZ_CAKP01000144.1 GCF_000297115.1 Caloramator australicus RC3 | reverse complement strand
ATATAGCAGGGGATGGGGCAAGATGGATAAAGGAAGGGATAGAGTGGATTCCAAAAGCGAAATTTGTATTAGACAGATATCATTTAAACAAATACATAATAAGAGGGACAGCAAAGAGAGAAGAATATAGGGAAAAGATATGGAAAGCCATAAATGAAGGAGATAAGAAGGGTTTAAGGGAAATATTTAAGGAGCTTGCAAGTAAAGCAGAAACTAATACAGAAAAAGAAAGGATAAAAGAAGTAAGAAGGTATATATTAAACAACTGGGAAGGGATAGAAATATATAAAGATGACGATGATGTAATAGGATGCAGCGCAGAAGGGCATGTAAGCCATGTATTATCGGCGAGATTAAGCAGCAGGCCATTAGGATGGAGCAAGGAAGGATTAAAGATAATGGCAAAGCTAAGGGTATTTAGCAAGAATGGAGGAAATTTAAGGGAAATAAGTGTGTTTAAGGAAGATGAAAAAGCCTTCAAGGTAAGTAAGAAGAAAATAAAAGAAGCGATAAGAAAGATAAATAAATCTTCACGTGAAGTTATGAATAATATAACGATATTGAACATAGGGAAAGTAACGCCAATTTACAGGATATTAAAATCAATAAAATATGAAAATATAATTTAAGTTTTTTAAATTTAACAAACGCCTTGAAACTAGCTAATTTAAGGGGTTGTCTATAAAAATTAACCTACAATATCTTGACACTATCAATTAATAAAAGGATATGGACATAAATGGAAATAAATGTTAAAATATTTTTATCCAATATTTTCCTTGCAAATGATTTAATTATAGTATAAAATTAATTAAACCTCTTTTCATGGATGGGGAAAGAAACGGACTTATTCATATTTTATTCATAAAAAGTTCAAAATTTGACAAATTCTGTCGATTTGATTATAATTTTTTAAGTCCCATGCCCCATGAAAGGAGGTAAGTTAATGAAAGGGATGAAACTAAAAGCCCGGGCGATAATTTTAGCTGTGGTTCTGTTAATTGCTTATTTTACCTTCACCACCATGGCTAAAAAGAAGGTAACTGTCCTTTATGATGGAAAAGTAAAAACAGTTAAATCAAATGCTAAGACAGTTGGGGCTTTGCTTAAGGAGACTGGAATCTACATAGGAGAAAAGGACAAAATATACCCTGATATAGACTCCAAAGTAAAAGACGGATTAGCAATATCGATAAAAAGAGCTGTTCCTGTAACCATCAAGGTGGATGGGAAGGAGCTCAAAGTAAAATCGGCAGAGGAGACAGTAGAAAGGCTACTTCAAAAGGAAGGGATAATTTTAAATGAAAAGGATAAGGTTTTACCAACATTAAACTCTATGGTAAAACCTAATATGGAAGTTAAAATAACCCGCGTAGAAGAAAAGACCATTATTTCATCTAAAATTATCCCTTACAAGGTAGTAAAAAAGCCTAACCACGATATGCTAAAAGGAACAAGCAAGGTCATCCAAAATGGGATGGATGGTATCCTCGAGATAACCACTAAGGTTGTTATGGAGGATGGGAAGATAATATCAACCAAGAAGGTTGGAGAGGCCATAAAAAGAAGGCCAATAGATAAGATAATCCAGGTTGGAACGTTAGGCTTTTTTGTTCCTTCAAGAGGTAGTGAACCTGTTGCCTATGTTAAAAAATTAAGGATGAAGGCAACAAGCTACACCTCAAGCTATGAATGCACCGGAAAGCGTCCGGGAGACCCAGGCTTTGGAAGAACAGCAACAGGAACAATAGCAAGGAGAAATCCAAACGGATTTTCAACAGTTGCTGTTGACCCAGATGTTATCCCCCTTGGAACAAGGCTCTACATCGAAGGCTATGGCTTTGCCATAGCAGAGGATGTTGGAGGGGGAGTGAAGGGAGATAAAATCGATCTTTATTTTGAGCCCGGGACAAAGGAATTTAGAAATTGGTCAACAAGATACGTTGACGTCTATATTTTAAGGTAAAATGTCAAGTGCCTGGCACTTGACATTTTGACTTTTTGACATTTCCATATTTTTCATATAATCCTCAATAAATGGATTTGTTTATTTAAATTATCTAAAAAACTTCAGTATAACCACTTTTAAAATATTTATATTTTTCTTATACTAAATTTGCAACACACATTAAAGGAGGACAAGGATGATAAAAGAAGTTATAATCGTAGAAGGAAAAGGTGACCTTTTAGCTGTAAAAAGGGCCGTTGATGCCGATTGCATTGTAACCAGTGGCTTTGGGCTTAATAAAAAAATAATTGAGGATATAAAAAGTGCCTATGAAAAAAGGGGAATAATAATATTTACAGACCCGGACTTTTCAGGTGAAAGAATAAGGGAAAAACTGACAAAACTTTTCCCAAAGGCAAAACATGCCTTTTTGCCAAGGGAATTTGCCGAAAAGGATGGAGATATTGGAATAGAAAACGCATCGGTGGAAGCCATAAGGGAAGCCCTATCAAAGGTAAAAACGGAATATTTTGAGGACAGAAATGAGTTTACATATGAGGATCTTTATAAAAACAAACTTACAGGCTATGAAAACTCATCTCTTTTAAGGGGCCTTTTGGGAAGGGAGCTTGGAATAGGCTACTGCAACGCCAAAACCTTTTTAAAAAGGCTAAATAGATACGGCATAACAAGAGAGGAGTTTGAGAAGGCTTTAACTAAAGAGCAACAGAAGTCGCCCACTTCTGTAAGTGGGTGATGAATGTTGATTGATAAATTCTTTTTTATGATATAATCAGTATTACAGGAAGGAGGTGTAATTTTGCTAAAGGCTTATAAATACAGGATATATCCAACAAAAGAACAAGAAGAATATTTTGCTAAAGTATTTGGTTGTGTAAGATTTATATACAACAAAATGCTACATGACAAAATAGAATACTATAAAAAAACAGGAGAAATGCTAAACAATACACCTGCACAATATAAAAAAGAATATCCGTTTCTAAAGGAAGTAGATAGTCTTGCACTTTCCAACGCACAACTTAATTTAGAAAAAGCATATAAAAAATTCTTTAGAGATAAAAAAACAGCCTTTCCCAAAGTTCAAGAAAAAGAAAGGTTACCAGTCTTATACTACAAATAATCAAAATGGAACAGTAACACTTGAAAGGTAGTTATCTAAAAGTTCCAAAGTTAAAGACAAAA
>NZ_CAKP01000145.1 GCF_000297115.1 Caloramator australicus RC3 | reverse complement strand
TTATCTTTACTTCTTTATCCACCTTCTCATGTTTCCTTATACCTATAACATCATCAAGTAAATATCTATATTCTCCGCTCTTTCTTGATTTGTAGTATGTTCTTGAATATTCTATTCCTCCTAGGAGCGTAATAATACTTTTCTTGTCTTTTCTTTCAACTATCCATTCCTTTTTTCTCTTATCATCTTCTTTAATCGCTTTATCTAATTCTTCTAAAAAGTCTTTTATTATATTCCTTCCAAGTTCATCAGTCGATTCTTTAACTACCTCAACAAGTTTTGTAAAATCCCATTCTTTTGACAGCATTTCTTCTACATTTTTTATTAATTTAGTAGTGAAATTTATTAAATGTTGTTGTATAATATCATGTTGTATAATATTATTCAAAAGAGACACCCCCTTATTGATTTGTGTTTTTTCCACTTTTTATTTTACCACAGGGGTTGTCTCTTTTAAATTTTTTGTCCTTTTTCGTCCTACAATAATTTTACACTATGTTATAAGTTTGTTTATAATTTAGAGAAAATGTAATTTACATGAAAATAAAATAATTAAGAACTGTCCCTATGTTGTTCCCCTTAAATTAGTTTGGGGAACATTTGAACAAATTCTTTATTATTTTTAGTCTTTAAAAGGGCGTGGATCAATTTTTCAGTTGCCTCTTGGGTAGTTTCCGTTGCTAAAACACGCCTTACTGCCATTACGGCATTGTATTCTTCGTTTGTTAATAAAAGGTCTTCTCTTCTTGTTCCGGATTTGTTTATATCAATCGCTGGGAATATTCTTCTTTCTTGAAGCTTTCTATCTAAGTGTACTTCCATGTTACCTGTTCCCTTAAATTCTTCGAAAATTACATCGTCCATACGGCTTCCTGTTTCAATAAGGGCTGTTGCAAGGATTGTAAGACTTCCACCTTCTTCTATGTTTCTTGCAGCTCCAAAGAATTTTTTGGGCTGAATCAGGGCACCTGGATCCAAACCGCCTGATAGTGTTCTTCCGGTTGGGGAAATTGTTAAGTTATATGCCCTTGCAAGCCTTGTTAAGCTATCAAGCAAAATAACCACATCTTTTTTAGTTCAACCAATCTTTTAGCCCTCTCAAGAACCAATTCTGCAACCCTTGTATGATTTTCCGGCTCTTCGTCAAAGGTGGAATAAACAACTTCCCCTTGTATAGACCTTTGCATGTCAGTAACTTCTTCAGGTCTTTCATCTATTAACAAAACAATCAATTCCACATCCGGATGATTTCTTGTTATAGCATTTGCAATCTTTTTAAGCAAGACGGTTTTTCCTGCCTTAGGAGGTGCAACAATAAGTCCCCTCTGTCCCCTTCCAATAGGAGCTAAAATATCGATAAGCCTTGTAGCAAGTTCATTGCCTGATGTTTCAAGGGTTAATCTTTTAGTCGGATATATTGGAGTTAAATTTTCAAAGGCTTTTCTTCCTTGTATTTTTTCTGGTGGTAGTCCGTTTATCTCTTGAAGATACAAAAGAGCCCTGTATTTTTCAGTTTCATTTGGAATTCTTGCTTTACCCTTAACTTTGTCTCCTGTTCTTAAGTTAAATTTTCTTATCTGGGAAGGCGAAACGTAAACATCCCTTGGCCCCTGTTGATAATTATCAAGTCTTAAAAAACCATATGATTGATTTTCGATAAGTTCAAAAATACCCTCTACCGTATCCGAATCAACTAAAAGTTCTTGAAGTTTATTTCTTTTGTCTACATCTATATCATGAAGTTTAATTTCTTCCAATTCCTTTTCAACTTCTGGTATGATAACTGGAATATCCTCTTTAATATCTTTCTCATCATTATTTTCTTCCTGTAATTTAAGTATTTCTTCAATTAGCTCACTTTTTCTTAATCTTGTGACTGATTTAATTCCAAGTTCTTTACCTAATTCCCTCAGCTCATCCAAAGTTTTTCCTTTTAATTCTTCAAAATCCATAAAATACCTCCTGGTTGCAGTTTTATTTAAAATTTAATAATAGGGGAAACAAGTCGCGAAATGGGAAACACAGAGGATACAGAAAATCGAATATATGGTAAGTATTATTTTATAAAAAATTAGCTGAATTGTAAAGTATCATGGGAAGTTGTTGCAAAAATTAAACAAATAAGAACCGTCCCTATTAAAAAAAGCTGCCAGCTGGCAGCTTATTTCTTAGGAACCTTCTCCCAATCTTTTAGGAATCTTTCTATGCCTATATCTGTTAATGGATGTTTTGTCATTTGTTCTAATACTTTAAATGGAACTGTTGCAATGTGCGCACCTGCAAGGGCAGCCTTTTCAACATGAATAGGATGTCTTATGCTTGCAGCTATTATTTCTGTTTCAATACCATAGTTGTCAAAAATTCTAACTATTTCTTCAATCAAATACATTCCATCCTGACCAATGTCATCAAGTCTTCCAAGGAATGGGCTAACATAAGTTGCACCTGCCTTTGCAGCAAGAAGTGCCTGGGCTGATGAGAATATCAAAGTCACGTTAGTCTTTATTCCTTCCTTTGAAAGAACCTTTACAGCCTTTAAGCCTTCAATAGTCATAGGAATCTTTATAACTATGTTTTTATGTATCTTTGCAAGTTCCCTTGCTTCCTTAATCATACCCTCATGATCAAGGCTAATAACTTCAGCACTAATAGGTCCATCCACTATATCAGTTATCTCCTTAACTACTTCTACAAAGTCCCTACCTTCCTTTGCAATAAGGGATGGATTTGTTGTTACACCGCATATAACTCCCCAGGAGTTTGCTTCTCTAATTTCATTTACATTTGCAGTATCGATAAATAGCTTCACTTTAAACCCTCCTTACACTTGATTGATAATTAAAGCCTAAAAGCTTTAAAAGCTCATCAAAATCATTTTCATACCTATCTATTATAGCATTAATTGCATCATCTTTTCCAGCAAAAGCTATTTCAAAACCATTAAAGGAGCAGTTTATTATCTTTAAAGGTTTTTCAATTATGTCCTTTAGTTTAAACTTATATCTGTGGATTCTATCGCAAAAGACGCATTTGATATCCAAAACCACTTCCTTGTTCACTATCTTATAGCTTAATAAACTTCCACCGCATTCACATTTTAATCCCTTAGCTTCCTTTGCCTTAAAAAGATCTATATCAATTTTTTTAAATTTTCCGCAACTACTACACTTTACTGCAATGACAAACTTAGGTGAAATAAACATAGTAACACCTCCTTTTTAAAAATATTCAACGTCCCAATTAAAAATCCTTCTTTTGTCGAATGAAAAATTTTTTTGTAGAATATAACTACAAAAGATCATTAAAATAGGCATCAAGGGATAACCGTATCTTGAAAAAGTAAAATAAGGAATATATACAATAATAAAATAAACAACTACATACTTTAATATTTTAGATATCCTACCAAAGGATAAAAGCATCCCTAAAAAGCCAAGAACTACTATAAAATTATGGACATAATTAACATATTTTAATCTTACTCCAAAAACATTCCTCCAATAAAAGGGCCTATTAAACAAATAAATTTGTTTCTTTATAAGATACCAATATAGATATCCCTTAGGATCCTTGTTAAGCTGACTTATAAACCTTTCCTTAGCTATCTTCCTTTCAATCTCATCATTTCTTATTTCATCATCAGAGGTCTTATAAGGGACATAATCTTTACTTTGGTCGTAATTTACATAGGTTGCTTGAAGCATTGGATTTCCGCTTGACAGTGTAAACGGAACAAATCTTTTAAAAATCAAATAATTCCTTATCCACCATGGACTTAATATCAAGACAAAAATAATTGCAACTTTAAAGCTAATTCTTACACACCATTTATAATCAAATCCTTCTCTTATCCAATAAATAACTAATACAACCGGAAGTAGAGCAATCACCGGCTTAAAATATAAGCTCAAACTCCAAAACAAACCGCTCAAATAATAATGCCTTTCATTATCCTCCTTTAATGCTAAGACCAAAAAATATAAACTACATAAAAATAAAAATTTAAAAATCCCTTCCGTTAGCACAACTTGAGTCACAAAATATTCAGGAAGATATAAGGCATCTATTAAAGATGCTAAAGCCCCAACCCTTTCGTTAAAAACTTCTTTTGCCAATAAATATATTAAAGCAAGGGATATTCCTTGTATGATAGCTTGAAAAATTCTAAAGGCTAGGACTGCCTTAAATAAAGAAAAAAAGGATAAAAATAAAGCCAAAACAATCGGAAGTCCTGGCATAATATAAACTGTATCCAGCTTACTTCTATAAATAAGCCTTCCTTCCCTTAAAAGATATAGTCCACTTCTTATATATTTAACATCATCATTGTTTAAAGATATAAAACTTCCAAGATAATAGTTTTGACAAAATCTTATGCTAATATATATATTCAACAAAACAAAAATAATAACTAAAACTAGAATCCTTTTTTTCAACCTAATCCTCCTCTTCTAACCTTTCCTTTAAAAGCCCCACCTCTTGAACCAATCTTATTATCTGTCTTTGAAGCTTAGATATAATTATTAATAGATATAAAATACAAAGAATTGAAAAAATAATCACCGACCCTAACCCTTTAAATTTTAAAAATACAAAAAATGAAAAGTAAAAAAATAAAAGCCATAAGGAAAATCTAATATCCAAAATCCTTTCCTTAGAAAAGTAGTAAATTAACAATAAAAAAATTATAGTAAACAAATCCTTCACTCCTTAAGATTTCAAAAGTAATGAAAGTGTTACCTTAAGGGCATAATATATGGATTTCATAGGGGTTATTGATGATCTTCCCTCCTCACGCTTATTCATCTTTACAGCAACTTCGCTAATTCTTAGATTAGAGGACTTAGCATAGCTTATAGCCTCAACTTCAGGATAATCATAGGGATAATACCTACAAAAAGCATCTATTGCTCTCTTGCTAAAGGCTCTAAACCCCGATGTAGGATCTGTTATTCTTTGTCCTGTAATAACTGAAACTAAAAAAGCAAAAAATTTTATTCCCAAGCGCCTTAAAAAAGGTGGTTTATAGAAATTCCTCTCTAAAAATCTTGAACCTATAACAAGGTCAAATCCTTTTTGAATTTCCAAAATCAAATCATCTATATATTCAGCCCTATGCTGCCCATCTCCTTGAACCTCCCACGACTAAAGTCGCGGGATTCCTGCTTCATCAACCTCGTAACCTACTATCTCCACAGGCGTTAATTCGGGTAGTCCCTACCCTACTGTTTTTACTTATGCTATGCCTAATATCCTCTTTCCTTCTTTTAATATATTTTTACTTGCATTTACATCTCTATCATGGGCTGTCCTACATATTGGACATTCCCACTCCCTTACGTTTAAGTCTTTTACTTCTTCATTTTTATAACCACATACATTACATATTTGACTTGATGGATAAAACATATCTATTTTTACTATTGTTCTTCCATACCATAATGCTTTATATTCAAGCATATTTACAAATTTTGACCATGCTACATCTGATATGGACTTTGATTAGTTTGTTATTTCTTAACATAT
>NZ_CAKP01000146.1 GCF_000297115.1 Caloramator australicus RC3 | reverse complement strand
TTTCAATCCCTCATAGGTAGGCTAAGAACACAACAATGAAATTATAAGACATAAAAAGTTTATCGTTTCAATCCCCTCATAGGTAGGCTAAGAACTTACAGCAAGAAAAGGGATTGAGCAAAGATGAATGTTTCAATCCCTCATAGGTAGGCTAAGAACCCGAAAATTTATATTTAATGAAGTAGTTGCAAGGTTTCAATCCCTCATAGGTAGGCTAAGAACTTAACATACCTTTTTAAGTTCATTATTGTTTTTGAGTTTCAATCCCTCATAGGTAGGCTAAGAACCGTTATATTGTTGGTGATACTGTTTATACGATATTTAGTTTCAATCCCTCATAGGTAGGCTAAGAACAGTGAGTAAAAACTCACTCTTTTTTATACCTGTTATAGTTTCAATCCCTCATAGGTAGGCTAAGAACGTATATCAGAAGGGTTTAGACTTTATAAGAAAATTACTGTTTCAATCCCTCATAGGTAGGCTAAGAACTCTCTGCATCAAAAACCCATTCTCCATTCTCTAACTGTTTCAATCCCTCATAGGTAGGCTAAGAACACAAATAGCTTTACAACAATGATATTCCCAAGTGACTGTTTCAATCCCTCATAGGTAGGCTAAGAACTTTTTCTTTAGTGTGCAGGTTTTTTCTGTCACATATAGTTTCAATCCCTCATAGGTAGGCTAAGAACGCTGACCCTGCTACTCCAGTTGAAGTTATTCAAATTGGTTTCAATCCCTCATAGGTAGGCTAAGAACTTGAAGCAATTGTTAACAAGAAGCCTGACAAGAAGCCCGTGTTTCAATCCCTCATAGGTAGGCTAAGAACAGAAAGAATTAAAAGCTATGAAGAAAGATGAAAAAAGTTTCAATCCCTCATAGGTAGGCTAAGAACACAAATAACTAAAAAAGACCTTTTAAATGAATTGAAGTTTCAATCCCTCATAGGTAGGCTAAGAACCTTTTATGAACGACCCTGTTACGCCGGCAGAAGTTGGTTTCAATCCCTCATAGGTAGGCTAAGAACAAAATGTATAGAATTTTCATCAGGTCCATAGAATAGTTTCAATCCCTCATAGGTAGGCTAAGAACATTTAGAAGAAAGACATATAAGAGGTGGAATATCTACGTTTCAATCCCTCATAGGTAGGCTAAGAACGAAGAGATGGGGTGGGATTATGTTGGTGATTTACCG
>NZ_CAKP01000147.1 GCF_000297115.1 Caloramator australicus RC3 | reverse complement strand
ATTATGGAAAGAATATTTTTGGTCAAGAAGTTACTGTTTACTTACAACAGGTGTGGTGTACAATTAGAAGTAATTAAAAAATATATAGAAAAGCAAGGGAAAGAGGTGTAACTTTGCTAAAGGCTTATAAATACAGGATATATCCAACAAAAGAACAAGAAGAATATTTTGCTAAAGTATTTGGTTGTGTAAGATTTATATACAACAAAATGCTACATGACAAAATAGAATACTATAAAAAAACAGGGGAAATGCTAAACAATACACCTGCACAATATAAAAAAGAATATCCGTTTCTAAAGGAAGTAGATAGCCTTGCCCTTGCTAATGCACAGCTTAATTTAGAGAAGGCATATAAAAACTTTTTTAGAGATAAGAAAATAGGATTTCCAAAGTTCAAGAAAAAGAAAGGTTACCAGTCTTATACTACAAATAATCAAAATGGGACAGTAACACTTGAAGGTAGTTATCTAAAAGTTCCAAAGTTAAAGACAAAAATAAAAATAAAACAACACAGACAATTTGAAGGAAAAATTAAATCTGTAACTATATCAAAAACGCCAACAGGCAAATATTATGCTTCTATACTTGTAGAAGAAGAAATTAAAGAATTACCTAAAATAGATAAAAAAGTAGGTATAGATTTAGGAATTAAAGAATTTGCTATTTTATCTGATGGAACAAAGGTAGAAAATCCAAAATGGTTAAGAAAAACAGAAAAAAGAATTAAAATTATACAAAAATCATTATCAAGAAAGCAAAAGCAAAGTAAAAACTATGAAAGGACAAGACAAAAACTTGCAAAACTACACGAAAAGATATCAAATCAAAGAAAAGATTTTCTTCACAAATTATCTTCTAAAATTATACACGAAAACCAAGTGATAGTTTTAGAAGATTTACAGGTAAAGAATATGCAACAAAATCATAAATTAGCCAAAGCAATAACAGAAGTATCATGGGCAGAATTTAGAAGGATGTTAGAATATAAAGCAAGATGGTATGGCAGAGAAATAATAATAGCACCACAAAATTATGCATCAAGTCAAACATGTAGTGAATGTGGATATAAAAATCCTGATGTAAAGAATTTAGCATTGAGAGAATGGAAATGTCCAAAGTGTGGTGCAGTTCATGATAGAGATATAAATGCAAGCAAGAATTTGCTAAAATTAGCCATGTGATTGGTATATATGGGGAAGGAACAGCCCTTTGAGCGTGGGTAATCTGGTAACAGAAGTTACCTTGACCACGAAGCCACCACTTCTATAAGTGGGGGTAGTTCACAAAAATAGAGGTGAAATTAGATGGGACTAAAGAGTAAAACCATGGAGATAGTTAAATATTTTTGAGTTTTTTAAATTCAACAAAAACCTTGGGCAAAACTTTTTTGATAGATGAAAATATATTAAAAAAGATTATCGACGCTGCTGAGCTTGATGAA
>NZ_CAKP01000148.1 GCF_000297115.1 Caloramator australicus RC3 | reverse complement strand
TGTGAAGGATTTCCCTGGCATTTGCTCATTTCGCTAAGCAATTCTAAGCTTTTCTTTGTTTTCAAAAGTCCTACCCTCGTGAGCCGACATCCGTGTCGGCCACTCGGCTCTGCACGTCCGTGTGCAGAATTACGGACTTTTGAAAAGTCGAAAAGCAAGAATTGCTAGAGCTTATGAGAGATGCCTTTTTGAAATCCATTCACAGGGCTCTTGCAAAGTCTGAACACCAAAGAGAGTTTGTCTACAATCTGAGGCTGCATTGTATGCAGCCTATATTATTTGAAGTATAAGGAATTTTAAATATAGGGTTTCGCCAGAGTTCCAAAGGATTGGATGGTCCTTGGATTGGGTCCTATATTCAACTTGCCTTATAGTTTTTGGCATCTATTGCAGCATCCATGATAACTTGATAAAAAGCTCTGGGGTTAAATGATGTGAGCAAGAAGCTGTTACCAAAATCCTCCGGGTTT
>NZ_CAKP01000149.1 GCF_000297115.1 Caloramator australicus RC3 | reverse complement strand
CAAAAGAACAAGAAGAATATTTTGCTAAAGTATTTGGTTGTGTAAGATTTATATACAACAAAATGCTACATGACAAAATAGAATACTATAAAAAAACAGGAGAAATGCTAAACAATACACCTGCACAATATAAAAAAGAATATCCGTTTCTAAAGGAAGTAGATAGCCTTGCCCTTGCTAATGCACAGCTTAATTTAGAGAAGGCATATAAAAACTTTTTTAGAGATAAGAAAATAGGATTTCCAAAGTTCAAGAAAAAGAAAGGTTACCAGTCTTATACTACAAATAATCAAAATGGGACAGTAACACTTGAAGGTAGTTATCTAAAAGTTCCAAAGTTAAAGACAAAAATAAAAATAAAACAACACAGACAATTTGAAGGAAAAATTAAATCTGTAACTATATCAAAAACGCCAACAGGCAAATATTATGCTTCTATACTTGTAGAAGAAGAAATTAAAGAATTACCTAAAATAGATAAAAAAGTAGGTATAGATTTAGGAATTAAAGAATTTGCTATTTTATCTGATGGAACAAAGGTAGAAAATCCAAAATGGTTAAGAAAAACAGAAAAAAGAATTAAAATTATACAAAAATCATTATCAAGAAAGCAAAAGCAAAGTAAAAACTATGAAAGGACAAGACAAAAACTTGCAAAATTATACGAAAAAATATCAAATCAAAGAAAAGATTTTCTTCACAAATTATCTTCTAAAATTATACACGAAAACCAAGTGATAGTTTTAGAAGATTTACAGGTAAAAAATATGCAACAAAATCATAAATTAGCCAAAGCAATAACAGAAGTATCATGGGCAGAATTTAGAAGGATGTTAGAATATAAAGCAAGATGGTATGGCAGAGAAATAATAATAGCACCACAAAATTATGCATCAAGTCAAACATGTAGTGAATGTGGATATAAAAATCCTGATGTAAAGAATTTAGCATTGAGAGAATGGAAATGTCCAAAGTGTGGTGCAGTTCATGATAGAGATATAAATGCAAGCAAGAATTTGCTAAAATTAGCCATGTGATTGGTATATATGGGGAAGGAACAGCCCTTTGAGCGTGGGTAATCTGGTAACAGAAGTTACCTTGACCACGAAGCCACCACTTCTATAAGTGGGGGTAGTTCACTAAAAGGGATAGACTGTGATCTTGTAGATGGTTGTGATATAGTTAAAACGAGCGATTATGACTGCTATACCAATAAGCCCTCC
>NZ_CAKP01000150.1 GCF_000297115.1 Caloramator australicus RC3 | reverse complement strand
TGGAGACAATCCTTTCATCCTCTTGAGTCTTCATCAGAGTTACTCCCATGGCATCTCTACCCGTTTGTTTTATTGTTGAAACTTCTAATCTTATAATTATTCCATTATTGTTTATTAGCATTACCTCATCATTTTCCCTTACAGTCTTTACTCCAACTATTTTTCCTGTTTTATCATTGACCTTATAGGTCTTCATTCCCTTTCCTCCACGGGAATGAACTGTATATTCTGTGCATTTAGTTCTCTTTCCATAACCATTTTCACTTACAACTAAAAGATCTGAATTTTCATTATAAACTTCCATTCCAACTGCAATGTCACCTTCTCTTAGGGTAATGCCCTTAACC
>NZ_CAKP01000151.1 GCF_000297115.1 Caloramator australicus RC3 | reverse complement strand
ATACATGAGAAGATAAGAAACCAAAGGAAAGATTTTTTGCAAAAGTTGTCCTCTAAAATTATAAACGAAAACCAAGTTATAATTTTGGAGGACTTAAAGGTTAAGAATATGTTAAGAAATAACAAACTATCAAAGTCCATATCAGATGTAGCATGGTCAAAATTTGTAAACATGCTTGAATATAAAGCATTATGGTATGGAAGAACAATAGTAAAAGTAGATATGTTTTATCCATCAAGTCAAATATGTAATGTATGTGGTTATAAAAATGAAGAAGTAAAAGACTTAAACGTAAGGGAGTGGGAATGTCCAATATGTAGGACAGTCCATGATAGAGATGTAAATGCAAGTAAAAATATATTAAAAGAAGGAAAGAGCATATTAGGTATAGCATAAGTAAAAACAGTAGGGTAGGGACTACCCGAATTAACGCCTGTGGAGATAGTAGGTTACGAGGTTGATGAAGCAGGAATCCCCCGACTTTAGTCGTGGGAGGTTCAATATAAAATAGTTTTAAACCTATGCTTTAAGGAGATGGGAATTTGAAAAAAAGGGTGTTTTTATTTTGCTTTATATTCTTTTTTCTATTTAATATAGATATTAAAGCATCATCAAATAAATATTATAACAAGTTTTATGACTCATTAAAATATTCTCTCCTGCACAAAAAAAATACCATAAAATTATCTGGCTATGATTATACAAAATTTAATATAAATGGAAATGTGAAAAAAATAATGTTGACGTATAAGAATGCAAAGTATATAGTAACGAACGTAAAAACGGTGAAGAAATCAAGGAATTTAACTTATATTTATGTTAAATATAAGGATGCAAATTATGTAGCAAACACAAGGAGAGAATTTGATGATATTTTGCTTAAAGTAATAAAATCTGGAATTACTTCAACATCTATAAAGATAAACGGATATACAAAAAACTATAATTTTGAAAGGATAATAGACTCTTTAGATTTATCAAGTTCAAGTTTCTTTTTAACTGGTTTTTCCTATAAGGTATATCAGCATGGTTTGATTCCAAATCAAGTTATAGTAGATTTTACTTTTAAATATAATGATTTATCACAGTATAGGTATCCTAGTCAAAAATATGTTTTAAAAAATAGGTCAGATTTATATAATGCTATTAAAGATGAACTTTATAATTTAAGCGACAGGATTTATCTTCAGTTTGCCGATGCTATGATATTTGAAAAACCAAGTATAGTTTTTGACTATATAACTAAGGTTTTGGAGGATTATGGTGAATTATATTATATTAAATCCTACGGATATATATCTTTTGGTTCAAATGTTGTGGTCTTAATAAATTATACCTTCCCAAGGAATAATATTAAATATATGCGTCAGCATGTAGAAATAAAGGCAAAGGATATTTTAAGCAGGATAATCAATGATAATATGTCGGAATATGAAAAGGAACTTGCCATTCATGATTATCTTGTAAGTAATACCAAATATGATTATGCAAATGTTATAAAAAATACTGTTCCAGATGAATCCCATACATCCTATGGAGCTCTCATAAAAGGTATTGCTGTCTGCGATGGATATGCTACGGCTTTTAATATACTTTTGAGAATGGCGGGAATTGAAAATAAGATAGTTTATGGCTTTGCAAATGGAGTCCCCCATGCTTGGAACTTAGTAAAGTTGGATGGGCAGTGGTATCATGTTGATGTTACTTTTGATGATCCTGTTGTTAACGGTGGCGAAATGGATATAATTTCCTATAGATATTTTAACGTCACTGATAATCAGATTTTAATTGACCATAGCTTTGACAGAACACGATATCCAAAATCATCTACAATTCCATATACACCTTTAAAATGAGGCGTTAGCCTCTTTTTTTCTTTTATTTTTTTAAAAAAAGGTGTATAATATAAATGCGAACAAATGTTCGGGTGGTGGTGATGTGAGAAGGATTTTGCATGTAGATCTTAATGCTTTTTATGCTTCTGTTGAAGAGGCGAAGGATGAAAGTTTAAAGGGGAAGGCTATTGCAGTGGCAGGAGATAAGGACAAAAGAAACGGCATTATATTAACGGCCTCTTACGAAGCCAGGAAATTTGGTATTAGAACCGGTATGACAATTCAGGAGGCTAGAAATTTATGTCCTAATATTATTTTTATTAAACCTCATTTTAAAGACTACATGGATTATTCTAATAGAGTAATGGACATTTTACGGGATTATACTCCGGATGTTGAGGTATTTAGCATTGATGAGGCTTGGCTAGATGTTACTGGGTGTGAAAGGCTATTTGGTGATGCTAAAAAAATTGCCGATACTATAAGGGAAAGGATAAAAAGGGAACTTAAGATAACAGCCAGCATAGGTGTTTCTTATTGTAAACTTATGGCTAAAATGGCTTCGGACCTTAAAAAGCCTGATGCTACAACGGTAATAGAACCGGAGGATATTAAAGAAAAAATATGGCCCCTTCCAGTTGAAGATTTGTTTGGCGTTGGAAGGAGAATGAAAAGAAAACTCAATAATATTGGTATATTTACAATAGGCGATCTTGCCAATATGCCTATGTCTGTTATAGAAGATAAGTTTGGAAAGGTTGGCAGATACCTTTGGAAATTTGCTAACGGAATAGATGACTCTAAAGTAAACCCTAATTCAAGGCAAATCAAAGGCATAGGTAATTCCATAACTACGCCGAGGAACGTTGTTAATATGGAGGAAGCATCCGAGGTTTTAATGGCTCTTTCTGAAAGTGTAGGTAAAAGGCTCAGAGAACATGGACTGGAAGGAAGTATCATTGAAATTATTATAAGATATTCAGACTTTACAACAATAATAAGACAGAGAAAACTGTGTTTTTTTACGGATATTACATATGAAATATATAAATCTTCCATGAAACTATTTAATGAAACTTGGGATGGAAGACCTTTAAGGCTTTTAGGTGTTAGAATAACAGGGCTTAAAAGGTGCGATGATTTTAAGCAGATAAGTATATTTGATGATGACAAAAAAATAAAATATGAAAAAATAGACAAATGCATAGACTTGATTAGAGAAAAATATGGATATAATTCCGTCATAAGAGCAAAGCTTTTAACCAATGAAAGCTATAGAATGATAAAAATAGTTTCTGATGAGGAGTGGATTCCTATGCAATCCTACAACAAAGGTGGTGGACAGATATGAAGATGGTTAGAGAAATTGTAGATGCAATAGTCTTGTTTGAAAAGAATAATGTAAACCCTATGTTTATATCATCAAGCAGGGGCAATATTAAGATAAACAAGGTAATTAAAGTCTTCAAGGAAAGGAGAAACTTAAGGGATTGCTATATTTATATATGCTTGGTAGAGGGGAGGCAGGACCCAATAGAGCTAAGATGGGAGGTGGAAAGCAATAAATGGTATATGGAGAAGATATGACTAAGAAATACGAATTATACAATAAATTATGTTTTATAAATTTTATACATTAACGAACTATACATAAAATCCAATAAAAAAAGTTGACTATTTTTAGTTGCCATGATATTATAGTAAATGTGATTTAGGCCATCCATATAATCCTAAGGATATGGCTTAGGAGTCTCTACCGAGGGGCCGTAAACCCTTCGACTATGGATGAGCTAGGGGGTATTGCCATCTAGCTCTCCATAGCTAGATGGCAATTTTTGTTAGGGAGGGATTGTTGTGATGACGACGGCAACAAAAAAAGGATTCTTAGAGAGGATTTTTCATTTAAGTGATGCTGGAACGGATGCTAAAACTGAAATTTTAGCAGGAATTACAACATTTATTACAATGGCCTATATTATATTTGTAAATCCTAATATACTTAAGTTTGCAGGAATGAATAGCCAAGGAGCCATCGGCGATGCAGCGGCAAGTTTTAATGCTATAAACGATCCGGTTGTAGCTTCCGTCTTTGCAGCAACGGCAATTTCAGCAGCAATAGGAACATTTATAATGGCTCTTTATGCAAATGTGCCCTTTGCACAGGCACCAGGTATGGGGCTTAATGCCTTCTTTACCTACAGTGTTTGTATAAATCTTGGTTACACATGGCAGGAAGCTTTAGCGGCAGTGTTTATTTCAGGTGTCCTTTTTATAATAATTACTGTAACATCTTTAAGGGAAAAGATTGTTGATGCTCTTCCTAAGAATCTTAAGCTTGCTATATCAGGAGGTATAGGACTTTTTATAGCTCTAATAGGCTTAAAAAACGGAAGTATAGTTGTAGACAACCCTGCCACTCTTGTTGGTTTTGGAAGTTTTACAGATAAGCATGCCCTTTTAACTTTGATTGGAATTATAATAACTTCTATATTAATGGCAAGAAGGGTAAAAGGTTCTATTTTAATAGGAATAATAGCAACTACGATAATAGGAATTCCAATGGGAATAACGAATATTTCTGGAGTTAAGATTTTAAGTATGCCTCCATCCCTTGCACCAACATTTATGAAGGCTGATTTTAGAGGACTTTTAGGGGTAGGAGGAGCAGGTCTTGTTGGTGCAATAAGCAGTGTTATAATGGTGGTTATATCCTTTAGCTTAGTTGATATGTTTGATACTATAGGAACTTTAGTAGGAACTGCACAAAAGGCTAATATGCTAGATGAGAATGGAAGAATGAAAAACATGAATAAAGCTCTCCTGGCAGATGCAGTTGCAACTTCTTGTGGTGCTCTGCTTGGAACAAGCACAGTAACCACATATGTAGAGTCAACAGCAGGCATTTCAGAGGGTGGAAAGACTGGACTTACATCCTTTACAGTTGGAGTTTTATTCTTACTTTCGCTATTCTTTGGCGGAGTAGTAGGTATTGTTCCTTCAGAGGCTACAGCTCCAGCCCTTGTTATAGTTGGAGTTCTTATGATGGGAGCAGTAAAAGATATAGATTTTAACGATTTTACAGAGGCACTGCCAGCCTTCTTTACAATTGCTATAATGCCCTTTAGCTATAGCATTGCAAACGGTATAGCAGCAGGAATCATATTCTATCCAATAGTTAAAATAGTTACAGGTAAAGGTAAAGAAGTGCATCCTATTATTTATGTCTTAGCTGTGTTGTTTATATTAAGATTCACAATGTTCCCCCATTAGATTTTTATATAAAAGTGAGGCAAAGAAAATTTCTTTGCCTCACTTTTATATTATGATTTTTACATTTTCACCGCTATGACTTACTATATTGACAAGCTCTAAACCTTTATATTTTTTAAGCTCATCAAAGGCTATACATAGAGCATCCCAATCTAAAGAATTTACATATTTTAGATCTTCTTCGTCAAGATATTTGCTTGCAACTTTTTTACCTAACTTAAGGGAGAGTTTAATAATAGATATAGGTAAAATAATTGGAATAGTAAATTTTGATTTTGGAGTTTTAATAAAAATTTTCATAATATCACCTATTCAATGGTAACCTCAACTATATCGCCCTCTGCGCTTTTTACATCCACTATTTTCCCAATCACAGAGGCATCAAGAGCTTCAATTAAGGCATTCATATCTATATTTGTGATTTGATCACCCATTGTTATTGGGAATTTCCCTGTAGCCTTTAAGATTGCTTTTGCTGCCTTTACTGGAAAGTTTACGTTTACATTGTCACCTTCATGGGATAGAACCTTAACCTTTAGAATTTTGTTGTCATAGTCATTATTGCTTTTTTCTTCCCTTTGATAAAGGGCATCGATAAGTTCTGCTGCCTTTTCCTGAGATATCTTCCCATCACTTACCATACTTAAAATCCTTAAAATTTCATCCTTCATAATATCCCCCCTCTTTAATTAATCCTTTAACATTTTAATAGCCTCATCGGGTGTTATTTCACCCTTTTCCAGCATATCAAGGACGTCCTTTTCCTTTTCAGATTTTTGTTTGATAGGGTAACCAAGGGCTAAAATTACTTCGTCGAGTTTCGAACGAACAGTTGGATAGGATATGGAAAGTTCCTTTTCAACATCTTTAATATTTCCCCTACATTTTATGAATACTTCTACAAAATCCAGCTGTTCTTTGGTTAGATATGAGAGATTAGAAAGTTCAAATTCGTTCTCAATTGTAGTTCCACATTTTTTACAGCTAAGTCTTGTGATTTTTAATTTAGAATCGCAAACAGGACAACGAGTGATTATCTTGTATCCCATATTTTCACCATCCTTGATTTTATTATAGCACTTATATTAAAAAAATCAATATATATATTAAAAAAATTAAACTAAAAATTAAAAAATTAATATTATAATTAATTTATTGAAGAAATAAAAAAGCACAGTATATTGAATATACTGTGCTATAAACCAACATTAGGCATAAAGCTCTTCCTTTTGATCAAGGACCATTTGTGCGATATTGTTAGCATGGTCGCCTATTCTTTCGAGATTGCTTAATATATCAAGGAATACAGTTCCACTGACGGGGTTGCATATTCCCCTTGATAATCTATCGATATGATCTTCTCTAAATCTTTTTTCAAGTTCATCTATTTTCCCTTCTGTTTCGATTACATCTTCTGCCTTTATAAAGTCAGTATTCTCAAGAGCCTCAATTGATGAGTCGATAGCAAATTTAACTGTTTCATACATTTTTGTAAGCTGCGATATTGCAGACTCTGAGAATGGGAGCTTGTTATCAATCTTATATTGAGCAAGTTCAGCAAGGTTGTCTGCATGGTCTCCAACTCTTTCTATATCGTTTACGACGTGGAAAAGCCCAGATACAAGCTCCGATTGTTCTTCTGATAAAGAGGTATTTGAAAGAGCAACCATGAAGCCAGTTATTTCTCTTTCAAGGAAGTTGATGACTTCTTCTGTGTTGAACACTTGTTTTATAGCATTTTCATCTTCGTTTATAATAGCATCTATTGCAGTTGAAAGATTCTTAGATGCTAATCTACCCATTCTTATAACTTCTTTTACAAGCTGTCCCACAGCTATTGATGGAGTTTCTAAAAGTCTTCTATCAAGATGTTCTAATGTCATGACATCTTCCTTGTCTTCTTTTCCTGGTATTAACCAATTAACAAATTTAACAAGAAAAACTATGAATGGAGCTTGTATTAAAGTATTTGTTATATTGAACATAGTATGGGCATTTGCTATTTGTCTTTTAATATCCCCACCTAATACAGGGATTAGTTTTACAACAACAGGAAGTATAAGCATAAATATTATAGTTCCTATGATATTAAATGTTAAGTGTATAAGGGCTGCCCTTTTAGCGTTTTTGCTTGTTCCAATACTTGCAAGAAGAGCTGTAACACAAGTTCCTATATTATCACCAAATAGTATCGGAAGAGCAACAGCAAGAGGCATTGCATTAAGCCCTGCAAGAGCCTGTAAAATTCCGATTGTTGCACTACTGCTTTGAACAACTGCTGTCATTCCAAGTCCAACAAAAACCCCCATTATTGGATGCTGTCCGATGGTAGTTATCAAATTTTTAAACTCATCAAGTTCAGTCAGTGGCCTCATAGATTTTTCCATTATCTTCATTCCAACGAAGAGCATACCAAAACCGAGAATTATTCCACCAAGATCCTTCGTTCTTTTTCTTTTTCCAAACATAACCATTATAGTTCCAATAGCAAGCACTAATGGGGCGATGTCTGTAAGCTTGAATGCTATTAACTGAGCTGTCATTGTAGTCCCTATGTTTGCACCCATTATAACCCCCGCTGCTTGAAAAAGGTCCATAAGTCCTGCGTTCACAAATCCTACCGTCATAACGGTTGTTGCACTACTGCTTTGAATAATTGCAGTGACAAAGGCACCCACTAAAATCGCAAAAACTCTGTTTCTTGTGAGGGTTTCAAGGATCTTTTGAGCCTATTTCCAGCAGCCTTTTGCAGGCCATCCCCCATTGTTTTCATACCAAAAATAAAAAGGCCAAGTCCTCCAAGAAGCTCAAATATGTTTTTCCAACTCATACTATACCTCCATTGTCTGTTAAAAATAAGTTAACACCAGGTTAAATTATAGTAAATTTGCAGTAAAGAAGTGTTAAATTCATGTTAAGTTTATGTTAATTATGTATTTGAAATTATTGTTAATGCCGATTAAATCCTGATATTTGGATTTAAAGGCAAAGTACTACTTCAGCAAAATAATTAAGCTGCCCACATGGGCAGCTTAATTATTTTGTTGCCATTTCTAATGCTTTTTTAACAGCTTCAATATAGCTCTTTGAACTTCCTGTTACACCAGCAACTGTTTCAACATCAGCTGAATTTTTTTCAACGAATCTTTTTGCCATTTCTTCGTTTGCAGCCTTAGCTTCTTTTAATGGGTATGTTGCATAATCTTTAAACTTGCCGTCCTTACCTACTTCTTGGAGGACAACATTTGTTATTTTATCATCCTTAATTGTAACATATGCAAGTGCATAGCCGTTTTGTGCAGATTGATCTGAAGTTGCAAGGAATGTTCCATCAAAGTATTTCTTTCCATCCTTTTCTTTGCTTGCCTTTTCAAGTGCCCTTGAAACTGCTTCCTTATACTTTTTGGAACTATTTGTTACACCAGTGTAATCATCAACATCAGCTGAATTTTTTTCAACGAATCTTTTTGCCATTTCTTCGTTTGCAGTTTTAGCTTCTTTTAATGGGTATGTTGAATAATCCTTAAGTTTTCCATATTCATTAACTTCATATAATTTAACTTCAGTTATTTTATCATCCTTTATTGTAACTTCTGCATAGGCAAAGCCACGAGATTCTGGAGTAGCATCTGAATATCCAATGTATGTGCCGTCGTTGTATTTTTTGCTTGTTGCAGTGTTGGTATTGTTATTTGTGTTGCTGTTGGTATTGTTGTCTGTTTGCTTTGAACAAGCTGCGAATAATGGAATTAATAATAACATTGATAATACTAAAGCTAAGAATTTTTTCATAAATATCCCTCCTGTTTGTTAAAAAATAAACTGCAATATACAACATCTTCCAAGAATATTTTAACATAGTTTAAAATTTATTTCAATTAATAATTTTTATTGGATAGTGTCAAGATATTGTAGGTTAATTTTTATAGACAACCCCCTAAAATGTTTAAAATCAAGACTTTCGTAAGCTTTTAAACTTTAAATTATATTTTCATATTTAATTGATTTTAATATCTTATACATTGGCGTTACTTTTCCAATATTTAATATTGTTATATTATTTATTCCTTCTCGTGAAGAATTATTTATTCTTTTAATTGTTTCTTTTATCTTCTTTTTATTTAATCTAAATGTTTCAACGTCTTCCTTGTATATACTTATTTCCCTTAAATTACCTCCATTCCTGCTAAATACCCTTAGCTTTGCCATTATCTTTAATCCCTCTTTACTCCATCCTAATGGCCTACTGCTTAATCTCGCTGATAATACATGGCTTATATGCCCTTCTGCACTGCATCCTATTACATCCTCGTCCTCTTTATATATTACTATCCCTTCCCAGTTATTTAATATATATCTCCTTGCTTCTTTTG
>NZ_CAKP01000152.1 GCF_000297115.1 Caloramator australicus RC3 | reverse complement strand
ATTTTGACTTTTTGACATTTCCATATTTTTCATATAATCCTCAATAAATGGATTTGTTTATTTAAATTATCTAAAAAAACTTCAGTATAACCACTTTTAAAATATTTATATTTTTCTTATACTAAATTTGCAACACACAT
>NZ_CAKP01000153.1 GCF_000297115.1 Caloramator australicus RC3 | reverse complement strand
CCTTATACCTATAACATCATCAAGTAAATATCTATATTCTCCGCTCTTTCTTGATTTGTAGTATGTTCTTGAATATTCTATTCCTCCTAGGAGCGTAATAATACTTTTCTTGTCTTTTCTTTCAACTATCCATTCCTTTTTTCTCTTATCATCTTCTTTAATCGCTTTATCTAATTCTTCTAAAAAGTCTTTTATTATATTCCTTCCAAGTTCATCAGTCGATTCTTTAACTACCTCAACAAGTTTTGTAAAATCCCATTCTTTTGACAGCATTTCTTCTACATTTTTTATTAATTTAGTAGTGAAATTTATTAAATGTTGTTGTATAATATCATGTTGTATAATATTATTCAAAAGAGACACCCCCTTATTGATTTGTGTTTTTTCCACTTTTTATTTTACCACAGGGGTTGTCTCTTTTAAATTTTTTGTCCTTTTTCGTCCTACAATAATTTTACACTATGTTTAAGATTCAAATATAACACTATATCATACATAATGCTACTTGATAAGCCTCAAATCGTATGGGAAAATGAAGATGCAGAAAAATTCTTTACCGAGCTTTCTGAGCTTTTTGAACTAAACGATAGATATGAAAAGATTAAACATAAAACTGAACTTCTACTAGATATAACAGAAATATTTTCAAGCTTAACTCAATCAAAACGAGGTGCAAAGCTTGAATGGATGGTCATAATATTATTTTTGATAGATATACTTTTATCAGTTTTAGAAAAATTACTATTTTAAAAGGGGCAATATTTGCCCCTTTCAGATTGTAGACAAACCTCCTTTTGGTGTTGAAATTTTGCAAGAGCCCCGTGAATGGATTTCAAAAAGGCATCTCTCATAAGCTTTAGCAATTCTTGCTTTTCGACTTTTCAAAAGTCCGTAATTCTGCACATGGACGTGCAGAGCCGAGTGGCCGACACGGATGTCGGCTCACGAGGGTAGGACTTTTGAAAACAAAGAAAAGCTTAGAATTGCTTAGCGAAATGAGCGAATGCCGGGGAAATCCTTCACGGGGCTTATCAAAAAATAACTTTTTCAACAGTCTGAAAGGGGCAATATTTGCCCCTTTTAAAACCTATATAAATAAATTAGTATCTGATTTTTCCGCTTCTGCTAAGAAGGAAGCTACTCCTCCAATTTCGATTCCATCGATCAATTCTTCCCTTTTTATTCCCATAACATCCATAGACATTGAACAAGCAACAAGTTTTACACCGTTTTTCTTTGCCTGTTCAATAAGCTCCTCTAAAGATGCAATATTTTTCTTTTGCATAATACCTCTTATTAGTTTTGCTCCAATTCCGCCCATATTCATCTTTGATAAACCAAGTTTCTTGCTACCCTGAGGCATCATCTTTGCAAACATTCTTTCAATGAAGCTTTTATCAACTTTAGGAGCTACATCCTTTCTCAATATATTTAATCCCCAGAAGGTAAAGAACATCGTTACAGGTCTTCCCATAGCCGCTGCACCATTTGCAATAATGAATGAAGCTATAGCCTTATCTAAATCTCCGCTAAAAACTATAATGCTTTTTCCATTTCTTAATTCATTTGAAGAACAGCTTACAGCTTGTGCTTTCCCCTTTCTAATAAAGGCTACATAAGAGCCTTGCGTCCTATCAACCTTAATTAAGGTATTGCCTGTTCTTTCACACCATGCCTTAATATCGTTTGAAAAGGCTGGATCAGTAACATGAACTTCCAGAACTTCTCCTTCCTTTATCTTTTCAATTTCATTTTTAACCTTCATAATTGGGCCAGGACATTGAAGTCCGCAAGCATCGACCTTAATAACGTTTTCTTTTAATTCAGTTTTTTTTTCATCTTCCTCTATTTTTGTCATCTCATCGTTTAACTTTATACCTTCACCATATTTTTTCCTAGATGCTTGATAAATATCATATCCTCCACTTAAATTATAAACATCGTATCCATGTTGTAAAAGTATTCTATATGCTATATATCCTCTTAATCCTACTTTACAATATACAACTATTTTTTTATCTTTTGGCACATCCTTTAATCTGCCTCTTAATTCGTCTACAGGAATATTTATTGCTCCTTCTATGTGACCTGTTTCATATTCAAGATCTGTTCTAACATCTACAATGAAATATTCATTTCTATCTAATTTATCAATTTCATCCCAATGGACGATTTTCATATCTCCCTTAAGAATATTTGCTGCAGTAAATCCCGCCATATTTACAGGATCCTTTGCTGAAGAATAGGGTGGAGCGTAAGCTAATTCTAATTCTTCTAAATCATAAACGGTTAAACCATGTCTTATTGCTGTAGCTATAACATCTATTCTTTTATCTACTCCGTCACGTCCAACTACTTGAGCACCTAAAACTTTTCCATCTTCAGGTGAGAATAGCAACTTTATTGTCATGGTAAATGCACCTGGATAATAACCTGCATGGGATCCTGAATGAGTATAGGATTTTAAGTAAGGGATTCCCATTCTCTTTAATGTTTTTTCATTTGCTCCTGTTGATGCAGCCGTCATATCAAAAACCTTTAAAATCGAAGTTCCTTGTGTTGCTGTATATTTAACATTTCTCCCACAAATATTATCTGCTGCTATTCTTCCTTGCTTGTTTGCTGGTCCAGCTAGCGGAACTAATGTCCATGCACCAGTTACCAAATCCTTTACTTCTATTGCATCCCCAACGGCATAAATATAAGGGTCGCTTGTTCTTAAATACTCATCAACCTTTATACCGCCTCTTTCTCCAATCTCAAGCCAAGCTTCCTTTGCAAGCTTAGTCTCTGGTCTTACACCTATTGCAAGTATTACCATATCTGCCTCTAGGGTCTTTCCACTTTTTAATGAAACTATTAGTCTTCCTTCGCCTTCAAATTTTTCTACTCCATCCGAAGTTATAACCTCAACTCCATGATCATTCATTTCCTTCTCAAGTATCCTTGCCATTTCAATATCAAAAGGTCCTAATATTTGATCCATGGCTTCAACAAGAGTAACTTGTAAACCTACATCCTTTAGATTTTCCGCCATCTCAACACCGATGAAACCTCCACCTATTACAACAGCCTTCTTGGGAGATTTTTCGTTTATATAGGATTTTATTCTATCAACATCAGCCATATTTCTTAATGTAAATATGTTGCTCTTTTCAACTCCTGGGATTGGTGGCACAAAGGGAGCAGCACCAGGTGAAAGAATTAAATAATCATACTTTTCCCTGTATGTTTTTCCCTCAGATACAACTTCAACTTCCTTTGTATCTCTAAATATTCTCGTTACTTCACTTCTTACTCTAATATCAATATTAAATCTTTTTTCCATTCCTTCTTCTGTTTGAACAAGCAAGTTTTGTCTTTCTTTTATAGTGCCTCCTATATAGTATGGCAATCCACAATTTGCAAAGGATATATAATCTCCTCTTTCAAACATAATTATTTCAATATTTTCATCTAATCTTCTAAGTCTTGCTGCTGCACTAGCGCCTCCTGCTACTCCTCCAACTATTATAACTTTCTTATTCATTTTATCCTCTCCTTGTTAAAAATTTAATTTTTTAACATATAATAATTATATTATAATGATATAATAACCTTATACAATTGTCAATATACCTTACTGCGGTAGTGTAATTTGCAATAACTAGTTTGATTAAGAAAGTGTCCTTACTTGTGACTTTAGTCATGAGTAAGGATGCTCTAATAATAACATATATTATTTGTGCATCATAACTTATATTAGTTAAAAGTTTGTTTTGTATAACAACATATGTTACAATAACTATGAGGTGAAAGTATGGAAAAAGCTTTTAAATTTAGGCTTTATCCTAATAAACAACAAATAGAGCTCATAAATAAATCCTTTGGTTGTGTTAGGTTTGTATATAACTACTACCTTGCTAAAAGAGAGGAAGAATATAAAACTAAAGGTATAACATTTAATTATAAGGATTGCTCTGCTGATTTAACAAAACTAAAACAAATTAATATATGGCTAAAAGAAGCAGATAAGTTTGCACTTCAAAATTCGCTCAAAGACTTAGACAAAGCATTTAAGAATTTTTTTGAAGGCAGAGCAAATTATCCAAAGTTTAAGTCAAAGAAATGTAAATATCAAAGCTATAGAACAACATTTACAAATAACAACATTGAAATTAAAGGAAACAAAATCAAACTACCTAAATTAGGCTGGGTAAAGTTTGTAAAATCAATGGAAGTAGAGGGTAAAATACTAAATGCAACTATAAGTAGAACTCCAACAGGGAAATATTTTGTTTCAATTTGTTGTAGGATAGAAAAAACTACAGAAAAGTCTAAAACTAACAAAGTAATAGGTATAGATTTAGGAGTAAAACACTTTCTGATAGATAGTGAAGGTAACAAAAAATCCAATCCTAAATATCTTATAAAGTTAGAAAAAAGACTTATTAAGGAACAAAGGAAGCTTTCTAAAAAACAATTAGGTAGTAGTAACTTTAAGAAACAAGCTAAGAAAGTAGCCAAAATACATGAGAAGATAAGAAACCAAAGGGAAGATTTTTTGCAAAAGCTATCCTCTAAAATTATAAACGAAAACCAAGTTATAATTTTGGAGGACTTAAAGGTTAAGAATATGTTAAGAAATAACAAACTATCAAAGTCCATATCAGATGTAGCATGGTCAAAAATTTGTAAATATGCTTGAATATAAAGCATTATGGTATGGAAGAACAATAGTAAAAGTAGATATGTTTTATCCAACGAGTCAAATATGTAGTGTATGTGGTTATAAAAATGAAGAAGTAAAAGACTTAAACATAAGGAATTGGGAATGTCCAATATGTAAGACAGTCCACGATAGAGATGTAAATGCAAGTAAAAATATATTAAAAGAAGGAAAGAGGATATTAGGTATAGCA
>NZ_CAKP01000154.1 GCF_000297115.1 Caloramator australicus RC3 | reverse complement strand
TAAAGATTTATCATACCATGATTTGATAATAGAGCTATTAAAGGGTGAGATAGAGCAAAGAAATAGAAAGGCACAGGAAAGAAGGCTAAAACAGGCTGGATTTCCTGTGATAAAAACAATAGAAAGCTTTGACACAGAGTTTCAAAGATCAATAACTAAAAAGCAGATAAACAGGCTTTTAGAGATGGACTGGATAGATAATATATATAACCTAATATTTTTAGGGCCACCTGGAGTAGGTAAAACGCATCTTGCAATAGCACTTGGATACAAAGCTGTTGAAATGGGATACAAGGTAAGTTTCACAACGATGGACAGGCTAATGTATCATTTAAAAACACAGGATATATCAAGGAAAAGCAAAAGTAAAATAAATAGGATATACTCTTCAGACCTTGTCATAATTGATGAAATTGGATATTTACCGATTTCACATGAAGAAGCAAATATGTTTTTTCAATTAATATCAAATCTACATGAACAAACGTCAATAATTATCACATCTAATAAAGGGTTTGAAGAGTGGAGTGAGCTTTTGCAGGATGTAGCATTAACCACAGCTATATTGGACAGGCTAACCTACCGATGTGAGATTTTTAATATGACAGGCAAAAGCTACAGGTTGGAAAACAGGAAGTCGCTATTTAATGATTAGATGGAAAAATTTCGGGATAAAAAATTTCCGAAATTTCTCCAAAAGTACTTGCCGATTACAATATATTTACTTGTTATGGTAATATATTATTTAAAATTACATTAATAAAAAGGTGATTAGCATGAAAATAAAATATAAAAATATAATTATGACAGGTGGAATCTCATTATTTAATAAAAATAACATAATACACGAGTTGTATCCAGAATTAACAAAAAAACATATACTTGAAAAGATAAATATAAATAATATTATAAAGGGAATTGAAAATAACCCTAACAAAGTAAGTGCTGAATTTTCAATCTTGTATGCACTTCAAAAGCAAAACGAATTACAAGATAAGCCAAATATAACAATATTACATACTGACACTATAAGCGGTAAAAAAGCAGCTGAAATCAACAAGAAAATTTTTGAAAAGCTTTATGATGCAAATGTTAAACTAATAAAAATCGATTATGTAGATGTAAATGATAAAATTAAACTAAATAGAGCATTAGGTAACTTTATGCAAGAAATATCATCCGAATTATTAAAATACAACACAATAGACACTTTTTTTGCTCCTATAGGAGGATATAAGCTCATTACATATCTTGGATATGCTGCTGGATCTTTTTTTGGTTATTCTACAGGATACATATATGAAGATGCTATCGTCCTAATGAAAATACCTCCTATTCCAATAAAAATAGACATCGAAGCACTGCTTACTCATTTAGAATTAATAAAAAAAATTAATAATAATTTACAGGTTGACATAAATGAACTAAATAACAAAGAAAAAGATTTTATTGAAAACAACTCGTTTTTCTTTGAAAAAGTAGATATAAATAACACCACATATGTAGCATTAAATGCTTTTGGCATATTTCTTCTTGAAGATTATTTACAAACAAAAAAATTTGTAACTAAAGAAGTGCAAAATCTTATCTCTCAAAATCCTGAAGCAAAACATTTTATTTATTCTCAAATATTAGAAATGGTAAAAAAAATAAATTCATATAGTAAAGGCAAAGACAATAGCTCCGCTTTAATTGGTGTGTTATTTCACAATAATAATTATGGATTTAATTACCCTAATTTATATAAGGGTTCGTCGAATGGCAAATATTGTTTCAGAGCTCTTTGGGACAATGATATTGATGGAATAAAAATATTTAAAATATGGCTTGACCATAATAAATATCAGTTGGAGTGCAATCAAATAAAAAACAATCCCTGCTTACGTGAAAAGTATAAGTCTAGTTTTTTATTTGAACTTAATGATTATTAAGAAAAGAGGGGGATTAATTTTCCCCTTCTTCATAAATTCTTCTCCAGCAATATAAACTATCAATGATTTGTTTTCTTAGCCATCCTGGTTCAAGTAAAACTACTGATGGCCCCATCTCCCTTAACCAACGTTTAAACACAGCAATATCTGAAACCTTTGCCTTAATTTCTATATAATCATCAAAGCTTTTTTGTTCTATTATGTTTTTTCTTAATAAAAACCTTATTGCCCTCTCCTTTGCGTTTTTTTCGTTATAAACCCTAAGTTTAACATAAGTTATTCTTTTGCCGATTCCAAAGCTTGTATAAATTTCATCCATTGTTTGTTTTTTTATACATTTTTCATTATATATTTTTACGATGTTGTCTAAATCGATTATAAAGCATCTTCCCTTTCTTACAGCCTCAAGATACCACCTTCCAGCATCATCTTCGTATAAAATCCTCTGCGGAATTATGCTCATTTTTTTACCAGATTTTAATTCTAAAATTATTCTATTTTTATTATCCATAGCTTTATAAAGTTCTACAATTATTCCTTTATCAAAGGCATTTAAGCTTATATACTGTTTTATAATCCTTCTTTCTGACAGTTTATTTAGTTTATCATAATATTCTTTTTGAGATGCAAAAATCTTTTCTTTTATGCTATTTAATCTTTCTGAATTAGATAAACTTAAAATTTCAAAAAGCAAAAACCTTTCCTTTTCGCTTAATTGCCCTATTGGTTCATAGGATGCTACGTCGTTAAATATTAGGACCTCAACGTCATCCTTTAAAAATTCCATATAATATTCTGTATCTGGAAATACATCATCATCTTCTAAAAATGAATCGGCAAAATAAATATTGTTGCCATCCTCATCATAAAGCTCTATATTCCAAAAGTTTAAAAGGTTTCCTCCGTTTTTTAAATCCATTGCAAAGAACCTTTTCAAATTATTCTTTTCAATTCCTGTTATTTCGCTTAATTCTTTAATTGTCTTTGAGCCATCCTCAAGGGCATTAATTATCTTTATAAGATAATACGCCTCATCCATCTATATCACCATACCTTTTTATCATAAGATCTAAATCTTTGATTACATCTTCCCTAAGCCTTCTTGGTTCTATTATATAGGCGCTTTTTCCAAATCCCCTTATCCATCTTTTTATTTCTAAAACCCCTCTTACCTTATCCTTTAAAATATAGCTATCTTCTGTCTCAATTATTTCTGCGCTTTTATGCACTGCTTTGTATTTTATAAGTTTTTTATATATAAATTGTTCTTTATCAAATCTGATTATTATATCCTCTAGCTCCTCTGGAGATACTCCAAAGCTTTCTTCAAACAAGTCTTTATTAAATCCGCTTAAACTGCCTTCTACAATCTCTACTTGAATTATTTTATCTAATCTATATAGGCTAGTCCTATTATTTTGCACAACCAAATACCACATATCCTTATAGTCTAAATATATTAATCCAGAAGGATTTACTGTTAAATCGATAATATCCCCTCTATTGCTTTTATATTTTATCTTCAATGCCTTTTCTTCCAAAATCGCCTCTTCTATTATTTTTAAAATCATCTCATCGAATATGATAACTCTTCGATTGTTTACAGAATATATCCTTTTACCGTTAAAATAAATCCCCTGTTTCTTTGCCTGAAGTTTTATTTTATTATAAATTCCCTCTACCGTCTTGGGTTTAGAGGATATAAATCTTGCAACATCTAAAAATATTAAAAGGTCCAATATTTCATCATCATTAAGATTATCTGTTATATTATTTAAAGGTTTTATTAAATTAGAACTTTTATCATAATAAATCAAACCTTCTTCAGCCAAAAAGTTTATTATGTTATGATAAGTAGTATTACCCCAAATTATACCCTTTTCCCTTGATACGATATCATACAAAAGCCTTCTGTTTATTCCGTTTTCATACTTTTTAACTTCATGCAATACGGCAAGCTTTTGCATGTTTTGATAAAGCAAAAGCTTATTAAAGGAATCATAAACTTCCGGAACTTTTTCTACACAGATTTTACCCTTCCTCACTATAATTTCAAATCCATTTTGATTGTATTCCGATATAAAATCCTGTATTCTTCTTTTTTTAAATCCAAACATTTTAGTCAAATCATCAATCGTATATTCTCCAGAATGATTGATTAAAAAATATAATATTTTTTGTCTGTAAAAGGCAAGCTCCTGGCTACTTGATTTAAAAGCCATATAATCACCCCAAAAATTATGTCGCCCTATGGCGACTATGATTCGATTAGCCTAATCTTTACCCAACCAAGGGGTTTGTAAATTTTACCATTTTTGATTATAATTTTTCTTGTTTTAGGAAATAAGTCGTTATATATCCTTCCCCTATATATTTGCTGTAGTTTTATTATAAAACGAGAATCTATATTTCTAACTACTGTTTTTGGTAAATACCCAGTTGAAAAACCGATTTGTATTATAAATTCATTCGGTCTAAGTTGCTGTTGCATACTTTTTAATTTTCTATAGAAACTTACTAGCTCATCTACATGATAATTTGAATAAAATTCAATTTCTTTATCAATATATAAGTCAATATCATTTCGTATCTTATTAACTATACCTTCAACAGTATCAATGGATTCTATTTCTCTCTTCGCTATGTTTATGTTTTTAAAAGTTTCAAAAAATCCTTGTGATAACTGTCCCTTTAAAATAGTGCCTTCCTTAAAAGCTTCCACATAAATAGATGTTGCCCCCTCAATATTGTCCACGTTTCCACTCCTTGTATACCACTTTACCCTGTTATTACATATATTCATAACCTTAACATCATAAAGCTCTAAATCTGAATAATCCTTTGTTTCAGTATCCGATATTCTTAATAATCTAAATGGAGAATTATTGGGACTGCCAAAAATTCTTTCTTCTGCTTTATTATCTGCTTGTTTTTCTGGGTTTCTAATTTCATTACTTCTTCTAGCAGTTTCATCAAGAGAGATCTTATAATCATTCTCCCTATTTAACACCCTTGTTAAACTTGAGCGTATAGCACCTTTAATAGTAGAACCTGGAATGTATGGTTTCCCTGAAGTTTTTGTTATTTCCTTTATTGAATTAGGTTTAAAACTCGTTCCATTTAATGATAATTCATATTTTACATAATTCAAGTAATTATTTATGCCAATTTCTTTTAATTTATTTTCTAAACGAAAATCCCTACTATTATAATCAAAGGTAAAAAACGCATCAATATATCTTCTGCTATTCTTAATTAGTTTCATGATATTCATTACATAGACTTTGTCATTTCGTCTATCATATATTAATTCAAAGCCATTTATATTGTTTCCCGATGTCACAACCGTAGGACTTATTATTTCCATCTCATACCTAAATTTTTTGATTTTCATTTTAACCCTCCAATCCCAGAGGAATAACAAAGGCTTTACCGTATTTTATAACCTTATGGGCATTAAACCCTTCTGGCGTATCGTCAATTATATTACCTAAAAACTTACTTTTTAGAATGCTTCCTTCTTTGATAACTTTGTAAAGCATATGTCTTTTTGATGTTATATAAGGTGAATATATATATCCTGTTCTTTCAGTTATTTGATAGGATATTAAGTCATTTAGATTATCTTTATTATTTGGAATACATAATGATAATAATAAATAATTCTTTCCTTCTTTATTATTAATATTTATCTTTTCAAAGGATGCCTCAAATTGTCCGCAGCCATATGTTCTTTCACCGCCAATTCCTTCATCTCCAAGAAGCTTTACTGCTGCAAATATTTCTTCTTTAAATTCTTCATTTACATCTAAATAAAACCAAAGTCCACATCCTTCATTAAATCTACAACAGCTGTTGTAATAAATATTGGTTCCATTGGTAATCCTATCAATTACAACCCTTGGTCTTTCTTCTATTTTATATATATCCTTATCTATATCCTTTGAGAGCAATAGTTCTCCTTTGATGAATACGTTGTTGCTTTTTCCAAATAAAACTTTTTCAGATATAAATTTTATTTTCTTTTCCTTTTTAAAATCCTTTACATAGTCTAATAAGCTTATGCTCATTGGCCTTGGTAAAAGGTATTCATCATCGATATAGTAAAATGAGGATGAAACCAAAAACGGTTCTTCACCATTTATAAATTTACTTACTAAATCATTTGTTTTCGCTATGCCAAATAAATTATGATAACAATTTATTATCCCAGAAAATATGGTATCAGAATGAATAGTAGTCTCAGTAAGATTAAATACACCTTCCCTATATCCTATATGAATAGGTGAAGTAAAATTTAATTTTACCCTATATCTCTCCATAATCATCATCCTAATCCTATAAGTTTATTTTGTCTAAAGAATCCGCATTAGCAACCAATTTTTCTTCTTTGCTTTGGCCTTTATAATATTCAATATCTCTGAAGGATATCTTTATATTCTTAATTGCAACCTGACCATAACCACGGCTTCCTTGTCCTCCTAAATAGTCATCCTGTAAAAGTTTTAAAGCAGTTATCAATTCTTTAACATATTTATTTCCATCTTCATCATATACAGTAACAACCATAGAAGCATTAAATCTTGCTCCTGCTGGGACTCTTTCTGTTTGCCTTGGGTTTGCAGCTGAAGTTATTCTATCCAAGTTGTTTTCAAACTTAACTTCTGTAAATTCAAGGTCCATATTTTCCTTCATTTCGTCAGTTATGCTCTTTTCATCAAGTAAAGCATCTCTTACGATGAGTCTAGTTGGCATTACTACTTCTGAAAAATCTACTTTTCTAGAATTTCCTTCATCATTAACAATTACATCATGTTCACCATGATTTCTGCCAAATAAATTACAAACCGGACAATCTTCTTCCCCACACATATGCATGACTATTGAATCTCTTCTTTGTTCTTTTTTAACGGAATAAACTAAATTATTTACATTAATTTTATCATGATAAAATTCCATTAGACTTCTCAATTTACCTTTTAAGCTGCTACCTGGAATATATGGTCTTCCAAAGGCGTCCTTTATAACTGGATTATCAACACCACCAATATCTAAAGTATTTCCAGCTGTCCCAATATGTAATCCTGTTTTAAGTTCTATATCAAAATTAACAATATACTTACCTTTAAAAGTAACTTCCTTAAAACTCATAATATCCCTCCTTAAAATTACTTGCCGCCAAAGGCTCTGAAATAGGCAATCGTTGCTTCAAAAAAGTCTTTAAATCGTTTAAGTTCAGCTTCCCCACCGCTTAAAGTCTTATCTATCAAATTATAAAAGCTCTCTTTAAAGTAACTAAATTCTCTAAATCTTCCAGATGTATATCCTATTTGTGCCTTTAAAAGTCTAAGTTTGTATTGGTAGTTCTTCTGAGCATCATATTCTATCTTCTTTATTTCAGAAAACAACTTTCTTATCTGAGACATGGAAACTTTTTTGTCAACAAGTTCTCTACCAATTTCCTCTGCTTTTCTAAAAAGCATTTCTCCTCCAGCATCTCTTGGATTTAAAATGCTTTGTGCATCATTAACATTTATAGGCATTTTCATCCCTCCTAACTTCTTGTTTGTAAATCAGCCCAAATTGTTGCTGATTCAAGATTCTTATAAAGTCTATTTTGTTTATTTAATATAAGATTTAAAAGTCTCTTTAAATCATCCTTTGATTTTCCATATCTTTCTTCAAGCCTTGCCATATAATACACAAGCCTCCACGCTTTAAATATCTCTTCTTTTTCTTCCGCTTTTCTGCTTTGATATGAAATTGAATGGAAAATGTTTAATATATTCCTTGTAACTTTGTTTACTAAAACTTTTACGATTAAATCTTTTATTTCCTTATGACTATTAAATTCTTCCCATCCAATGGCTTTTCCAAATAGAAAAATAGCATCCTTTGCTTTACCATTTCTTTCATATTCCTTTGCTTTGTCTAAGCTTTCTCCAGTCGCTATCCCTACCCTGTATATAGGGAATTTTTTATCAGGGGTTATTTCTATTGCCATTGAAACAGCAATATTTTCATTGCCACCCGAATATTCTTTTAATTTTTCTTTAATCAAATATGCTACATCAGGTAATTCACTCCAAGGACCAACTAAGAAAAAGTCATCACCACCGGAATAAACAACACTACACTTTTTATATTCTTTTTCTATAAACTCTTCCAAAAATTTTCCAAAAAAGATTTCAAGTTCACTAGATAAGGTTGCAACCCTTGAAATAGACTTATTTTCTCCTAAACCATCGTGGAATATCTTGCCTAGATTATCCACATCCCCCCTCAATATTCCCCATTTTTTAACTCCATCAGATTCATCTGCAACATTTTCAAGCGTTGCTACGCCATTTTTATTTTTATATACATAATTTGCTGTTTTAATATAAAACATTGAATTTTTAAAATCCGCTCTATCTTTATTTATTGCATAGCTTTTCTTGCTACCTTGATTTTCGAACTGCATATCTATGCCAAAGCATTTGAAAATATCAAAAACATTATTTATGTTTCCTATTTTAGCTTCTATATTTTCCATACGAATATATGAATATTTAGAGAGCTTATCGCCTAATTCATTGAAGGAATTACAAAAACTACACTCATCATTTTTAATTTCTCGTCTACAATACGGACATATATCATCTAAAAGCTTTGTTGGCTTGAAAAATTCGTCATTTAAAATGCTATTAAATTTTCTGTTTTTTTCCTTATATAACCTTTTACCAACACCATCGAAAACTTCTGAGAAATTTGCTGTAGCTAGCTTAGAAACGCTGAATTTTTCTGCAGCAAGTAGAACTGATACTTCTAGATTGTGAGCTTTATAAAAGACTTCATCTATGTATTTTTGATATTGCTTAATTCTATCCATAGACTTTGCAGGAAGTAATATATAGAAATGTCCGCCGCCTGAATATAGTATATTGCTTAAACTAAGTCCTTCGTTTTTAATAATATATCTAGCAATGATATCTAAAATATATGCAACATAGAAGGATCTTCCTCTTAAGGACTTTAAAGCCCCCTCCATATCAATATTAAATATAAAATCTTGTATTCCTGAAATATCACCTTTAAGTAGGCAGAAGACCTCATCGTTTATAGTTTGTTTATTTCTTAATCTAGTGAGCAATGAATCTATTGCCCTTGAATCTCCGTTTATTATTTCATCTTCATATTGCCTATAAATACAACTTGCAATAGCTGCTGTTGTGCTAAGATGAGAAAACAAACTAATATCTGGTCTTGAATAATAATATGCAGATGGAATGTTTTGTGTAAATTCTTTTAATATATAATAAATCCTTTCATGATCTTTTTCATCCTTTATTATTTCTTTAAACTCCTTCCATAACTTTTCATATTCCTTTTCAACACTTTTTTGTTCATCATCAATCAATTCATGATAATCAGATGCTTTTTTTAATTGTTTATACTTTGATTTTGTTGGTTTCCCAATATTTACAAGAGTTAATACGGATATCAAATTTTTTACATTTTCATCTTTATCATCTATTCCTTCCCTTTCACCCGCTGATAGCATATCTGCTATTCTAACTATTTTTTCAATTATAGTTGAAGGGTTATGGTGATTTCTAACTGTTTGAACAATTTTACTGTTTAAATTTAAATTTTCGCAAAAATAAGCTCCCCATTCCTGGTGCCTTGGCCCATAGGCATTTTCTGCTTTAAAAATGCTTTCATAGGCCTTATAAATTATTTTCTTGTCCTCTTCAAGCTCAGTTCTTTGATAAAATTTACCAATGTCATGTAAAAGGGCTGAAAGATATAAGTCTTCAAAATTAAAATTACTATTCAATAATATCACTCCCCTCCTCAATCACATATTTACCAAGGCCAAAGGATGTGTTCTTACCTATATGGGTAAGCTCTCCAGCAATAACAAGCTCTTTAAAGTTATTGATATCACTTGAAAAGCTTATTCTACCCTTTATGCCTCCAAGCTTCATAGCACTTTTTTGTCTTGAAGAATACCTTTTAAACTCCGTCCAATAGATATTTTTTTCAACAATTTCACCTAAAGCATCCGTTTCAAAATTGTTTATCATCCTTCCTTCTAAGGCATTTAAAATACTTATGCGCCGTTGAAGGGAGATTATAAAATCCTTAAATTCTATATCATCAACAAGCTTGTTGTTTTTCATAAATCTAAAAGGGGTAATAAATTGGACAATTTTAATATTATTTATCTGTTTTTGTCTTTCTAAAATATAATCACTTAGTTTTAATATCATTAGGTTTTCCTTAAAAAACACACCATCTTTAAATATTAGCTTATCCTCCTTGTTATATATACCATCTAATCTATATTTAGCTCTATTTTTTCCAAAACCTTTTTCCCCTAATTTATCAAAGGCAAATATAAACTGGGGAATATAATTTAAAGTTTTTGCGAAAATAAGAAGGTCAAATTGGATTATATCCCCTTTTTTATATTCATTTTTATAATCCATGCACTCTATAACAAAACCCGGTGAACTTGTATTAGCATTTTTTGTAAAGGGAAGTTCTACTTCTAACTTGGGATTCATTATATTTTGAACAACGCAATTTTCTGCCATTAAACATTCTTTACATTGCCCTTTGTTTATACAAAAATAAGAAATTAATACTGCTCCCATACCACCCCTTAGGGCCGAATTTTTCTGGGTTGGAAGATAGGAGTCCTCTAAAAGTTCTATTTTGAATCTAAGCCTTGTCCATCTTACATCAAACAAAAATATCACTCCACTTTATATAATCTAAAATTTACATGTTTAAAATAATGAATATTTTTAATGCTTCCGTCTTCCCCTTTGTAATTCTCATATTTTCTAACAGTTGTTGCATAAACAGGGATAAAGCCCTTTTTAAAGGCCCAATTAACCATGTAAACTGTTGCTCCAAAGTCACCTTGAATTAAAACAAAGTCCCCTTTTCTTAAATTATCTTCTATAAATTCTTTAAAATCATCAAAATAAATCTCGGTAAATTCACCTTCCGGTGGAACATTTGACCACTTTTGCTGCAATTTTTCAGGAAGTTTTATAAATTCCTCTATATTGAACCTTTCATTTGCCTCTTTAATTTGCTCTTGTGTTAAATCATGAGAAAAAAGCAAAACCATCCTCTTCAAACTAAACCCTCCAAGATTATTTTACAATATTTTTCATTTCTAAACAATAATATCCAAATAATTTTTATTTATTCCCATAACTTGTCTATTTGAATACTTTGTATTTTGAAAAGTATAGATTATTATCGAATCTTCATTAGGTTTAATCATCCTATTGAGCTCCATTTTTAACTTTTTTAAGTTCCCTTCGGTAATCTCACCTTCAAAAACCGAATTTTGCACCCAGGTTAGGTATTGTCTACATTTTTTTAGTATTTTATTTACCCTCTTTTCACCTACATCATAAACAAGTATCACAAACAAATTACCACCTCACAACAAAGGGTTGGTATTCCTCATCCTCCGTTATATGCTTTTGGATTTTATAAAGTTCAAGGCGGACTAATCTTTTATAGCTGACAGATGCATTTAATTTTTGATGTTTGAAAACCGTCTCAAGCTTTTCGTTATATTCTTCTATGAATTTTTTCTTTCCGTTTTGATTTAGTATTATTCCATTTAATTGATTTTCAAAATCCTTTGAGGATAAAACATTTTTGTTTATAAGGGAAAATATAACCCTATCAACTATAGAAGGCTTAAATATTTCTGCAACGTCTAGGTTTAATGTGAATTTTCGGGTATTGGTGGAATGAAGATAACCTATTCTTGGATCAAGCTGAGTTTGGTATATTTCACCTAATACAGAGGTGTATAATAAAGAGTTGCCAAAGCTAATAAGAGCATTTAATTTGTTTAATGGAGGCCTTTTACTTCGCTTTTCAAAGACAAATTCATCCTTTTTTATTATTTTATCAAAACATTTATAATAAACATCCCTAATATTCCCTTCATTAGCCATTAGTGATTCTATATCTTTAGCCTTATTAATACCCTCCTTGTTTTGCCTTATATCCTCAATCTCCAATTCAACATCACAGCCTCTATTTTTATAATACCTAAGCACCACCAAAATATTTTCAACGGCACCTTCAACAAATTTTTTTGCAAGTTTCAATCTTTTTTCCTGGTCTAAATAATGTTCAGCTTGTTTTAAAGTAACAAATCCAGAGTTTAAATGTTCCCTAGGATAAAACGTCCCAACGTAATAGCCGTAAAAATTAAAAAAGTGAATTAATATCTCCTTTTCCGAAGCAAACTCTAAAAATCTTTTGTTTATGTCAACTTCTCCAAAAATCCATATATTGTTTATATTTTCAACAGGAAGATATTTTTTGCCTTCATTTCCTTCAAAATAAAGGGTATTATCCTTTCTTTTTAGCTCTCCATTGTTAAAAATATAAATATCCTTTTTCATGGCTCCTCCTTAGGAAAAACAATATTCTTTATAAGCACAATTCTTGCAAAAATTAGTCTTAACTATTTTAGGCGGATGCGGTTTGATTACAATATCCTCTATTTCCTTTAAAATTTTTGCAAGTTCCCTTTCCGCATCATCGCAAAGTTCAACTTCTATACTTTTTCTCTCTTCGGGGAAATTTAGTATGCCTTTTGCTTTGATATTAGCTTCCTTTAAAATCTTTAAGTAAAACATGAGCTGCCACTTTGAAGCATCTTCAAATTTCGAAGACTTTTTTGTTTCACCAATTATAAGTTCATTTCCCCTTTCATACAAAAGGTCAAACACAACATTGCCAAATCTTATTTCCTTTTTGTCCCTCTTGTAATAGTTCTCATGTATAAATCTTCCTATATCTATATTTTCATCATGTTGATCCGGAACTATTCCGTGGGACATCAACCAGACTTGTCTTTTGCATATTTTATAATACCAAATTAAAGTTCCATTTACCTCCAATGTATCACCTCGTAAAAAATTATACTTTAAATGCCATTCACATTTTTTTGCACTAATATTAGATAGGTTATAATGTATCATCGTTAGTGCCTTAGAGAAAGTAAATTGCTTCAATCCCTCATAGGTAGGCTAAGAACCAACGAAGATTGGGTAGTGATATTGGACGAATGCCAGTTTCAATACCTCATAGGTAGGCTAAAAACCTTGCTGCCGTTACAGGACAACCTTACGAGAAAATTGTGTGTCAATCCCTTATAGGTAGGCTAAAAACCGACATTACTAAAGGAAATTATAGTATTGAGATACGTGTCAATCCCTTATAGGTAGGCTAAAAACTTGCATTTACAAATCATGGAAGCTAATGTAGTATATAGTGTCAATCCCTTATAGGTAGGCTAAGAACGTAAATTTATGAGGCATTGTATTTGCTAAATGAGCATGTTTCAATCCCTCATAGGTAGGCTAAGAACTATGTGCTATATCAGCATTTTGTATCCAATTTCCGTGTTTCAATCCCTCATAGGTAGGCTAAGAACTAAAAAAGAAGCCAAGGGAGAAAAGGAAGGGAAGGTTTCAATCCCTCATAGGTAGGCTAAGAACTTTTCATATTTTCAACAGAATTATACGTTATTCCTGTGTTTCAATCCCTCATAGGTAGGCTAAGAACACA
>NZ_CAKP01000155.1 GCF_000297115.1 Caloramator australicus RC3 | reverse complement strand
CTTTAATATTATATGACACCTTAGCATTAAATCCAACAATCTTAACATAACTAATTCCCTTAGGCAATCTAAATTCAGAAGTTCTTACATCTTATATCCTCAATTATTTCTTTTATAATCTCTCTTATAGCTAAATTTCGTGTGCCTGGGATAAATATACCATGTTTTTGCAGCGGAATTATGTATTTAATACAGTCTAGGTTAAATATAACTTTTGAAATATTTGAAGTAATTTCTCCACCTATACCTCCACCTATTAGAATTCCTATCGGTCCTACTATAGCATCTATCTTGTTTTTAGTGAGAAAATCCACTATTCTTATCTCTCCAGTAAAGCCTTCATCAGCACCGTTTTTTTAACATATTTAAGGTTGCGATTTCGTTTGTCCCTAAAGCAAAAATATACACATTATTTTTGAAGGCTCTTTTGCATTCCTTTATGAAGGTTTTCCCAAGACCTGCTCCTTGGCCATCAATGACAGCTATTTTCAAGCTTTTTCCTCCTCATCATTTAATTTTCTTCTCTTATATTAATTTGTTATGTTCAATATGTTTTAGAAACTTAAGTTTCTAAGTGATTATACTACATATAATAAAAGTCAGCAATCTT
>NZ_CAKP01000156.1 GCF_000297115.1 Caloramator australicus RC3 | reverse complement strand
AAGATCTTAGAAATATTTTAGAATACAACATTCAAAATAATATATATCTATTTAGAATAAGCTTAGACATCATTCCATTTGGAAGTCATAGTGTTAATAATA
>NZ_CAKP01000157.1 GCF_000297115.1 Caloramator australicus RC3 | reverse complement strand
GGACGTTTGATCGTCCGTTCTTAGCCTACCTATGAGGGATTGAAACTATTTTTTCCTGCCTCAATTTAAGCCCTCAAGTAAAGTTCTTAGCCTACCTATGAGGGATTGAAACCTTTTCTTTATATTTATATCATTTGAAATGATAATATGTTCTTAGCCTACCTATGAGGGATTGAAACACTGGAAATATTTTTACAATAGGTTTCCATATAAAGTTCTTAGCCTACCTATGAGGGATTGAAACGCAGGAAAATTTTAAAAGGAGGTATAAAAAATATGAGTTCTTAGCCTACCTATGAGGGATTGAAACGTTTTATTAGGGATACCAAAACATCTGCCAAAACCCCGTTCTTAGCCTACCTATGAGGGATTGAAACTGGGATTTAATAGTTAGACGTGCTTATGATACAGGAGGTTCTTAGCCTACCTATGAGGGATTGAAACCCAATATAATTGTCCTCTGCTGTTGTTTTTATATCATCGTTCTTAGCCTACCTATGAGGGATTGAAACAAATACCTCTGCCACCTTGAGGACTGCAATAGCACCGTTCTTAGCCTACCTATGAGGGATTGAAACTCGCCAATTGCATCAGCTTCAACGATTTCCTTTGACCGTTCTTAGCCTACCTATGAGGGATTTTTATTTTTTTTAAGGGGAGATGGTTTTGTGCTGGGAGCTATTATTGGTGATATTGTAGGTTCGAGATTTGAATTCCATAATAAGAAGACAAAGGACTTTAAGCTTTTTAATCAATATTCGCATTTTACAGATGATACTGTTCTAACAGTTGCTACTATGGATGCATTATTAAATAAAAAGCCCTTCGATGTTACATATAAGGAATGGTTTAGAAAATATCCCGATGCGGGTTATGGAAGTAAATTTATAAGTTGGGGATTATCAGATGGATTTAAACCTTATAACAGCTTTGGAAATGGTTCAGCTATGAGAGTTAGTCCAGTAGGATTTTATTATGACAGTGAAGAAGATGTCTTAAAAATGGCTCAAGAAAGTGCAAAAGTTACCCATAACCATCCTGAAGGAATTAAAGGAGCTCAGGCTACAGCTTTGGCTATATTTTTGGCAAGAAAAGGTGCAACAAAGGAAAAAATTAAAGAGGAAATAGAAAAAAGATTTAATTATCATTTGGATGAACCTTTAGACAGCATTAGAACATGGTATAGGTTTGATGTTAGCTGTCAAGGGTCAGTTCCTCAGGCTATAAGGGCATTTCTTGAATCTGAAGATTTTGAAGATGCTATAAGAAATGCAATTTCAATAGGTGGAGATAGCGATACTATTGCTTGCATAACAGGAGGAATAGCAGAGGCATATTACGGTTCTATATCTGAAGATTTAAAGATGGAGGCTTATAAAAGGCTTGACAGTGATATGATCAACACAATAGAGAGCTTTTATAACTTATTAAATGGTGCAAAATAATATGAATTATATTTTGTTTAAAATATATTTTAGTTAAAATTTAGATATTTTAGAAGGATTTTTGGTTATTATGTAGAAAAATAAATATATGGATAAAATTGGGTGGTGGTTTTTATGGGGAAGATAATCTTTTCTACTGTAGGGACATCTATTTTTACAAATATTATGAAAGAAGATAAAAATTTTCAAGAGCTTTATAGAAGTTATACTCAAAATGATGAAAAAGAAGAAAAGATAAAAAGTTATGTTTGGAGCATCATTAAAAGTCAACAAGATAAAGATAAGATATCTGCTGAAATAAAGAGCTTAAATAAAATAGGAGTAGAAGATGATGATATCCTATACTTCATAGTTACAGATACAAAGGAATCAAGGCTTGCAGGAGACATACTTTCTGAATACTTCGAAGTTACATTTAATGCAACATCTAAAGTCTTATCTATTACAAATCTTGTGGTAAACGATTCGGTAAAGTTCGAACGGGAAGGAATCAAAAATCTCATCGAAAAAATTCTTGAAATCATCGAACAAAATCCCTATGCAGAAATAATATTTAATCCAACTGGAGGATACAAAGGTGTTGTCCCATATTTGACTATTTTAGGCATGATTTACAACAAAAAAATTGCCTACATATTTGAAAACACCGATAATTTGATAGAACTTCCTCCAATACCTTTAGAATTCAATTATGATTTGATAAAAGAAAATGAAGAAAGATTTGAACGACTATTTAAAGAAGGTGCTTTAAAGGAGGAAGAGTTTTTTCAAGGAATTGATTTTGCAATAAGGGGAGATTTTAATTCATTATTAATACATGATGGTGGATATGTAACGCTGTCAGGGATTGGGTTAATGTTATATAGAAAATATAGAGCGGTTAATGATAAGGAATTCATTTATTTATCAAAGCAGGCTATGAAATTCTTAAATCGTATTTCGGATAGAACAGATAGAGAAAAAATATTATCACTTCTTAAAAAATTATTGAAGGAAGATATAAGAAATAATTATATCCACACTAATTTTGATCCTTCTATTTCGGATTGTAAGGTGTTTAAGATGCCTGCTACAAGTGAAAGAATATTTTATTATCTTAAAGGAGAAATTCCATGGGTATGTGAAATTGTCCCTGACCATGATGAGTATATGAGGGAACTTGGTAATAAGGGAATATTTAAGTCAAATTATACATGTTTTGAAAAACTTTATTTTGAAGACGATGATTGATTAAATATTTGCTTTTTAGGAGGTAGAAATAATATGGCTTTTTATCCTGCAAAGATTGATGATTCGTATAAAAGGATAAATGATTTTTCGGATTTAAAAAATATTTATTATCATCTTAAAAGTTACGAAGACGTAGTATGGAACGAAAAGAATATAAAAGAGAATAAGCCTTCTGTTGCCGATGCAGCTAAGATATATGTTTTAATTTCTTATTTAAAGACGATGGATAAATCAAAGTTTGATAGGAAAAAGGCTTATATGAGCTTTTTCTCAGATGAAGCGGATGATATAAAAAAATTTATTATAGACGGCTTAAATGGCATCCAAAGTCAGCTTTTTAAAGATATAAAAATCGATGTGATCAAAGGTTCTATATATAAGATAAAGAAATATTTCTTAGAGAATAAAAAGATAAAAGATATAAGAGGGGCAAGTGAAATAATAGAGTATCTTAACATAGATGTTACTTTAAATATTGTAGGTGAAAAATTTATAGAGGAATGCGTAATTTATGCAGGAGGAGGCAATGTATATATTGTTTTACCTGAAGGTAAAGGCAAGGATGTTTGTAAAAGGCTTGAAGAAGAGTATACCAATATTGCTCTTACTGCTATGAATGCCTTTGAATGGGAAACTACCGATTTGAACACATTTTTTTATGATTATAAAAGAATATCGGGAGAATTAAACAGAAAGTTGGAATGGAGAAAAAAAATAAAAATTTATCCTATAAATCCTGATAGCCAACTAGAGGAGCTAAATATAAACGGCAATAAGATTAGTCTTAAGGCAAATACTTTAAGGGAAAATGGTGTAGTATGTGATCTTTGTGCAATAAGAGATGCTAAATATTTAATAAGTTCGCCTGATGGACAAGTTCCTGTATGTCCTTCATGCTTAAGAAAAAATAGAGTTGGTAAGGATAAGAGTAATTTTGCAAATGAGTTTAAAAGCTTTACAAACAAAGAGGCTAAATCGGTTAAGACTTTGGAAGATTTAAAAGACGATAGAGGATATGTTGCAGTTATTTATGGTGATGGAAACAACATGGGTAATTATGTTATGAATATAAATAATCCTTTTGAGATGATGTATTTTAGCAGGACATTGGACTACATAACAAAAAAGTCAGTTTATGAATCCTTTGCAGAAGTTATGAAGGATGATATAAGGTTTGAAATAATTGCTTTAGGTGGGGATGACATATTTGTTATAGTGCCTGCTGTTTATGCTCTTGAGGTTTCAAAAAAAATAATAGAAAAATTTGATGGAAGCTTTAAAAATAATATAACAATGTCTATTGGAGTTTGCATTGCAAAATTCAATACTCCTATAGGGAATATGTCTGATATCGCACAAAATTTGCTTAAGAATGCAAAGAAAAAGGCTAAAAATTTAAAAAATCCTGCAGGAACCATAGATATTAAGATATTAGAGGGAAACAGCTTTATAGATTTTGATTATATCAAGGAAGGATTATTCCCTGCCACGGTAAATGAGCTTGCAAGTTATTATGAAGCAATAAGAAAAATGAAGGAGAAAAGCATTCAAAAGAGCCAGTTGTATAAACTAAGGTATGCTTCTGAGACTATGGAAAGGGAAGAATTTGAACTATTTTATCTATATCAAAATGCCAGAACAATAAAGGAATTAAACAAAATCGTGACTGAAATGTTTAGAGGGAGAACCTTTACAGGTTTAGTTAATGGAGTATATTCACCATGGGCTGATATTTGTATGTTATGGGATTATGTAAGGTGGTGATTGGTATGGTTAAGAAGGTTTATGAGATTGTGATTGAAATAAAGACTCCTTTTATCATTTCTTCAGGCAACATAGAAGGGGAAATGATAGATAAAGCAACCGTAAAAATGAATAACAAGCCCTTTATCCCAGGTTCAACTTTAAAAGGTAAGGTTAGGGATAATCTTTTGATGATTCTTAAAAGTAAATTAAATGAAGACAAGGCAGAAGAATTGGTTAGTAGGCTCTTTGGAAGTAAAGGCTATTGTCCTTCAAAAATTTATTTCACTGATCTACTTCCCGAAGAAGAAAAAGGAACTAATGTTAGATATGGAGTTGCTATAGACAGATTTAGAAAAGTATCGAAGGATAAAGCGTTATATTCCTTTGAGACCGCAGATATTGGAATATATAAGGGTAAAGTTGAGGCCTATATTGATGAAGAAATAGATTTGGAAGAACTTATTATGGCCTTCAAAATGATTGATTTTATTGGAGGCTCAAAAAGTAGGGGATGCGGAAGATGTAAAGTGGATATAAGGGAGGTGAAGGCATGAGAATTATTGCTGAATTTTTATCGCCTTTGTTAGTCGGGACTAAAAAGCTCTCCAGCAATTACATAGAAGGGGCAGATTACATTGCAGGGGATGTTATGCGGGCAGCTTTTGCAAGAACGATTTTAAACAATTGTAAAGAATTTAAGAATGATATTGTTGAAGTTGAAGGCCAGCAAAAAAGAAATTGGGTTTATTTTAGAAATGGAAATGGATGCAAAAACTGTGATTTTTTATCCGTTTGTAAAAAGTTTAAAGATATAAAGTTTTCATTTTTCTATCCAACTGGAACTGATGTGGTTCCATTGACAGCGATGAAATGCAAAAATAATGATGGACATGGGTTTGTAGATGTTTTGACGGATGAAGCCAAATGCAAATTATGTCCAGAGGGAAATAATAGGGTTGAGTTTATATCCGGGCTTGTAAGGGATAACAAAATATTTAAGCCCTATAAAAAGGTTTTTACAAGGACTGCAATTAATAGCTATACAAAAACAGCAAAGGAAGGAAATTTGTTTTCTTTGATTCCTATTGTTGCAACGAAAAGGGTTAATGATTCTTTAGAATGTAAATTTGAAGGCTATATTGATGGCATTACAAAGGAAGAGCTAAAGCTATTTGAAAATATAAGGGTTGGAAGTTATATATCTTCGGGTTTTGGAATGGCAAAGCTTTCAATAGGTGAAGAAAAGGAAAAGGATAATAAGGAAAATGTAAAAATGAAAATTAAAAGGTTTAATGAAAGGTATAAAAATAAAAAAGAAGATAAAACTTATTTTGCATTAAAGTTAGTTTCGGACTGTAAGCTGGATTTTGAAATAAATGATAAATATTATTCAACGGAGGAATATAAAAATTTGTGGAAGGATCTATTAAATATTGGCAGCGATTACGATATAGATGTGGCGTATTTAGAAACTATAAATTATAGAGGTTATGACACATCTCAAAATAAAGAGGACAAAAGGGAAAGGGCAATTATACATGTTTTAAAGGGAAGTGTTTTTGTTTTGAAGACTAATAATGATTTAGACAAAATTTATGATGATTTTTTCAAAAATCCATTTTTTGGTTTAGAAAACAATAACGGTTTTGGCAAATATGAGGTTTATTGTGGAGGTGTAAGGTGATGGAAAAAAAGCAAATTCTTCAGAAAGTAGAAGAAGTAAGAAAGACAAATTTTTTAAATAATAAAGATATTGGAAGTACAAATATTAAAAGCTTATCGGCGATGGTTTTAAATGCTGATTGTTATGAGGAGATAGAGCTTTTTATAAAGTATAAGACCGGTAAGGGAAATGGGTGGGAAAAAACTTTGCCAAATTCAAAGCAAAAATTTGGAGATTTTATAATAAATAAAATCAGAGAAATAAAAAATGCATCAAAGGATGACAAGGAAGCCATTAAAAATATAAGTCTTTTCTTTGGATATTTGTATTGGTTAAAAAGAGGGTTAGAGGGTTAAGAAAAAAGAATAATAACTCAAAAAAGGGGATGATTAGATGTTGCACGATAAATTTGTGAATAAATATATAGTTACAGGGATTTTGGTAAATAACACTCCTTTACATATAGGAGGAGGGGAGGATGAGTTTACTCCTAATGCTGTTGACAACAGCGTTGTAAGATATAAAAATGGTGAACCTTTTATACCGGGAAGTTCCCTTAAGGGAGTTTTAAGGTCTTATATAGAAAGGATTTTAAACAGCGGATATGACGAAAGGTTTAGTTCTTGTTTTATTGTAAATGAGGAATGTTTAAGTGATAAAAAAGTGGAAGCACTTAAAAATGATTCAAAGAATGAAAAGGATTTTGCAGAAAAAATCTATGATAATATGTGCACGGTATGTAAAATATTTGGTTCTAAGTATTTTGCATCTAAAATTCATATAAGCGATGCGGTTCCAATTGAAAAGATTTATACAGGTAAAAGGGATGGCGTTGCAATCGATAGGGATACATTAACAGCAGCGGATGGGAAAAAGTATGATTTTGAATATGTATCACCCGGTTCAAAATTTAACTTTTATATGACGATAGACAATTTAGAAGAAGCGTATGAGGATATTTTAAAGTTAATTATAAACCTTTTAGCAAAGGGTGAGATTAAAATAGGCGGAAAAACTTCAGCAGGACTTGGGGATGTTCAGCTTAAGGATTATAAGGTTTATAAAATAACGGATAAAAATTTAAAGAAATATCTTTTAAACGGACCTTCTGAGGAAATGAGGTGGCAAAATGTTTAAAAAGATATATAATGAAGCGATTATAACTTATACTTTAAAGACTAAAAGTCCTCTTTTTATAAGGTCAGGCAAGGAGGAAGGATTAGATCCTACTAAAGAGGATAATACTTTCATAACTGTTCACAAAGATGGTCAAGTAATCCCATTTATGCCTGGAACAAGTATTAAGGGAGTTTTTAGGTCGAGGGCAGAAAAATTACTGCCTAAGAGCTGTAACTTGTTTTCAGGAGCTTGTTCAAACCAAAGTGACATGAAAAATAAGAATGGAACCGAAAGGTATAAATTAAGCTGTCCTGCCTGCAAAATGTTTGGTTCTACGGCTTTGAAAAGCAGGGTGTTATTTTCGGATGCTTATCCTGTTGGAAAATACTTTATAGGTTCAAGGACTTCGGTTGCTATAGAAAGGATATCTGGTGCGGCAAAACAAGGAGCTTTATTTAACATGGAATATGTAGAGGATGCGGAGTTTAAAGGGGAAATAAGACTGCAAAACTTTTTTAAGTGGCATATAAAAACACTTGTTGAGGTGTTTAAGGATATTAATAATGGCTTTGTAACTTTTGGAGGATTAACTTCGAAGGGATTTGGACGTATGGAAGTTAAGGAATTTAGCATTAAATTAAGGTATTATAATAAAGGATTATCAAACAATAATTATGCGGATAAAGGATTTTATATAGAAAGAGAAATAAATAGTTTAGATGAATTGGATGGACTTTTAAGGAATATCCAGTTAAATGATAATGAATTAAGAAAGGGCGATTTGAATGAGCAAGCCATATAGTTTTGTTCCCTTTTTGGATTATAAGCCGTATAACGAAGATGGAAACTTAGAGGGTATAATAAAATTAAAAATTAAGGTTTTGACCCCGGTTCATATATCTTCGGGTAAAATAGATGAACATAATGGAAAGATTTACAAAAAATTTTTAAGGATAAACGGTGAGGTTACTATTCCGGGAAGCAGTATAAAGGGATGTGTAAGAAGCATAGCAGAAGCAATATCCTATAGCTGTTATCAACCGGGTAAACAGGTTCGATATAATAAATTGCCTAATAATAAGACTAATGATAGTTCAAAGGATTGCATAATATGCAAGACATTTGGAAGTATGGGCAGGAAAAGCAAAGTAATATTTAGTGATTTTAAAATGACAAAAGGGAGTATGGATATCATTGGATTGCCTAATTTATATGCACCTCATATTGAAGAAAAGTTATATTTGTTAAACGGAAAATATAAAGGATATAAATTTTATTATCATGGGATTTCATCAATATGCGAAAAAGGCACAATATTTTTTGAATTTGCAAAGGAAGGCGCTGAATTTGAAGGAGAGGTTTATTATAATGGTTTAACTCAAAAGCAATTAAAGCTACTTTGTTATTCTTTAGGACTTAACGGCGATATTCAACCTAAAATAGGATACGGGAAACCTGCATATTATGGGAGTGTTAAATTTTTGGTCAGAGACTCCGATGAACAAGACAAATATAAAAAATATGCCAATCAATACTATAATGAATCCGATGCTAATATTAGAAAAAACATAGATAGGCTGAAGACTATATTAAGTTATAACAATGCTAAAAGAGTTTCAGATTGGACACAGAATGGTAACATAAGAACTTATTAAGGTTGGTGGTTGGATGGATAAGAAAAAATTGTTAAAGGAAGCAGAATCCATGGTGAGTTTTGTCAAAAGAAACCAATATTCTAATTTTTTTGACCATATATTAAATCTTATAGAAATAGCAGAAAACAGCTCAGAAGATGAAACAGAAAGAAAACAGAAATTTTTGAAGCTGCTAAGTCTTTTGAAGGATGACAAAAATATATCTATTTTAGGTGGAGGGAAGCAGGTAAAACAAGGTTTGAAGGATTTTATTGAAAATCATATTATGGTAAGGAAATATAGTGATTATCAAATAGCAAATCCAAGGTTACAAAATTTAAGCTTGACGGAATTAAAATATGTGTTTGGATGGGCAAGAAGACTTGCAGGCAAATAAAAGTCGCCATTTGGCGACTTTTATTCTTCTTGTAAATAGTGCAAAAAAATATGAATATTATTCTTAGTATGATATAATTGAAACTTTATTTGAGGAAGTGAAGATTTATGTATTTAATATTAAAAGTTCCCCCATTTCATGACTTAAAATCAGGCCAATTTTATTTAAATCAAAAAAATACAGAGATTGTGTTATCGAAATTTCCAGGGATTCAAAAATTAACAGCCAAAGATATTAAACGTGCTTTTGCCTTTTATAATGGTAAAAATATGGATAGCAAGGTATATTCCATTATTGTTAACAATATCGCTACTTCTACAAACGGGATAAGTATAAGATATAATATTGTGTTAAAAAATGAAGAATATTTTAACTCTACTTTATTTTCTAAATCACTATATTATTACTTAATAAGCGAAGGTAAAATAAAAAAAGAAGAATTTATGCCTAATATTATTTTACTTGATAATAATGGCTGGCTAGCTGTTTTAAATAATATGAATAAAAATGATTTGAAAAAAGATGAAGATGATATAGGAAGTATGTTTGCTCAAAATAATTGGGAAGGAATATATAACAAATTTAAGCCAATTGAAAATATAGATAGAAGCAAATATTGGAATAATCATGAAATTTTATCTATGATAGGGTTTGCTATATCAAAATTATCATACTTAAGTGATGCTGATAAGGAGTGTTTAAATAATATAAAAAAGAAGGAAAAAATACTTAAAGAAAAGAAAAAGTTAAGGGAAGAAGCTGAATTTATATTTAAAAGGTGTATTGAAATTGATAAGGAGAATAAGGCGAGATATTTATCTAATATAGCTTATATTAATTATCATTATTTACAAGATGCTATTAATAATAGAAAGTTTAAATTAGAATCAACCGAGGATCTTCTTACTTATTTTAATAAAGCCGAAAGATATTTTAAAGATGCATTAAAACTTGATGATACAAGAATTAAAGAGTGGTATAGATTAGGATACCTTATGCTAGAATGCTATGGGAAAATTGTGGTAGATACTGATGAAGTCTTTAAAAGACAAATGGAAGGTATAGACTATTTGAGAAAAGTTATAAATTTATGGAGAGAACTATCGGAAGATGAGAAGAAAAGATGTAAATATGAATATATAAATTCGTTATACAATATATCCAAATTTTATCAAGAAGCTTTAAAATCTTTCTGGAGTAATGTTAAAAGGAGATTACAAGGTAATTTGTTAAACACAAATTTGTTTTCTAAAAACCATATCGATCCTAAACAAGGACTATTTTATGCAAAAGAGTATTTAGAAGAATGTTTTAAGGATCAATATGAACAAGATATAAATGAAGTTATAGATAAAATTACTCATGAAGATATAATGAAGACATATGATAATTGGAAAATTGAAGCGATTGATTTACTATATAGATTAGGGCTTTTGTATTTTATGATTTATTGGTATTTGATAGACATAAATTGTAAAGATATAGATAAGTTGAATTCATATATAAATAAATCCAAAAAATGTTATGAATTATCATTGAAATTAAATTGGAAAGAAAATAAATCTATGCAAAGGGATTTTATAGAAGAAAGGTTTGCTAGGCTTTATATAACTATTGGTCAATATGACAAGGCTATAAATTTGTTAGAAAAATATAGGGATAAATACAAAGACAAGGAATCAAAAAAATATATTTTAGACACATTAAATTTGGCTGTATCTCTTAATATAAGAAAAAGAGTGGTATAAAAGGGGATGGGGATAGATGATATTATTAAACGATAAAATACATGTTGAAAAGGATGACCTTAGAAGAATATTTTACATTAAGGATGAAGATAAGGCAGTTCCTTTTTATATACAAAATGCAATTGTTGATTTGATTTTTGAAGAAGGTGGCTTTAAAAGAAAATACAATGATCTTAATGACTTGGAGTTAATAGAAGATAAATTTATTAAAAAGGTTATTAATATTATAGATAATTTGTATAAGGTTCCTTCTAAAACCGATTATTCTGATAAGTATATAACGTATATTTGGTATTATTTGCCTAATAATATGTATAAAGTTTGGCAGCCTCTTGTTGATTTGCTTATAGCTGGAGAATTGAAGAATAAAATAAAGGTATTGGATATTGGAACAGGTCCTGCTACTCTGCCTTTAGGGATTATTGAATTTTATAAAATAATTGCTGAGAATTTAAAAGATAAGGAATTTGTTATTTGTTTTCATTTAATTGATTCGCAAAAAAAATTCATAGATTACGCTAATTATTTAATAAGTAAGGTTTTATTGCCTAAAAATTTAAAAGTTCAAGTTAATAGTTTAGTGGCAAATGTAAAGGATGATTCTATACTAAAAAAAGATTTTAAATATGATATCATCAGCATGAGCAATTTCATAAACCATTTTGAGCATGAAAAAGATTTTGATGCCTTTAAATTATTAAAAAATTTAAGGGATAATTTAAACGACGATGGATCCTTAATTATCATTGAACCAGGTAGCGAGTTTGAATGTATAAGTTTTAAAAAAATCAGAAACAAATTAGTTAATGAAGGAATATATAATATTTTTTCACCTTGCATTCCTATATGGGAAGATAGAGATAAAATAAATTGTGCATGCTTTTCTACTTATATAATGGAAGTTAAAAAGCCTGAATTAATCCAATTTTTACTTTCAAAAGGACTTAAAAAGTTTAAAAATAGAGAACATGTGGCATATAATTATACAGTTTTAAGAAAGGATGGTCTATATAAATATCGCATTGAGAGGAATAAACAGAGTTTTTTTACAATAAAGGAGATATTCGAACATCAAGAAAAAGAATTTCGAGCAAATATTAAAGGTATAGTAAAGAAAAAATCTAATAAGAATTTAAGTTTTTGTATATGTGATGGAACGATGCCGAATAAAGATTATTGGATTAAAATAGATGAAAGTGCTTTAAATGATACAAAAGAAGCTATTAAAAAATTAAATATGGGAGAAAAGATAAGTATAAAAAAGTTGAAGGTTATTAAGAAAGAGAATAAAGTTAATATGATCTTAGATATCAAATCAAAGTTACAACTATTCTATTGATGGGGACGGTTCTTAATAATTTTAAAAATTTGACAAATATGTGGATGAACTACAAGTTATTGAAGTTGTTTATAAAAATAAAAAGCCTATTTGGGCTTTTTATTTTTTGTGTTATAATTTTAAGAAAATTATAAAAATGGAGGGTTATGATGGAGTATAAAAGCACGCGGGGGAATATAAGGTTAACGTCTACAAAAGCTTTAATTGAAGGATTAGCTGATGATGGAGGATTGTTTATTCCTATTAAGTTCCCAAAGGTAGAATTAAATTTTAAAGAACTTATGAATAAGAGTTATAACGAACTTGCATTTTATATTCTTAAAAATTATTTTAATGACTTTGATGAAAACACACTTTTTAATTGTATAACTAAGGCCTATGATGATAAGTTTGATATAAAAGAAATAGCTCCTTTAGTAAAGAAGGATAAGTTTTATTTTCTCGAACTATTCCATGGACCAACCCTTGCCTTTAAGGATATGGCTCTATCATTGTTTCCATACCTTTTAAAAGAAGCAAAATTAAAAGAAAATATTAAAAAGGAGATAGTAATTCTAACAGCAACATCTGGGGATACAGGAAAGGCTGCCCTTGAGGCCTTTAGGGATATAGAGGGGATTAAGATAATAGTTTTTTATCCTTCTAAAGGGGTTAGCAACATTCAAAGATTGCAGATGACAACTCAAGAGGGAGAAAATACATTTGTTTTTGGAATAAACGGCAATTTCGATGATGCCCAAAGGGCTGTAAAGGAGATTTTTGCTGATGTTCACTTCAATGAAGAAATCGATAAAAGGGGTTATGTTTTATCCTCTGCAAATTCAATAAACATAGGAAGGCTTTTACCACAGATAGTATATTATTTTTATGCCTACTTAAAACTTTTAAAAATGGGGGAAATATCTGAAGGGGAATATGTAAATATAGTTGTTCCAACAGGAAACTTTGGTAACATACTTGCTGCCTATTATGCAAAAAAGATGGGACTTAAGGTTAATAAACTAATATGTGCATCAAATACAAATAATGTTCTTTATGATTTTTTAAGGAGTGGAGTATATGACATTAGAAGAAATTTTTATACAACTATATCTCCTTCCATGGACATTTTAGTATCCAGCAATCTAGAAAGATTTTTATATGATGCCTGTGGTGAGGATGAGGATATAATTAGAGCCCTAATGAGGGATTTAAAAGAATTTGGATGCTTTAAGCTTTCAGAAAAATATATGGATTCTTTAAAGGATTTTTATGCTAATTTTGCAGACGATAAGGAGACATGTTCTGAAATAAGGTGGGCCTTTTTAAATCTTAGATATCTTATTGATCCTCATACTGCTGTTGCATTAAACGTTTATAAAAAGTATCTAAAGGATACCGATGATGATACAAAGACAATTATAGCTTCAACTGCAAGTCCATATAAATTCGTAGCATCTGTTTATAAAGCCATTACTTTAAAAGAGCCTTATGGTGATGAATTTATGCTTGCTGATGAATTATCAAAGCTTACAAAAACATCTATCCCAAAGCAAATAGTTGAGCTTAATAATAAAAGGGTTTTGCATAACAAGGTTATTGATAAAGGGGAAATTTATGATGTGATAAAGGATATACTTAAGGGGGATTAATATGGTTAAAGTAAGGGTTCCGGCTACAACTGCCAATATAGGGCCAGGGTTTGACTGTTTAGGAATAGCATTGGATCTTTATTGTTATATAGAAGTCGAAGAAATAGAAAAAGGACTAATTATAGAGGGATGTGACGATAAATTTAAAGGCGAGGATAACTTAATTTATAAATCTATGAAAAGGATATTCGAAAGTGCATTATATTCACCGATGGGAATTAAAATAAAAGTGGATAGTAAGATTCCTATATCAAGGGGTCTTGGAAGCAGTGCTGCTTGTATAATTGGAGGCCTTTTGGCGGCGAATGAACTTGTGGGACGTGTTTATTCAAAGGAGGAAATTCTAAATATTGCAACTCAAATGGAAGGCCATCCTGACAATGTAACGCCTGCCTTACTTGGAGGTATGACGGCAGCAATTTATGAAAGGGATAGGGTTTATTATAATAAAATCAAGGTTGCAGATAGATTTAAGTTTTATGCCTTAACTCCTCAATTTACAGTTTCAACGGAAAAGGCAAGGAAGGTTTTGCCAAAGGTTATAGATTATAAGGATGCAGTTTTTAACATAGGTAGGGTTTCCCTTCTTATAACTTCCTTTATTGAGGGAAATGATAATATAAAAATAGCCTGTAGAGACAAAATACATGAGGATTATAGAAAGGAGCTTATAAGGGGTTTTGATACTATAAAAGAGAAATGTTTAGATTTAGGCAGCCTTGCAGTTTTTATAAGCGGTTCTGGATCTACTCTTATGGCTATAGTTGATAAGGAGAATACGGATTTTAAAGCAAAAATAGAAAAGGCTATATATAATTTTGAAGGAAGCTGGATAGTTAAGGAAGTAAATATAGATTATGAAGGGACTAAAATAATAAAATAGGGCAGGTTGCCCTATTTTTGTTTTACAATATAAAGGGTATCAAACTCTAAAAAGTTAGGATAAATTTCTAATAGTTCATTAAGGGTTATTTCTTTTTTGGGAAAGCTATTTAAAAATTCATCAAAATCCTGTTTGTTTCCAAGAAGGACCTCAACATCTTCTTCATCGCTGTTTACAACTATAAATTTAAAATCTTTTCCTATGTTTTTTAGGACGTTTTTTACGTTGTCTATTCTGCTAAAGGAGCTAATAACTATATCGCAGGCACAATGTCCGTTGCTTATGTGATATAAAAAACCATCGTCTATTTCAACTTCCCCTGTTATATCCGTTACATATAAATTATCCACTTCATTTTGCCTTAAAACATCCTCCGGCAATCTATTTTTTGTCCTTGCAAACATAAAGTAGCACATAACATCACCTTCCCTTTTTATTTAATTATACCATAAGTTAACAATTAGTTCATAAAAATTTAACTAAAGAGCAACAGAAGTCGCCCACTTCTATAAGTGGGTGATGAATGTTGATTGATAAATTCTTTTTTATGATATAATCAGTATTACAGGAAGGAGGTGTAATTTTGCTAAAGGCTTATAAATACAGGATATATCCAACAAAAGAACAAGAAGAATATTTTGCTAAAGTATTTGGTTGTGTAAGATTTATATACAACAAAATGCTACATGACAAAATAGAATACTATAAAAAAACAGGAGAAATGCTAAACAATACACCTGCACAATATAAAAAAGAATATTCTTTTTTAAAAGAAGTAGATAGTCTTGCCCTTGCTAATGCACAGCTTAATTTAGAGAAGGCATATAAAAACTTTTTTAGAGATAAGAAAATAGGTTTTCCAAAGTTCAAGAAAAAGAAAGGTTACCAGTCTTATACTACAAATAATCAAAATGGGACAGTAACACTTGAAGGTAGTTATCTAAAAGTTCCAAAGTTAAAGACAAAAATAAAAATAAAACAACACAGACAATTTGAAGGAAAAATTAAATCTGTAACTATATCAAAAACGCCAACAGGCAAATATTATGCTTCTATACTTGTAGAAGAAGAAATTAAAGAATTACCTAAAATAGATAAAAAAGTAGGTATAGATTTAGGAATTAAAGAATTTGCTATTTTATCTGATGGAACAAAGGTAGAAAATCCAAAATG
>NZ_CAKP01000158.1 GCF_000297115.1 Caloramator australicus RC3 | reverse complement strand
AGTTTTTATATCTTTGTGTCCATTTTTTCATTACATTCTTTAGCTACTAAAAACAACATCTTTTCTAGCGATTCATCATTTGGAAATATAGCCTTTGATTTTGTTACCTTCCTTAATTGTCTATGAAATCCTTCTATTATGTTCGTTGTATACATTATCTTCCTTATTTCTTCCGGAAATCTGTAAAATGGAATTAATACTTCCCAGTTGTTTTCCCAACTTTTATCGCAAACGGATAAGAGCTTTGCCATTTTTTCTTTACTTCTTCAAATTTATCTCTTGCAATTTCTTCACTTGCTGCCTGATATACTGCTTTAAAATCTTTACTAAACTCTTTAAGATGTTTATATGATACATACTTAAAGCAATTTCTTAGCTGGTGGATTATGCATCTTTGAATTTCAGCCTTTGGGAATGTTGCCTCAATT
>NZ_CAKP01000159.1 GCF_000297115.1 Caloramator australicus RC3 | reverse complement strand
ATTCATATATCAAGCAAAAGTTTTGCTGTCCTTTAGAACTTCTAAGATGACTCTTATGCCCATGTAACCATGAAAAATACTTTAATGGTAAGAAATACAGAGGTTGTGTAAAATATATAACTATTGGCACTGATTATAGGTCCTCTATAAATCGTGATTCTATATTTTTTAAAAAAATATATAGTCTAAGAACTGAATCCGAAAGATACAATTCTAGATGGAAAAATCTCAATACAGAACAAGCTTATGTTAGAAATATTAACTCCGTTACTAATTTGAATACAATCGGTCACATTTGCCTTTTAACTGTTGCAATTGCTGCCATAAAATCTGGCTGCGTTGATAAATACAAATCCCTATCGGGATTTAGAAGAACAGCCTAAATAAATTATATTAAAATTAAATTAAATTTTTTGAACATCAATTTTACCAAGGGAGTAGTCTACCCTTTTTTTGCTTTTTTGGTGTTAATTTAAGTTTAATTTAAAATAATTGAGCTTCACTTCATAAAAGTTAGAACAATTTAACATAAATAATTTTGTTTTTTAATCAATTATGCTCATCTCTAATTATACATAATTTTTTGCAAATAAAACACATAATATTTTAGTGGAGGGATTATTTTGGAAAGAACATTGGTTTTAATAAAGCCGGACGGAGTTAGGAGAAATTTGATAGGTGAGATTATAAGGCGTTATGAGATGAAGGGGTTAAGGGTTATAGCTATAAAGTCCCTTTATCCATCAGAGGAACTTGTAATGGAACATTACAAGGAACATGAAGGGAAAGACTTTTATGAGAGGTTAATTAACTTTTTAACATCTGGGATGGTTATTGCAATTGTTTTAGAGGGGAAAAATGCAATAAAATGTGCAAGGATAATCAACGGTGCTACAAAGTATCAGGATGCCCTTCCTGGGACGATTAGAGGTGATTTCGCCTTCGATGAGACGGAAAACCTTGTTCATGCTTCGGATTCATTAGAATCCGCTGAAAGGGAAATGAAAATTTGGTTTTCAGAAATCTATTGAAAAATTTATAAATTAGTGTATAATATAATATAGTTATCTGGGTGTGGCGCAGATGGTAGCGCGCCAGAATGGGGTTCTGGAGGTCGCTGGTTCAAGTCCAGTCACCCAGACCAAGAAAAAGCCTACAACCATTAGGTTGTAGGCTTAAAATATTATATAGGTTTTATAAACATCTGCGTCCAATAGCATCTTCCTGCCTTATCCTTTGCAAGGCCGACGCCTATTTCGGTATAGGTTGGGTTTAAGATGTTGCTTCTGTGGCCTGGAGAGTTCATCCATGCATTCATGACTTCCTGTGGAGTTCTTTGCCCCATTGCAATATTTTCACCAGCTGCTGAAAATCTTAAGCCGAAGGATTCAATCATTTGAAAGGGTGAGCCGTAGGTCGGTGAATAGTGGGAAAAGTAGTTTTTGTTTATCATATCTTGGGATTTATATCTTGCAATTCTTGAAAGCTGCCAGTTTTCCTTTAAAGGAGGAAGGCCTACCTTAGCCCTTTCAATGTTAACAAGCCTCACAACTTCGCTCTCTAGAGATTTAGTCTCTATAACGGGAATTTTTATCTTTTGGCCTGGATAAATAAGGGCTGGATTTTTTATCTCTGGGTTAGCTGCAATGATTTCAGAAATACCTACCTGATATTTTTGTGCAATCTTCCACATGCTATCTCCAGGTTGAACGGTGTAATAGGTATCTTGGGCGTAAGTTGTTGATGTAATCAGGAAAAATAAAGTCAAGAATATAATACTTATTTTTCTACTCAAACTGATCACCTCTAATGTTTAGTTTGAGTAGAAAAAGAGGTTTTATTCTTTATTTTAATTTAAAAACCTCTTTCTTGGTTTTTCTTTACCAGGAAAGAGGTTTAAGTTATGTATGCTTTAACCTCTGTGGGTTAATATATTTTTAAAGCTTTCAAGATAGTTGTATGCTTCTTCTCCCTTTGCTACAGCATTTTTAATTTTGTTAACATTTCCCTCAATATTTGCAAGTTGAAGGGCAAAATTATCATGTTCAGCCTTATTAATTTCTGCTTTATGCTCAAGAGCACGTAGGATTTGAGTGTTTTCTTCTACCTGGGCCTTAATTAGAGACACTTCATTCTTCACAGAATAAATCTGATCCTGCATAGAATTTATCTGATCCTGCATAGAATCAATTTGATTTTGTATAGAATCGATTTGATTTTGTATAGAATTAATTTGATTTTGCATAGAATTAATTTGGCTTTGCATAGAATCAAGGCGTTCATTTATAGGTTTAAGTTCTTCCTTAATGATTGTTCTAAAGGCATTCAACAATTCCATATCCATTTATACGTTCTCCCTTCGTAAAGTATGATCTATATGTTAATGCGATTTAATCATTTTGGTTTTATATAGTAAATTATAATCTATAAACAAAGGAGTTTCAATTAGGATAAAAAGTGAAAGAATTTTATAATAATGAAAAAATTAACATATATAGAAGGAATTTATAAACAAATGTAGAATACTTTCATTGGAGGTGAGAAATTGAGATTAAAATGTTCATTTAAAACAGATATGTTGCCAGTGTCCTATAATATGCTTTTTATTAGCCTTATTAAAGAATCTTTAAAAAGGGTTGATAAGGAGTATTTCAATAATCTATTTTATTTTAATGAAAAAAGCAATAAGAAGAGCAAGAATTATAGTTTTGCAGTTAGGCTTGATAAGTTTAGACTAAAGGATGAATGTTTTATTATCGACGGGAACGTGTCACTTATTTTAACTTCTCCTGATATTGAATTTTTTATAAATTTTTATAATGGACTTTTGGGAATTGATGAGTTTAATTATAAAGAATTTAACTTAAAAAGAGAAAAAATTTATCTTTTGAAGGAAAAACAAATAAATAACAGTGAAGTTATTTTTAAAACTTTATCGCCAATATGTGTAAAAGATAAAATGGGAAAATATTTAGATATAGACGATAAAAGGTTTAATGAAGAAATAAACTATATTGCTAATGTAACATTAAGAAACTTTAGAGGAGAAGCTTTGAAAAGGGAACTTAATTTTGAGCCATTAAATATGCAAAAAGTAGTTGTTAAGGTTGATGATCATTTTTTTGAAAAAGGAAATAAATATTATGGGGTTAATTCATATAAAGGTGTATTTAAGCTAACAGGAGATATGGAAGATTTAAATCTATTATATCAGCTTGGTTTATCCTTTAGGCGAAACCAAGGTTTTGGAATGTTAGAGGTGGTGTAGGTGCAGGTTAGAGTTTACTTAAATGATTGGTTTTACAATATGGGCATTGTTGGAATGATAAGGATATTAGAGCATGCAAAGAGAAAGGGAGAGGATATAAGTATTGTTTTAGGAGAAGATTTTTTAGAGATTGACGATAAAACTATTAACAATTTTCATAATTATTACTTTGATTATTTTTATGACGAATATGTAGAAAAGGAGTATATAAAAATTAAAGATAGGTTTAACCAATTAAAGTTAAAATTAGATGTAGACACAATAAAGGAAATAGAAAAGTTTTTGTTAGAAACTAAGTTAGATGATAAAGCAGCAAAAAAGGGTTTTGAAAGTGAAGCCAAGGAGTTATTAGATATAATTAAAAAAGTCAAGAAAAACCATGATTTAAATACTCTGGCAATTTTAATTAATAAAATAGAAAGTCTATTAAAGGAGAATGATGTCATAGAAAAATATGCTTTAGATAATATAAGAAGCATGATGTATGATAATTTTTTTTGGACAAATGAGTTTTCTTCAAAAAGGCTTATCTAATAAAAGCCTAGATGAACACAAACAGATTATGTTTAAGGATTTTATAAAGCCTTTAATTATTGATATTAAAGTTGAAGAATATCTTCAAAATAATGATTTAAACAGTTTAAGTAGTTTTTTAGAAAAAGAGCAAGGTAAAGAGGAAAACGTAAAGGCTTACAAAAATTACTTAAAAAAATCTAAGAAGGATATGAATAAATTTAATGAAAGTTTATGTGCAAATAGTTATTGTTCAATTTGTAATATTTATCCTTCATTTAAAGAAGATTTTAATGAATCAAGATTTTTGATTTTGGGTGTTAGCAACGAAAATGCTTCTAATTTTTTCTGGAATTTTATAACTAAATATCCTATTTGCAATCTATGTAAGTTAGTTATTTTATGTGCACCTGCTGGAGTAGTAAAATTTGATAAGTTTTATATGGAAAAGGAAGAATGGTGGAAAAGAAATTTCTATACTTTTGTTAATTTAGATACAAATTTAGAAGACTTATTTAAAAAGAATGAATCCCTAAAGAAGAAGATAAGTTCTGATAATCCTTATAAAGAATTTATTGTTGACATATTAGAACAAGCAAGGGAAGAATCGATATGGACTTTACAAAATATTTTGTTTGTTGAGTTCAATGGTCAATATCAAAGCAAAAAATCAAATCTTAAATATATGCATATTAGTAAATTTATAGCCAAATATTTTAAAACTTATTCAAGAGAAACGATAGGTAGGATAAAAAATAGAAAATTAAAAGTTGAGTTGATTGATAAAATACTACAAAATGAAGATTTAAATAGAGTCATTTTTATAAGATTGAAGGAATACATAAAAAACAATGCAAATGGGGCGGATATATATTATTCAACTCTTTCAAAAGCTTTGTTAAATTGTATAAAAATGAAAGGAGATGAAAATAAAGTGAAGGATAAAGTTTATAGAGCTTTTTTTACAGGTAAGGAGATGAGGGAATATCTTAAGAAAAACAAATCAGAAAACAAAATAAGTTCTCTTGCCTACAGACTTTTAAATACTGCAAAGGTGGGGAACAAAAAAGATTTTATGGACACGGTTTTAAGGCTTTACATAAATTCAGAAATGGAAATGCCAAGGATTTTTTTAGAAGCATTTTATGAAGATAATATAGATTTTGAGACATTAGCTCAAAGCTTTATTGCTGGGCTAATAACTGAAACAAAGGAGGTTGAAGTTCATGAGTAAAACTGCAACAATGAGCATAATTTTTCAAGCTCAAAGCTTAAACTATGGTGAAGGGACAAGCAACATTTCAGAACTTAAAAAATTAACAAGAGGGAATGGACAACAATTTACAGTAGCATCAAGACAATGCTTAAGATATGATATAGCAAGGCTGGGTGGCGCATTGTTCGGCTGGAATTTGCAGGTTGTTGATAAAAGTAAAGGAACTGTGCAGTTTAAAGATGAATTAAGTATTAAAGATTCTGAAGAAATGGACTTATTTGGATATATGAAAACTAAAGAAGGCGAAGGTGGGAAAAATAGGTCAGCAGCTGTTAGAATAAGTTTTGCAACTTCTTTAGAGGCATATAAAAATGATATTGAGTTTTTAAGCAATAAAGGTCTTGCCGATAGGATTAACGAAAATGCCAATCTTGCAAATATTGAACAGCATTTAAGCTATTATACCTATACAATTACTATGGATTTAGATAAAGTAGGGGTAGATGGAGAAGTAAGATTGGATAATGAAACAAGATACAAAAGAATATCTCAGTTTTTAGATGTAGTAAAAATACTCAATAGAGAAATAAGAGGAAGATTAGAAAACTTATCACCTTTGTTTGTAATTGGTGGAGTTTATGATTTTCCAAACCCACTATTTTTAGGAAGGATTAAGCTTTTGGGGGCAAAGGATTCTTTTGCAATTGATCTTGAACCTATAAAATCAGCTATGGAAGTTTCAGTTTTGGATTGTAAGGTTGAAGAAAAAACATTTGTTGGAATTGTCAGTGGATTATTTGCTAATGAGGATGAGATAAAGGATCTATTTAAAGATAAAACTTTGAGTGTAAATCAGTTTTTTGAAAATATGAAAAAGCAAATCAAAACATATTATGGGGTGTGATTAGATGAAGGCTCTAAAGCTTAAGCTTTTTCAAGAAACTGCATGCTATAAAAAACCCTTTGCATTAAAGGTGGCAGAGACTTATCCTCTGCCTCCTTATTCTACTGTTAAAGGTTTTTTACATTATGTCCTTGAGGCTGAGGATTTTGTGGATATGGCAATATCTGTTCAGGGAGATTATGAAGATAAATTTATAAATTTACAAACATTTTATTTTTACAAACAAAACGAAATAACTAAAGGACCTTTAAATGTTCATTATCTTCATAATGTTGAACTTTTAATTCATGTATATGCTAAAGAAGCAATATTGAATAAAATAATTGAAAATATGAAAAACTCTAAGGAATTTTTTAGTTTAGGCAGAAGGGAAGATTTAGTAAGGATAGACGATATAAAGATGGTTGAGTTTAGAGAAATTGATTTAGACGAAGAGGATGATATTTATGGTTTAAAATACTCTGCATATATTCCAAAGTTTTATAATTATGAAGCTCTTACAGGAATAAATTATAATTTAAATTTTAAATATAACATAAAAAATGAAATAAGGGAATGGGAAAAAGTTAAGGTAGTTTACGTTGAAAAGGACTCCAATGTTATAACAAACGGAAAAATTTATTTAGATAATGAAGGAGATATTATTTTCTTTAATAAGAAGGTCGGGGAGATAGTATGATTTTTGCAAAGTCTAATCCTGTTGAAAGCCTAAAGGAACATACAGATTTAGTAATGGGAAATTATAAAAAACTTAAAGAATTATATGAAAATGATATTAGTAATATTGTTGAAGAAGAAAAGTTTTGGGATATGCTTGAAATTGCATGTTTTTATCATGATTTTGGTAAAGTTTATTCACCCTTTCAAAATGAAATTCGAAAGGTATTAAAAATGGAGCTTTTAAATACAAAATTTAAAAACGATATTCCACATGGATACTTATCTCCTGCCTTTTTAAACAGTAAATATATAAAAACAAAGTTTGGCGAAGATAATTATGTAATTTTAGTTCAAGCAATAGCTTTCCATCATGAAAGGGATAGTGATGTAGAGGATTTAAATATTCAAGAGGTGTTAGATAAGGATTTAAGTTTTGCTATTGAAAAGCTAAACGAAGAAATGGGGATTTCGCTTGAAAAGGTAAGTAAAAAATATATAAATCACATAAAGCAGCAGGTAAGGATAAAGGAATGGGATAGAGGCTATAAAAAATATATTATGATAAAGGGGCTTTTGCATAGAATAGATCATAGTGCCTCAGCTCATGTGGATGTTGAGATTAAGCCAGAAAAAAATATATCAGAAACTGTTGTAAATTATATAAACAAAAAATTAAATTCTAATTTAAGGGAACCACAAAAATTTTGCCTTGAAAATAAGGATAATAACATAATTATGATTGCTTCAACAGGCATAGGGAAAACTGAATCGGCTTTACTTTGGATAAATAATGATAAGGCTTTTTTTACCCTTCCTTTAAGAGTTTCAATAAATGCAATATATAAAAGAATATTAGAGGATATGCAATATAAAGATATAGGGCTTTTACACTCTACAAGCTATGATTTTCTTTTCAAGGAAGAATATAAGGATTCCTTTGAAAAATATGAGATTTCAAAGCAACTTTCTTACCCGATAAGTTTATCGACTATAGATCAGCTTTTTACATTTCCATTTAAGTTTAAAGGATATGAAAAGATATTAGCAACATTAGCTTATTCTAAGGTAGTAATAGATGAAATACAGGCGTATTCTCCTAAAATAGCAGCAGCGATTTTAAAAGGGATTGAGATGATACATAAAATGGGTGGAAAATTTATGATAATGACAGCAACACTTCCTAATATTTTTAAAGAATATCTTGAAAATAAGGGAATCACATTCCAATTCAACGAATTTTATAGTGATATCAATAGACATAAAATTTGTATAAAGCAAGAAAAAATTAATGATAATTTAAATTACATTATTGATAAGGCTCGAGATAAAAAGGTTTTAATTATAGTAAATACTGTAAAAAAAGCAATGGAACTTTATGAAGAAGTAGTGAAAAAAGAATTGATAAAGGAAAATGATATTGAAGTTAATTTATTAAATTCTCTTTTTATTCAAAAGGATAGATTTGATAAAGAAGATAAAATTAAAAATTTTAATAAAAATGGAATATGGATAACTACTCAAATAGTAGAAGCATCCCTTGATATAGATTTTGATATTCTTTTTACTGAACTTTCTACAGTAGATAGCCTTTTCCAAAGAATGGGGAGATGTTTTAGAAAAAGAGAATATAACGGTGAAGAGCCTAACATTTATATTTATTGTAATGAAGTTAGTGGCATCGGAACTATCTACGATGAAGAGATTTTTAAAAAGAGCAGGGAAGAATTATTAAAATACGATGGAAAGTTTATAACTGAAAAAGAGAAGGGCGAAATTGTAGATAAAATCTATTCACGAGAATCTTTAAAAGGAACGCACTATTTAGAAGAATTTGATAAAGCATTGGAAGTTTTAGATTCTGTTTATGATTATGATCTTGATAAAAGGGATGTCCATAAAGAACTGAGGGATTTTACTAATGTTAAGGTTATTCCTAAGGAAATTTATGAAAAGAATATAACTTTAATTGAAGAATATCTTAACGAAAGAGATTATAAAAGGAAAAGAGATAAACTTATTGATATAAAACAGCTAACTATGGATGTTCCATACTATAGGGTAAAAAATAATTTGCTTGACAGCAAAATTAATGGAATCTTTATTGTGAATTATAAATATGATAGTAAAATTGGACTTCATGTTGGGGAAGAGGTAACTAATTTTATTTAAAGGTGATACTATGGAATTCAATTTAGAGGATTTTAAAGTTCAAGGAATAAAGGTTAATTATTATTACGTATGTAAAAGAAAGCTTTGGCTTTTTTCAAAGGGAATTACTATGGAAGATAAAAGCGACAGAGTGCTGCAAGGGAAATTACTACACGAAAGCTCCTATCCTAGGATTGAAACAAGGGAAATTATGGTGGATGATATTTTGAAAATAGACATTGTAGAGGATGAATATGTAAGGGAAGTTAAAATAACAAGTAAGATGCCTTTGGCTGACAGAATGCAGCTTTTATATTATCTTTATTATTTGAAAAATATGGGAATAGAAAAAGTTGGAGTTATTAATTATGTAAAGGAAAAGAGAAGGGAATTTATAAAATTAGATGTAGAAGCTGAAAGGGAAATAAAAAGGGTTTTAAAGGATATCAAAGATATTTTAGAATTAGAAAGGCCCCCCAAATTAGAGAAATTGCCTTATTGTAAAAAATGTTCCTATTATGAACTTTGTTATTCTGGTGAGGTCGATTAATATGAATAAGGATTATTATATATTTTTCAAATGGAAGACTTAGAAGGAAAGAAAACACAGTGTATTTTGAAGATACTGAAGGTAATTTAAAGCTTATTCCAATTGAGACAGTAGAAAAGATACATGTATTTGGAGAGGTGGATTTAAACAACAAGTTTTTGAGTTTTATTGCAACTCATGGAGCTATAATAAATTTTTATAATTATTATGGTTATTATGTTGGCAGCTTTTATCCTAAAAAGAAAAATGTTTCGGGGTTCTTACTTGTAAATCAGGCAGATAATTATTCAAATTTTGAAAAAAGATTATATTTGGCAAAATGTTTTGTTGAAAGTGCTGCGTATCATATTGTTAGAAACTTAAAGGAATATCAAAACACAGACGAGGAAATAGAAAGGATTAATTTGGAAAGAGAAAATATAAAAAAAGTCAAGGATATAGATGAGCTTATGGGGTGTGAAGGTAGGATAAGAAAAATCTATTATTCAGCCTTTAACAAGATTTTAAAAAATGATTTTGGTTTTGAATCTAGGGAAAAAAGACCTCCTAAGGATCCAGTTAATGCTTTGATTTCCTTTGGAAATATGCAAATGTATACTACAGTTTTAGGTGAGATTTATAAAACTCAACTTGATCCTACTATAAGCTATCTTCATGAACCCTCAACAAAAAGGTTTTCATTAAGTCTTGATATAGCAGAAATTTTTAAACCTCTAATAGTTGATCCAGTGATTTTTAGGCTTGTTAATAATAGAATAATTACAAAGGATGATTTTGATTATGAGGATGATTTTTGTTTCTTAAACGATAATGGTAAGAAAAAGTTTATAAAGGAATATGAGGAAAAACTTCATACAACGATTAAACATAGAAAACTAAATAGAAGTGTATCTTATAAGGGTTTTATATTGCTGGAATGTTATAAACTCATAAAACATCTTTTAGGGGATGAAATATATAAACCATTAAAGGCATGGTGGTAATATGTTTGTAATTATTACCTATGACGTAGGAGAAAAAAGAGTAAATAAAGTTAGGAAAAAATTAAAACAATATCTTATGTGGACTCAAAATTCAGTTTTTGAGGGAGAAATAAGCGAAGGGAAGTTGCAAAAGTGTTTGTTTGAAGTAAGCAAAATTATAAAAAAAGAAGAGGATTCTATTTATGTATATAGAATTAACTTTCCAGCACAGGTTAAAAAGGATATAATGGGGATTGTAAAAAGCTATGAGGATATATTTATATAACTGCAGCGAACCTAATTTTGAAGGAAAGTTATTTTAAGGCTTGAATTAACTAATTTAAAGACTATTCGTTTATAAATTCTATTTTCACAATCCCCTCTTTGCTGCAAAAAATAACAATTATAAATTTGAATAGTATTAATTTAAGCTAGAATAATTAAAGATTGATTTAATATGCTTAAATAGAGTTTTATATGGACTATGTGGGATGTAAATCTTGAGCCTTGCCTTCCAAGCCTTCTGGAATAAGCTCAGGTTTTATATGGACTATGTGGGATGTAAATCTTCTTAGCTTTTATCGAGGCGACTCGGTTAGGCCCGGTTTTATATGGACTATGTGGGATGTAAATAGTAGTATTAATAAAATTATTATTTGAATTATAAAAGTTTTATATGGACTATGTGGGATGTAAATGCTTACCAACTATGCAGCGCTCTCGATGCTGCATAGTTTTATATGGACTATGTGGGATGTAAATCTCGCTGTTTCTATTATTATTATATGCGATTCTTATGTTTTATATGGACTATGTGGGATGTAAATTTGCAAGTCTTAATATGCTTGATCCTCTTGCTACATCGTTTTATATGGACTATGTGGGATGTAAATCACGTAAGATAGTAAATAAAACATATAAGCCAAGCGTTTTATATGGACTATGTGGGATGTAAATAATATAATCAATTAATTCATTTAATTTGTCTTTTATATAGTTTTATATGGACTATGTGGGATGTAAATTTTAAACCTTTCTCCCAAGCGTATAAATATAATTTTTCGTTTTATATGGACTATGTGGGATGTAAATGATAGATTGCTTGAATTCGACGAAGCAATAGGCAGCGTTTTATATGGACTATGTGGGATGTAAATTTAAATACATCTTATAGAAGTTTTTCTGCTAAAGCTGTTGGTTTTATATGGACTATGTGGGATGTAAATGAAATAGAAGTAGTAGAATTCTACACTTTATAGAGCGTTTTATATGGACTATGTGGGATGTAAATCTTTCTCCTTTGGCCAATCAAGAAATTTTATTTTATGTTTTATATGGACTATGTGGGATGTAAATCATAGAGCAATATAGGGCATAGGTTCGATTTCAAATTCGTTTTATATGGACTATGTGGGATGTAAATGCCTTCTGGGATAAGCTCAGCCTTTTCCCAAAGTTCGTTTTATATGGACTATGTGGGATGTAAATTTGCGACTGGCTTTTGGGATAATAAATATACATTTTCTCTGGTTTTATATGGACTATGTGGGATGTAAATGTTTGTTGTGCTCTTGTTTTGAATGTTCTTTCTCCTGGTTTTATATGGACTATGTGGGATGTAAATTTTACTTTTATTATACATAAAATTTTAATATAAAAAAGTTTTATATGGACTATGTGGGATGTAAATTAACCTTATCAGTTGTTAGTTCCTTATCCTCATGAACGTTTTATATGGACTATGTGGGATGTAAATTAATAACTTCATATTTTGAACGTTTCGAACTTTCATGGTTTTATATGGACTATGTGGGATGTAAATAGTTTATTCCCTAATTTTTCAGCTACTTTTTTTGCATGTTTTATATGGACTATGTGGGATGTAAATAATAATCTTTCAATAATTGACACAGTATCAATTCAACGTTTTATATGAACTATGTGGGATGTAAATTGCAAAACGAAATCTTGAAAATCAACTTAAAAGGCAGGTTTTATATGGACTATGTGGGATGTAAATAATGAAGCAAGAACAATGGAAGAAAAGGAACCGCTTGAGTTTTATATGGACTATGTGGGATGTAAATAACGAATATTTAGAGAAAAGTTTGAACAAATGGCAAATGTTTTATATGGACTATGTGGGATGTAAATACTTTAAATGTAAATTTTGATGTATCACAACTTATTAATGTTTTATATGGACTATGTGGGATGTAAATAAGATAAAGCAAGATTAGGGATGGATTATGGTAGATTGTTTTATATGGACTATGTGGGATGTAAATTGATTTTATGTTTGATTATTCTTCATAATGTTCTATATTCACTATTGATTCCTTGCCTAAATTTAATATTTTTTTTATTACACTAACATATAAATTTAATTGAAAATTCTTGAATTTATTATATATAATAAAATTCGTGTTTAATCCTTTGTTTAAGAGGTGTCAGGGGATGGAGATGGATTCTGTTATTTTAAAACTTATCGATATGATGCAAAATGCCTTTGCCTATCACAAAATAATTTTAGATAAAAATAATAAACCAGTAGACTATGAGTATATTTATGTAAATACGGCATTTGAAGAGCTAACTGGATTAAAAAGACAGAATATATTAGGAAAAACTGTAAAACAAATTATACCTGACATTCAAAATAGCAGCTTTAATTGGATCGAATATTATGGTAATATTGCCCTAAACGGAGTAGAGGATCATATTGTTCAATATTTTGACATTTGGGATAGATGGTATAGGATAGACGTCTTTTCCCCTGAAAAAAATTACTTTGTCACCTTCTTTAGCGATATAACCGATGTTAAAAAGGCAGAAGAAAAAATAAAGGAACAGAATGAAATAATAAGTCAAATTACAGAAAACTTAGATGAAATTACATTTTTACAGGATGTTAAAACTCGAGAGGTAATTTATTTAAGCAGTTCCTTTGAAAGGATATATGGAATACCAATAAAGGAAATTTATAAAAACCCAATGTTATGGATTGATTATGTTTACCCAAAGGATAGAGAAAGCGTTGAAAAAAGATCAACGATGGAAAATACAATAAATGAAATAAAAGAAAAAGGCTATTTTACACAGGAATATAGAATAGTTGTTGGTAACAATATAAAATGGATAAGGACAAAGATTCTTCCTGTAATAAACCGCGAGGGACAAATATATAGAATAGTAGGTATAGAGCAGGATATAACGGAACAAAAAAATATGGAAATCAAGTTAAGAAAAGCTGTAAGAAGAGCTGAAAGTCTCGCAATGTACGATTATTTAACAGGGCTTTATAATAGAAGAGCATTTTTTGTAAGAACAAAGGAAGAAATAAATAGGGCAAAAAGAAGAGGAGAAACCTTTTCGATAATATTAACGGATTTAGATAGATTTAAATTAATAAATGATACTTACGGCCATGATGCGGGAGATAAAATTTTAAAGGTCTTTAGTTCCATATTGAGAAAATATACACGAAGATATGATATAGTGGCAAGATTCGGTGGAGAAGAATTTATAATTTTCCTTTCTGCAACTAATAAGGAAAACGCAAAGAAAAAGGCAGAACAATTAAGAGAATATGTAGAAAGGTCAGAAGTTTATATAAGGGATGTTGATAAAAAAGTAAAATTTACAGCAAGCTTTGGAGTTTCAGAGCTTTTACCTGAGGATAATTACGATGTTGAAAAGGTTATAAAAAGAGCAGATAAGGCTTTATATTTGGCAAAGAACAGTGGAAGAAATATGGTTATTACAGATTAAAATCCAGGCAACGCCTGGATTTATTTTATTAGGTTTAAAAGCATGTAATATACAATTGGAATAAGGACGGAAGGTAATAAATTTGCAATCTTTATATTTGTTATCTTTAACATATTTAAAGATATTCCAAGGATTAAAAGACTGCCGATTGAGGTCATTTCGTTAATTGTAGCGGTAGTTAAAATATTTTTTAGAGTAAATGCAAGAAGGGTAATTGCTCCTTGATATAAAAGGACGGAAAAGGCAGAGAACAAAACCCCAATGCCCATAGTTGATGCAAAAATAATAGACGAAATCCCGTCTAAAATGGATTTAGCGAAAAGAATCTTGTGATTCCCTTCAAGGCCGCTCTGGAGGGATCCGACGATTGCCATGGCACCTACGCAGTATAATAGACTTGTTGTGACAAAAGCCTCAGAAATGTTGCCTTTGCCTTCAAATTTTTCTTCTATTTTTTTGCCTAAATTATTTATAAGCTTATCTATATCAATAATTTCTCCTATAATTCCACCTATTACAATGGAAAAAATAATAAGCAAAACGTTGCTTCCTTTGAGCATTCCAGATACCCCGATGAAAAATACACAAAGGGCAAGTCCTTCGATAATTGTTTTGCTTATCCTTTCTGGAATTCCTTTTTTTAATAAAAGCCCTAAAATTCCCCCAATGATTATTGCTAAAAAGTTTACAATACTACCAAGCATTTTGGTCACCCCTTATTTTGGAAAAATTTAATAATATTTTAAATAAAAAATGTATAAAAAGCAATATATGAGAAAAAATAAATTCAGAAAAGGAAAGGGGAGTTGAAGATGGGAAAAGAAAAGGAAAACAGAAAGAAAAAGGCTGAAGGCAAAGAAAAAAAGGCTAAGAAGAATAAAACTGAAGAAATTGAGCCTATGTGATAATAGGCTCAATTTTTTCAAAGGCTTTATCTACATCTACATTTATGCCTGCAGCAGCAGGATCTAAAGCATGGATCTTTACAGCCTAAAAACCATAATAAAAGTATTAAAGAGATAGGATCTCTACACATAATTTTCCCTCCCCAAATTTGCTTAGTATATTATATTCTTTTCGATAAAATTTGACACATTTTTGAAAGGAGAGTATATATGGAAAATAGAACAGATGATAAACTTAAGGTTGATTTAAACGATGAAAGAATTGGCCTTACGGATATAAAGCTTGCTTCCTTTTCAGATAATATAATTGGATATAATTTTGAAAACGTTAGGGATTATAAAAATAGAAGAGGAGAAAAGAAATAACCCGGAGTTTCCGGGTTTAAATTTTTTCTAAAAAGTGTTGAATTTGGTCAAAATATGACATATAATATACCTATAAAGGGTATATAAATTGGAGGGATAAAAATGCAAATTAAAATATCTCAAGATGCAGCTATTGAGCTAAAGAAAAAAATCGAAGAAAAAGGAGAAGAATATGGTATAAGGGTATATATAGCAGGCTTTGGCTGAGGCGGTCCAAGTTTTGGTATGGCTCTGGATGTGCCAAAGGAAGATGATAAAGTTTTTGAAGTAGAGGGAGTTAAGATAATACTTGATGAAGAGATGGTAGAATATACTCCTGGGTTTATAATCGACTATAGAAATACCTATTTTGGAAAAAGATTTTCAGTTGAATCCCTTCATGGCGGGGGAGGATGTGGTTAAAATAAGGGCATTTTGCCCTTATTTTTTTGTAGAAAAATAATTTTGTTTTAATTATAATTATGTTATTGCAAGGAAGGATTAGGATATGGTTAAAATATACTTAGGAGGTTTTAGAATGAAGGAGGTAATAATAACTTCAAACGAGGCTGGACAGAGGTTTGATAAGTTTTTAAGGAAATATCTTAAAAATATGTCCTTAGGTTCAATATATAAAGCTATTAGAAAAAGGGAAGTTTTAGTAAACGGTAAAGGTGTAAATGAAAAATACCTGTTAAAAGAAGGGGATAAAGTAAGCTTTTTATTTGAAATCGAGGATGTAAAAAAGGAAAAGGATTTAAAATTTTTAAAAATAGAAAATTTGAATTTAAGGGTTGCCTATGAGGATGAAAATGTTTTAATTGTTGAAAAAGAAAAGAACTTATTGGTTCATCCTGATGAGGGTGAAGAGCTAACCTTAACCGATGCAGTTTTGGCCTATCTTTATGATAAGGGGGAATATAATCCAAATGAAGAAAAGACCTTTTCGCCTTCACCCTGTAACAGATTAGATAGAAATACAGAGGGGTTAGTTATTTATGCTAAAAACTATGAAGCTTTAAAGCTTTTAAATGAGGCAATTAGAGAAGGAGGTATTAAAAAATACTACATAGCCCTTATTAAAGGTAAAATTGAAGACGGAACATACAGGGCTTATCTTTCAAAGGACAAGAAGAACAACAAAGTTATAATTTCTAACAATAAAACAAGGGATTCAAAGGAAATAGAAACAAAGATAAAAACATTAGAAACTGTCGGTGCATTTTCAGAGGTTGAAATAGATCTTATAACAGGGAGAAGCCATCAGATTAGGGCTCATCTTTCAAGTTTAGGAAATCCTATAATAGGAGATCCTAAGTATGGACATAGAAAGTTAAACAGCATGTTCTTTAATAAGTTTGGTCTTGATAATCAGCTGCTTATTGCATATAAATTGATTTTTAAAAAAGTAAAGGGAAGTTTAAGCTATTTAAACAATAGGATAATAACTATGAATCTACCACCTATATATAAAAAGATAAGGCATGAATTATTCAAGTTTTAATGGTTGGCTTAATATATATTACTAAAGCAATTTTTAAAGAGTAAAAGATGAAAAGGATTTTTATATTAATCTTGGCCTTTTTGCTAACTCTTTTAATAAAGAATTTAAGTAAAGAAGTTTATAAAAATAACGAAGATAAACTTTTCAAAAATATTTCGTATATAGAAACTACAGAAAGCTATAGTCCTTGGGATGGGAAGGTAATTATAAAAAAGTCCATATCCTATGCATATCCAGACAAATTAAGAATTGACTACATTGAAGAGTTTAATTCTATAGAAATAATAAATGGAGATAAGTATTATTATACCAATGATAAAATCGACCGCATAATTGTCCGATGGGCTGTTCCTTTGATTGACATCGATATTTTTGAAATTTTAAAGATGATAGAAGGAAAAGAAATAATAGGATATGAAGTTAAACATGATGTGCAGTATAAAATAATAGGTATAAAAAATAAAGTGGATGATGTTCAATATTTAACTAAGGTTTGGGTAGGAGACTATAAGGGTTTTTCTCTTCCATATAAGGTTGAATATTTTATTAACAATAAAATAGTTTCCCAAAGGGTCTTCGAATATCAATTGATAGATGATAAGATAGATTTTAAATTATTTTCTATATCCTCCTTAGGGCCCAAAAAGCTTTTATTCGATGGTTCTGAACCAATTTACGTTACTTTAAGCAGAGCAAAGAAGTTTATAAATTTTGAACCATTAATATATAAGAACAATGGATATAATCTTGCTGAAACTAAGGTTATAAGAGAGGAAGGCAAGAATATACTAAATCTGGTTTATATAAAAGATGATGTTAAAATCGAAGTTCTTCAGAGGAAAAGAGAAAATAAGGATTCATTATTTACCATGAAAACCGATGGCGATAAAATATACATTGACTTTATTGAAGGCGATATTTTTGTTAGTGTAGTTGGAATTTTAGAAAATTATGTAGATATAATTGACTTTTGCAGTGGACTGTCTAAAAAAATAAATTTTGAAAAAATAGATGGGGAGTATAGAGATGGACAGGATGGTATTTAATATATCTAAGGATGATGAAGGAAAAAGGCTCGATAATTTTTTGAAATTTGAAAAGGGTTTTTCTACTAGGCTTATAAAAAAAATAACCAAAAACGACTGTGTCTTTATAAATGGAAAGATAGCCTGGGCTGATGACATTTTAAAGGAAGGGGATATCGTTGAAATATTGTTAAAGGAAAATAAGGAACAGGATATAATGCCTGAAGATATTCCCATAGATATAGTTTATGAAGATGAGGATATATTGGTAGTGAATAAACCCCCATTTATGGTGGTTCATCCTACCAAAAGCCATCAATCAGGAACCCTTGCCAATGGGGTTATGAATTATTTTAATAAAACAAAACAAAATTGCATCGTAAGGCTTGTAAATAGGCTTGATAGGGATACATCGGGGCTTGTTATAATAGCTAAAAGTCAATTTGCCCATCAGGCTATGGCAAAGATGTTTGAAAAAAATAAAGTAAAAAAGGAATATATAGCAATAGTCAAAGGTAAAATGGAGGGAAAAGGGACAGTAGATCTTCCAATCGACAGACCAAGTTTAGATTCGGTGAAAAGATGTGTTATTGAAGGAGGACAAAGAGCTATAACCCATTATGAGGTTATAGGTTCAAGTGAAGATGTTTCAATTGTAAAGCTAATTTTAGAAACTGGAAGAACGCATCAGATAAGGGTTCACCTAAGTCATATAGGACATCCTATTTTAGGTGATGAGTTGTATGGAGAAAAAAGTAATATAATACAAAGACAGGCACTACATGCCTTTAGGCTTACTTTTAATAAATTAAGGGGCGAAGATTTGGTGGTATGCACGGCTAATATTCCGCAGGATATGCTTGAAATTTTAAAAAAATATAATTTGGATTTTCAGGAGGATACCTATGAGTAAACTTCAAATAGTTAAGGAAAACATAATAAAAGAAATTGAGAATAATCCTAAATATGAAATTCAGTCTATTAAATCAATAGAACATCCTTTAAATAAAACCTTAATGAGTTTTAATATAATATTTTCGGATTCAGAAAAAAGCATTAGATATTCTTTGGTGGGGTATGAAAATGAAATAAAAGAAATTGGAATATTATTAGAGGCAAGTTTTTTTACGGGAATAGAGAAGGATATAGAAGAAAGCAAAGAAATAGATAATTTTAATGTTGAGATAAATAACTTTAAAAAGGGTAAAGAAGCATTAGTAAAATTATTATATAAGGGAAACCCTGATAAGTTTGATTTTTACTTGGCTTTAAATACTTTAATAGAAGAAGGGATTAACAAGCTTATATATTAAATAAAGATGGCAGCTTTGCTGCCATCTTTATTATCTACCTGAAGTATAAACTCCCTTTAATTCATAGTTTGCAAAGAGTGGTAATCTCCAGTTCTTTACATATGAATGAGTGAAGTTGTATCTATCTCTGTATTGAGTTGGAGCAATTGCTGCATCATCAACAACAAGTAATTTTTCAGCTTCTTTGAAGTATTGAAGTCTCTTGTTGTTGTCTGGTTCCATAGAAATCTTCTTTATAAGTTCGTCATACTTCTTGTTTGAATATTTAGCTGAGTTGTTTCCTCCGCCTGTGATCCACATATCGAAGAATGTCATTGGGTCGTTGTAGTCAGCACCCCAAGCCATAGCACCGATTTGGAAGTCTCCCTTGTCAACTTTGTCAAGGAATGTTCCAAAGTCTGATACAGCGTCGATCTTAACCTTTACGCCAAGCTTCTTTTGCCATTCATTCTGATAGAACTCAGCAATTGTTCTTGAGAAGGAGTCTGTTCCTGAGCTTAAGAATGTAACTGTATAAGTTGCGTTTGGATTTAATCCAAGTTCCTTTAATCCTTTTTGTAATAGTCCTTTTAATGCAGCGTCAGTTGGATACTTAGCCTTTTCTGCCTTTAATGGCTCTGGAACAAGGCTTCTGTATTGCTTATCTCCTATAAGGATGTTGTATGGAGTCCAACCATATGCTGGATAATATCTTTGGAATACATACTTACAGAGCTTTTCTCTGTCGATTGCAAGTGAGAATGCAAGTCTTACGTTTCTATTTGTAAAGAGCTTATTCTTGTCTTTGTTGTTAAAGAATACGTAGTTTTCAGCTCTGTCGTATCCAGTTATAAGTTTATATGTTCCCTTTTGAGCTTCTTTTTGGAATCTCTTTAAGTATTCTCCTCTTGCTGTTGAAGTGTCAACTTGCTTTCTTGTGAACATCTGCATTCTTGTTGCTTCTTCCTTGATTACAAGGAATGTAACTGTATCAAGGTAGTAGTTTGCTGCATCCCAATATTTTGGATTCTTCTTGAGAACTATCTTTGAACCCTTTACCCATTGTTCAACTGTAAATGGTCCGTTGTAAACAAGCTTTGATGGGTCTTGACCATATGAATTACCAGCAGCTTCAACAACATCCTTTCTTAATGGGAAGAGGTTTGAGAAGGATGTTAAGCTAATAAAGTATGGTGTTGGAGCCTTTAATGTAACTTCAAGTGTAGTATCGTTTAAAGCCTTAATTCCAAGGTCTGATGCCTTTGCCTTTCCTTGGTTGAAGGCTTCAGCGTTCTTAATTGGGTATAATAGGTATGCATAATCTGATGCAGTATTTGGATCAAGAAGTCTTGTCCATGAGTATACGAAATCTTGAGCAGTTACTCTCTCTCCATCTGTCCAATAAGCATTGTTTCTTAAATAGAACCTATAAACAAGACCATCTTTTGAAACTTCATACTTGTATGCAACACCAGGAACGATAACATCCGATTTATTATCCTTTGTATCAGTCTTTGTTAAGCCTTCAAAAGCGAGTTCAAGAATAGCGTGTGAATAAGTATCAGTTGCCTTTGAGAGGTCAAGAGTTTTGATATCTGTTCCAAATGGAATGTTTAAGAATTGTTCTTTGTCCATGTTAGTTGGTTTTGAATAGTTGATTTCCTTTAAAGTTACAGTTGTAAAGTTTGTTGCCTTTGCCTGTGCAAATCCAGCTGCGGATACAAATAATACAGCTGCAGCAAGGTATGCACTTAGCTTTTTGAAAGTTTTGTTCATTTAGATACCCCCTTTAAGTTATTAATTTATATAAATATAAATTTTAAACTAAATTGTTCACCTCCTTAAGCGTCATGATAAAATACCAGTTATTAATAAATATTCTACAATCATTGAGATAATCCTGCCTTTAGAGGTAAAAAATGTATTAAGATTTGGAAATATTTTTATGTTTAAAATAGTCGAAAAAATGAAATTAAATACTTAAAAATTTGTAAAAAGTTTTAAATATGATTAAATATACAATATAAATGGAAAATATATAAGTTATAGGAGTTATGCCGGATTTTAAAAGAATCCAAGAAAGAAAAAGGCAAACAGAAAAAGTCAATAAATGAACTAATATATCTCTTTTAATTTCAAAATTCAACTTTACGCTTAAGTTGATATAAATGAAGTTTAATATTATTCCAACTGTTGCTGACACTATAAAGTTGATTGCATATCCATATATATTAAGGCGTGGAACTGCAATGAATATATAAATTATTACTATATCAATAATAGAAAGAATGAGCGAATTTATCATAATTTGTGTTTGCCTTCCAAGGGCATTTAAAATTGAAAAACTTATCATTTCAACGTAAATTATAGCAAGACCATAGGATAAAGTTTTAATAAGCGGTGCTATTGAAATATCTTTATAAAATAATAAAGATATTTTGTCTGGAATGCTGTTTAATATGATAAATGTAGATAATGAAAGGATAAGGGCTATTTCGATTGTTTTTTTAATCCTCCTTTTAACAGCTGCAAAATTTTTTAAAACCAAAAATTCTGAAATAGATGGAATAAGAACTATGCTTAAAGAATTTAATATAACAGCAGGGTAAAATATTACATTAAGGGCCATTCCAGATAGCTTTCCAAACATAGAAATTGCATCTTCATAGCTAAAACCAGCAACCATAAGGCGTTTGGGAATCAATATTGCAATAAACATGCTAAAAATAGTTGATGATATTCCGTTTATTGCTAATGGTAAGGAGAGCTTTAATGTGTCTACAAGAAGCTGGATAGAATTTTCTGCCTTATCAAAGGATTTATTTTTGAGTTTATAGTTTTGATAAAATATATAAAAAAGCAATAGACTTGTAAACTCACCAGCACTTAAAGCAAGCATCGCAGATGCACAGCTCAGCTCTAAGCTTTTACTTTTGAAGAAATTTATTAATGGAAACATTACAAGTATTCTTATAATTTTTTCAACTATATCGATCAATGCTGGTTCTATCATCCTTTGAATTCCATAGAAGGCACCCTTGTAAACTGACGATATGGAAACTATAATAAGTGCAGGGGTAAAGGCAAGGATGCTATAATAGGTTCTTGAATCCTTTAAGATAAACAATGAAAATTGTTTTGATAAAGAAAGCAATATAGCAGTTATTATAATGGACCAAAAGATTTCGAAGAGTATTATTGTATTAACAGTTTTATAAAGCTCATTTAATTTTCTTTTTGCCTTTTTTTCTGCTGCAACCTTTGATACTGCAATGGTAATTCCGCCACCAGTTATAAATAAAAACATTGTATAAAGGGGCATTACAAGTTGGTAAATTCCCATTCCTTTAGGGCCTATTTGGCGCGATAAAATTATTGAAAAAATAAAGTTTAAAGTGCCTGTTATGATGTTGGATAAAACTAAGATAAAGGTGTTTTTATAAAAATCACTAACCTTCATCCTTCACCCTGATAATTTATCTATAAATATTAATATTTTATTCCTTCTTAATTTATACTTATCTTAGAAAAAAAGCGCAATGATTGGTTTAACCAAACATTGCGCTTTTTAAATTACTTTAAGTTTTCTGGGTTTAATGCTTCAAGCTCAGGTAAAACAAATCTTCCGTCTTTTCTTACAAGAACATCATCGAAGTAAATTTCTCCTCCGCCATATTCGGGAGTTTGGATGTATACAAGGTCCCAGTGAATAGCTGATTTATTTCCGTTGAAGGCATCATCATAGGAGCTTCCTGGAGTAAAGTGGATTGAACCTGCGATCTTTTCGTCGAATAGTATATCCTTCATTGGCTTTGTTATATATGGGTTAACTCCTATTGCAAATTCGCCGACATATCTTGCGCCTTCATCTGTATCGAATACCTTGTTTATTCTTTCTGTATTGTTTGCAGTTGCTTTTACTATTTTACCATCTTTAAATTCAAGTCTTATGTTTTCATAAGTGAATCCTTGATATTCTGAAGGAGCGTTGTAGGTTATATAACCATTTACGCTGTCCTTAACAGGTGCAGTATAAACTTCTCCATCAGGGATATTCATCTTTCCGTCACATTTTACAACTGGGATTCCTTTAATTGAAAAGGTTAAATCAGTTTCAGGTCCTACAATTCTTACCTTGTCTGTTCTTTCCATAAGCCCTACTAATGCGTCCATTGCCTTGGACATTTTTGAATAATCTAGATTGCAAACGTTGAAGTAAAAATCTTCAAAGGCTTCTGTGCTCATGTTAGCTAGCTGTGCCATTGATGGAGATGGATATCTTAAAACAACCCACTTAGTTTTTGGAACTCTAATTTTTCCATGAACTTCATGCCAGAAGTATTTATTATAGATACCAAGTTTATCAGATGGAACGTCTGATAATTCTGATGTATTGTTTCCTGAACGAATTCCTATATAGGCGTCCATATCGCTCATTCTTGCAGCTTCATACTTTGCCATCATCTTCATTTGCTCTTCAGTTGCACCCATAAGAAGAGCTCTGTCAACTGTTCTGTTTTTAATAGTAACAAATGGAATAGCGCCTACCCTGTAAGCTTCCTTTATAAGTTCTGTAACAAGAGGCAGCTCAAGATGAATAGTTTCGATCAACACCTTTTCACCTGGCTGAAGTCTGCAGGAATAGTTAATAAGGTTTCTTGCAAGAACCTTTATTCTTTCGTCTACCATAAAAAGCCCTCCTTAAATTTTTTGTAACAAATATATTATAAACTATTAACAAAAATATTAAAATACCCTCTTTACAAAAGATAGTGTCAAGATATTGTAGGTTAATTTTTATAGACAACCCCCTAAAATGTTTAAAATCAAGACTTTCGTAAGCTTTTAAACTTTAAATTATATTTTCATATTTAATTGATTTTAATATCTTATACATTGGCGTTACTTTTCCAATATTTAATATTGTTATATTATTTATTCCTTCTCGTGAAGAATTATTTATTCTTTTAATTGTTTCTTTTATCTTCTTTTTATTTAATCTAAATGTTTCAACGTCTTCCTTGTATATACTTATTTCCCTTAAATTACCTCCATTCCTGCTAAATACCCTTAGCTTTGCCATTATCTTTAATCCCTCTTTACTCCATCCTAATGGCCTACTGCTTAATCTCGCTGATAATACATGGCTTATATGCCCTTCTGCACTGCATCCTATT
>NZ_CAKP01000160.1 GCF_000297115.1 Caloramator australicus RC3 | reverse complement strand
AGAAGGATTTATGATGAGGTTAAGGATAAAACTTAAAGGAAATTATCCTTGGAGGAATTGGCGAGCCTACCTTTTCCCATCTTATATATGACGGCTATTAAATATATTTTTCAAATTTTAATTTAACTATAACGACGAATGGGAACAATATTAAATGAAAAAGCTAAAGGAACTTATTGTGGACTATGTTGATAAATTAGTGATTTCAATAGACGGTTTTGAGGACAAATATGAGGATATTAGGGGATTTAACTAAAGAGTAACAGAAGTCGCCCACTTCTATAAGTGGGTGATGAATGTTGATTGATAAATTCTTTTTTATGATATAATCAGTATTACAGGAAGGAGGTGTAATTTTGCTAAAGGCTTATAAATACAGGATATATCCAACAAAAGAACAAGAAGAATATTTTGCTAAAGTATTTGGTTGTGTAAGATTTATATACAACAAAATGCTACATGACAAAATAGAATACTATAAAAAAACAGGAGAAATGCTAAACAATACACCTGCACAATATAAAAAAGAATATTCTTTTCTAAAAGAAGTAGATAGTCTTGCACTTTCCAACGCACAACTTAATTTAGAAAAAGCATATAAAAATTTCTTTAGAGATAAAAAACAGCCTTTCCAAAGTTCAAGAAAAAGAAAGGTTACCAGTCTTATACTACAAATAATCAAAATGGGACAGTAACACTTGAAGGTAGTTATCTAAAAGTTCCAAAGTTAAAGACAAAAATAAAAAATAGTTGTATATTGTAAAGTAGGATTAAGAGGATATATAGCATATAGAATACTTTTACAACATGGATACGATGTTTATAATTTAAGTGGAGGATATGATATTTATCAAGCATCTAGGAAAAAATATGGTGAAGGTATAAAGTTAAACGA
>NZ_CAKP01000161.1 GCF_000297115.1 Caloramator australicus RC3 | reverse complement strand
CCAAGGGAATTTGCCGAAAAGGATGGAGATATTGGAATAGAAAACGCATCGGTGGAAGCCATAAGGGAAGCCCTATCAAAGGTAAAAACGGAATATTTTGAGGACAGAAATGAGTTTACATATGAGGATCTTTATAAAAACARACTTACAGGCTATGAAAACTCATCTCT